>CAVOLB010000118.1:0-26038 GCA_963696655.1 uncultured Alphaproteobacteria bacterium
GGGATGCGAAGGCTTAGTCCGCGGGCGAACGCCCGCTCTCTTCTGTTTTTTTGATCGCCGGCAAAGCCGGCCTGCGAAGCGGAGACTTAGCCGGCGCTGGGTGAGGGGGCTCTCTCAGGAAAGAGCGCCGCAAGCTTCGCCACCCTCCTCACCCCTGCCCTCTCCTCCCGCTCGCGGGAGGAGAGGAAAGAATCAAGCAGAAGCGACAAAGACGTGTATATGCCCAAGCCCCTTCATGGGGGAGCGCAAGGGAGGGGGACGACGCGATGTTCGCCGCTGAACGCGCTTCGCGTTCCTTCACCTGATCAGAGACCGAGCAGCCCCCTCCCTAACCCTCCCCCTCAAGGGGGGAGGGGATACGATTTCAAATGTCAGGCCGCCTGCTGGCAGGCGGCGCACTGGCCCTCGATCTCGACCGTCGAGCGCTGCGTCGCGAAGCCCTGCTTGCGCGCGCCCGCTTCGATCGCGGTCGCGATCGCGCGGTCGGTCAGCTCCGCCACGCTGCCGCAGCCGCGGCAGATCAGGAACTGGTAGCTGTGCATCTCGGCCGGATGGGTGCAGCCGATGAAGGCGTTGCGCGATTCGATCCGATGAACCAGCCCCTGCTCGATCAGGAACTCGAGGGCGCGATAGACCGTGGGCGGCTGCGCGCCGCGCCCATCGGCCCGCAGGGCCTCCAGGAGCTCGTAGGCGCCGACCGGCGCGTGGCTCTGCCAGACCAGTTCCAGCACCCGTCGGCGGATGTCGGTCAGCCGAGCGCCGCGCTCGCCGCACAGCGACTCTGCCGCGCCCAGGGCCTCGGCGATGCAATGCTCGTGATCGTGGGCGACGGTCTTCATGCCGGTGACGGGAGCCATTCGCCTTGCCTCATCTCCAAATCGCTCTTCGAGTTTTAATATAACAAATTCGAGCCTGCGCCAATCTCCGGATCGTTCGCCCGGGCATGCCCTCTAAACCCTTTCATCTGAACGAAAAAATGGCGGGAAAACGGTGTCGCCGTCTTCCCGCCAGTTCAAGGCCGTAGTCGGGGTACTAGCTCAGATAAGGTTCGTCTGTGTCATGAAGTCAGGGGAACCAAGTCTCAGTCCAGACAGGTCAGGCACGTCAACTCAGCTGCCGATCTCGCCGCCATCTTCTTTGACGATGGCGATCACGGCGGGACGCGGCGGCACTTTGGGATCGAAGTCGGGCCACCGCGTGGTGGGCTCGGCGAAGACGGAGCCTTCGGCCGGATGCTGGACGGCGATGAAGAGTGTCTTGCCGTCCGGGGTGAAGCAGGGGCCGCAGGTCTCGGCGTCGCGCGGCATGGCCACGAGCTTGCGGGTGACGGCGCGGCCGTCGCCGGAGACATCGGTGCCGTAGAGGCCGTCGCCGATACCGAACTTCTTCTGCGAGCCGCCCTGGTCGGTCGCGATCCAGAGCCGGCCTTTGGGATCGAACGCGACATTGTCGGGGCAGGCGAGCCAGCCATTCTTGCTGGTGCCCTTGCCATACATCGTGGTGCCCCAGAGCGGGTTTCCCGCCACCAGGAACATGTCCCACTTGTAGTCGGCGGCGGTGTGGTCGGCATCCTTGCCGTCGCCGCCCGCCGGGATCAGCTCGACGATATGGCCGGCGGCGTTGTCGGCGCGCGGGTTGGCGGCGTCGATCTGGTTGTAGCCGCGCTTGGTGTTGTTGGTGAGGACGACATAGATGCGGCCCGTCACCGGATCGGTCTCGACATCCTCGGGCCGGTCCATCGGCGTGGCGCCGAGGAGATCCGCGGCACGGCGGGTCTCGATGACGACGTCGCCCTGGCTCTTGAAGCCGTTGGCCTCGGTCAGCGGGCCCTCGCCATAGGAGAGCGGCAGCCAATGCAGCGTGCCGTCGGGATCGAACTTCGCGACCGACAGCGTGCCGTCGTCGAGCAGCCCGAGATTGGCCTTGCGGTCGCCGGCGCTGAAGGTGCCCTTGCTGACGAAGCGGTAGAGATAGTCGAAGCGCTCGTCGTCGCCGAGATAGACGACCACATGGCCGCTCTTGTCGACGACGCTGGTGGCGGCCTCGTGCTTGAGGCGGCCGAGCGCAGTGCGCTTCATCGGCGGCGATTTCGGATCGAAGGGATCGATCTCCACCACCCAGCCGAAGCGGTTGGGCTCGTTCGGCTCCTGGCTCAGGTCGAAGCGGGCTTCGTGCTTCCACCAGGCAAATTCGGGCTCGCCCTTGACGCCATAGCGCTTGAAGGAGGCGACATCGGGGGCGGCGGAAGGATCGCCGCCGAAATAATTATTGAAGTTTTCTTCGCAGGTCAGGACCGTGCCCCAGGGCGTGATGCCGCCGGAACAGTTGTTGATCATGCCGTTGACGGACATCCCTGAAGTGTCGGCCGAGGTCTTGAGCCGGTCGCTGCCGGCCGCGGGGCCGGTGATCGCGATCGGTGTCGTGGCGGTCACGCGCCGATTATAGGGACTGTCTTCGACCACCTGCCATTTGTCGCCGGTGCGCTTGATCTCGATGATCGAAAGGCCATGCGCCTCCATCTCGGTGGCGACCTGCTCGGCCGTCGCCTTGTCGAGCTTGTCGTCCTCGGTGAGGCCCGGGAACATCAGCTCAATGTTGGTGTATTCGTGGTTGACGCAAAGCAGCCCATGATCCGACGCGTTCGAGCCCACCGGCAACGAGATGAAGCCGATGAAATCGTTGTTGTAGCCGAACTGCAGCGCCTGGCCGGCGGCGGTCGACTTGCCGGCTTCGAAGGCGGGCGCGTTCGGGTTAATCTTGTCGCCCCAGCGGATCAGCACGTCCGCGCGATAGCCCTTGGCGAGCCGTAGCCCGTCATCGATGCCCTGCTCGATCTCCTCGAAGGTGAGGGTCGAGGGATTGCCGGCGGCCTTGGCGGAGCGCGATCCCAGGAGGCCGGTGAAGAGGCCGGCGGCGCCGGTGAGGCCCAGGCCCCGGAGTGCGGCGCGGCGGCTGTAACGGCGCGCCGCGATCTCGATCAGCGGCGAGTTGTCGGTGGGGTTGGAGCCGATATCGTCGGCATCGGCGATGGTCATCGGGGGGATAGCGATCGATCGACGTCATTAGGCCTCTCTCTCCAGAGGTGAGCGCGCCGTCGGGTGATGAAACATGACGGCGCTGAAATCTGGCGCGACCATAGACAGAAGGCCAGGACTCCCGCGTGACCGGTTCGTGACAGCGATATGACGCGGGGGACAAGTGGGGGAATGCCCCACTTTCATCCTCCCCCTCATTCATGAGGGGGAGGGATGCGCAGGCTTAGGCGAGACGAAGTCGAGCCTTAGCCGGAGCTGGGAGAGGGTGTTGCCGGAAGAAAGCGACCCACCTCTCCCAGCTCCGGGTAAGCCTGCGCTTCGCTCCGACCAAGCCTGCGCGTCCCTTGTATGGGACTTTTCCTGTCAAGGCCATCTGGGTCTCCATGGTTAGCGATCCGAGGGGAGCCGGTGCCCGGACGCGAGGCTTCGCGTCACAACCTTGTATTCGGTGGGTCTGGAAAGACCCGAACCATGATGCAGTCATGCGCATCGGCGGGAAGGCTCCGAGGTGGCGAGCCCATTCTCTCCCTCGGCATGACAGCCATGGGATGCGGCGGGTCATCGCCATCTCGGATCGCGAGGCCCGTCCGGGTAGGGATCTGCCCGCGACGGCAATCCGAAGGAATGTGAGCGTGTGCGCGATCATGGGGCCGGGTGCAGGGCCAGGCCGGCCGGGAACTGCCCGGTCGTGGCCAGGCGCCACAACTCGATCAGCAGCTTGCGCGCCAGCGCCACGATCAGGGTCTTGCGCGTATCGCCGCGTGCGTCGGCGGTTCGGGCCCGATACCACTGCGCCAAGCCACTATCCTTTTGGAACATCAGCCAGCGCCAGGCCAGCTGGATCATGGCGCGCCGGACCCGGGCATTCCCGGCCCTGGCCAATCCCTTCTCTCGCCGCTTGGAACCACTCTCGTCGGGCGAGCCGGTGAGGCCGGCATAGCGCGCCACAGCGCGGCGATCGCGCAAATTGCGCTGAAGCACCTCGGTCACGAGCATGTCCGCCGTCTCGACCCCGACCCCAATCACCCGGGCCAGCAGACGGATCATCGCGTGGGGCCCTTCGTCGGGGGTCCGTTCGAGCCGCTCGAGCCGGGCCGCCTCGATCGCCTTGATCTGCTCCTTCAGGAGCTGCAGGCGGGCCATGTCGTGGCCCAGCTCGGTCCGCGTGTGGGGCGGCAACGCCACGCCTTCAGGCGTGCGCAACGCCTCGAGCTTCGCCGCCGCCTTGCGCAGCGTCGGCTTGAAGTTCCGAACCCCAAAGCGGATCAGCGTGCTCTTCATCCGGTTGACGATGCGCGTGCGCTCGCCCACCAGGGTCTCATGCTCCCGGCTCGGCCGCTTGGCGTCTTCCTCGGCCAGCGTCGGAACCGCCGCCATGCTGCAATGCTTCGCCTCCCCGCGCAGCCACCCCAGAAAGGCGCGCAGCAGCAGGCCGACATCCAGACGGTCGGTCTTCGCCCGCCGATGCTCGCGCGACACCGGGATGCTGGTCGGATGGATCACATAAGCCTCGATGCCGCGCATCCCCAGCCACCGCGCCAGCCAGAACCCGTCCCGGCCCGCTTCATAAGCCACGCACAGGCGAGCGACAGGACGCCCGGCCCGGGCAGCCTCTTCGCGCCAACGATGCAACAGCTCCAGCAACGATTCCTCATCCGGATCGAGCTTCTTCAGCGGCTGACGATCAACACCAGGCAGAATCGCCCCCACCAACCAGCTCTTCAGCCCCATCTCGATAACCGCAATCAGCGTGCTATCCTGGTTCAGGGCGGTGAGGGATCGGCTCAGGTCATTTAATCTTGGCATGGGACGCGCTCCATCGGTTGGCTTTGCAGCACCAATGGTGCATCACCTCGCCGCCCGCCCCATAGCATCTCTCCCCCCGCTTCGCGGGCGGAGAGGAAAAAAGTGGGTTCTTCAGCTTCTCGAACGCCGCCAGCGCTCGCGTTCTCGCCGCGGCGTGGTCGACGATCGGTTCGGGATAGTCGTGGCCCAGCACCACGCCCGCGGCGGCCAGCAAAGTCGGCGCCGCCGTCCAGGGCTGGTGCAGGAACTCGGCCGGCACCTCCGCCAGCTCCGGAATCCAGCGCCGGACATAGGCGCCGTCGGGATCGAACTTTTCGCCCTGGAGCACGGGATTGAAGATGCGGAAATAGGGCCAGGCGTCGGCGCCCGAGCCTGCCACCCATTGCCAGCTGGCCGCGTTCTGCGCGAGATCGGCATCGACCAGGGTGTCCCAGAAGTGGGATTCGCCGACCTGCCACGAGATCAGCAGATGCTTGACCAGGAACGAGGCAGCGATCATGCGCGCCCGGTTATGCATCCAGCCCGTAGCCCAGAGCTCGCGCATGCCGGCATCGACGATGGGATAGCCGGTCCGGCCTTCTTGCCAGGCGACGAAGCCGGGTGGGTCAAGGCGCCAGGGGAAGCGGCGATATGCCGGCCGCCATGCTTCGCTCCAAAGCTTCGGCCAATGGAACAGCAGGTGATGCGAGAACTCGCGCCAGCCGAGCTCGCGCAGGAAAGCCTCGGCCGCCCGGCCCGGCACGAGATCGCCGGACGCAATCTCGAGCGCCTTCACCGCATGCCAGACCTGGCGCGGTCCGATCTCGCCCCAATGGAGATGGGGCGAGAGCCGCGCCGTCGCCGCGAGATCGGGACGGTCGCGCTTCTCGTGATAATGCGCCAGATGGCCGGCGAGGAATTCCTCGAGACGCAGCCGCGCGCCGCTCTCGCCGGGGCGCCAGGCAGCGGCGAAACCAACAGCGCAATCGGGCTTCGCCGGCTTGAGCGCCCAGTCGGTAAGCTTGTCGGAGCGCGGCTGCTTATAGGCCTTCTCCAGCTTGCGCGGCGCCGGCACCGGTCGCGGCGGCTCGGGCAGGGTCTGGAGCGAGCGCCAGAAGGGCGTGAAGACCTTGAAAGGCTCGCCCGCTTGCGTCTTCACCGTCCAGGGCTCGAACAGCAGCGCCGCGTTATGGCTGGTGGCCTCGATCCCGCGTCGGGCGAGATCGGATTTGATCGCCTTGTCGCGCCGGACCGCATAGGGCTCGTAGTTGCGGTTCCAGTGAACCGACTTCGCCCTGGTCTCGGCGATCACCTCGGCCAGCACCTTCGCCGCCGGCCCGCGGCGCAGGATCAGCGGCACCGCCTTGCGGCGCAGATCTCTCTCCAGCGACCGGAGGCTTTCGGCCAGCCACCAGCGCGAGGCGCCGCCCCAGGGCCGCACGCCGCGGGTCTCGTCGAGGATGTAGAGCGCAACCAGCGGCCCTTCGGCCGCAGCCGCCGTCAGCGCCGGATTGTCCTCCAGCCGCAGATCCTGGCGAAACCATAGGATGACAGGCGCGGGCATGGCGGGAAGGAGCCGGGACGGAGGGAAGGATCGGTCGAGGGCGCCGCCGCGAAGGCCGTGCGGCGTCTCAAGTCCCACGATAGGGACCCGATAGCCGGGAGGGAACAGCCCGAAAAGGGTCGAGCCCCGGGCAGGGAAGCGGCGGCGGGGGTGGTCGGTCCCCCGGCTGCCGACTATAACTCTCTCGACAGGCGCGAGCAGGGGGACGAGAGCGCGATGGCCGGAGCCCGACCGATCGGCATTCTGACGCCGATGGAGGATGAGCTGGCGCTGCTCGAGAAGGGGCTTCAGCGGGCGCGCAGCGAGGACCGGGCGGGCGGGCGTTTCATCGCCGGCCGGCTCGACGGCCATGACGTCGTCCTGGCGCTCTCGGGCATCGGCAAGGTCAGCGCGGCCCAGGTGTCGAGCCTGCTGCTCGACCGCTTCGCCTGCCGGGCCCTCGTGGTTTCCGGCGTCGCGGGCGGGCTCGATATCAGGCTCGGCATCGGCGATATCGTGGTGGCCGACCGCCTCGCCCAGCAGGATTACGGCGCCTTGACCCGCCGCGGCCTGGTCAATTACCGGGCGGGCTCCATGCCGATGGGCGAGCGCCGTCACGACCCTTATTACAGCCTGCCGCCCGAGCTGAGCACGCGGCTGCGGGCGGCGCTGAAGGGGCTCCATCTGCCGCCGATGCCGGCCGCCGCCACGGGCGGGCGCGAGCGCCGGCCCAAGATCCGCTTCGGCACCATTCTCAGCGGCGATCAGTTCGTGAATGCCGCCCCCGCCCGGCTGGCGCTGCGCCGGCGGTTCCCGGGTGCGCTCGCGGTCGAGATGGAGGGGGCGGCCGCCGCCCAGATCGCCGAGCGCCATGGGGTCCCCTGCGTCGTGGTCCGAGCCCTCAGCGACCTCGCGGGTGCTGCCAGCCATATCGATTTCATGGCCTTCCTGCCGGCCGCGGGAGCGGCGGCGGCCATGACGGTGCGTCGCCTGCTGCCGGCGCTGTGATGTCACCCTCGGCTGTCATCGCCGGGCTTGACCCGGCGAACCAGGGGCTGAGGCACTGGATGCCCGGATCAAGTCCGGGCATGACAAGGGAGGCAGGCGGGGAGGAGACAATAAAGGGGCCTCACCCCCTGTGTCGTCCGGTCGCCAGGGCGTGGCGCAATTGGGCGAGGCGGGTTTCGAGCGCTGCCGCTTCATACGGCTCCGCCGGGAGCTGGCCCCAGATGGGCTTCGGCCAGACCGGATCGTCATGGAATCGCGCCACCACATGGACATGAAGCTGGGCCACCATATTGCCGATGGCCGCCACATTGACCTTGTCGGGACCGAAGAGGGCCTGCAGCAGCCGGGTCGCGTCGGCGATCTCCTCGATCAGCAGCGCCCGGTCGGCCGCGTCCAGATCGGCGATCTCGCGCTTGCCCGCCCGGCGCGGCACCAGGATGAGCCAGGGCCAGCGTCGCTCGGCGCGCATCAGCCGCAGCGACGACAGGGGCCAGTCCGCAATCGGCACCGTGTCGGCCGCGAGTTGCTGGTGAAGAGCGAACTCCTCGGTCATTCTGACGCCACCCCGTAATTCCAGCCCAAGTCCGGTCCTCCCCTCATGTTCACCGCCGTGCGCTCCGTCTTCTCGCTCCTGTTCGGGGCGGCCATCATGATCGTTGGCAACGGCTTGATGTTCATCCTGCTGCCGATCCGGCTGGGCGTCGAGGGGGTGCCGGCGGAGACCTCCGGCCTCGTCATGTCCTGCTACTATGCGGGCTTCGTGGCCGGCAGCCTGTGGGGCCGCGATCTGATCGGGCGGGTCGGCCATATCCGGGCCTTCGCCGCCTTCGCGGCCCTGGTCTGTGCCGTGACCCTGCTCTATGCGCTCTGGTTCCAGCCCTATGCCTGGGCGATCCTGCGCGGCCTCAACGGCTTCTGCATGGCAGGCCTCTTCGCCGTGATCGAGAGCTGGCTCAACGAGCGCTCCAGCAATACGACGCGCGGCCAGATCCTCTCGCTCTACATGGTGA
Source organism: uncultured Alphaproteobacteria bacterium (assembly GCA_963696655.1). Lineage (GTDB taxonomy): Bacteria > Pseudomonadota > Alphaproteobacteria > Dongiales > Dongiaceae > Hypericibacter. The sequence continues at coordinate 8,382 of CAVOLB010000118.1, forward strand.
CCTCCTACGCCGCCTCGAGCGTGGGGCAGTTCCTGGTCAATCTGAGCGACGTGCACGCGCTCACCCTCTATTGCGTCGCGGCGCTGCTGCTCTCGATCTCGCTGGTTCCGGTGGTGCTGACCCACGTTCAGGGCCCCGATTTGCGCGGCGTGGCACCGCTGAAGTTGGCCGAGCTTTATCGCATCTCGCCCCTGGGCGTGGTCGGCTGCGCCGGGGCGGGCATCCTGTCCGGCAGCTTCTATGGCATGGGCGTGATCTACGCCCAGGCCGCGCATCTCTCCGTGTTCCAGGTCTCGCTCTTCATGGGCATGGCCGTGGTCGGCGGGCTGATCTTCCAATGGCCGATCGGGCGCGCTTCCGACAAGTTCGACCGGCGCACCGTCCTGCTGGTGGTGCTCATCGCCACGACGCTGCTCTTCGTGGTGAATTATTCCTTCAGCATCGCCGGGCTCGAAGGCCATCTGCACGACTGGCTCGTGATCGGCCTGCCGCTGCTCTTCGGCGGCGGCATGGCGGTGATCTATCCGCTCGCGATCGCGCACGCCTTCGACTATGTCTCGAAGGAGCGCATGGTGGCGGCCTCGAGCGGGTTGCTGCTCGCTTGGGCGATCGGCGCCACCGCCGGCCCGCTGATCGCGTCGGTGCTGATGGGGCATTTCGGGCCGCAGTCGCTGTTCGCCTATATGGCGCTGATGACGGGGGCGCTGGCGCTCTTCACCCATTGGCGCATGACGCGCCGCGCGGCACTGCCGAGCCGCGATCAGGCGACCTTCGTGCCGGTCACCACCACCTCCTCGGTCGCCGCCACCCTCGATCCGCGCTCGGAACTGGGCCACAAGGTCTGAGCCCCCGCCGTTGCTCGTTATGGTCGTGGATCGGTCTTGATGCCGGAAACCGGTCCGGGCGGCCTCGGCTTTCGAGTCCCGTTTTTCCTTGCTAGTACCTCCGCACAGGGATTATGACTCTTTGGCGGGATCTGGGTAAGCGCGGAGCAATTTGGTGCGCGCCCGCTCGGTGGTGAACATCCACTTGATGCGAGCGCCCTTGGCGTTTCGCTGTTGCTCCCAGGCGGCGACCTCGGAGACCAGATATTCGCGGTCAGCGATGCGCCGGTCGAGGCACTGGGTGCGCAGCACGCCGATCTCAATCTCGACCATGTTGAGCCAGCTGGCGTGCTTGGGGGTGTAGTGGAACTCCAGGCGGCGCAAGATCCGGCGGGCTTCGGGGGCGGGGAAGGTGTCGTAGAGGGCGCCGGGGGAGTGGATTGAGAGGTTATCCAGAACGACCCGGACCTGCTCGGCCTGGGGATAGTCGATATCGACGAGTTCGCGCATGCATTCGGCGAAGTCGCGTGCCGCCCGCTGGTCGGTGACCTTGACCCTGCGCCAGGGCCGGTGGACGTCGAGAAAGACGAACAGATTGACCGTGCCGTTGCGCCGATACTCGCAGTCGTAGCGCTCGAGCTGCCCCGGCTTGGCCGGGATCGGCTGGCGGACCTCCCCGATGAGCTGGGTCGGGCTCTCGTCGAAGCACACCACCGGGCGCTTCGGGTCGGGGGCCTCCCCGTAGAGGTCGAGCACGTCCTCCATGCGGGCGACGTAGGTGCCATCGACCCGGGGAATGCACCACATGTCCTTGCGCCAGGGCTTGAGATCGTTCTCCACCAGGCGACGGCGCACCGTCTCGCGCGACAAGCCCGCATGGGCGGTCAGCTTGACCATTGCGCCCGCCAGCAGTTCCAGGGTCCAGCGTGCCCGGCCCTCGGGCGGCGTGGCGCAGGCGGTTGCCACCAGGAGAGCCTCTTCCTTGCCCGAGAGCTTGCGCGCCGCCCCGGGGCGCGGCTCTTCGCTCAGAGCGGCTTCCAGGTTGCCTTCCACGAAGCGCCGCTTGGTCCGGTACACCGTCGACCCGCCGACGCTAACGTTGATTGCAATCTCCTCGTCACTGGCCCCAGCGGCGGCAGCCAGCAGGATCTGGGCCCGCTTCAGCTTGCGCGCGGCGTGCTTGCCCCCGCTCAGCAGCCCCGTCAGCTGCTCGCGCTCGGCCTGGCTCAGCTCGACCCGGTAACGTACATTCATCACGGCCCCCTGGATGGTGAGGGCACAACAGATGAATCAGATGCCGGATGCTTGTCTCCCCTCTTCCAGACCCAGCTTCACCCCAAAGCAGGGGCAATATCTGGCCTTCATCCACGCCTATACCCTGGTCATGGGCCGACCGCCGGCCGAAGCCGAGATGCAACGCCACTTCCGCGTCACCCCGCCCTCGGTCCATCAGATGGTGCTTACTCTCGAGCGTGCCGGCCTCATCCGGCGAAAGCCAGGCGTCGCTCGCAGCATCCAAGTACTGCTCAACCCCGAAGCCTTGCCGCCCCTAAATCCCAGCCACCACCAACCCGTCAAATCCTCCGTGCGGAGGTACTAGGCTGGTCAGCGGGAGAGTGCCGAATGACCGACATGGAAGGCTTCATCGCCGGCCTGCCGAAGGCCGAGCTCCATATGCATCTCGAGGGCAGTCTCGAGCCGGAGCTGATGGTGGCGCTGGCCCGCCGCAACCGGGTCGAACTTCCCTATGCCGATGCGGCGGCGGCACGCCAAGCCTACGCCTTCACGCAGCTCCAGGATTTCCTCGATCTCTATTATCGCGGCATGTCGGTCCTGCGGACCGAGCAGGATTTCCACGACCTGACCGCGGCCTATCTGGAACGCGTGGCGCAGGACGGGGCGATCCATGTGGAGATCTTCTTCGATCCCCAGGGCCACACCGCGCGCGGCGTGCCGATGGATGTCGTCATGCGCGGCATCACCAGGGCGCTCGATGACGGCGGGCGCAGGCTCGGGCTCGGCCATCGGCTGATCCTCTGCTTCCTGCGCCATCTCTCGGAAGAAGAGGGTTTCCAGGCACTGGAGGCGGCGCTGCCCTGGCGCGAGCATATCGCCGGCGTCGGGCTCGATTCTTCCGAGCTGGGCCATCCGCCCTCGAAGTTCGAGCGGCTTTTTCGCAAGGCGGGCGCGCTGGGATTCCTCAAGGTGGCCCATGCGGGCGAGGAGGGGCCGCCGGGCTATGTTCTGGAGGCCCTCGACCGGCTGGAGATCGACCGCCTCGATCACGGCAACCGGTCGCTGGAGGATACGGCGCTGGTCGAGCGGCTCCGGCGCGAGCAGATGACCCTCACGGTTTGTCCGCTTTCCAATCTGAAACTCAAAGTGGTCGAACGGCTCGAAGACCATCCGCTGCGCCGCATGCTGCAGGCGGGCCTGCGGGCGACGATCAATTCCGACGACCCCGCCTATTTCGGCGGCTATCTCGGCGACAACTACCGCGCGATCCAGCAGGCGCTGGATTTGACGCGCGCGGAGCTGGCGACGCTCGCGCGCAACAGCTTTCTCGGCTCCTTCATGACGGAAGCGGAGAAGGCGGCAGCATTGACGAAGCTCGACGTCTATCTGGCATCGGCGGATGCTTAGAAAATCAGGACGCCGGTGCCCGCATGCAGTTCATTGAGAACAGCATCGCCGGAGTCCGCGCCCCTCTGCGTCGAGGTCTTCTCCCGGCAGGACGGGAATATCCTGAAGAGCCACTGCTATCCCTGAGCGTCTGCCTCAGCGGGCGCGGCACGGACTTGAGAAATATCTCTTTTCGATGGGTTTTTCGGTTGTCCTGCCGCTCTCGCAAAGATTGCAAACACTTCTGCAATCTGCGACTGAACTATTGATCGGAAACCCTCGCCTGCCCATATGACACCACAGGCGGTGCGGCGAGCGGGGGATCCAGATCATGCAGTTCATCGAGAACGGTCCTGAGGGCGTCCGGGCAGCGATACTGCGACTCCGCAGCCCGGAGGCCCGGTGCGAAATTACCTTGCTGCCGCTGATCGAGGGTGTCGGCCAAGCGTATGATGAGACGATCTTGCACGAGTTGGAGCGTCAAGACGTCATCCTGTCCGAGCCCGGTTCGACGTCTCAATCCGCTCAGGGTCGTTCACTTCAGCCAAGATTGGATATGACGATACAGCGTGCAATCTTGCGCGATGTTCACGAACGCGATGGTCTATCGGCTTCTCTTGATGCGCCGGCCCCGGACTTTGGGCAATGGTGGCAGGGCTTCCCGGTTGGAGGTGGACCCCATACCAGCATCGCCCTCTATCGGACGGTCGTTATGGCTGCTTCGCGGGGTCCGAAGAGAGTCGGGAGCGAGCTGACAAAAGCCGACGAGATGCGACTGAAGCAGATCGTTCTCGATGCGCCGGATGGTTCGATCGAAGAAACAATCGATCGCCTCCATGAGGCGCTGAAGCGTCAGGCGCTTTTCGTGGCGATCCTCCTCAGCCCCCGCCATTTGGATGCGACGGCGGTGTGCTTGAGGCTGCAGCATCGATTCGGGGTCATCGAGAGGATCTCGTTGCCGGCGGTCGGCGGCCCATCGACAGAGAAGAATTCCAATCCCTACGATCCCGCTTCCGCCCTGCGAGGAATGCGCCTGCTGAAGCAGTTGGCCAAACGGCGGGAGCGCGCGCAAGCGCTGCTCGCCATCAAGCAGGCGGCTCGCTTAAGCCTGATCGTCGTCCTCGTCCTGGGTGGCCTGGCCTTTACCGGCTATGCGATCGTCAATTGGTCCGCCTGGAGCTATTGGGATATTTACCACCCCTATGGCTGACCGGCTCCCGGATTTGAGGCGACTGTCGCGACATCACCCCGCCGGCTTCAACGCCGCATAGGCGTCCATCACCCGCGCCGAATAGACCAGCGCCGCGCCGGCATTGATCGCGATCGCGACGCCGAGCGCCTCGGCGATCTCTTCCTGGGTGGCGCCGTTCTTGATGGCGGCGTCGGTGTGGGTGACGATGCAGCCGTCGCAGCGCAGCGAGATGGCGACGCCGAGCGCGATCAGCTCGCGGGTCTTGGCATCGAGATGGCCGGTCTTCTGGCCGGCGCCGCTCAACCCCGCATAGCCGCGGAGGGTCTCGGGGCTGAGCTTCGCGATCTCGCCGACATTGGCCCTGAGCTGCTGCTGATAGGCGGTCCAGTCCATCATCATGATGCGAGGCTCCTTTGCGGGGTTCGAGGGCGGGTCGCGCTGCCGGCAAGCCTGCCCCGCGAGGCGCCGGTCTGCCTAGAGGGAGCCTCCCGCAAATTGACGTTTCCAGCCCCTAATCCGCCGCGCGAAGGCCAGCCTCCAGGAGCTTCGGAGGCTTGGCTGGTCCCCAAGGCACCCTGGACGGGCGATGGGCCCGGACGGTAAGGAAGAAGCCCAGCGGGGGAGGTTCTTGCGGATGGCGGACCAGGCGTTCGACTACATCATCATCGGTTCCGGCTCGGCCGGCTCCGTGCTGGCCAACCGGATCTCGGCCCGGCCCGAGAACCGCGTCCTGGTTCTGGAAGCGGGACCGCCGGACAGCTGGTGGAACTGGAAGATCCATATGCCGGCGGCCTTCGCCTATCCGCTGGCCGACGACAAGATCAATTGGTATTACCAGACCGAGCCCGAGCCCGGCATGAACAACCGCGTCATGCTCTGCCCGCGCGGCCGGGTGCTGGGCGGCTCCTCGTCGATCAACGGCATGGTCTATATCCGCGGCCATGCGCGCGACTATGACCGCTGGGCCCAGGGCGGCAATCGCGGCTGGTCCTATTCGGAAGTGCTGCCCTACTTCAAGCGCGCCGAGCATCGCGTCAAAGGCGGCGACGAGTATCACGGCAATGACGGCCCGCTCTGGGTCTCCTCGCAGGTTACCTTTCCGCCGCTGCTCAAGGCTTGGCTCGAGGCCGCGAAGCAGGCGGGCTATCCGGTCACGCAGGATGTGAACGGCTATCAGCAGGAGGGCCTCGGGCCCTATGAGATGACGACCCGCAAGGGCCGGCGCTGGAGCGCGGGCCGTGCCTATCTCCATCCGGCGATGAAGCGGCCCAACGTCACGGTCCTTACCCGCGCGCTCACCTCGCGCATCCTGTTCGAGGGCAAGCGCGCCGTCGGTGTCGAGTATGAAATGGGCGGGCAGGTCCATCGCGCGCGGGCCGAGCGCGAGGTCATCGTCAGCGGCGGCACCATCAACTCGCCGCAGATCCTGATGCTGTCGGGCATCGGCGATGCCGAGCAGCTCAAGTCGTTCGACATCCCGGTGGTGCAGCATCTGCCGGGCGTCGGCCAGAATCTGCAGGACCATATCGAGACCTATGTGCAGATGGAGGCGACCCAGCCCATCACGCTCTATGGCCGCTACAACGCGCTGGGCAAGCTGCGCACCGGCATCGAATGGGCGCTGTTCGGCACCGGCTGGGGGGCGAGCAATCATTTCGAGGCGGGCGGCTTCATCCGCAGCCGCGCCGGCGTCGAGCATCCCGATCTGCAATATCACTTCTTCCCGATGGCGATCTCCTATGACGGCAGCCAGACCCAGGCGGGTCACGGCTTCCAGGCCCATATGGGACCGATGCGCTCGACGAGCCGCGGCTGGGTGAAACTCCGCTCGGCCAATCCGCGCGACAAGGTGCGGATCCAGTTCAACTACATGTCGACCGAGCAGGACCGGCAGGAGATGCGCGCCGGCATCCGCCTGACGCGCGAGCTCTTCGCGCAGAAGGCCTTCGACGCCGTCCGCGGCGCCGAGCTGGCGCCGGGTCCCAACGTCAAGACCGATGCCGAGATCGACGCCTTCATCCGCGCCAAGGCCGAGAGCGCCTATCACCCCTCCTGCTCCTGCAAGATGGGCACCGACAGCATGGCGGTGGTCGATCCGGAGCTGAGGGTTCACGGCATGGAAGGCCTGCGCGTGGTCGATGCCTCGATCATGCCCACGGTCGTCAGCGGCAATCTGAACGCGCCGGTCATCATGCTCGCGGAGAAGGCCGCCGACATGATTCTCGGCAATGCACCGCTGCCGCGCTCGGAAGCGCCGGTCTATATCAACCCGAACTGGGCCACGAGCCAGCGCTGAAGACCGGTTCGAGAAGACGGTTCCGTCCGCTTCCCGCAACGGAGCCTTCCGCTTTTTGCAGGGCTGCGCCGCCCGGGTTATGCACCAGACTTGCCGGCCTGGATGGTCGTCCAATCTTCCGGAGGACCAAACGGGAGCAAGGCATGGTGCAAGACTCCAAATCGCAGGACCGGGGGCATGGCTTCAGGACCCGGCTGACCGAGAAGCTCGGCTGCCGCTTTCCCATCATCTCGGCCGGCATGGGCGGGCCCGCGCGATCGGAGCTCGCGGCCGCCGTTTCCGAGGCTGGCGGCTTCGGCCTGCTGGGCATGGTGCGGGAGCCGCCGGCGCTCATCGCCCGCGAGATCGCCGCGGTTCGGGCCCGGACCGGCCGGCCCTTCGGCGTCAATGTCATTCCCTTCGCGACCGATCCGAAGCTGCTCGACGACCAGCTCGAGGTCTGTTTTGCCGCCAAGGTGCCGGCGATGTGCTTCCACTGGAACGTGATGCCCGGCATCGTCGCGCGCGCCCGCGAGGCGGACTGCCTGGTGCTCCATCAGGTCGGCAGCGTCGCCGCCGCGATCGAGGCGGAACGGGCGGGCGCCGACGTGATCATCGTGCAGGGCGTGGAGGCCGGCGGCCATGTGCATGGGAAGCTGCCGCTCTCGGTGCTGTTGCCCGAGGTGGCGGCGGCGGTGAAAGTCCCGATCGCGGCGTCGGGTGGCATTGTCGCCGGCGCCGATATGCTGGCCGCGATGGCGCTCGGTGCGGATGGCGTGCATTGCGGCACGGTCTTTCTGCCCACGCCGGAATCCTTCGCCCATGATTTCCATAAGCGGCGCATCCTCGATGCCAGGAGCGGCGACACGGTCCATACCGACCTCTTCGCGATCAACTGGCCACCCAATTCGCCGGTGCGGGTCTTGCGCAACAGTCTGACCGAGGCGGTCGGCCATAAGCTCTGGGGCCATCACCCGGACAAGCTGCCGCGCGAGCCGATCGGCGAGGATGCGGGCGATCCGATCCTCAAATTCAGCACCCATTCGCCCTTGCGCAGCACCACCGGCGATCTGGAGAAGATGCCGCCCTTCGCCGGCGAAGGGGCGGGGCGGATCACCAGGGCACGGTCCGCGGCGCAGGTGATCGCCGACATGATGGCGGAGGCGGACGCGGCCCTCGACCGGCTGGAGGCGATGCGCGCATGAACCAGACCAAGATGAGTTGGGACGAGGTGCGGCCCTGGCGCAAGCTCGAGCGCGAACGGCTGATCGCGGCGCGGGTGGCGACGGTGCAGGAGATCCGTGCGCGCTGGACGCGCGCGATCATCGAGACGCTGGAGCCGATCCTGCGCGAGAGCGAGGGGCCGATCAGCTTTTACTGGCCTTTCCGCGGCGAGCCGGATCTGCGGCCCATGATGCGGGCGCTCGACGGCGAGGGTTTCACGCTCGCGCTGCCGGTCGTGGTCGAGCCGAAGACGCCGCTGGCCTTCCGCCGCTGGCGTCCCGACAGCAAGATGGAGCTCGGCGTCTGGAACATCCCGATCCCCGCGGCGAAGGAAGAAGTCGTGCCGCGCCTGCTGCTGGCGCCGGTGGTGGGCTTCACCCCCGACTTCTATCGGCTGGGCTATGGCGGCGGCTATTTCGACCGCACCTTGGCGAAGCTGGGCGCGGGGCACGCGGCCATCGGGATCGGCTTCGAGATGGGCCGGCTCGAAACCATCCATCCGCAGCCGCATGACATCAAGATGCGCCAGGTCGTGACCGAGAAGGGCATCGTCGGCGCCAGGCGCCGTCCGGGCTGAGGGACGCGGCGCCGGTTACCCTCGAGTGCCTTGACCCGATGCCCGTCCCGTCCGATATCGGCGGCGAAGGAGAACGGGCATGGCGACATCGACCTCCAAACCCACAGCCAAGACAGACGGGAAGCGCGAGGCAACGACGATCCATCGGCAGGTGGCGGCGCTGTTTCCTTGCGTGCCGACGACCGATGGGGCCGGCGTCAGGATCAGCCGCGTCATCGGGACGCCGCGGCTGGGGCAGATCGATCCGTTCCTGCTGTTCGACCAGTTCGGTTCGGACGATCCGGACGCCTATATCAGCGGCTTCCCCGATCACCCGCATCGCGGTTTCGAGACCGTGACCTACATGCTGGCGGGCCGCATGCGCCACAAGGACAATCACGGCCATGAAGGCGTGCTGGGGCCGGGCGGCGTGCAATGGATGACGGCCGGGCGCGGCATCATCCATTCCGAGATGCCCGAGCAGACCGAGGGGCTGATGCAGGGCTTCCAGCTCTGGGTCAACCTGCCGGCGGCCCTCAAGATGCGCGCGCCGCGCTATCAGGAGTTCGAAGCCGACCAGTTGGCGCTCTCGACGCCGGCCCCCGGCGTCACGGCCAAGGTGATCGCCGGGACGCTCGGCAACCGCCGCGGGCCGGTCGAGGGCATCTCGGTCGATCCGCTCTATGCCGATCTGCGCTTGGCGCCGAAGGCGGCGCTCGAGGTGCCGGTCACCACAGGCCACACACTTTTGCTGTTCGTCTTCGAGGGCGAGGTCGCGATCGGCGAGGTCACGGTGCCGACGGGCTCATTGGCGGTGATGGGATCGGAAGGAGAGGCGCTGGCGATGACGGCCGGCGCGAAAGGCGCATCGGCGATGTTGCTGGCGGCGGCACCGATCGGCGAGCCGGTGGTGCGTCACGGACCCTTCGTCATGAACACGCGCGAAGAGATCCAGCAGGCGCTCGAAGATTATTATCTGGGCAGGCTCTAGTTCAGGCCGGCAGCGGTTCCCGCCGCTTGTTCAGCTGCAGTTCGAGATAGTCGATCGCGATCAGCATGGCGCGCTCGGTCTCGAGGCCATAGGGCGACAGCGCCGCGCGGAGCCACAGCCCCTCGAGCAACGTGCTGAGGCCTTCGGCCACCCGCACCGCGTCGATCGTCGGCAAGAGCTGCTTCAGTTCGTGACGCAGGCTGGAATCGAGCCGGCAGACGATCGCGCGCTGCACGCGGGCGAGGCGCGGCTGCTTGCGGCCCTGGGCCCAGAAAGACAGCCACGCGGCGACGGCGGCCGGCGTCAACTGCTCGGGCGCCAGCCAGGAGCCGATGATCGCCCGCAGCCTGTCGCGGGGATTGGTGGCCTCGCCCAGACGGAGCCGGGTGACCTCGCGCACCTGGCCCCCCAGCGTGCGCAGCGTGGCCTCCAGCAGATCGTCCTTATTGACGAAATAATGATGCACGATGCCGGGCGACATGCCGGCTCTAGCACTGATGCGCGACACCGTGGTGTCGGCAAGGCCGTCCTCGTGAATTGACGCGATCGTCGCTTCAATCAGCTGACGGCGGCGGATAGGCTCCAGTCCAAGCTTTGGCATTCCAGCAAATCTCCCCAACTGCCTGGAATGCTATCAGGTTCACTGGACTGGACAATCAACCAACAATAACCGGCTCTGGCGGCCCTTATGCGGACTGGCAAGATCGGCCGGCAACCCCATTAAGGGCCGGGGCTTTCTCGACTCGGGGTTAGAGGCCTCGAAAAAGACCGCGTCAGGGAAATTTACCTTCTTCGCCCCACGAATCTCACACGAACGGGAGATCGGTGACGATCGCGCGCGGGCTGCCTAACGGGTGATGCACCCTGACCGCGTCCCCGACCGCCAGGGAAGCATCGACCAGGGCGATGCCGATGCTGCGGTCGAGGGCCCAGGAATGGACCGCCCAGCGCACCTCGCCGGGGCGGCCCCGTTCGTCCTCCAGCGGCCAGTACCATTCGAGTCGCGGCAGGTCGCCCTCGATGAAGAGCCCGACCGTCTTGCGCTTCGGACCCTCCGCGGCGACCCGGGCGAGCGCCTCGCGCCCGACGAAATCGCCTTTGTCGAGATCGACCAGCCGGCCATGTCCCGCCTCATAGGGGTTCATGCCGGAGTTGCTGTGATAGGCGGTGTCGGTCACGCCCTTCTCGACCGCGCGGTCCACGATGGGACCGACCACCATCATCTCATAGGGCCGCCCGGCCTCGCGGATGGCATGCCAGAGATCCATGGCCCGCGCGCTCGAGAGCGGGAACACCTCATAGCCCGGCCCGCCGCTCCATCCGGTGCGCGAGACCACCGCCTCGATGCCGGCGACGCGGGTCGTCGCGCATTTATAGAATCCGATCTGCTCGATCGGCGTTTCGACGAGGGGACGCAGGACCTCGATCGCATGGGGTCCCTGGATCTGGAGCGGCGCCACGTCCGGCTCGCGCAGCTCGACCCGATAGCGACCCTGGAGCGCGATGCCGCGCGCCCACAGCGTCAGATCGGCGTCGCCATGGGAAAGCCAGATCAGATCCTTCTTCGGATGCAGCAGCACGGGATCGCAGATGATCTGCCCGTCGGGGTCGCAGGCGACCGTGTAGCGGCAATCGCCGGGCTTGAGCTTGGCGAGATTGCGCGTGGTCAGGAAGTTCGCGAAGGCGACGGCATCGGGACCGGCGATCTCGGTCTGCCGTTCGCAGCCGACGTCCCAGAGCGTGACGCGCTCGGTCAGGGCCGCATATTCCTCGGCCGGCGAATGGTGATAGACCAGCGGAAAATAGACATGGTTGTAGATCATGAACTCCGAGACGCCGGCTTCCACGCTGCCTTCCCAATAGGGCGAGCGACGGGTGATCGGATAGATCCGGCTGCGTTCGCGGGGCTTGAGCGGCTTGGTGTCGAAATACTCCGTCCATCGCGCCACTTTGCCGTTCTTCATCACGGCGACAGCCACGAACTTGAAATCGAGCCGGGCCGGCGTGCCATCCACATGCGGCGAGATGCCGACATGCTCGGCATGGAAATAGCCCTCGGCGAAGCCGGTCTCGCCCTGCTCGGTGATGTGGTCGATCACCACCTCGATGTTCCGCAGGCCCCGGATGGCCGTGCGGGTTTCACGCATGATCTGGGCCCGGCCGTGATGGCGCGTGTCGTTGAGGGGCAGGTCGAACACGGCGTCGTCGGCGAACAGCACCTCCATCTCGTCGGGGGTGCGGCGCGCGAAGGCGCTGCAATAGAGCTCGATGGCCTGGCGGGGCGTGAAGGCGCTCGGCATGGAAAGGTCCTGTCGGAAAGGGGAGGTCAGCGCGTGGCGGCGAAGATCGGCCCGTCGCTCCAGAGCCGGTAGGGCCGGGCGTCGAGATAGGTGGAGAGCCGCGCGATGGCGCCGTCGCGGGCCTGCATCACGAGGGCCGCCGGCATCTCGATCGGATCGCGATCGCGGTGGAGCTTGGCCTTGAGGCGACCCTCGGCGATGACGGCGCCCGGCGCGGACTGCGCGGTCTCGATCTCGAAGGCGCAACGCTCGGTCAGCGCGAAGATGCGCGCGAGGCCGGCCTCGATCTCGCGCCGTCCGACCAGCCTTTGCCCCAAGAGCGGCATCTCATAGACGGCGTTCTCGGCAAAGAGCGCCGAGGCCGCCTTGGCGTCCTTGGCGGCGAAGGCGTCGATATAGGCTTGAAGCGATGGCACAACGGTCATTCGATGGTTCTCCCCGGAGGCTGCGGTTCCAGGCTCGCCGATCCGCGCGTCCCGGCCAATGGACCCGAACGGGTCAAGTGAAGCTGCGAGGGGCGTCAGCGCTGGCCGAAAAGATAGGATACGAAGTTCAGGAACAGCTCGCGCTCGGTCGTGATGTCGAGCTTGTGATAAAGGCGTTTCTTGTGATTCTTGATCGTGTTCAGGCTGAGGCCCAGCCGTTCTGCGACCTTGAGCGTGGGAAAGCCCAGCAGCATCAGCCCCACGATATCGCGCTCGCGCGGCGTCAGCCGGTCCTCGAGGAAGCGCGCCGTCGCCTGGCCATAATCGAGCGGAGGCAGGCCGTCATCCGCGGTTTCGAGCAGGAGCAGGCGGCCATTGGGTGCCAGTGCAAAACCTGCGTCCAGCGGTTCCGCGTGAAGCAGCAGCCCCGGGGCGAGCTCGACGCTGATAGGTGCCTCGCCATCCAGCGCGTTCAGCTTTGCGACGGCGCCGGGATGATCGATCAAGGCGCGCTGCCAGCTCTTGCTCTCGAAGATGCCCTGGCCGCGATCATCGACGATCCGCATCGGCTTGTCGGGCGAGCGTTCGAGGCTGGCGAGCCTCGCCAGCATCAGGCGCTCATGAGCGGCCTGGAGGCCTTCGAGCAGGGGGTAGATCTGCCGCAGCCGGGTCACCTCGCGGCGGCGGAACACCGTCTTGCGCTCATAAGCGAGTCCGATGCTGGTGCCCGCCGGCCCTGGAAACAGCACCACGAGATCGTCTGCCATGCCGGTTAAGGCGAGGAAGACGTTGAAATAGTCGCCCGACCGCTCCGCCGGCGTCGTCACCTCGTCGAGCGTATAGACGCCGCGCGGCTCGCCGCTCCGGCAGAGGCGATAGACCGGATCGACGCGATAGAGGCCGCCGCGATAGAGCTCGATATGCTCAGGCTCCAGATCGTCCTGCACCACATAGTCGGGCGCGCTGTGCCGCGAATAGCGCATGACCATGGCGAGGTCGGCACTCAGCATTGCCGCCACGGTCCGCATCAGCGTCGGATAGAAATCCGCGGTTGCGATGCTGGAGGCGACCCGGCCCAGGGAGGCCGGGTCCCATTCCCCGATCGATGCCGCGGCCGCGCGTTGTGCCCGCTTCCCCGCACGAGCCCGGGGAGGGCGGGGCGGGGCGATCTTGCGTCGGGTCCTGGCACGGGTTCTGGCCATCGGGCGCTCGTGCCCGCGATTGTCGGCGATAGGCCGGCGAGGGTCCATAGCGAGACCCGGCCTGCAAGCTCTCCGCCTGTGCCTTCAGGCACCAGGATGGCGATTGGACAAGGGCGCCGAAAATCGGTTCACTGCCGCCCATGCGGGGGCGGGACCATCGGATTGTCGAGCCGGTAGACGAGGCCGGGATAGGGCGCCGTCCAGGAATCGGTGACGGCGGTGACGAACAGGCTGCTCTCGTCGGGCCCGAAGCCGACATTGGTCACGTCGCGATCCGGAATCTCGATCGCCCGGATGAACGCGCCGTCCGGCGCGCAGACGAGAATGCGCGCGGCGCCGAACTGGCAGATATAGAGCCGGCCGGAACGATCGATCTTCATGCCGTCGCCGCCGGTATAGCCATTGGCGAAGGCCGGTTCGGGCAGCAGTTCCGGCAGCGACAGAAAGCGTCGCGCGGGTCCCAGGCTGTGGTCCGGCTGGCGCTCGAAGACCAGCAGCTCCTTCGCGAGATGGGCGCTGACGAAAAGGCGCCGGCCGTCGGGCGAGAGCGCCAGGCCGTTGGCGAAATGGATATCGCTCGCCACGCAGCGCAGGCGGCCGTCGCGCGAGCGATGGAACACGCGGCCCGTCCTGGGTGCCGACACATCGAAGGCGCCCGATCCGGTGAAATAGAATCCGCCCTCGCCGTCGCTCGCGAAGTCGTTCGGGCCGCCGAAGCCTTGGTCCCCGGGACCCGGCTCGACGCGCTCGAGGCCCTGCCCGTCGAGGCTGATGCGCTCCAGTCGGTCGTCGGCGAAACAGGCGACCCAGATCCCGCCCTCGGCTGCGGGAAGAAGCGAGCAGGGGCCGCTGCCGGCCTGATGCCAGACCTGACGGTTCTGCGCGCCGTCCCAGCACATGACGCGATCTTCGGAATATTCGACGTAATAGAGCCGCCCCTGATGCCAGAGCGGCCCTTCGGGATAGAAGGATCGGGGATTGATCGGCTGCATCGATGCAGTCTAGCCGGTCCCGATCGTGTCGGGTCAACCCTCGGGCCGCTGGCATGAGCCGGATGGGACCGACGCGCGAATCGCTTCTGGCCGCCCTGGCCGTGACCGTCGCCGGCTGCGTCTGGGGAGCGCTCTGGATTCCGTTGCGCCATCTGGAGAGCACCGGCTTGATCGGCCCCTGGGCCACCATCGGCGGGGAGGTGGCCGCGACCCTCGTCATGCTGCCGCTGGCGCTCTGGCGCTGGCGCCGCTGGAAGGCCATCGGCCCCCTGTTCTTGATGGGACTGTTCGGCGGTGTCGCCTTCGTCCTCTACAACAATGCCATTCTCACGACCGACGTCATCCACGCCATGCTGCTGTTCTATCTGACCCCGATCTGGAGCACGCTGCTGGCGCGCCTGTTCCTGGGTCAGCCGATCACGCCGGTCCGGATCGTCACCATCCTGTTGGGCTTCGGCGGGCTCGCGATCGTGCTCGGCGCCAAGGGCTGGCTGCCGATCCCGAGCCGGCTGGGCGACTGGATGGCGCTGGCCTCCGGCGTCCTCTGGGCCTTCTCGCTGGTGGTGATCCGCAAGCGCGGCGACATCGCACCCTATGAGTCCTCGCTGGCATTCTTCGTGGTCGGGCTGCTGGCCTCGGTCCTGGTGCCGCTCGCCGTCATGCCGGCCACGCTGTTCGAGAACCTGCCGCGTCTGGACGATCTCGCGCGGTTCCTGCCCTGGGTGATCCTGCTGGGGCCGCTGCTCTGGGTGCCGACACAGCTTCTCCTGATGTGGGGCACGAAGCGGCTCGATCCCGGCCGGGTCGGCATTCTTCTGATGGGCGAGGCGCTGGTGGGGGCCGCCACCGCGGCCTTCCTCACCGACGAACCTTTCGGCTGGCGTGAAATCGTGGGCGGCACGCTGATCATCGGCGCCGGACTGATCGACACCCTGATGCCGGGACCTGAAGGAAAAGTCATTCAACCCGCCTCGGCATAAGGTTGTTTGCACCACTTGATCCGGTGTGGAATCGGTCCTCCGGGCGGGGCCGAAGGCGCAGAAAAGCAGGGCCGGAGCCATCGATGCTGGCCGAAAGGTCAAGATCGCGGGCGATCCCCGCCGATGCCCGCCTGACATGAAAAAAGCTGCTGATTTGCCATGGGCTTGCTTGCGGCGGGTCTGGCTCCGCGTATAGAGTCGAAAGGCTGGTTCCGCCGAGTTCCGGCCGGTGGCGTCACCCTCGACGGTGGCGCCCGCAAGCAACAAAAACCAACACAATCACGGCAAGACGCTGGGAGGCATACCGAAGATGTATCGCAGGTTTACGACCCGGATTCTGGGCGCGGCCGCGCTCATGGCCGGCCTGATGGCGGGCGCTCCGGCGCACGCCGCGGTGCCCGAGAGCAAGGACACCATCAAGCTCGCCATCAATGAATGGACCGGGCAGCACATCACGACCTACGTGGCCGGCGAAGTGCTGAAGCGGATGGGCTACAACGTCGAGTACACGGTCGCGGGATATCTGCCGCAGTTCGAAGCCATTCAGGACGGCACCGTCACCGCCAGCCTCGAAATCTGGTCGAACAATGTCGGCGATGCCTACAAGGCCGCCAGCGCGACCGGCAAGGTCGAGGATCTCGGCAAGCTCGGCCTCGTGGCCGGCGAGGGCTGGTACTACCCGACCTATGTCGAGGCGAAGTGCCCCGGCCTGCCGGACTGGCACGCCTTCGCGAAATGCGCCGAGCTGTTCTCGACGCCCGAGACCTTCCCCGAAGGCCGGCTGCTCGACTATCCGCTCGATTGGGGCGCGCGCAACGTCGACATCATCAAGGCGCTGAAGCTGCCGTTCCAGTCGGTGCCGGGCGGCAGCGAGGGCGCGATGGTCGCCGAGATGAAGGCGGCTTACGCGAAGAAAGAGCCGATCGTCATGATGTTCTGGACGCCGCACTGGATCTTCGCCGAGATGGATCTGCACAAGGTCGATCTGCCGGCCTACAGCGACGCCTGCATGAACGATCCCAAGGCGGGTCCCAATCCGGACGTGACTGGCGACTGCTTCGTCGATGTGCCGATCACCTTCAAGGTGGCCTGGTCGGGCATGAAGGACAAGTGGCCCGCGGCCTACAAGTTCCTCAAGTCCTTCACCTTCTCGGCCGATGACCAGATCCCGTTGATCCACAAGATCGACGCGGAGGGCCAGGATCTCGAGACGGTGGTCAAGGCGTGGGTCGATCAGAACGAAGCCAAGTGGAAGCCGCAGATGGATGCGGCGATGGCCGGCAGCTGATCGCGACGGACGTCAGAGAGGCCGGACCCCGAGGGTCCGGCCTCTTGTCTTTCCCTCGAGCCGGAAGCCCGTGAGCATGGCGCGTGAGGTGAAGCTTTCCTGCCGTAACCTGTGGAAGGTCTATGGCGCGAATGCGGATGGTTTCTTTCCCGGCCGCGACGGGAAGGTCGCCGACGCTGCGGCCCAGGCCCGCAAGATCCGCGAGAGCGGCCATGTGGTCGCCGTCGGCGACGCCTCCTTCGATGTCCATCAGGGCGAGATCTTCATCATCATGGGGCTCTCGGGCTCCGGCAAATCGACCATCGTGCGCTGCCTCTCGCGGCTGGTGGAGCCGACCGCGGGCGAAGTGGTCTTCAACGGCGCCGACCTGCTCAAGGCCTCGCGCGAGCAGCTGACCGATATCCGGCGCCACAAGATGGGTATGGTGTTCCAGAATTTCGGGCTCATGCCGCATCTGAGCGTGATCGACAATGTCGCCTTTCCGCTGAAGGTCCAGGGCATGACGCCCCAGGCCCGGCTGCAGCGCGCGGGCGAAATGCTGGAGCTGGTGGGCCTCAAGGGCCGTGAGCGCAGCTATCCCAGTCAGCTCTCCGGCGGCCAGCAGCAGCGCGTCGGGATCGCCCGCAGCCTCGCGGTCGAGCCGGAGCTCTGGTTCCTCGACGAGCCGTTTTCCGCACTCGATCCCCTGATCCGGCGCCAGATGCAGGACGAGTTCCTGCGGCTGCAGAAGCTGCTGCACAAGACCATCGTCTTCATCACCCACGACTTCCTCGAGGCGCTGCGCCT
>CAVOLB010000119.1:0-39331 GCA_963696655.1 uncultured Alphaproteobacteria bacterium
GCCGACTTCGGGGGAGGGCCAGGGAGGGGGCTGCTCGTTATCGATGATCGCGTCACCCCCTTCCTAACCTTCCCCCAAAAGATGGGGGAAGGTTAGGAAGGGGGGTCACCTATTCCGCGGCGACGCACCCAAGG
The DNA here is from genome assembly GCA_963696655.1 of uncultured Alphaproteobacteria bacterium. GTDB lineage: Bacteria > Pseudomonadota > Alphaproteobacteria > Dongiales > Dongiaceae > Hypericibacter. Next base: position 135 of record CAVOLB010000119.1, read on the forward strand.
ACCCGTCCGTCTCGTGCCCCGGCGCGCGGTCCGCATTGATCCAGGTCAATGTTGCAGCGAGAACTTCGTCCTATCCGCTGATGTTCAATCTCACGGGCGGGGCAACGCTGCGCGGCCGACAGGGCGGCGGCGCGGTTATGTTGCGGGTTGCGCATCGGCCCACCACCAGCAAGGACGGGATCGATGCCTGCGCTCGAAACCTACTTCGTCGACATTCCCCAGCTCCGGCCCGGTTCCTGGAAGGCCTATCTCGCGGCCATCCTCATCGTGGCCCTGGCGACCGGCCTGCGCCTGCTTCTCGGCTCCCGGCTCGAAGGCGCCCAGTTCATCACCTTCTTCCCCGCGATCATCGTCACCAGCCTCGTCGCCGGCATGGCCGCGGGCGGCGTCGCGGTCCTGCTCTCGGCCCTGGCGGCCTGGGTCTTCGTCTTCACCTCGCCCTGGGCGCAGCCCCACTTTTATACGGTCGGCTTCTTTCTGGCGGTCGCCGCTGCCGACGTGGTCATCATCGGCGCCCTGCGCAGCGCCGTTGCCAAGGTCCATGCGCTGAACCACGCGCTCCGCAGCAACGAGACCAAATTCCGCGGCCTGGTCGAAGCGGCGCCCGATGCGATGGTCATCGTCGATGCCCAGGGGATCATCGCCCTGGTGAACGCGCAGGCCGAAGCGATGTTCGGCTATCGGCGCGGCGAGCTGGAGGGCCAGCCCGTCGAGCTTCTCATCCCGGGCCATCTCGGCGAGCAGCATCGCTCGCATGTCGCCGGATTCGTCTCCGGCGCCAAGACCCGGCCGATGGGATCCGGACTCGACCTTCGTGCCGTCCGCAAGAATGGCCGCGAGTTTCCCGTCGAGATCAGCCTCAGCCCGCTGCAGACCGCCGACGGCATGTTCGTCTCCAGTGCCATTCGCGACGTCTCGACCAGGCGGCGGATCGAGGCGGAGCTGGCGCGGTCCCGCGATCTGGAACAGGCCGCGAGCCGCGCCAAGACGGTCTTTCTCTCGAACATGAGCCACGAGCTGCGCACGCCCCTCAATGCCGTGATCGGCTTCGCGCAATTGCTCGAGGCGGGCCAGGCGGGCCCGCTGACCGACAAGCAGCGGGAGTATGTCGAATACATTCATCATGGCGGCACCCACCTCTTGAAGCTCGTCAACGAGGTGCTCGATCTCTCCACCATCGAGGCCGGGCGCCTCAAGGTCTCGATCGAGCCCACCGCCGTTCACGAAACGCTGGAGTCGGTGAAGCGCAGCATGATGCCGATCGCCGACAAGGCGGGCGTGACGCTGACCGTGCGCCCGAGCGACGGAACCGCTACCGTCCGGGCCGACCGGCTGCGCCTGCATCAATGCCTCATCAACCTCGCCTCGAACGCGATCAAATATAACCGCCGGGGCGGAAGCGTGACGCTGGACGCGCGGCCGGCGTCGGGCGACCGGATCCTGTTCATGGTGACCGACACCGGTCCCGGCATCTCCACGGAGCACCAGAAGGATCTGTTCCAACCGTTCCAGCGCCTGGGCGCGGAACATACCAGTATCGAGGGGACCGGCCTCGGGCTGGCGCTGACGCGCCGTCTGGTCGAGGCCATGAAGGGAACCATCGGCTTCACCAGCGAGCCGGGTCAGGGCAGCCGGTTCTGGATCGAGCTGCCGTCGCACGTCGCCCTGCCGGGCGATATCGGGCCCGCCGACGTGGTGGTGGCCGAACCCGCCGCGCCCGAGACCGCGACCCGGTCCCTCCTCTATATCGAGGACAACGTGGCCAGCCTTCGTCTGGTCGAGGCCATCCTGTCGATCACCTCGAACTTCGAATTGATCGGGGCCCAGACGGCGGAAGAAGGCCTGGAGCTGGCCCGGACGCGCCGACCGGATGTGATCCTGCTGGATATCAATCTGCCGGGAATGAGCGGCTACGAAGCCCTGGCGCGGCTCAAGGAGATGCCGGAGACGCGCGACGTCCCGGTCATCGCGCTCACCGCCTCGGCCCTGCCCGGCGATATCATGAAAGGCATCGCCGCGGGCTTCTTCCGCTATCTCACCAAGCCGATCGAGACGAACGCTTTCCTCGCCGCGCTCGAGGACGCGCTGTCGAAGGCCGCCGCGTAGCGCGCCGTTGAAGCGGCGATGGTGGAGCGAGGACGAAACGGCCTGCCGCTACCATCGTGAGGGCAGAGGATTTGCTTCTTTCGTCCCCTCCCCCGACTTCGGGGGAGGGCTAGGGAGGGGGCTGCTCGTTATCGAAGATCGCGTCATCCCCCTTCCTAACCTTCCCCCAAAAGATGGGGGAAGGGACATGGGGCTCACGTATTCCTTGCCAGCACGCCCACGAAGAATCCGTCCGTGCCGTGGCGCGACGGCGAGAGGCGGAGGAAATCGCCATCCGCCGGACAGTCGCCGCCGATGACGCTCGCCCACACCTCGGCGATCGGCACGATGCGGAACTTGTCATGCATCTCGAGGAACCGCTTGATCTGCCCCTCGTTCTCGGCGGGCAGCAGCGCGCAGGTGGCATAGACGAGCCGCCCGCCCTGCTTCACCAGACGTGCGGCGCTCTGCAGGATGCTGGCTTGTAATTCCACCAGCTCCTCCAGATCGTTCGGCGCCAGGCGCCATTTCTGGTCCGGGTTGCGCCGCCAGGTGCCGCTGCCGCTGCAGGGCGCGTCGACCAGCACGCGGTCGAAAGCGGCGGCATGGCGCTTGACCCAGGGATCGCGCTCGCTCGTCAGTGCGCGGCGCTCGACATTATGCGCGCCCGCGCGCCGCAGCCGCGTCGAGGCGCGCATGATGCGGCCCTCGAGCACGTCGCAGGCGACGATATGGCCCTTGTTCTTCATCTGCGCCGCGAGCGCCAGCGTCTTGCCGCCGGCGCCGGCGCAGAAATCGACCACGCGCTGGCCTGGCCGCGCATCGGTCAGCAGCGCCACCAGCTGCGAGCCCTCGTCCTGCACCTCGATGGCGCCCGACTTGAAGACCTCGAGGCTCGCCAGCGGCGGCCGGCCGGCGACGCGCAGGCCCCAGGGCGAGAGCGGCGTCGGCCGGGCCTCGACCTTCTCCGCCTTGAGCGCGCGGATCGCGGCCTCGCGGTCCGCTTTGAGCGCATTGACGCGGATATCGGTCGCGGCCTCGTCCATCAGGGCCCGCATCTCGGCCTCGAAATCGGATCCGAGCGCCTCGCGCAAGGGCGCGTCGAGCCATTCGGGATATTCGAAGCGGACCCAGGCGGGCTGGTCGGGATGATCGAGCGGCTGGCCCGTCAGCGCGCGGGCGAGCGCCCGTTCCTCGCGCGACATCGGCGCCGGGCGATATTGCCCGCCATCGAAGCTGCCGGCGATGCGATCGGCGTCCCAGCCCTCGAGGAGGGCCAGCGCGGCGATCACGCGGTTGCGGTCGGTGTCGTCGCTCCTGGGTGCGTCCGCCGGCCAGGCGCGCGCGATCGCCCAGTCGAGCCGCGCGCGGGCGCGCAGGACCGCGTAGGTGAGCCCCAGCACCTCGCGCCGGTCGCCGCCGCCGATATAGCGCCGCGCGCGAAAGAACTCATGCGCCGCGCGATCGGCCGGCGCGGTGCCAGCGTGGATCGAGGCGAGCAGCTCGATCGCGGCCTGGAGGCGGGCACCGGGGGTCATGGAAGAATCTTCGCGGCGGAGTTTGCGGCACCCCTCCCCCTACCCCTTCCCGCAGGGGGAGGGGGCGTGATTTTTCCAGTTTCCAGCCCTCCCCCCTTGCGGGGGAGGGTTAGGGAGGGGGGATGCTTCAAGATGTGATGGGAGTGTCGATCGACGATCTCGGCCGAAACTTCAGCGCAAAGCGCAAGCGATCGGAACAACACTCACATATCCGGCCGGTAATTCGGCGATTCGCGCGTCAGCTGCACGTCGTGGACATGGCTTTCGCGCAGGCCGGCGTTGGTGATGCGCAGGAACTGGCAGTTCTGCTGCATTTCGGCGACGGTGCCGTTGCCGGTATAACCCATGGCGGCGCGCAATCCGCCGACGAGCTGGTGGATCACATTGCCGACGGGGCCCTTATAGGGCACGCGGCCTTCGACGCCTTCGGGCACGAGCTTCAGCGTGCTCGACACTTCCTGCTGGAAATAGCGGTCGGCGGAGCCGCGCGCCATGGCGCCGAGCGAGCCCATGCCGCGATAGGATTTGTAGGAGCGGCCCTGATAGAGGAACACCTCGCCGGGGCTCTCGTCGGTGCCGGCGAGCAGCGCGCCGATCATGCAGCAGTCGGCGCCCGCCGCGATCGCCTTGGCGAGGTCGCCCGAATATTTGACGCCGCCATCGGCGATGACCGGCACGTTCTGCTTGCGCGCCGCCTCGACCGCGTCGGTGATGGCGGTGAGCTGCGGCACGCCGACTCCGGCGACGATGCGCGTGGTGCAGATCGAGCCCGGCCCGATGCCGACCTTGATCGCGTCCGCGCCGGCATCGATCAACGCCTTGGCGCCCTCGGAGGTCGCCACATTGCCTCCGATCACCTGGCAGGCATTGGAGAGCCGCTTCACCGCCTCGATCGCCTTGAGCACGCCGGCCGAATGCCCATGGGCGGTATCGACCACGATCACATCGACATCGGCGTCGAGCAGGATCTCGGCGCGGCGCAGGCCGTCCTCGCCGACGCCCGTGGCGGCGGCGGCACGCAGGCGGCCCTTCTCGTCCTTGCAGGCATTGGGATAGGCCTGGGCCTTGTCCATGTCCTTGACGGTGATGAGGCCGACGCAGCGATATTCGTTGTCGACCACCAGCAGCTTCTCGATCCGGTGCTGATGCAGCAGGCGCTTGGCCTCGTCGTGGCTGACGCCTTCCTTCACGGTGATGAGCTTGTCATGCGTCATCAACTCGCGCACCGGCTGGTTCTTGTTGCTGGCGAAGCGCACGTCGCGGTTGGTGAGCACGCCGACCAGCTTGCCCGAGCCGCGCTCGACCACGGGGAACCCCGAGATCTGATGCTGCTCCATGAGCGCCAGCGCGTCGGCCAGCTTGGCGTCGGGATTGATGGTGAGCGGGTTCACCACCATGCCGGATTCGAACTTCTTCACCTTGCGGACTTCGGCCGCCTGAAGCTCGGGACTGAGGTTCTTGTGGATCACGCCCATGCCGCCCGACTGGGCCATGGCGATGGCGAGCCGTCCTTCGGTGACGGTGTCCATCGCCGCCGAGATCAGGGGAATGCCGAGCTGGATGTTGCGGGTCAGACGGGTTCGGGTGTCGGTGCTGGTGGGTAGCACCGAGGAGGCGGCGGGCTGTAGCAGCACGTCGTCGAAAGTCAGGGCCTCGCGGATTTTCATGGCCATCTCTCCGGGAGGCGGGGGGCGGGTGCGACGTCGCGAGCCCCTCGAGCGGTCCCTGAATAATGGCGCGCCATCATACACAAGGAGTTTGCAAAGCCAAGCGCCGAGAGCCAGGATTTCCGGGCCTTTTCGACGCATCAGCCATGCGCGGGGCCGAGGGGGCGCTTGATCCAGGTCAGGGACGGGAATCGATTTCGGGGCCAGCCTGTTAAAGCTGAATAAAGACCCCAACTAGAGCAGGGTCGGCATGGGGTTGCGACGCCATCGTCATGACGCCGGCCCACCGCCGACCGCACACTTCCGGAAAAAGGAATTCCTATGAAGCCGATCGTAACCTGGGTTCTCGTCGCCGATGGCAAGAGCGCCACGATCCTCAGCTATAACGGGCCGGGGCATCGCTTGACCCTGGTGCCGGGCATGACCTTCAAGACCGAGCTCCATGCCAGCCACGAGCTCGGGACGGACAAGCCGGGCCGCGTGCATGAAAGCGGGTACTCCGCCCACCATTCGGTCGAGACGCCCGACTATCACCGGATCGAGAAAGTGGTCTTCGCCCAGCATCTGGCCCATCGACTCGATGCGGCCATCGAATCGGGCGAATGCAAGCGCCTGGTCCTGGTGGCGCCGCCCCAGACCCTCGGCGAGCTGCGCATGGCCTTGACGCCCAAGGCCCGCGAGCATGTCATCGGCGAGGTCCATAAGGACCTGACGCATCTGAATCCGCAGGATGTGGCGACGCATCTGGAGAAGGTGCTGGCGATTTAGGGACGGACTCTCCCTTCCTCTTTCCTCGCCCCCGCCAGGGGGAGAGATGCTATGGGGCGGGCGGCGAGGTGATGCACCATTGGTGCTGCAAAGCCAACCGATGGAGCGCGTCCCATGCCAAGATTAAATGACCTGAGCCGATCCCTCACCGCCCTGAACCAGGATAGCACGCTGATTGCGGTTATCGAGATGGGGCTGAAGAGCTGGTTGGTGGGGGCGATTCTGCCTGGTGTTGATCGTCAGCCGCTGAAGAAGCTCGATCCGGATGAGGAATCGTTGCTGGAGCTGTTGCATCGTTGGCGCGAAGAGGCTGCCCGGGCCGGGCGTCCTGTCGCTCGCCTGTGCGTGGCTTATGAAGCGGGCCGGGACGGGTTCTGGCTGGCGCGGTGGCTGGGGATGCGCGGCATCGAGGCTTATGTGATCCATCCGACCAGCATCCCGGTGTCGCGCGAGCATCGGCGGGCGAAGACCGACCGTCTGGATGTCGGCCTGCTGCTGCGCGCCTTTCTGGGGTGGCTGCGCGGGGAGGCGAAGCATTGCAGCATGGCGGCGGTTCCGACGCTGGCCGAGGAAGACGCCAAGCGGCCGAGCCGGGAGCATGAGACCCTGGTGGGCGAGCGCACGCGCATCGTCAACCGGATGAAGAGCACGCTGATCCGCTTTGGGGTTCGGAACTTCAAGCCGACGCTGCGCAAGGCGGCGGCGAAGCTCGAGGCGTTGCGCACGCCTGAAGGCGTGGCGTTGCCGCCCCACACGCGGACCGAGCTGGGCCACGACATGGCCCGCCTGCAGCTCCTGAAGGAGCAGATCAAGGCGATCGAGGCGGCCCGGCTCGAGCGGCTCGAACGGACCCCCGACGAAGGGCCCCACGCGATGATCCGTCTGCTGGCCCGGGTGATTGGGGTCGGGGTCGAGACGGCGGACATGCTCGTGACCGAGGTGCTTCAGCGCAATTTGCGCGATCGCCGCGCTGTGGCGCGCTATGCCGGCCTCACCGGCTCGCCCGACGAGAGTGGTTCCAAGCGGCGAGAGAAGGGATTGGCCAGGGCCGGGAATGCCCGGGTCCGGCGCGCCATGATCCAGCTGGCCTGGCGCTGGCTGATGTTCCAAAAGGATAGTGGCTTGGCGCAGTGGTATCGGGCCCGAACCGCCGACGCACGCGGCGATACGCGCAAGACCCTGATCGTGGCGCTGGCGCGCAAGCTGCTGATCGAGTTGTGGCGCCTGGCCACGACCGGGCAGTTCCCGGCCGGCCTGGCCCTGCACCCGGCCCCATGATCGCGCACACGCTCACATTCCTTCGGATTGCCGTCGCGGGCAGATCCCTACCCGGACGGGCCTCGCGATCCGAGATGGCGATGACCCGCCGCATCCCATGGCTGTCATGCCGAGGGAGAGAATGGGCTCGCCACCTCGGAGCCTTCCCGCCGATGCGCATGACTGCATCATGGTTCGGGTCTTTCCAGACCCACCGAATACAAGGTTGTGACGCGAAGCCTCGCGTCCGGGCACCGGCTCCCCTCGGATCGCTAACCATGGAGACCCAGATGGCCTTGACAGGAAAAGTCCCATACAAGGGACGCGAAGGCTTGGTCGGAGCGCAGCGGAGACTTAGCCGGAGCTGGGTGAGGGGGCTGCCTCAAGCTCAGGCGCGCTCCCTGCATCTTCGCGTCTCGCATTCCCACCACCCCCTCACCCTACCCTCTCCCCCTCCCGAAGACGGGATGGGGAGAGGAAAGAAAGAGGAGCGGAGGCGAGGAACGCCCCTAGCTCCCCTTCCCGCCCCGGAACCCCGTCGCCACCACATAGATCTCCGCCGAATCCGCGCGGCTGGCCGGCGGCTTCACATGGCGGACCTGCTCGAAGTCGCGCTTGAGGAGATCGAGCAGGCTCTTGGTGGCGCCGCCTTGGAACAGCTTGCAGAGGAAGGTGCCGCCGGGCGCCAGCACCTCGGACGCGAACTGATAAGCGGTCTCGGCCATGGCCATGATGCGTAAGTGGTCGGTGCGGGTATGGCCGATGGTGGGCGCGGCCATGTCGCTCATGACCAGGTCGGCCGGCCCCTCGAGCGCCGCGCGAATGCGGGCGGGCGCCTCGTCGGCCATGAAGTCCTGCTGCATCACCGTGACGCCCGGCAGCGGATCCATCGCCAGGATGTCGACCGCGAGCACGCGGCCCTTGGGCCCGACGCGCTCGGCCGCGACCTGGCTCCAGCCGCCCGGAGCCGCACCCAGGTCGAGCACGCGCAGGCCCTTGCGCAGCAGTTTGTATTTCTCGTCGAGCTCGATCAGCTTGAAGGCCGCGCGCGAGCGAAGCCCCCGCTTCTGCGCCTCGGCGACATAAGGATCGTTGAGCTGCCGCTCGAGCCAGCGCGCCGAGGAGGTGCTGCGCTTGTTCACCGTCTTGACGCGGATCTTCTCCTTGCGGCCCGTGAGGCTCGGGTCGGAGAGGGATTTGCCGGCGGAGGACTTGCTGCCTTTGGGCTTGGACATGGATCAGCCTTTGAACATCGCGTCTGGATCACCCCCCACCCTAACCTCCCCCTCAAGGGGTAGGGCTATCGCATATGGGCGATGGCGTTGAGAAGGAAGTCGTTGTTCCATCTGGCCTGGAGCATTTTGTGACGGATGCGCTGTGGCCCCGGGGTCGCCTGCAGGATGTTGATGGCGATCTTTCGGATGGCGGCGAGGTTCTCGGGGGCATGATCTTTGCGGGTTCGGCAGGCATCCTCGCCGAAGAGGACGTCGAGCACCCAGTGGAGGTTGTTCTCGATGCTCCAGTGGGCACGGACGACCTTGAGGACCTGCTTGGCGGAGAGCTTGCGGGAGAGCAGGAAGAAGCGGGTCTTGGGCTTGGCAGGTTTGGTCGTGGTGCGCCGCCAGCTGTCGATGCGGGCGACGGCAACCAGATCGGGGAAGCCGTGGGCTTGGCCGAGTTTCGTGGCCGGCACGACGACGGCCTTGCGGCGCTCGCGCCGGCCATGCGCGGACGTCGTTTTCTCGGCCGCGCGGGAAGGTTTGCGGGCGGCGTCGATGAGGGCATCGGCGGCCTTGAAGAGCTTGGCGCGGTTCTGTTTGAGCGCCAGCACATAGTGGCCCTTGCGGGCTCGGATGGCGGCCGCCGTATCGGGCCTGCAATGCAAGGCATCGGCCGTGACGATGGCACCCTTGAGGTCGAGCGAGGCGAGGAGTTGGAGCGCGCCTTTGACTTCGTTGCGGTTGGGCGCCTTGCGCTGGGCCAGCGCCATGCGGGTCTCGGCTGCCCAGACATTGACAATGTGCAGGGGCACCGAGCGCTTGCCGCGGGCATAGGCGCCGCGCAGCGCCTTGCCGTCCAGGCTGACCACTCCCTTGATGCCGAAGCCCTTGGTGAACTTGCGTAATACCGTCACCAAGGTCTCCGGATCCAAGGCCCGGAACACGTTGCTGAAGGTGTCGTGGCTGGGGATGCCGTGTGGCAGATCCAGGATGTTGCGCAGCAGCGCCTCCCGTCCCAGCGCGAAGGCCACGAACTCGGTGCAGTCCTTGGCCCCGGCCAGTGTCGCTGCCAAGGCGATGAACAGGATATCCAACAGATCGTGGCGAGCATTGCTCGCCCGCGGGTCCTTGATCCCGCCAAACAGGCGATGAAATTCTTCCATTCCGATCTCCCTCCAAGCTTGGGAGACCTTCTAAGAATCCATTTCTGCCAGCCTGGCAATAGCGGCCAAAAGCCAAATGCGATTCCCCTACCCCTCAAGGGGGGAGGAGATGTAGCAGGATGGCGGCCGCGAATCTCGCTCTAAGCTTGGAAGTAGAGCGAAGCGATCACATCAAGTTAGGGGGTAGGGGGAGGGGTTGGTGCAGGAGAAGACTGAGAAACTCGCTCGAAGCTTGGAATCAGAGCGTAGCGATCAGGTCGACTTGTCCGCTCAATGCCCGAAACGCGGAGACGCCCCCGGCGACATCAGCCCGAACAGGATGCCCTCGCGCAGGCCCCGGTCGGCGACGCGCAGCCGCCCCACCGGCCAGAGCCGGCAGATGCCTTCGAGGATGGCGCAGCCGGCCACCACGAGATCGGCGCGGTCGCGGCCGATGCAGGGCTGCTGCGCGCGCTCGGCGCAATCCATCGCCGCGAGGCGCCGGCTGATCGCGCCGATCGAGCCGAAATCGAGATAGGAGCCGTCGACGCGCGAGCGGTCGTAGCGCTGCAGCTGCATCTCGATGCCGGCGAGCGTCGTGACCGTGCCGGACGAGCCCAGCATCTGCACCCGGCCCCGCCGCACCTCGGCCGCGATGTTGCATTCCGCCTTGAGCGGCTCGAGCGAGGTCGCGATCTCGTCGACCATCGCACCATAGGTGCGTTCGCAATAAGCCTTGGCGCCATGGCGCTCGGCCAGATTGACCACGCCCAGCGGCAGCGAGCGATAGGCCAGGAGCTCGATGCCGCGGCCGGGCCGGATCGCGACCCAGCCGACCTCGGTCGAGCCGCCGCCGATATCGAACAGGATGGCGCGGCGCGGCTCGCGCGCGAGCAAGGGGGCGCAGCCGCGGAAGGCGAGCTCGGCCTCCTCCTGCGGCGTGATGATCTCGAGCCTCAGGCCCGTCTCGCTCTCCACCCGCGCCAGGAACTGAGCGCCGTTGGCGGCGCGCCGGCAGGCCTCGGTCGCGACCGAGCGCGCCCGCGTGACGCCGCGGCGGTTCATCTTGTCGACGCAGATCTTCAGCGCCTCGAGGGTGCGGTCCATGGCCTCGGGCGAGAGCGCGCCGCAGGCGCCGAGCCCCTCGCCCAGCCGCACGATGCGCGAGAAGGCGTCGATGACCCGGAAGCCGCGGCCGCGCGAGCGGGCCACCAGCAGCCGGCAATTGTTGGTGCCGAGATCGATCGCGGCATAGACCTCGTTGTCGAGATCGGCCTCGCCGTCGGCGCGAAGGCCGGCGACCGGGTCGGCGCCGTTGGAGACGAAGCTTGTGGTGACCGTCAGGCCGGCGGACGGGACCGAGCCGGCGTCGAGCGCCAGAGCCGGCGGGCTCAAGCCTTCCAGGTCAGCGTTCGCGGCCAGTGCCGCCTCCGCCGATCCTTCACCGCCGGGCCGCTGCATGATGCCGCCGATTCCCTTCGCCTGACCCGCTTCTCGCGCCCATCCCTGGGAGGCGCCGGCCGGTCGGCCGGGGCCCGGCGACATCCTACGCAGAGCCGGCCGCGTCGGCCAAGCCCCCGAATCGCCGGAATCGGTCGAAAATCGCTAATGGCTCGAAAGGGTTAACCGGTTGATGACGGTTCCAAGACCCGGTTTGGCACCACTTTTGCCTGTGGCAATCCGGCCGGAGCCGCCGGTTCAGGAAAAGGTTGAAGCGTTAAGGGCGCCTGATTATGGTCTCGCCCTCGACCGGCCCCGGGCCGTTCGCCGCCGGATCGGCTAGAATGCCGGTCCCGGCCTCCCCTCTGCTGGGGGATCGTCTAACGGTAGGACCGCGAACTCTGACTCCGCTAGTCTAGGTTCGAATCCTAGTCCCCCAGCCAATTCCTCCCGCCTCTCCGTTCCCGCCACTCCCGTGGGAAATCGTGGCAGCGGACGTCAGGCGCGCAATTCTCGCATCACAACATTCGTCCAGAGACGATGGAGGCTGCCCGCGCCTCCGGCCAGCGAGCTCCATAGGGTGGCATCGCCGACCAGCAGATCGCCGGCGAAGACCCCGCGCTTGGACTGCAGCAAGGCGTCAAAGGTGGATCGGCCATCCTGGGTGAAGGGATGGGGCGCCGCAGTGAGATCGACGGACTGGCGCGCCAGCACCTCCATCTTGGCAACGGCGTCGCCCAGGCGCTTGAGATGCGGCAGATGAGGGTGGAGATTGAACCTGGTCACCCCCTCAAGAAGCCCCAAGCGGTCGAGGGCGGCGTCGATTTCGAGGGGCGCCGGCGATCCGTCGGGCTCGGCGGCGGGATGCAGCCCGAAGCGGTTTTCCACCGGAACACCCAGTCCGGCCAGGACCGAGCGCGCGAAGCCGCCGAAGCCCTGCTGCGGCGGGATCGCCCGATCGCCGTGATGAAGAAACTGGGCGAGCTGAAGGTTCATTCGATCGGCGTCCGAAAGCCCCTCGGCCTCGCCGATGTCGTGATGGGGGCAGACGAAGACCAGGTTGCCCGGGATCGCGAGGAACGAGCGGACGGCATCGACTTCGGCGGCGCTCGCCTGCTGCCGGGTGCGGAGCGAATCGAAGCTGATGACGATGAGCGTGTCGATCGTCTCGAGGAGACCGTCGTCGAGGGACCGATGACGGCCGTCGCCGCCGTCGCGCTCGATTTCGAGGACCGGGTGGCCCGTCTGCGCGCCGGCCTGCGCGACAAAATCCACGAAGTTCTTCTTCAATATCTGATCGAGAAAGCCCGCGATGCCCTGGTCGAAGCTTGCGGGATCGGAGAGTTCCTCGAAATGCGGGTACAGGATCCGGCGGCTTTCGAACAGCGCCGGAAACCGGTTCTCGATGACGGACAGCGGCGCGTCGGTCTCGCCCGGCCGGTTCCAAGCATAATAAAAAGCAACCTTGCGTCCGGTCATGATCGGTCCGCCTTTCGCAGCATGACGACAACATCGGAACCGGCGAGGGCAAGGAGCGCCCGGACTCCTCCGGCCCGATCAGGTTCCGGGCGACAGGCTGCCGGCACTCACCAGCCTCAAACTCATTCTGCAGGCGCCCTTCGGGATGAGCTTGAACATTTCGCCCTGCCCTTTTCATGGACATGAGCAGCCCCAGATGATCCAGGGCAGGAACGTCCTATAATCTCTTAACCGGGTTATGGACGCTGACGCTTCCGATCGTCCCATAGAGGGTGCTGAATGTCTGCCCCGTCTCAGTCGCCGTCGCATCCCCCCTTCGCATCGCTGGCGCTCATCGCCGTCATTGTCGCCGTCATCGCCGGCGCGTTCGCCTATACGGCGGGATGGCTGTCGCCCGATCGCCTGACCTCGACCAAGATCGTCGAGGCGCTGGCGCCGCCGACCGGCCCGGCCCTCGGCTACCGGCGGAATCATGCCAAGGGCATCTGCTTCACCGGCCAGTTCGAGGCGAACGGGAACGGCGCGGCGCTCTCGCGCGCCCAGGTTTTCGCCGCCGGCCAGTATCCGGCCATCGGCCGCTTCAATCTCGGCACGCCCGATCCCAACGCCCCGGACGCCACGGTCCGGGTGCGGGGCATGGGGCTCCAGATCTCGACTCCCGACGGCCAGGTGTGGCGCACCGCCATGATCGATGCGCCGTTCTTTCCGGTGTCGACCCCGCAGGCGTTCTATGGGCTGCTGGAGGCGTCGCACAGCAAGGATCCGGATGCGATGAAGAACTTCATCGCCGCCAACCCGGAGTTCGCCGCGTTCGGCGAGTGGGCAAAGACCGCGCCCTGGACGGCAAGCTACGCGGAAGAGCCCTATAACGGCCTCAACGCCTTCCTCTTCGTCGACGGTTCCGGTGCCGAGCATGCGGTGCGGTGGTCGTTCCGCCCGCAGGCGCCGATCGTGCCGATCACGCCGGAGGATCTCACCAAGCTCGGCCCCGACCATCTCGACCAGGAGATCGCGGACCGGGTCGCCAAGGAGCCGCAGCGCTGGAGCATGGTGATCACCGTCGCCGATCCGGGCGACCCGACCTCGGATCCCAGCAAGGCATGGCCGGAGGGGCGCAAGACCGTCGAGGTCGGCACGCTCGTCGTGCAGCAGATCGAGGCCGAGCGCGACGGCCCCTGCCGCGACATCAATTTCGACCCGACCTTCCTGCCGAACGGTATCAAGGTGTCGGACGATCCGTTCCCGGCCGCGCGGTCGGCCGCCTATGCCAGGTCCTTCGCCCTGCGCACGGCCGAGGTTCAATATTATCCCTATCACCAGCAAACCGCGGCGGGGACCCAGCCATGAGCGGCGGCGGCATGCAGATTCACCGTTCTCCAGCGTTCGCTGCACTGGCTCATGGCGGCCTGCATCCTGGCGATGTTCTTCATCGGGGTCGGCATGGTCTCGACCGTCATGCCGAAATACATTCCCCTCCTGGCGACGCACAAGACGCTCGGCATCGCCATTCTCGTGCTCGCGCTGATCCGTCTCGTCGTGCGCCTCCGCCATGGCGCGCCGCGCCTGCCGGCGGATCTGCCAGAGCCGATGAAGCTCGCGGCGCATCTGTCCCATTACGCGCTCTACGCCCTCATGATCGCCATGCCGCTGATCGGCTGGGCGATGATGTCGGCCAGCGCCTATCCGATCGTGCTCTATGGCGGCATCCACCTCCCCGCCATCCTGCCGCAGAGCGACGCGGTGCGGACGATGCTCTGGAACGCGCATTTTTACCTGGCGTTCGCCTTCTTCGCGCTGGTCCTGCTGCACCTCGCCGCCGCGCTCTTCCATGCGCTGGTGCGGCGAGACGGCGTCTTCCAGAGCATGGCGCCGGGGTCGACCCAAGATAAGGTAGCCCCGGCCGAGTGACGAAGACCGTGGACGTGACGCGACGACCCGCCGCCAGGCTTGTCGGCGGGCGCAGCGACCGTCGGCACGCCGGCTAAGGCAGCTGGACGCCCCGCGTGTTGGTGTAGACGGCGTAGAGCGAGGAGGAGCCGCAGATGAACAGGCGGTTCCGCAACGGGCCGCCGAAGACCACATTGGCGCAGACCTCGGGCACCCGCACCTTGCCGATCAGCTCGCCCTCCTTGGTGATGCAATGGACGCCGTCCTGCGCCGTGCACCAGAGGTTGCCGTCGACATCGACCCGCATGCCGTCGGGAATGCCCGGCGCTACTTCGACCAGCACCTCGCCGCCCCGCAGCTTGCCGTCGCCGGTCACTTGGAATTTCCGGATGTGATGCGGGCCGTTGGGATCGGGCGCGATCCCGGAATCGACGATATAGAGGATGCTCTCGTCGGCCGAGAAGGCGAGCCCGTTGGGCTGGGCGAAGTCGTCGACCACGACCGTCAGCTGGCCGCTTTTCGGATCCAGCCGATAGACGTTGCGGTTGCCGATCTCGCTCTCCGCCTTCCCACCCTCGAAATAGGAGCTGATGCCGTAGGTGGGATCGGTGAACCAGATCGACCCGTCCGATTTCACCACGACATCGTTCGGCGAGTTCAGGCGCTTCCCGTTCCATTTGTCCGCCAGCACGGTGATCGAGCCGTTGAGCTCGGTCCGGGTCACGCGCCGGGCGCCCTGCTCGCAGGTGACGAGCCGGCCTTCCCGGTCCCGCGTATTGCCGTTCGAGAAATTCTCGTTCTGGCGGAACACGCTGACCTGCCCGGTGTCCTCCTCCCAGCGCAGCATCCGGCTGTTGGGAATGTCGCTGAAGAGAACGCAGCGATGGTCGGCGAAATAGACCGCCCCTTCGGAAAATTTCATGCCGGTATGCAGCTTCTCCAGCTGCGCGATCGGCGCCCAGATCTTCCTGAATCGCGGATCGAGGATTTCGAACGGCGAAGCCATGGTCATACCTCCCTGCTGCAAACGAGCGCTGAGCGCCACTTGATGTCATTGACGGCTGTTGGAACGCGACTCTTCCTCTGAACGCCTAGGCACCGCCGGACGCCCGGCGCGCCTGCGAGTAGATCGCGACCGCGCCGAGGGTCAGAATGCCGATGAACCAGTACTGCCAGGCATCGGAGAGCCCGAGGAACGAGGTCGTCGAATTGACCACCACGATCAGCGCCGCGCCGAAGAGGACGCCGGTGAAGGCGCCACGGCCCCCGAACAGGCTCGCCCCGCCCAGAACCACCGCCGCGATGCTGGAAAGCGTGTAGCCGATGCCTTGATTGGGGTCGCCGATGCCGAGCTGCGCTGTCACCATCACGCTGCCGAGCACGGTCAACAGGCTGGAGGCGACATAGGCGCCGACGATCGACAGACTGGTGCGCACGCCGATGCGCGACGCCACCTCGCTGTTCGACCCCACGGCGCGCAGGCTGAGGCCCCAGCGCGTATAGCGCAGCGCCAGCTCGAGCCCAATCCCCAACAGGATCGCGACGACGAAGGCCACCGGGACGCCCGACACCGTGGTCTGGATGGCGGAGATGATGTCCGTGCTGATACTTCCGTCCGGGAAAGGCCGCAGCAGCACCGAGACGCCCTGGATGACGATGTAGACGCCGAGCGTCGCCGCGACCGCCGTATATCGGCCGAACCGCACCAGCGAGCCATTCACCAGGCCGGTGACCGCCCCGAGACCGGCCATGGCCAGCAGACCGAGGACGCAGAACGCGACCGAGCTGCCGTCGAGCAGGAAGAAGGAGGCGACGACGACGCTCAACCCCACCAGGGGCCCCACCGAGAGATCGATGCCGCCCGTGAAGACCGCGCACATCTGCCCATAGCCGATGAACGCCAGGG
Source organism: uncultured Alphaproteobacteria bacterium (assembly GCA_963696655.1). Classification (GTDB taxonomy): domain Bacteria; phylum Pseudomonadota; class Alphaproteobacteria; order Dongiales; family Dongiaceae; genus Hypericibacter. The sequence goes on from CAVOLB010000119.1 coordinate 16,524, forward strand.
CCGTCGTGAGCAGGAGCATCTTCTCGATGTTGAAGGCGGAGAGAAAGCGGGCGTTCTGACCCGTCGCATAGGCGCCGAGCGCCAGGATGAGAAGAGCCAGGACCAGCGCCGGCGCATGATCGCCGGCGAGGAAACGCCGCCACAGCGAGGCGCCCTGCCGGCGCGCCATCGACGATCGATCGGTCTCCGCAAGATCGGTCCGCCGATGCGCCGTCGCCGTGATCATGGCATGGCCGATCCGCTCCTCGGTGACCGCCTCGCCGGCGAGCTCGCCGACGACCTGGCCCCGCGAGAAGACGATCACCCGGTCGCAGAGCCCCTCCAGCTCGACGACATCGGACGAGACGACGACGACAGGGGCGCCGCGGTCGGCGACTTCCCGGAGGATCCGGTAGATTTCGGCCCGCGCGCCGACATCGACGCCGGCCGTCGGTTCCTCGGCCAGAATCAGTTTCGATTTCGCCAGCAGCGCGCGGGCGAGGACGACCTTCTGCTGATTGCCGCCGGAGAGCCCGGCGATGCTGGTCTCGAGCGACGGAGTCCGGATCGAAAGATCCGACACTTGCGCGTCGACGCTCTCCCGCTCCACCCGCCGATTGACGATGCCGAACCGCGACAGGAGCCGAAGCGCCGACACCGCGGCATTCTCCCGCACCGACATGCTCATGAAGAGCGCTTCCTTCTGGCGGTCGGAAGAGAGGAAGGTCACGCCCGCCTTGTAGGCGACCGCCGGCCGTCCGAGCCTCAGCGGCATGTCATGCAGCCGGACCTCGCCCGACGCCGGCAGCAATCCCGCCAGCGACCGCAGGAACTCGCTTTGACCGTTGCCGGTGATGCCGGCGATGCCGACGATCTCGCCCGGACGCGCCGTGAGGCTGGCGTTGTGAAAGTTCCTGCCCGAGAGGCCGGTGACGACAAGGCCCCTGCCCTCGGCGCCGACGGCCTTCGCCTTCTCGGGGAAGGCGTGCGTGACCGTGCGGCCGACGATCAGCCGCAACATCTCGTCGTCAGACATCTGGCCGGTGGGCGCGGTGCCCTTGATCTCGCCATCGCGCATCACGGTGACGCGATCGGAAATGCGCCGCACTTCCTGCAGCCGGTGCGAAATATAGACGACGGCGGCACCCCGTGCGGCCGCGGCCCGAATCTTCTCGAACAGCAGCTCGACGAGATCCGGCGTCAAGGGGGCCGTGGGCTCGTCCAGAATGAGGATCTTCGGGTCGATCGACAGCGCTTTTGCCAGCTCGATCAAATGACGCTGCGCGATATCGACGTCGACCATGCGGGCCAGGGGATGCGCCGTGCAGCCGACACGCTCGAGCTGTTCGGCAACCCATTGAACGCCGTTGCCGGGGCCCTTGCGGAGGCTCTTGGGGACCGCCAGCAGCATGTTCTCGGCGACAGTCAGGTCCGGCAGAAGTGCCGGATGCTGGTGAACGATGACAAGGCCGAGCCGCTGCGCCTGCGCCGCGGTCAATCCGTCGATCCGCCGCCCGCAGATCTCGATGCTGCCCTGGTCCGGCCCGAGGTCGCCCGAGGCCACGCCCATCAGTGTCGATTTCCCGGCGCCATTTTCGCCCAGCAGCGCATGAACCTCGCCGGCCGCGGCCTCGAACGACACGTCCTTCAGCGCCAGGACGCCCGGGAACTGCTTGCGGATATTGCTCAGCCGCAACGAGATCGTCTTCGGCTCGTCCATCGCCACCGGATCGGGAAGGGGGTCCGCTGCCAGGGAGGGAATCCTCTTGGCTGAACTGCGCACAATGCTCAAGCGATCATCCTCGCGAGATCGTGGGAGGACCGGCGCTTGCCGCCGGTCCTCCCGGTTGTCCATCAGAGGCCTCCTTTGAGTGCCTCGAGCGTCTGTTCCGTGGTGAGGCTGGTGCCGTTCGATGCCGTCGGCGGCAGCTTCGGATCGCAGAACACGATCTTCTGCAGCGAGTCATCCATGGCGAAGTTCTTCACCATCTTGGACCCGGCCTCGGCGACCGTGTGCTGGCGACCGCTCGGATCCGTGATGATCAGGGGCTGGTCGACATGCCCGCCGGCCGCGGAGGCGATCGCCCAGCGGACAGCCAGGCGGACGTTCCAGGGTTCGGCGCTGTTGGTGGTGAATTCGAAGGTCGAGTTCGGATCGGCGGCCTTGAGCTTCTGCCAGGTGCAGCCGAAGGCGTTGGCGTCCTCGCCGGCCACCTTGGGAAGCGGGCGCCCCGCCCGCTCGAAGGCGCCGGAGGTGATGATGGCGACGTCCAGATCGGCGATGATGCCGTCGATCTGCGGATATTTCGCGATCAGCGCCGTCAGGGATTTCGCCACCATGCTGGAATCCCAGTTGGTCACTTCGAAGGGATCCTGACCGATCCATTTGATGCCCGGATAATCCTTGAACGCGTCCTTGATGCCCTGGGATCTCTCGCGGCTCTGGCTGGTGCCCGCGGGCCCGCCGAGATAGGCGACATTGCCCTTGCCGTTGAGGGCCTTCGCCATCCAGGTGCCCCAATCCTTGCCGTCCTGATAGAAGTCGGTGCCGACGAAGACGCTGTAGTCCTTGCCTTCCTCGCCGCCGACCTTGGCCCGATAGGGCACCACGGCGCTGCCCTGCTTGAAGGCATCGCGGATCGCCGGCAGCATCGCCGGCCCGGCATCCGGGAACACGACGATCGCATTGACGCCGCGCGCCGCCAGGCCGTTGAGATCGGAGATCGCCTTCTGGGTGTTGCCCTGGCCGTCGGTATGGGCCCAACTCGTCACGTTGGGGCATTGGCTGGCTTCATTGATGGCAGCGGCGGTCGTCATCTGCCGCCACGGATTGGCCGCGAAGCCGTCCGCCAGCGCCACCGAGATTTCCTTGGTGCCGCAGAAGCTCGGCGGCGTTGCCGCCGGTTCCGCACAATAGATGCCGTTCGCGATGGACTTGCACCACGCTGCCGGCTCTGCGGATGCCGGTCCGGCCAACAAGGCGCCGATCAGTCCGATGCCGGAGAGCAAAGTCATTTTGTACTGCGTTCTCATCCACGTCCTCCCATTTTGCTAAGCTTCTTATGTTTTCGGCTCATTCAGCTCTTTTGCGGGCGAGCTCAGGCCCCTCGTACCCCCGGGTGCAGACCGATCCCCGCGAGCTTGCGAAGCGACGTCTTCAAATCGGACCACTTCACGCTGTAGACGCCGACCCCGACGATGATCGCGCCGCCCTGGAACAGATATTGGACGCCGACGCTCGAACCGGTGATCAGCACGAGCTGCTGCAGCTGCGTCAGGAACAGAGCGGCGATCAACGAGGCGGCAAGATTGCCCTTGCCGCCGAACAGGGATGTTCCCCCCAGCACCGCGGCCGCGATCGAGGGCATCAGGTAAACGTCGCCCTGGAAGGCGCTGGGAAGCTGCATCAGGCTGCCCAGGAAGATCCCACCGGTGCTGTAAAGGGCCGCGGCGGCCGCATAGGCGGCAATCTGATAGTAATCGGTCACGATACCGGTCGCGCGCGCCGCCCGCGGATTGGCGCCGGCCGCTTCGAAGCGGCGGCCGAACATGGTCTCCTTCATGACGAAGATGATCACCGCCGCGACGGCGACGGCGATCACCGCCAGCGCGGTGACGCCGAAGATCTTGATGTTGACGAACTGCAGGAGGCCATCCGGCATCGAGACCGGCGTGCCGCCGGAGATGCGCACATTGATGCCGTAGAGGACCGCATTCATGCCGATGGTGGCGACGATGGGTGCGACCCGACCCCGGCTCACCAGCAGGCCATTCACGATCCCGGCGAGAATGGCCGCACCGAAGGCATAGGCGATCGCCAGCGCCAGCGGCGCGCCCGGATGATCGGCCTGGCCGACCGAGGAATAAGCGACGATCACGGCGCTGAGCGACACGACGCCGGGAACGGAAAGATCGATACCGCCCTGCTGGAGCACCAGGGTCTGGCCGAGGGCAACGAAGGCCAGGACGGCAGCGAAGGGGAGCATGCCGCTGAGGGCGCCGCTGGCCAGGCTTTCCGGGTAGAACAGCGCGCTGAGCGCGAACAGGCCGATCGTCGCGAGGCCGATGCCCCGGCTCGACTTGAACAGGTCACGAGCCGGTTTGCGCAAGCTGGCGCTGTTCCTGGAAGCCTGCATCTCCTCCCTCCGCCGAGAGCTATCTTCCTTCGTCTTCAATCACCACTTCTCGATGCCGACATAGTTCGCGTAGAGCTTGATGACCGCCATATGGTCCTGGTTGCCCCAGCCCTGCCCTTCGGCGATGGCAAACATCTGCTCGGCAAGGGTTCCCGCCGCGAACGGCACCTTGAGGGCGCTCGCCGTGGCGACGGCGAGCCGCAGATCCTTGTGCATCAGCCGGAGCGCGAAACGCGGCGCCGGCTCTTCGCTGAGGCGATTGGCGAGAACGACGCCGGGAACCAGGTTCTCCATGATCCAGGAACCGGAGCTGCTCGTCCGCAGGACTTCGAACAGACGCTGCGGATCGATCCCCGCCTTCACGCCCAGGGTGAACGCTTCGCAGACGGCGATGATGTTGATGCCAGCGGCGAAGTTGTTGACGATCTTGGTCGTCGCGCCCATGCCGATGGCGCCCATATATTCGATGTTCTTTCCCATGGCCTTGAGGACGGGCTCGCAGCGATCGAAGGATTTCCGGTCGCCGCCGACCATGATGGTCAGCGTTGCCGCTTCCGCGCCGGTCGGGCCGCCGCTCACCGGCGCGTCGAGCCATTGCACGCCATGCGGCGCGAACTCCTGCGCGAGCTTCTGCGGCGTCGACGGTGCGACCGTCGAGTGATCCAGCACCACGAGTCCGGGATGGGCGCCGGCCATGATTCCGTCGGTGCCGGTCGCGACCCCGATCACCTCGGGCGAGTCCGGCAACGACAGCAGCAGGATGTCGACCTTCTCGGCGACCTCGCGCGGACTCTTCGCGGCCTCGACGCCCTCTTTGCCGAGCGCCTTGACGGCGCCGGCGTCGATGTCATGCACCACGAGCTTGTAGCCGGCTTTCATAAGGTTCTTCGCCATACGAGAGCCCATCGTTCCGAGGCCGATCCAACCCACGCGTTCCATACCCGTCCGCTTCCTTTTGCTCTGTCGTCTCAACAGTTTCGAATTCAGCTATCTGCCCGGCCGAATCCCTACCAGGCTTCGATTCCGACGTAGTTCGCATAGAGATCGATCGCCGAAACCTGATCCCGATTGCCCCAGCCCTGCCCCTCGGCGACGGCATAGAGCTGGGCGGACAGGGTTCCGGCCGCGAGCGGCACGCCCAGCGCGCTGGCGGTCTCGACCGCGATCCGCATATCCTTGTGCTGCAGCCTCAGCGCGAACCAGGCTGCCGGCTCTTCGCGCTGGCGATTGCTCAGCAGGACCGCGGGAATCAGATTGTCCATCACCCAGCAGCCGGAGCTGCTGGTCCGCAGCACTTCGTGGAGCCGTTTCGCATCGATGCCGGCCTTCACGCCCAGGGTGAAGGCTTCGAACATCGCCATGGTCGAGATGCCGACCGCGAGCTGGTTCACGACCTTCGTCGTGGCGCCCGTTCCGGAACCGCCCATATATTGGATGTTCGTGCCGATCGCGTCGAAGACCGGGCGGCAGCGGTCGAACGTCGCCCGGGTCCCGCCGACCATGATGGTCAGCGTGCCCGCCGCGGCGCCCTTGGGTCCGCCGCTGACCGGCGCATCGAGCCAATCCATGCCGAGCTTCTGGAACTCCGCGGCCAGCCGGCGCGGCACCATGGGCGCGACGGTGGAGAGATCGATCACGACGAGGCCGGGGTGGGCGCCCTTCAGAATCCCCTCGGGGCCGGTTGCAACCTCCATCACGTCCGGAGAGTCGGGCAGCGACAGGAAGACGATGTCGACGTTTCTCGCGACCTCGCGCGGACTTCCGGCCGCGCTCGCGCCCCGGGTCTTGAACGCCTCCACCACAGAGCTGCCGAGATCGAAGACCGTCATCGGATATCCGGCGCGCAGCAGGTTCTCCGCAACGCGGGCGCCCATCGTGCCCAATCCGATGAATCCGATCCTGGTCATGCCGACCGACGCTCCCGATCTTCCTCTGCCTTGCCGCTATTTCCGGGGATCGGGCCGCGCACCGTCGCCGACCGCGGCGATGACGACGATCTCGTCATTGCGCGGCGCATCGGGAACGCGCACCTCGAAGCTGTAGAAGAAGTCCGGCATCGAATCCGCGAGCGTGCCGCCATCGACGGCGCTCTTGAGGGCGATATCGAGGGTTGCACCGGCCGCACCGCGCTTTTCCGCGCCCGGCACCACCCCGTGCCCCTTGGCCAGGGTTCGCAGCGCGTCGCCGAAGAGCCGCGTATGGATGATGGCGGAACCATGCTGGACTTCGCCATCGAGGCCGACCAGGGCCGCCTTGCCGAACACGACCGGCGTCGTGCCCAGCGCCTCGACCGCGAGCTTCGCCAGCTTGGGGCCCAGGGTGTTGCTGTACTCGTTGCCGAGAATGCCGATGTCGGCCGAGTAGCCGCCGGCGAAGGGATTCTTGACCACCGCCATGGCGGCGGCGACGCGCAAGGGCCGCTTCAGCTTGCCTTTGCCTTCGAAGTAAATCTCTTCGACCGTCGTGACGATCTTCCTGATCTCGAGAGCCATTTCCGTCGATCTCCTTTCATGTCACCAGGCAACAGAACAGCGTTGCGAGAATCCGGTTTCTCGCTTCCGGTCTGCATTCGAATGCAGGCGCGGTGGCATTCGAATGCCCAAAAATTGGTCGCGCGCCCCCTGGCTTGGTCTCTGCTCCCAGTGGGCGTTTTTTCTTATTATGTCCCCGCTGCATTCGAATGCAACACCAAATGCATTCGAATGCACAGAATTTCATCGGCGCTGCACTGCAATATTGCAGGTGCGGCTGGGGACGATGTTTCGGGGGCGAAATCGCCGATGACGCCCCTGGTTCCGGGCGGCGCGAGGGTCGATTGCCAGCGAATCACGAGCCGTGTAGCTTACGCGCACTCATTATCTTTTCAGGGCGCAGCGGCCTGACATTTCGACCGATTTGCGCCGACACCCCGATGCATGCAAGGACCTTATGAAGCCCGCGAAGAGAGCCACGTCCTATGACGTCGCCGCGGCCGCTAACGTTTCGCAGTCGACGGTGTCGCGCGCATTCGGGGGCGGCGCCAAGGTCTCCTCCGAGGTACTGGAGCGCATTCACAATGCGGCACAGAAGCTGGGCTACCGGCCCAGCGAGCTCGCTCGGACATTGATCAGCCGCAAGTCAAAGGTGATCGGGCTGGTGATGGGCAACTCCAACAACCCGTTCTACCCGACGGTCATGAGCGAGTTTACGCAGGAGCTGCAGAAGATCGGCCGCCGGATCCTGTTGTTCAGCGTGCCCAAGGGCCAGGACGTGGATGCCGTCCTGCCGGAAGTTCTCCAGTATCATGTGGGCGGCGTCATCATCGCCTCGGCCACCATTTCGTCGAAGATGGCGCGGATGTTGCGATCCGAAGGATTGCCGACCCTGGTCTTCAACCGCGCGATCTACGAAGGCCAGGTCAACTCGGTCTGTTGCGCCAACGAGCCGGCCGCGCGCCTGGTGGCGCAACGCCTCCTGAAGGCGGGCCACCGGCGCTTCGGCCTCGTCGGCGGGCAGGCCGATACATCGACCCATATCGAAAGACGGACCGCCTTCGCGGAGACGCTGCGCAAGGCCGGCATCAGGAGTTTCGACGAAGAAAGCGGCCTCAACAGCTATGAAGGCGGCTTTGCGGCGGGCATGAGCCTGTTGAAGAGAAAACACCGCCCCGAAGCGATCTTCTGCATCAGCGACATCGCCGCCCTGGGCGTGCTCGAAGCCGCCCGCCACGAGCTGGGGCTCGACGTGCCGGGCGACGTCTCGATCGTCGGCTTCGACGACATTCCGGAGGCCTCCTGGCCGAGCTACAGTCTCACCACGGTGCGGCAACCGGTCGAAAAGATGGTCGCGGAGTCGATCTCGCTTCTTCTGGGCCAGATGGAAGGCAAGGAGCCGCAGCGCAAGACGATCCGCATTCCGGGCGAGCTCATCATCCGAACGTCCGCCCGGATTTGAATCCGCAGGGAGGCGGGCCATGATCGCAGACAAGGACATCGTCTCGGCGGTGAACGCGCAGACCGGCGCCGCGGTCGAAGTCTTGCGCTTCGTGCATGCCCATCCCGAGCTCGGCCACGAGGAGCATGCGTCGTCGGCGCATATCGCGGAGCGGCTCGCGCGCGGCGGTTTCCAGGTCGAGCGCGGCGTCGGCGGCATGGCGACGGCGTTTCACGCGACCCTGAAGGGCGCGCGGCCGGGCCGTTCGGTCGGCATCGTCGTGCTCTATGACGCGGTGCCCGCGGTGCGGGCGAACGGCGCCGTGGAGCCCGTCCATTCCTGCGGGCACGGGCCGATCTCCGGCGGCACGACCGCCGCGGCCCTGGCTCTCGCCGGCCTGCGCGACCGTCTCGCGGGCAAGATCGTGCTGTTCGGCTGTCCCGCCGACGAGATCCATGCGCCCGGCACGGTCGCGCGCGGCGGCGGCAAGGCGCTCTCGGCCGCGGCCGGTCTCTGGGACGGGATCGATGCGGCGCTCTATGCGCATCCGGAGTTCATCAACACGGTCTCGAAGGCCTCGCTGTGGATGCGCCGGGACCAGGCCACCGTTTCGGGGCTGCGCTCCCTGCGCAAAGGCGTCGTGACGGAGCCGATGGCCGCCTTGCGCCGCCTGACCGCGGTCCTCGACCAGGTCGAGCCGGATCGCGTCATCGCCGAGGACGTGCATTTTCATGGCGACATCGAGGAAGGCGCCGGCCTCGTCCTGACGGCGACCTTCCTGATCTTCGCCGAGGATGAAGCCGGTCTGGCCAAGGCCGCGAAGCCCTTGCGCGAGGCCCTGACGGGGGCGCGATGGTCCGAGGGACGGGTCGTCTGCGGTGTCCGGCCCGACGACCGCGTGACGGCGGCGGTCGCCCAGGCCTTCGCGGCGGCCGGGCGCGATTTCGTGGAAGACCCGCCGCCCCTGCCCTTCGCCACCGACTTCGGCAATATCTCGCAGCGCGTCCCCGCGGCCCTCATCGGCATCGGCCGGCCGGGCGGATGGGCGTTTCATACCGACGAGGGCGCCCGCCAGTTCGCGGGACCCGCCGGCGAGGAGGAAGCGCTCGGGATCGCACGGGTCCTGGCGCTCGCGGCCGCTCGTCTCAGCGAGCCGCAATAGGCGGCTCTTCAATCGGCGCCGCCTCGCCTCACGAATAGACCAAGGCGCTGTGGCTCACCTCGATGGCAGGCAAGCGGTCCTTGTCGATCCCGTAGTCGTGGCTGTGCTGCCATTCCGGCTTGTCGCCGCATCTCGGCAGCAGATGCAGGCTGCGCAGGATATAGTTGGCATTGAAGTTCTCCGGCTCGACCCAGGGCCCGATGCGCATATCCCTGTCCTCCGGCCGCAGCATCGGAACGACCTTCTCGAACCCCTTCTCTTCCATGTAACCGAGCAGGCGACAGACGAAGTCCGCGATCAGGTCGGCGCGCAGGGTCCAGCTCGACCGGATATAGCCGAACACCCACGCCATGTTGGGCACGCCGGTGAACATCATGCCGTGGAAGCCGACCGTCTCCGAGAAATCCAGCGCCCTGCCATCGACCGCGAACTCGATGTCGCCGAAGACGCAGAGATTCAAACCCGTGGCCGCCACGACGATGTCCGCCGGGAGCTCCCTCCCGGATTTCAGGACAATGCCGGTCTCCGTGAAGCTGTCGATCTCGTCGGTCACCACCGAGGCCTTGCCGGAGCGGATCGCCGTCAGGAGATCGCCTTCCGGAATGACAGCCAGCCGCTGCCGCCAGGGGCGGTAGCGGGGCGTGAAATGGGTATCGACGTCATAATCCTCGCCGAGATAGGCGCGGATGACACCCAGCAGCTCCGCCTTCACGGCTTCAGGTTCGTCGAACGTCCGGCGTTCGAACTCGGCGTCGTCGTGAAGAATCTTCTGCCGGACGATCTCGTGGATCCACTCCTCCTTGATCGCCAGTCGCCGTAACTCGTCGGCCAGCGGGATCGTGTTGGTGCTGGCGTGAAAATAGGTCGGCGAGCGCTGCAGCATGGTGATATGGCGGCAGTCGGGCGCCATGGCGGGAATGATCGTCGCGGCGGTTGCGCCGGAACCGATGACGACGACATTCTTGCCCCTGTAGTCGAGATCCTCGGGCCAATTCTGCGGGTGGACGATCGGACCCTCGAAGCGCTCCATGCCGCCCCATTTCGGCATGTAGCCTTCAGCGTGATTGTAGTAGCCCTGGCACATCCACAAGAACTTCGCGGTGAAGGTGACGGTCTCGCCGGTGTCGCCGCGTTTGCAGGTCACTGTCCACCGGTTGCTCTCGCTCGACCAGCGGGCCGTCGAGACCGCGTGCCGGTAACGGATGCGGGATCCCAGGCCGTTCTCGTCGATGACCTCCCCCATATAGGCCAGGATCCTGTCCGCCGTCGCGATGGGCGGACCGATCCACGGCTTGAAGCGATAGCCGAAGGTATAGAGGTCGCTGTCGGACCGGATGCCGGGGAAACGGTGGGTGCGCCAGGTTCCGCCGAAACTCTCCTGGGCCTCGAGAACGGCAAACGTCATCGAGGGGCATTGCTGCGTCAGGTGGTAGGCGGCCCCGATGCCCGAGATACCGGCGCCGACGATGAGGACATCGCAGGTCTCGACGTTTCGAGCGGTCGACGTCTCGATCTCAGTCCGGCCGTCCATGGGCGTGCCACCTTCTCGGCGAAAATCACGACAGGTCAGCTTGCTTGTGCGGGAGAGCCGTAAGCCATGGCAGCGCCATGGCACTGCCTCAGGATTCGCAAACCGCGCGCTGCTGCCCAATCCGATCTCAGCATAGGTCCCGGTTCTCTCCCGTGGCAAGGCGCCCCCAGGGTGCCACCTATTATCTCCTCCCCCGCGCTGTCCGTCCGGAACCCGTGGCGGCGCCGTCGCTCGGCGTCCCTGGAATCCCGGGGCCTGCGGGATCAGAAACTGAACGGGATCCTGAAATACAGAATGCCGCCTTGGTCCCGGCTCCCCAGCGAGAGCCCCATGGGATCCTCTTTCTCCTGGGGAATTTGCATCAAGCGCATATGGAGTTCGTGGCGCTTCACCGCTTCGCATTCGTTCTCCGTCAAGAGCGGCGGCTTGGCTTCTGGCGTCGTCGGTTGACCGGGCTGCGGGACGGCACCATCTATCCCGACCGGCTCATCGAGCAAGCCAATGCAAGGCTTCCTCTCGTCCGCCGCATGGGCGGAGAGGGCCAGCAATGTCGCGAGAATTCCAATGATAGCGATACGTCGCACGGAAACCGCCCGGAACCGGCTCGTCGGAGCACGGCTTGCCTCATGCCAGCCTGTCACGCCTCAATCTTGGCACGATATTGCGACGGCTGATTTAGGTCATTGATGCAGGTCATACCGTGGGCAATAAGGACCCCGAAGCCGGCTTGCCAGATCGGGCGCTGCCGGGTGGTATCCAGGCCGGCGACCCTGGCTAAAGCGCCGAACTGGCGCCGACCCGAAAGCCGTCCTCAGGGGGTCGGAACGACATGCGGAAATTCTATGCCTATGTCTGGCGCTCCACGGGCCGGCAGCAGATCGTCCTCGTCATTCTCGCGGTCCTTTCCGCGCTCGTCACCATGGTCCCTCTCGAGCTGCAGCGTCACATCATCAACGGGCTTGCAGGACGGGAGAAAGCCGATGCGCTGATCCTGCTCTGCGTCGGCTATCTCGCGGCCGCCTGGTGCAACAGCGGCCTGCGCTATCTTCTCAACAGGCGCAGCGCCGGCCTCGGCGAATCCACCATCCTCGCTCTCCGGCGCACCATCTTTGGCGCCAGCCGAAAAGCACCCGATGCGCGGCCGGCGGCCAAAGCCGGCGCCGACCAAACAGGGACGTTCGTCACCATGATATCCTCGGAAGCCGAAGCGGTCGGCAAGCTTGTCGGAGAGTGCATTTCGACACCGGTCGTCCAGGCGGGTACGCTCGTGAGCGCGCTGGCCTACATGCTGTGGACGCAACCCGATTTGGGTCTGGTCGTCCTTCTGATCGCCATCCCGCAAGTCGTGATCACGCCGATCGTGCAGCGGCGGATCAACGCCTTGGTCAAGACCCGCGTCAAGGAGCTGCGCCACGCCAACGACAATGTCGTCGACGAAACGGGCGATGGCGCCAAAGATCTCTCCGCCGAGATCCTGCAGGCGTTCGAGACGATCTATGGCGTGCGACGGCGGGTCTTCAGGCTCAAATTCGGGATGAAGCTGATGCTCAACGGCCTGCAATACTTCAGCGTCTTCATCCTTCTGCTCGTGGGTGGAATGATGGTTCTTCGGGGCCACACCGAGATCGGCATCATCGTCGCCTTCATCAGCGGTCTTGATCGCATCGTCGATCCGGTACGGGAACTGATCGCCTTCCTGCGCTCCGCCTCCGTGGCGAAAGTGCAGTACGACATGATCGAGGAGACGCTGGGGCGTCAGCTTTAGCCGCGCCGAGCCCTTTATCCGGGCGTCCTAAATTCCCCAACAAATGCACATCTTTCCCCACCCTTGCACTCGATAGGGTCATTCGATTGTCGCATCGGCGGAATTGCACGCATGCCGGAATCAACGATGCGATCGATAGAATCGCCCGTGCATCCCATGCTAGGATTGTTGCTTGACAGCCACTCTCGCGACCGTCGCCGAGCCGCGCAACTCGGAGGCGTGCCCCGGGCGGCGACCGACAGCCGCCAATCCGGAAGCAGGGCCATGACCGCCGATCCCCTCACCGCCTTTTGGTCCAGGAATTTCACCTGGGGCGTCTCCACCTCGAGCTACCAGATCGAGGGTGCGGCCAAGGAAGACGGTCGCGGCCCCAGCATCTGGGACACGCGCTGCCTGATGAAGGGCCGCGTCGCCAATGGCGACACGGGCGATGTCGCCTGCGATCACTATCATCGTTACAAGGAAGACATCGCGCTGATGAGGGAGATCGGCGTCGGCGCCTATCGGTTCTCGGTCGCCTGGCCGCGGCTTCTGCCGCGCGGCCGCGGGGCGGCGAACGAGGCCGGCCTCGATTTCTACGATCGGCTGATCGACGCCTTGCTGGCAGCCGGAATCGAACCCTGGCTCTGTCTTTATCATTGGGATCTTCCGCAAGCGCTCGACGATCTTGGCGGCTGGACCAACCGGGACTGCGCCGGCTGGTTCTCGGATTACGCGGCGCTCGTCGCACGCCGCTATGGCGATCGCGTCAAACGTTTTGCGACCTTCAACGAGTTCTCGGTCTTCACCCTGTTCGGCTACGCCATCGATTGGGGCGCGCCCGGCATCACCGACCGCCAGGCCCACCTCAAGGCCATCCATCACACCAACCTGGCCCACGGCCTCGGCGTGGACACGATCCGCACGCTGGTGCCCGGGGCCTCGATCGGCGCGATCCATAACCGCCAGCGGATCCTGCCCGAGACGGACACGCCCGAGAACCGGGCCGCAGCGGCACTGCTGGATGTCCATTGGAACACGGCCTTCCCCGATCCGCAGATCCGGGGCCACTACCCGTCGCTCCTGGCCGATGCGATCGAACCCTATGTCGAGGCCGGCGACATGGCGCGCATCTGCCGCCCGATCGACTGGTTCGGCCTCAACCATTACGGCCCGATCTTCGCCAAGGCGGATCCCAACGCGATCTGGGGCTATGCCTGGGGGAAGACCCCGGACGAGGCCCCGAAATCGGACATCGGCTGGCCGATCTTTCCGCAGCTCTTCCGCGACGAGCTGATCGAGATCACGCGGCGCTATCGCCTGCCGATCTACGTGACCGAGAACGGCGCCGGCGGCGAGGATCGTCCGGACGCGAAGGGCGGCTACGAGGACAAGAACCGCATCGCCTATCTTCAAGCCCATATCGGCGCCATGCATGACGCGATCGAGGCCGGTGCCGATGTCGGCGGCTACTTCGTCTGGTCCCTGCTCGACAATTTCGAGTGGGGCTCGGGCTACAGCGTCCGCTTCGGGCTGGTGCATGTCGATTTCGCCACCGGCAAGCGCACGCCCAAGGCTTCCGCGCGCTGGTATGCCGGTCTGCTGCGTCGGGCGCGCGGCGGCTGAATCGGACTCCTTTATGCCGCCGGGACCGGCGTTTCCTCCACGACGGCGATCCCATCCATGCGCTTCACGCTGAAGCGGCGCCCGAAGAAACGCTCGTCGAGCGGCCGCTGACTGTAGGCAACCACGGTTGCCTCGGGAAACTCCTCCCGCAGCAGCTTCATCATGTCGGCTTCGCCAGCCGCGTCACAGGCTTCCATCGCGTCGGCCAGCAGGATCCATTCGGGACGGCGCAGCAACAGCCGCGCAAAACCCAGCCGCGCCTGCTCATGCGGCGGCAGCGTCTGCTCCCAGATCTCGATCTTGTCCATTCGAGCGATGAGATGAGCCAGGCCGACCTGCTCGAGCGCGGCGCGAACCCGTGCCGGCTCGCAATCGCGCAGCCCCGCCGGCTGGCAGATCGCCTCCCGCAGCGTTCCCATGGGACAGTAGGGTCGTGCCGGCATGTAGAGCAGTGGCACGGCCTTCGGCAGCAGGACGCGACCGGAACCCCATGGCCAGAGCCCCAGGGCGGCCATCAGCAGATGCTGGATGGCATTCTGATCGCCCGATAGAAACACGCGATCCCCGCGCCGGATTTCGGCGTCGAACGGGCCGACGATCGGCTCGCCCTCCGGGTTGTTGACCGATACCGCCTCGAGGCGCAGATCGGTCCCCTCGCCTGGCACAAGCTCGATCGTCGGGCCGCCATGGCGGCCTCTATCGGTCGCCCAGCGCTGGATCGCCTGATGCAGCGCCTGAACGCGCTCCACGGAAGCCCTCCATTCCGCGACCACGGCGATGTTGTCGATCGGCCAGGAAAGAGCGCCGGTCATCTGCTGGAAGGCCTGCGCCGTCTGCATCAGCGCGCCCAGCGTCACCGTACCGGCGATGAACCGTGGTGCCACCACGAGAATCGGAAACACCTGGGGCAGCATCGACCAGCCCGTCGTGAAGAAGAAGAGGTGGGTGAGCGCCGACGTCTGGCGATCCCAGGCGGCGACCGCCCGACGGAAGAAGGCACCGAACCGCTCGCGGGCATCGCCTTCGCTGCGCACCAGCGCGATGGCCAGGGATTTCTCCCGGGCGTCGGCAAGCCCGAAGCGGAAATCCGCCTCCGCCGACTGCCTCTGGTTGGCGGCGCGCACCAGCGGGCGCCCCAGCAGCACCGCGATGGTGCTGCCGGTGGCCGAGAAGGCGATGGCCAACCAGACGAGATAGCCAGGCAGCAGCAGCTCCGTGCCGCCCAGCGGGATCCGCGTCTGCCCCGAGAGCTCCCACAGGATCGAGGTGAAGCTGACCAGAAGCAGCAGGCAGTAGAGCAGCGTGTGCATCAGCTCGATAGCCCGCTCGGTGCTGACGCGGATATCCTCGGCGATCCGGCCGTCCGGATTGTCATGCTCGCCTCGCAAATGCGTGATGAGATAGTGCCGACCGTCCGCCATCCATTCGCCGATCAGCCGTCGTGTGAGCCAGTCGCGCCAGGCGATCTGAAGGCGCCGCTTGACGCGCAGATGGACCGTCACCACCACGACATTGGCCGCGAGGATGGCGAAGAACGCGCCGATCAGCATCACGAAATGATAGAGATTCCGCTGCTCCAGAGAATCAAACAGCCGCTCGAACCAGAAATTGAGCGCGACGACCAGGATGACCTGCCCGCCGGTGAGAAGGACGAGGAATGCCGCGAGCGCTCCTGCCCGCCATTTCTCCTCGCCGCTCCAATAGGGCAAGGCAAGGCGGGCGAACTGGCCGAAGAGGACGAGCCAGTCGCGTAGATTCTCTCGAAGGGAGAGAAGGACCCCTCGCCCGCGCGCCATGACCTTCCTGCACACTCCCGGTTTCGGCGCAGCACCGCGCTATGGATTGTTCCGACGACTTGCCCGGTGACTGGAACCATTGCGCCGCGTTTTCTGGCGACGGCAAGGCATGAGAAAGCGCCTCGGGCCTCGTCAAAGGGGACCGCTCGATCGAACAGCCCGCGCCCAGCATCACGGAAGCGCGACGTCGGCACAAGAGGGCGAGGCCGAGGATCTTCGCCAGGAGAATCGTCAGCCGCAGTCCCGGGAGGCCCCCATGATCGGCGGGGCCCCGGGCCGTCAGCGGAGCGACGCCGAACCCTGTCGCCGGGCACCCCGATTTCCCGTAACGATGCACGCCCTTCCCCGCACTTCCCCGACCCCCGGGCCTCCGCGGGTCCCCGGCGTCCCCACGGTCTCCACCCGGCACGGCCGGTCCCGTTGTCGCGTCGAGGCGATGGCGCGCATACCCGAACCGACGACGCGATCGATGGAAGCGGCCGGGCACGCCCGTATCGGCCTCGTTGTTCGACGACAAGGCTCGCCGGCGGCGGTTCGACCTCCATGCGCGGGCCTCATCGGCGTGGCGGGCCTCCAGCGGCCCGATCGGTCTTCAGTATCGCAATCCGGTCTCATCGCCAGCAGGATCGTGCTAGGCGCCTTCCTTCCTCCCGGACGATGCTCGGGCCCGCGTCGAACGAGGGCCTCGCCCATGCCGCGTCATGCCGAGCGCGCCGCGCTCGTTTACCCCTTCCCCGGGCTGCGCTGGCGCTGGATCTCCGGACCGGAGGCGGCGGCGGCGGCATGGCTGCGCTCCTGGATACCCGGCCTGCTCTTCGGCCTGCGCCTCTGGGCCGCGGTGTGCCTCGCCCTCTATGTCGCCTTCTGGCTGCGGCTCGACAATGCCGCCTGGGCGGGGACCTCCGCCGCCATCGTCTGCCAGCCGAGCCTGGGCGCATCGTTGCGCAAGGGGTCGTTTCGCCTGATCGGAACCGTGATCGGCGCCACGATGACCGTCGTCATCGCGTCCGTCTTCTCGCAGAGCCGCGAGGCCTTCCTCCTCAGCCTCGCGCTCTGGGGCGGTATCTGCGGATTCTTCGCCAGCACCCTGCGGAACTTCATGTCCTATGGGGCGGCGCTCGCCGGCTACACGGCCCTCATCATCGCCAGCGACAGCTTCGGCGCCACCGGAGGCGTGCATGGGGACATACTCATGCTCGCCGTCACGCGCGCCAGCGAGATCTGCATCGGCATCGTCTGCGCCGGCATCGTGCTCGCGGGCACGGACCTGGGGGGCGCCCGCCGCCGCCTCACCCTCCAGTTCGCCAACCTCGCCGCCGAGATCGGGACGCGATTCGCCGGAACATTCTCGTGGGTGGGACCGAAGCAGGCGGAGACCCGTTCTGCGCGGCGCGAACTCGTGGGGCGGGTCGTGGCGCTCGGCCCCGTCATCGACGAGGCGATCGGCGAATCATCTGACCTCCGCTATCGCCTGGGGGCCCTGCAAGGGTCAATCGGGGGGCTCTTCGCCGCCTTGTCCGGGTGGCGCACGGTGGCGAACTCCCTCGAATGGCTTCCTCAGGACCAGGGTCGTCGTGAAGCGGAGACGGTCCTGCAGGCGCTTCCACAGGACCTGCGTTCCTCGTCGGCACTCCTGACCGCGGCCGGTTGGACCGCCGATCCTTCGCAGCGGCGCCGGGCCTATCGAGCGGCGGCGCGCGCCCTCCTGGCCCTGCCCGCCGAGACGCCGTCATTGCGTCTGCTGGCGGATGGTGCAGCCCGGGCCCTGCTCGGCCTGTCGCGCGCGCTCGACGGCCTGGCCTTGCTGCTGGATCAGACGCGCGCCGGTCCCCGTGGGCGCACCTACCGCCTCGGACCGCCCGATCTTCTTCCGGCTTTCGTCAGCGGCGCGAGGGTATTCGTGACGATCGCCGTTGCCGCGCTCTTCTGGATCGTCACGGCCTGGCCGAGCGGCGGCGTAGCGATGACCTTTGCCGCCATCGGCGCGCTTCTGCTTTCGCCGCAGGAGGACAGAGCCTATGCCGGCGCCATGGCCTTCGCGCGGGGCCTCGTCATCCTTTCAATTCTGGCGGCCGTCATCAACTTCGCGGTCCTCCCCGGCGCCTCGACGTTCCTCGCCTTCTGCGTCGCCATCGGCTGCGTCCTGGTTCCCTTCGGCGCGCTCTCCACCCGATCCTGGCAGCGCCCCATGTTCGCGGCCATCGCGTCGCTCTTCATTCCCATCCTGGCCCCTGCCAATCAGATGACCTACGACACCGTCCAGTTCTACAACTCGACCAGCGCCATCCTCTCGGGCATGGGCATCGCCACGCTGGGAATCCTTCTGATACCGCCGTTGTCGCCGACTTTCCGGGTCCGCCGGCTTCTGAACATCGCGCGGCGCGATCTCCGGCGGCTGGCCGAAGGCCGCCTGTCGCCGAGCATCTCGAATTGGGAAGACCGCATCTACGGCTATCTGGCCGCCTTGCCGGCGCAAGTCGAGCCGCTCCCCTTGGCGCAGATGGTGACCACGCTCGCGCTCGGTGGCCAGATCATCCATCTTCGCCGCGCGGCCCGCAGGTTCGATCTCGGTTCCGATCTCGACGCGGCGTTCGATGCGGTTGCGCAAGGCAGAAGTGCGGCCGCGACCGATCATCTCTCGCGGGTCGATCGCGATCTGGCCGCAAGCCCCGGTGCAGGAGCCGCGGGGGTCGCGAGACTTCGGGCCCGGGCCAGCATTCGCGGAATGCTCGAGGCCTTGGCCCGACATGGCGCCTTTTTCGACGCGAGGAGCCCGCAATGAAGTTCGTCGACGTCGATCTGCTGGGAGTCTATGTGGCGCCGATCTCGGTGATGATGATCGCGGCCTGGTTGCTCCTGGTTCCGCTGCGACGGCTTGCGATCCGGTGGACCCCGCTGCGGCAGGTCTGGCACCCGGCGCTGTTCTGGTTTGCCATCTATATGAGTTTCCTTTCCGCCATCGTCCTCCTCTTCGCGCGGTGAGTTCATCGATGTCCAGGGTCGACCTCAAGCCAGTGGAATTCACCTCCAGAGGCGACGAGCGCTTCGTTCCGGCCGCGCCCCGTCCCGGCAGGGCCCGTCTGCGGATCCGGGCTGTTCCCGTTCTCGTCACGCTCGGCGTGGTGGCCATCGCGGCCCTGCTCAGCGGGGCCATGTGGCATGCCTATATGGAGACGCCATGGACGCGCGACGGCACGGTGCGGGTCTATGCGGTGACGATGGCGCCCCAGGTGGCGGGGCAGATCGTGGAACTGCCGGTCGCCGACAATCAGTTCGTCCATAAGGGCGATCTCCTCATGGTGATCGATCCGACGAACTTCACGATCGCCCTCCAGCAGGCGGAGGCCGCCGTGCAGCAGGCCAAGGCGGTCGCGGCGAACGCGCAGGTCGAATCCGACCGCCGCCAGAAGCTGACCACGCTGGCGGTGTCGAACGAGGAGAAGCAGACCTTCGCCAGCAGCGCCGTCAGCGCCAGTGCCGCCTACGAGCAGGCCGTCGCCACTCGCGACCAGGCCAAGGTCGACCTGGCGCGCACGCGCATCGTCTCTCCGGTCAACGGCTATGTGACCAACCTGCTGATGCAGCTGGGAGACTATGTGAATGTCGGCGACAAGAGCATCACCGTGGTCAACTCGGATTCCTTCTGGATCGACGGCTATTTCCTGGAGACCAATCTGGGGCGGATTCACGACGGCGATCCGGCGACCATCAAGCTGATGGGATTCCACCAGACCCTTCGCGGCCATGTCGACAGCGTCGCCCGGGGCATCGATGTCGCGAACGCAACCCCGGACTCATCGGGGTTCGCGTCGGTCAATCCGATCTTCACCTGGGTCCGCCTCGCCCAGCGCGTCCCGGTGCGCATTCACATCGACGAAGTGCCGGAGGGCGTGCGGCTGGTGGCCGGCATGACGGCCACCGTGCAGATCGATCCACCCTCGCAGCCGTCTTCGGGTCACTGAACCGGCGCCGTCAACTCCCGTACATATGGACGCCCAGCACATAGCGGGCGCCCCTGGTGACGGGCATCACCTCATGCAGGAGCGTGGCGGACCAGACGACGGCGGTGCCGCGCTCGACCTCGTAGTAGTGATCGCCATATTCGCGGAAGCGCAGCGCCCCGCCCTCATAATCGCCGGCATTGAGGTTGACGGTCATGGTGAAGCGGCGATGCGCGGTTTCCTTGGTCGCGTTGTCGCGGTGCGGATAGAGCACCCCGCCCGCCGCCGAATCATAGCGGGCGATGCGGTAATCCTCGCGCTGGCCGACGCGGGTCTGGAAGGCCTTGCGCATCTCGCGCGCGACGCGGCGGTTGAAACAGCGGTCGAGAAATCTCTGCACCGCCGGCTCGCGCACCACATACTCCGTGAGCTGGCCGTAGCTGCCGGCATGATCGACCTTGAAGTCGCCCGGCTCCTTGTCATGGCCCTCGCTGCGGAATCCATCCGACCGCCAGACCGTCACCGGCCGATGGAACAGCTCGACCAGCCGGGCGCAATCGGTCTCGTCCAGCACCCGCGGCAGCAGCAGGATCGGCGCCTGCGCCTGCACGCGCAGCCCGCGCGGCGGGAAATTGGCGCGCAGCCAGACGAGCGCGGACGCGGCCAGCGCCGCGGCCGTGGGGGCTCGCAGGATGCGGGCGATCCGATGGTTGCGATCGAGGATGACCGCGAGCGAAGCCGCCTCGACGCCATAGCTCGCATGGATGCTGCCGTCGGGATCGCTCAGCAGCTTGAAGGGCAGCGCCAGGGCCGCATGGAGGGCACGGTTCGCTTCGGGCGCCCCGCGACTGAAGGCGAAGACGAGAACGTCGAGCGCCGCGAAGTCCCCGCCCCGATCGCGAAAGGCAATCAGCATCTCCTGCAGCGAGCCGTCGTCAGAGGGACCGAACAGCAGGACGAGCGGCCGGCCCATCACGAGATCGGCACGGCTGAAGACGGGAGTGCCGGTTTCGTCCAGGGCACCCACCGGCGGCGCGGGATCGCCCGCCTCGAGCGGCGGGATACCTGGCGGCGAGGCCGGCGCGCGATTCAATGAACCCACGGCATCTTCCACGAGACACCTGTCCAAAATCGGCTTGGCTCGGCAATCGGCGATGGCAGCGGAATTCGGGCGCCGCCGGCATCCGGCAGTCCGGCCACCTGTCGCGGCAATTTCTGCTGTGAATTATTTCCTGCCGGCGTCCGCCGGACATCGCCCCTCAGGCGAAGATTGCTACCAAAGTCCGCCCTTCACAAGAGCGGGCGCTGGCTGGGGGACATGGTCCCCCGAAAGAGTCCGATCTCCGGTCCTGCGATCGCCGGGAAGACTGGTGCCGCGCCGGGGCGAGACGGACCGGCCCCCTATCCCTTTGTCGCAGCGCAACGAATGCGGCCGCCGCGGCCGGAACCTGTCGATCCGCCGGACCGTTTGCCGCTGTGCTCCCGGCACACAACCGGCAAGGCACCCGAGGCCCATGACCGTCGCAGCCCGACAAATCTGGCGCATCCTCAGATCGGCCACGGTCGGCTGGCACGAGGACCGCTGCCCCTCCATGGGGGCCGCCGTCGCCTATTACACGGCGTTCGCGCTGGTCCCGCTGCTGATCCTGGCCATCGGACTTGCCGGCCTCTTCTTCAGCCGGGAAGCCGCCCAGGGGGCCATCCTCGCCGAAGTGAACGGCCTGATCGGGCAAAGCGCCGCCGCCGCGCTGCAGGCGCTGATCATGAGCGCCAGCGAGACGCGATCCGGCATCCTGACGGCGCTGATCGGATTCGTCGCTCTGATCTTCGCCGCCACGGGCGCCGTCGGGGAGATCCAATCCGCGCTCAATGTCATCTGGCGGGCGCCGCCGCTCAAGGAGCGGGCGATCGTCATGCTGATCCGCCGACGGCTGCTCAGCCTGGCGCTGATCGCCGTGATGGGCTTCCTGCTGATGGCGTCGCTGGCCGTCAGCGCGGTCCTCGCCGCCTGGAGCGCCTATCTCGCCAGCGTCTTTCCGATGCTGGACGCCCTGCTGTGGGTCCTGAGCTTCGTCTTCTCGCTGATCGTGATGACGCTGCTCTTCGCCATGGTCTTCAAGATCCTGCCGGACGTGCCCATCGCCTGGCGGGATGTCTGGATCGGCGCGATGACGACGGCCCTGCTCTTCACCGTGGGCAAGTTTGTCATCGGCGTCTATATCGGCACCAGCAATTTCGCCGCGAGCTACGGCGCGGCGGGAGCCTTCGTCGTCATCCTGCTCTGGGTCAACTACACCGCGCAGATCCTGCTGTTCGGGGCGGAGATCACGCGCGCCCAGGCCGAGCATCTGGATCAGTGGCGCGCGCTCAAGGGCGTCCCGCCGCGCCATCCGGAACGTTCACGCGAAGAAACTCCGGCGCGGGCCGATCGGCCGCCCGGCCCGTGAGATCGCCCCGTTTAGAGCGGTGTCGCCCCGCCAGCGCCGATCGGTCCGTCGACAGCCGCTCCGGACCGATGTCCGGGCTCCGGTCATCGTGGCCGGCTCCATGACGGCTGTAATGAGATTCCGCCGGGCTGCAATCCTGCCGTAGCGCGGAGCTCCCAAGCTCCTGGGCCGGGAACATCCCGACCCCGTGCCTGCCACCCTCCATTGAGATGGCCGTGCCCCCAAGGCCATCTCGAGTCGCGATCCTGGATCGCGAGCAAAGGCCGCCCCCCGCAAGGGCGGCCTCTGCGATTCCGCGATGAGGCCTCAGAGGGGCCACAGCCGTAGCCTCTTCGGTGCGGCCTCGAAACGACATCGTCGTTCCGCCTACCTAGCCTCTCGAGCTCCGATGATCACAGAAGGAGCTTCATCATGCCTGCGCCAGAGGCCCTCGTGACCGGCACCGACAAGACCGGCTCGAAACGCCAAACCCAGCTGCAGATTGCACGCGGGGCGCGCCGTGCCAGCAACCGGATCCGCCGGCTTCATCACCAT
>CAVOLB010000120.1:0-4947 GCA_963696655.1 uncultured Alphaproteobacteria bacterium
GCGGAGGGTTAGCGGCGGCGCAGCCGACGCGTACCCGTAGCTGGGTGAGGGGCCCGTTCGCAAGAAAGAGCGATCATTTTCGACATCACGCAAGCTTCGCCTCCCCCTCACCCTGCCCTCTCCCCCTCCAAGTGGAGGGGGAGAGGAAAGAAGAAAGCGCGCCGCAACGGGTGCATCCTCCTCCCGAAATGCGCTAGGTTCCCGCCCATGGCCGCATCCGCTGAATCAACTCCGCGCGAGCGTCTGCTCGCGGGACTGGGGCTTCTTGTGACATCGCTCTGCTGGGGCTCGATGGTGCCGGCCACGGCCAACCTCCTGGCGGCGGTCGATCCCTTCTTCCTGGCGGCCTCACGCTATCTGATCGCCGTGCCCGCGCTCGCCCTCACGGTACTCCTGACCGAACGGGGCCGGCGCTGGCCGGCTTATTTGCCCTGGGGCCATATCTTCCTGCTCGGCGCCTTCGGCATGGGCGGCTGGGCCACCTGCCTCACCCTCGGCGTCTATTTCTCCGATCCCATCACCGCGACCGCGATCTCGGCGGTGAGCCCGGTGCTGGCGGCCGTGCTGGCGCGGATCTTCGACCATCGCCCGCTCACGGTCGCCGCCTATCTCGGCATGGCGCTCGCGGTCGTCGGCGGCCTGATCGTCGCGATGTTCAAGCCGGGCCAGATCCTCGCCCTCGGCTTTCGCGGCGGCGAGCTCATCATCCTGTTCGGGATCTGCCTCTGGACCCTCTATTCGATCAAGGCGCAGCATTGGCTGGCGCCCCTGGGCCTGAGCCAGCTGCGCGTCACCCTGCTGACGGCGACCGCGGCCGCGGTCGGACTCTGGCTCATCTTTTTCGTCGGGATTCTGGTCGGCTATGCCGATCCCCCGACCGAGATGCCCACACCCCATACGCTGATCGAGCTGCTCTGGCTGGGGACCGGCCCGACGGCGCTGGGAGTCGTGTTCTGGAACTACGGCATCTCCCGGCTGGGCGTCGCGATCTCGGCGCTCTACACCAACCTGTCGCCCGCGATCTCGGTCGCGCTCGCCGTGCTGCTGCTCGGCACCGAGACCACGGCGATGCAGATCCTCGGCGGGCTCATCGTGCTCGCGGGTGTGATCTGGATGCAGCTCTACGGGTTGAAAGCCACGCGATGACGACCGCCCCGCTTCCGACCGCGCGCCCGCGCAACCTCAAGGCCAGCTTCGGCGTGCTGGGGGCCGCCTTCATCTGGGGCTCGATGGTGCCGCTGACGAGCCTCGCCGTCACGACGCTCGATCCCTACTACCTCTCCGCCATCCGTTACAGCCTGGCCGTGCCGGCATTGGGCGCCATCGCCTGGATCGCCGCCGGCCGCTTCCCGCTGCGGCGGCATCTGCCCTGGGGCCGGATCGTGCCGCTGGGCGCCATCGGCATGGGCCTCTTCGTGCTCTGCTTCACGCTCGGCCTGAAATATTCCGATCCGATCACCGTCGCCGCGATGTTCTCGGGCGCGCCGATCGTCTCGGCCGTGATGATGCGGGTGCTGGAAGGCGAGCGCCTGGCGCCACGGCTGCCCTTTGCGATCCTGCTGGCGGTCGGCGGCGGGCTGCTGGTGGCGGTCGGCAAGCCGCAGAGCCTCGCCTCGCAGGGCTTTCGCGGCGGCGAGATCCTGGTCCTGGCCGCGATGCTCGTCTGGGCCTGGTACTCGGTCAAATCCCAGGTCTGGCTGGCCGTTCATGGCCTGACCCAGCCCGAGATCTCGTTCCTGACCATCCTGGCCGCGGCGGTCTTCCTGTGGCTGGCCTTCCTGGTCGGCTGGGCCACCGGCTTCGCCCATGTCCCCGCGCATACCGTGTCGCCGCTCGAATGGCTCAATATCGTCTGGCTGGGTCTCGCCTGCACCGGATCGGCGGTGCTGCTGTGGAACTATGGTGTCAGCCGGCTCGGCGTCACCGTGGCGGCGCTCCAGCTCAATCTCGAGCCGGTCTTCGCCGTGCTGATCGGCATGGCGCTGGGGGCGGCGGCCGGCTGGCTGCAGCTTGTCGGCGGCGTGGTCGTGCTGGCGGGTGTCGTCTGGGTGCAGATGGCGCCCAAGAAGGCGTAATCTCGCAAGCTCTCACTTTCGAACGGATTCCGACATGCGCCATTTCGATGCCGACGCCGCCCACCGCCTGCTGGATTATCGTGGCCTCGTCGAAGGCCTGCGCGACATGTACAAGCGCGGCGTCGATGTGACCGAGCGCAAGGTGCTGCATCAGAAACTGCCGGACGGCAGCCAGAACGACTGGTTGATCCTGCCCGCCTGGCAGTTCGGCCGGCATCAGGGCATCAAGCTGGTCAGCGTCTTCCCCGGCAACGACAAGAAGGGCCTCGCCTCGATTCTCGGGCTCTATGTGCTGTTCGACGGCGAGACCGGCGCACCGATCCTCACCATCGACGGCGCCGCCCTCACCTTGCGCAAGACTGTCTGCAACTCGGCGCTCGCGGTCGATTTCTGCGCGCGGAAAGACGCCTCGAAGCTCCTCGTGATGGGCGCCGGCAATCTGGCGCCGCATGTGGTGGCGGCGCACGCCTCGGTGCGCCCGATCACGGAGGCCAGGATCTGGAACCGCACGCCGGAGAAGGCGGTGGCGCTCGCGGCCCGGCTGTCTCGGCCCGGCCTCGCGGTCTCGGCGGCGCCCGATCTCGAGGCCGCGGTCGGCTGGGCCGATATCGTCACCGGCGTCACCATGACCAAACAACCCCTGCTCAAGGGCGCCTGGCTCAAGCCCGGCCAGCATGTCGATCTGATCGGCGCCTTCCGGCCCGACATGCGCGAGGCCGACGACGCGGCGGTCAGGCGCGCGCGCCTCTTCATCGATGCCCGTTTCAGCGTGCTCGACGAATGCGGCGACATCTCCCAGCCGCTCGAGGCCGGCCTCATCGAGGACGCCGACATCACCGACCTGTTCCAGCTCTCCCGCGGCGAACGCCCCGGCCGGCTGCGCGAGGACGAGATCACCCTGTTCAAGTCGGGCGGCGGCGGGCATGAGGATCTGGCGACGGCGCAGTATCTGTTGAGCAAGGTAAATACTTGATGTGATCGCCGCGCTCTAAAGTTTCGAGCGAGATTCATGATCGACGCCACCGCTCTTTCTTGAAACAGCCCCTCCCCCTACCCCCTCCCGCTCGACGGCTTCGCCGTCGGGGAAGGGGGTGAAGAAAGCAGGATAGAACTCACCCCCTTCCCTTGCGGGAGGGGGTAGGGGGAGGGGTGTTACGCACTCGGAGCTCCAGATAGACCTCGCTTCTTTCTCGCGATAACATTCCTATCATGCAGCACGCACTCTCCCCGTCCCTCACCCGCCGCGCCCTCCTGGGTGGACTCGCGGCGCTCGCCCTCCCCTTCCCGCGCGCCTTTGCGCGAGATCCCGACGTCGTCATCATCGGCGCCGGCGCGGCGGGGCTGGCGGCGGCGCGCACGCTGATCGACAAGGGGCGCTCGGTCGTGGTGATCGAGGCGCGCGACCGGATCGGCGGGCGGGCCTGGACCGACAGCACGAGCTTCGGCGGCATCCCCTTCGATCACGGCTGCTCCTGGCTTCACAGCTCGAACCAGAATCCCTGGACGCCGATCGCCAAGGATTGGAAATATAACCTCCTCAACCATGACGATGCCGACGAGACGGTCTTCGTCGGCAACCGCCATGCGAACGACGACGAGCTCGATGACTATGGCCGCGCCTGGGACAAGCTCAACAGCGCCATCGCCGCCGCGGGGCGCGCCGGCAAGGACGTCAGCGCCGCCTCGGTCAGCCCGCGCGGCGAATCCTGGATCTGGGTGGCGGAGTCCTGGACCGGGCCGATGTCGATGGGCAAGGATCTCGAGGACTTCTCCTGCGAGGACTGGTGGAACCTCGCGGAGGAGGAGCCGAACCTGATGATCAAGGAGGGCTTCGGCACGCTGGTCGCGCGCTACGGCCAGGAGATCCCGGTCAGGCTCTCGACGCCGGCCAAGCGAATTCAATGGAGCGGCTCCGGCGTCACGGTCGAGACCGACGCCGGCAGCATCAAGGCCAGGATCTGCATCGTCACGGTGCCGCTGGGCGTGCTCGCGGCCGAGACGATCGCCTTCGATCCGCCGCTGCCCGACTGGAAGAAGGACGCGATTGCCGGCCTGCCGATGGGACTTCTCGCCAAGGCGCCGCTGCAGTTCGACGGCGAGACCTTCGGTCTGCCGGCGAACAGCTGGCTCACCTACAAGGCGAACTCGACCGAGGCCTGCTTCTTCCTCGTGCGCCCCTTCGGCTTCGACATGATGATCGGATTCCTCGGCGGCAAATGCGCCTGGGACCTGACCAAGCAGGGCGACGCGGCCGGCGTCGATTTCGCCAAGGAGAAGCTGCGCGCCATGCTGGGCTCCAACATGGAC
Organism: uncultured Alphaproteobacteria bacterium; assembly: GCA_963696655.1. Taxonomy (GTDB): domain Bacteria; phylum Pseudomonadota; class Alphaproteobacteria; order Dongiales; family Dongiaceae; genus Hypericibacter. Next base: position 4,383 of record CAVOLB010000120.1, read on the forward strand.
AAGCATTTCGTGGCGGGCGGCTTCACCGGCTGGGGCCGCGATCCCTGGAGCCTCGGCTCCTATGCCTCGGCCAGGCCCGGCTCCTATCCGGCCCGCGCCGCCATGCGCAAGCCGGTCGAGAACCGCCTCTTCACTGGCATGCGCCACTTCCGGCACTGAGCGCCTCTGCAATGGACCAACAACCGCCCAGCGAACGGACACGCGTGCAGCGAGGCGCCAAACGCGCCGTCTACGACCGCACGGTCATCGAATCGATCATTAATTCGGCGCTGTTCTGCACGATCGCCGTCACTCTGCCCGAGGGGGTACGCCGAATTCCGCTCTCCTTCGCCCGCGATGGCGAGCGGATCTATTTCCATGGTCACGTCCGCAATGCCGTGCTCAACGCCCTGGCGGCCGGCGCGGAAGCCTGCGCCTCGTTCACGATAGTCGACGGGCTGGTCATGGGACGTTCGGCGGCCGCCCACTCGGTCAACTTCCGGTCCGCCGTTCTCTACAGCCGCGGCGCTCTTGTTGCGAACGACGCCGAACGGCTCCATGCGGGTTGTTTTCACTGCTGGATCGA
>CAVOLB010000121.1:0-101003 GCA_963696655.1 uncultured Alphaproteobacteria bacterium
ATGGCGATGTATTGCTGCAACGGTCACCGGACGTCATCGACCTGCGGTTCGATCTGTTCGTTCTGCGCGGCGTTCCGTAAGCCTCCGGCGAGACTTTCAATTACCCACATCTTCGGGTTGATCCGATAGCGATGCCGAATGCAACATCTTGCAATCTGGTCAACGACGCCAGACGACCATGTTTCCTGGGGGAGGATCGCGCGTGCGGCCGAGATAGCCGCCGAGCATGGCGATTTGCAACAGGTAGGTTGCGAGCGTCGGGCGCAGGATGCTGGGTCTGGAGCGGGCCGCATCGATGCGATTGAGTGTTTCTATCTCGGCAAGGGTGAGGACAGACTCGGGACTCGCATCCGGTTTAGCGCGCGCGGACAGGGCGATCCAAAAGATGCGCCTGCTGACGACCGTGATGAGGGCGAGCAGCTTCACCAGGCGCTCGGCAGTCTGCAAATTTTCGCATCCTCGGCACGGCAACATTCATCGCGCTTGGGCTGAGATGTGCAACGCTATAGAGGCCGGGTTGTTAGTCCCGGGTAAATCTCTTTATTGAGTTTGGCGCTGATCGGCAGCGCGCGTTGACGACCCCAGCAGGAGGCCTGCAGACCCACGGGAGAAGACCCAATGACGCTGCCCATCGGAACCAAAGCGGACGCCCTTAGGGCATTAGTCGAATTGCTTGCCGAGATTGCGGTTAAGGACACTCTCGCTGAAGTAGAAGCCTGTCGATCCGGGTCGCAGCCCGTCGGCGGAATGGCCGACCCCGAGCCAAAAGGGTCTTGAGGGAAGGCCCCGTTTATCGGCCGCCGCCGAAGTGCAACAGGGCCTCGTGCGTGCAAATCATCCGATATCAGCGCCATCGGCATCGGATTGATCGCATCATGAGCGAGGCCCTTGGATGCGATATGCTGGCGCATGCCCGGATCGATCATCGTGTCGACGCTGTAGCTGATCGCCATCTCGATCTCCGCGATTGTCACATCATGATTGAGCCGCTGCGACCGCCTCCACTGCCTTGCCGATGAAGTGGCTCGCCAGCCAGTAAAAACCGTAGACGATGACGGCGTTACCGAAAGCATCTACAAACCGACGCCAGAACGTTGTCCGCCTCTCTCTCGGAATGATGTCGAACTCGATTCTTGCTATTAGCCATACGTAGACATGGACGATGAGGAGCAGCCACAAAGCGATGGCGGCAATCTTGAGATAGTCGCTGCCGCTCTTGTCCCCGAAGTAGCGCAATGCGCCGATGAGAACGAGCCACGAGGCTATTTTGAAAAGGCCTTCAGTGATTATGCCTAGAAGTTGAGACAGCGCCCGGGGTGAGCGGAGTTCTGGCTCGCGGAAACGGATGAATCTCATGGGGCCTCGCAATAGTGGGAAACGTCTCCGAGATATTCAACGCGTTAGCAAGTCCGGGCCAGGCGATTTGATCACCATGGCGTCCGAGATCACGAAAGCGCCGGTTAGAGTGAGGGCAGCAGCGAGGACCAAACCATTTTCTAAGAGGTCGGCGGACTGAGCGGCATGCGCGCCAGAGACCCCGGAGATATCGCCCGCACCCTTCACCGGCGATGGCAACGGCCGCAACAATCAGAGCAGGCACCCGTCGCCGCGAGATCGATTGCTTGGCATCCTGCCAATTGGGACCCCTTGAGGAGTTTCTATCTCCTTCGCCGTTTCGATTATTCGGCGGGGATAGCATTAAGTGGTTATTAGGGATACCGGTAGAAAGTGCGTCCCAGGAGGCGGACACCTCCTGGGACTAAGGTGGCTCAGTTCCGAAACACCAGGTCGATCACCATCAACATAGTCTGAACAACCAGAATGCCCGTCGTTACCAAGCTAAGCAGGTCTACCTGACCATTATTCTTCATCGCAGCGTCTCCTCTACCTGAGGCCTTCGGCCGCCTACTGGCAGCGATCCGGCGGACCATCCCCGGATGTGGTTAATGATACTTGGCAGTGGTTAACAAAACCCCTTAACGCGTCGACCTCTCGAGTCGTCTTCAGGGTGCCGACGCATGCCTGCACCGTCGCAGCCGGCTCGTTCCGTGTCTACAGGGCCTCTTTTCAAACAAGGCCTTCTAGGCCGCTGTTCGCATGCCATCTGAACGCTTTGCCGACGACTCGGAGGGATCCCGAACCCAATCGAAATTTTTTATCCAGTGAACGTCGAGTTGCGCCCGCCTGTTTCTCCGCTCGACGCGATTGAGAGAAAATCGCAGAAACCCTTGCGCCATATGGTTCGTCGTTAAATCGAGCGGCGTTTTCAGCGGTTTTTCGGCGCTGCGCGACATTCATGCCAGCGGCGGCACCACGCGCGCGCGGCGCCAGTCGGCCAGGGTGTAGACCGCGAGCGTGCCGAGCACGACGGCGCCGCCGATCAGCGCCCGTTCGCCCGGCCGTTCGCCCACGGCGATCCAGACCCAGATCGGCGCCAGGGCCGATTCCACCAGGCCCAGCAGTGCCACCTCGACTGTCGGCACCAGCCGGGCCCCGGCGGTAAAGAGCACCAGGCTGAGGCCGAATTCGCCGCAGCCGAAGAGCGCCAGATAGCCGGCATCGCCAAGCGAAATCGAGAAGGGATGGGCCAGCGGCAGCGACAGCAGCGCCCCGGTCAGGCCGGCGACGACCATGGCCGGAAGCAGGTCGATATCGCCGAAGCGCCGGATGGTCACGATCACCACCGCGAACATGCCGGCGACGGTCAGGGCCATCAGGTCGCCGAAGCCGGAGCCACCCCCGAATTGGCCCCAGACCATGTAGGTGACGCCGCCGAAGCTGACGACGAGCGCGATCGCGGTATGGAGCGCGATGCGCTCGCGCAGGACCAGCCACCCGGCCAGCGCCGCCAGCAGGGGGTTGATGGCGATGATGATGAGGGCGTTGGCGATGGTGGTGTGGGTGAAGGCGAGGATGAAGCAGACCGTCTCGATCCCCATCCAGATGCCCAGGAACCAGCCGATCGGGCTCAGGGCCCGGAAGCGCCCCCACAGGCCGCGGCGCTGCCAGGCAACCGCCAGCAGCAGGAACAGCCCGCCCAGGAAAGAGCGCCAGAAGGTCAGAGTCCAGGAATCGGTCTCGACCAACCGGGTCAGGATGCCGGCCATGCTCCAGAGCAGGGCCGCGCCGGCGATCATCGCGCGGCCGCGGGCGAGGCCCGGGTTAAGAACGAGGCTGCTCATCGGGCCGGGTCAGACGACGGGCGGGACGACGCGCCGTCCGGCAGCATGGAGGTCGTAGAGGCTGTGCAGGATCAGCGAGCCGATCAGGATGGCGCCGCCCGCGATCGCATAGAGGCCGGGATTTTCGGCATAGACCAGCCAGACCCAGATCGGTCCCAGCGCCGGTTCGAGCAGCGCCGCCAGGGCCGCTTCCGCGGCCGGGATATGGCGGGCGCCGCTGGTATAGAGGGCCATGCCCAGGCCGAGCTGGCCGAAGCCGAAGAAGAACAGATAGGGCAGATCGTGGCTGCTGATGGCGAGCGTCGAGACCTGGGTCGCGGCGACGATGCCGGCGAAGACGGTGGCGTAGAAGGCGGCCGGAATCATGCGCACCTTGCGGTTGCTGCGCACGATGACGGTGGCGATCGCGAAGGCAGCGCCGATGGTTACGCTCAGGAGATCGCCGATCAGGCTGCCGCTACCCTCGAAGGATTCGATCTCCATGACCCCGATCCCGACCAGCGCCATCGCCATGGCGCCCCAGGTCCGGGGCCCGACCCTCTCGCGCAGGATCAGCCAGCTCGCGATCGCGGCGATGAAGGGCGAGATGCCCTGGAGGAACAGGATCTTCGCGACGCTGGTATATTCCATCGCGATGACGAAGCAGGTCGAGGCCGTGGCAAAGCAGAGCCCCATGCCGATGCTGGCCCAGGGTGCCTCCAGGAAAACCTTGAAGAAGCGGCGCCGCTCGCGCACCAGCAGCAGGCCGGCGAGGAACAGCCCGGCGAAGACCGAGCGCCAGAAAATGATCTCCCAGGCGCCGGCGCCCACGGTGCGGACGACCACGCCGCCGGAGCTCCAGATGACCGCCGCCAGCGAGCAGAAAAGCAGGCCGCGCAGATGCTGTGCCCGTTCCGCGGCATGGCCCGCAGAAGGGCCGGAGCCGCTTGGGTGCGTGGCCGCACTCGGGCTATGCTGGGAAGAGGCCATGGGCTGGAGCGGATGAGCCGGGTCTGGAGCTCGCGAGGCTGGGTCGGGCCCGCGAAGATGACAATATTGTCATCGGTAACATGAGGGCTGATGCCTGTCCATGCAGTCAAAGCGCGTTCTCTGCCTCAATCCCTTCGGCTTTCACAACACGCATTATACGGAATGGGGAGACGGCTCCGCCGGTCGGACCGCCATTTGCGTCCATGGGCTGACGCGCAACGCGCGCGACTTCGATCCCCTGGCGGCCGCCTTGAGCGACCGCTGGCGGGTGGCCTGCGCCGACATCGCCGGCCGCGGCCAGAGCGACTGGCTGCCGGTCGCGTCGGCTTACAACTATCCGCAATATTGCGCCGACATGACCGTGCTGATCGCGCGGCTCGGGACCGAGACCGTCGACTGGGTCGGCACCTCGATGGGGGGCCTCATCGGCATGATGATGGCGGCCCATCCCAATACGCCGGTCCGTCGCCTGGTGCTGAACGATGTGGGGCCCTTCATCGCCAAGGCCGCGCTGCAGCGGATCGCGACCTATGTCGGGCAGCGGCCCCATTTCAAATCGCCTTCGGCGCTCGAGGCCTATCTGCGCCAGGTTTACGCGCCCTTCGGCAAGCTGACGGACGAGGATTGGCGGTCGATGGCCGAGCACAGCCAGCGCGCCGCCCCTGATGGCGGCATCCTGCTGCATCACGATCCGAAGATCGCCGAGAACGCGCAGGCCGGCGCCGGCCAGGACATCGATCTCTGGGCGCTCTGGGACAAGATCGCCTGCCCGGTGCTGCTGATCCGCGGTGCCCAGTCCGATCTGCTGTCGAGGTCGACCGCCGAGGAGATGACCCTCCGGGGCCCGCGCGCGAGGCTGGTCGAGATCGCGGATGCCGGTCACGCCCCGGCGCTGCGCTCGGCCGAGCAGATCGCTTTGATCCGGGACTTCCTCGGCACGGCATGACGGCTTCGCGGTTCCCGAAATTTATTGCGCGGCCGCCCTGGTTCGGGGGCGATCTGCAGACCGTCCGGAACTATGTGAGGCCGGTCGAGGTTCCGCTCGCGGCGTTCTCCGAAGAAAGGATCGAATTCCCGCTGCCCGACGGCGACCGGCTGGCGGCAACGCTGCACCGGCCGGCCGCGGAGAGCGACCGGCCGCTGGCAATCCTGGTCCATGGTCTTTCGGGCAGCCAGGACAGCATCTATCTGCGCCACTCGGCGCGCCATCTGCTCCGCAGCGGTTTTCCGGTGCTGCGGTTCAATCTGCGCGGCGCCGGTCCGTCGGGGCCGCTCTGCCGCTTCAGCTACCATGCCGGCCGCACCGAGGACATTCACGCGGCCTTGATGCAGCTCGACGGCAGGCTCGCCGGCCGCGGCTTGCTGGCGATGGGTTTCTCGCTGGGCGGCAATCTGCTGCTGAAATATCTGGGCGAGCAGGGGCGCCGCGCGCTCTTCCTCGGCGCCGTCAGCGTGTCGGCGCCGATCCTGCCCAAGCAGGCGCAGGTCCAGATCATGAAGGCGCGCAACCGCGCCTATCATCGCAATCTGCTCGAGGGCGTGAAGGAGGATTTCGGCCGCTCCAATGCCGAGCTGCCGCCGGCGCTGCGGGCGGCATTTCCCGGCATCCAGACGATCCTCGAGTTCGACGAGCGGATCGTCGCACCGATGAACGGCTTCACCGGGGCCGAGGACTACTACGCCCGCTCGGCCGCTTATCCACTGCTGCCGCAGATCGCCGTGCCGACGCTCGTGATCCATGCCCGCAACGATCCCTGGATCCCGGCCAAGGCCTATCTCCAGTTCGACTGGAAGCGCAACCCGAAGCTGGTGCCGTTGCTGCCGCGCGGCGGCGGCCATGTGGGATTCCACGGCCTCGGCCATGAGGCGCCCTGGCATGACCGCTGCGCGGTCGCCTTCTTCGAAGGGCTGCCGCGGCGGGGACGCTGATCGGAAGCGCCGGCAACGAGGCGGACGCAGGGTGATGCCATTTCTCCTGTTGGACGATGCCGATCTGGCGATCCGCCTGTCGAACCCGGTGCTTGTTCTGTTGCTGTTTGTCGTCGGCTACGGGTGGGCGCACTATTAGGACACCCGTCCGCAGCAGGTCGGGCTGACGACCGTGCTCCTGGGCGGATGAGGATTCGATAAGCCCGGCTTGCCGGCACGTTCGAAGGGGGATCTGCCGTTGCACCAAGCCCATTGGCGACGCATCAGGAGAAACCGATCTTGAGCCTCGCGAACACTCCTCTCACCGGCGTGCGGCGGCGGCTGCCCATCCTCGGCTGGCTTCCCCTCTACAAGCGCGAATGGCTGGGGGCGGACTTCCTGGCCGCTCTCGCCGTCTGGGCGATCATGATACCGGAGGGCATGGCCTATGCCGGCATCGTCGGCGTGCCGCCGATCATGGGGCTCTACACCATTGTCCCGCCGTTGGTTGCCTACGCCCTCCTCGGAACGTCACGCCTCCTGGTCGTAGGCCCGGACACCGCCACGGGTCTGATCTCGGCATTGACCGTGGGCGCCATCGCGGTGCAGGGGACGGCGGACTTCAATACGCTGACCTCCACGCTCGCGGTCCTCATCGGCGCGTTCTTCCTGCTCTTCGGCGCGCTGCGCATGGGCTGGGTGGCGGCCTTCATCCCCACGCCGGTGATGCGCGGATTCATCGAGGGTCTCGTCTGCGTCACGATCATCGGCCAGGTGCCGCACCTCCTGGGTATCGGCGGCGCCTCCGGCAACTTCCTCGTCAAGCTCCGGTACCTCTTGCGGCATCTGCCCGACGTCGCGCTGGCCCCGATGCTGGCGGGCCTGCTCAGCCTCGTCGCCATGCTGCTGCTCCGCCGGCTCGTTCCGCGCGTGCCCTCGGCCCTGGTCGTCGCCGTGTTGGCCACGGTCATCGTCGGCCTGCTCGGCGGCGAGGCCAGCGGCATCAGCGTGGTCGGCAGCCTCCCCTCCGGCCTGCCTCATCTCGTCATGCCGGACTTCGATCCCGGGGTTCTTCTGCAGCTCGCGCCGGGGGCGCTGGCGATCGTGCTGGTCGGCTATGCCGAGGCGCTCGGCGGGGCCAAGGCCGCGGCGTTGCAGGGCGGCGGCGACATCGACCCGAACCAGGAGCTGGTCGCGCATGGGCCGGCCAATATCCTGAGCGGCCTCTTCGGCGGTTTCCTCGTCGTCGGCAGCCTGTCCAAGACTTCCGTGGCCATGGCCGCCGGCGCCCGCACCCAGGTCACTCACCTCGTCGCCGCGGTCTTCTGCTTCGTCACGCTGCTGCTGTTGACCCCGCTCTTCCGGGACATGCCGCACCCGGCGCTGGCCGCCATCGTCATCGCCGCCATGCTGCATCTCTCGAAGCCCGATTATCTGCGTGATTTGTTCGCCAGGAGCCGTTCGGAGTTTCTCCTCGCCGCCGTCGTCATCCTGGGCGAGCTGATGCTGGGCGTGCTGCAGGGCATCGCCCTCGGCGTGGTGATCGCGCTGCTGATGCTGATTTATCGAACCAGCCATCCGCGGGGTGCGGTGCTCGGTCAGCTCCCGGGCACGGAGGCCTATCGGGACGTCGTGATGCGCCCGGAGGCACTCACCTTCCCCGGGCTCCTCATCTGGCGCACGGGCGGCGACTTGTTCTTTGCGAGCATCGGTTTCTTCAGCGAAGGGTTGAAGGGCGCCCTGGCGGCGAGCCGTCCGCCGGCGAAGCATGTGCTGGTGGACGCCGGTTCGGTGAACTTCATGGACACCAGCGGCTGCGACGCGATGCTGGGCATCATCAAGGAGTTGCAGAACCAGGGAATCACGTTCAGCTTCGCGCGCGTCCGCGATCAGGTCCGGGAGCGGATGCGGCTCGGGGGCGTCGAGGCCGTCGTGGGATCGGCCAATTTCTACGAGCGCGTGACCGACGGCGTGCGTGCCTGGCAGGAGAACTCCGACGTCAGGCCCACGATCACGCTGTGACGACGCGCGGCTCGATCGAGACGGGGAAATTGACCGAGTTGGAGATGAAGCAGATCTGGTGCGCCTGGGCGTGGAGCCGGGCGGCTTTCTCCGCATCGCCGCCGGCGGCCAACGTCACGGTGGGCCGCAGTGTCGCCTCGGTGATGCGCACGCGGCCATCCTTCATATCCACGACGCAGGCCGCGTCGTCCTCGTAGGCCGCGACCGGAAGACCGGCGCGCGCGGCGAGGGCCAGATAGCTCAGCAGATGGCAGGTGGAGAGGGCGGAGAGCAGCAGGTCCTCGGGATTGTGCTTGCTGTCATCGCCGCCGTAGCTCGGCGCGGTCGACGCCGGCAAGGGGGCCTTTCCCGCGATCTGGACTTCCAGATCGCGGGAATAGTCGGTTCCGGTCGCCAGCGCGCCCTTGGCCGCGCCGGTCCAGACCGTGCGCAGGCGATAATCGTGCCGGTGCCGTGACGGGGCGGAAGGCGCCACGATCAGGCGACCTTCAAGCGCACGGGGATGTTGTTGCGGGTGGCGTGCGAGTAGGGGCAGACCACATGCGCTTTGGCGACCAGGTCCTCGGCGGTCTTTCGGTCCATGCCGGGGATCGTGATGGTCAGGTCGATCTCGAGGCCGAAGCCGGTGCCGTCGTCGCGCGGGCCGATGCCGACCTTGGTCGCGACCGTGGCATTGTCGGCCACTTTGATCTTCGCCTGGCCGGCGACATAGCGCAGCGCGCCGAGGAAACAGGCGGAGTAGCCGCAGGCAAAGAGCTGCTCGGGATTGGTCCCGTCGCCGCCGGGGCCGCCCAGTTCCTTGGGGATCGAAAGCTTGAATTCCAGCTTGCCGTCGTCGGTCTTGGATACGCCGTCGCGGCCGCCGGTGGCATGGGCTTGGGTGCGATAGAGGATGGCCATGAAGTTTCTCCCGTTGCTGAAGTTCAGAAGATGCGGCGAGCATTCCTCCCGCTCGCCGGCGCTCGTCGTCCCTCCCGCAAAGGGAGGGGCCGTGGTTATTGTTTCTCCAGCCCCCTCTTACGCCATTCTCGCGAAAGACAGATGACGCCGCCTCTTGCTTATCAGCCCTTCTTCAACCGCTCGGCGACCTCGACCGCGGTGTAGGTGAGGATGGCGTCGGCGCCGGCGCGCTTGAAGCCCATCAGCGCTTCCACCAGCACGCGGTCGCGGTCGAGCCAGCCGCGCTCGATGGCGGCCATCAGCATCGCGTATTCGCCGCTCACCTGATAGACGAAGGTGGGGAGCGAGAAGGCCTGCTTCACCCGCCAGACCAGATCCAGATAGGGCATGCCGGGCTTCACCATCAGCATGTCGGCGCCCTCGGCCACGTCGAGCGCGCATTCGCGCAAGGCCTCGTCGCCATTGGCCGGATCCATCTGATAGGTGCGCTTGTCGCCCGAGCCCAGATTGGTCTTGGAGCCGACCGCGTCGCGGAAGGGCCCATAGAAGGCCGAGGCGTATTTCGCCGCATAAGCGAGGATCGCGGTGTTCTGATATCCCCGCGCATCGAGCGCCTGGCGGATGCGGCCGATGCGGCCGTCCATCATGTCGGAGGGCGCCACCACGTCGACGCCGGCCTCGGCCTGCGCCAGCGCCTGGCGCACCAGCACGTCCAGCGTCGCGTCGTTCAGGATCTCGTTGTCCTCGAGCAGCCCGTCATGGCCGTGGCTCGTATAGGGATCGAGCGCCACGTCGCAGATCACGCCGACATCCGGCACGGCGTCCTTGAGCGCACGGATGGCGCGATTGGCGAGATTGTCCGGATTCCACGCCTCCTCGGCCTGGGCCGATTTGAGTGCCGGCGGCACGACCGGGAACAGCGCCACGGCCGGGATGCCGAGCTCGCCGGCATGGCCCACCGCGTCGACCAGGGCCGGAATCGAAAGCCGGTCGACGCCGGGCATGGAGGGCACGGCCTCGCGCGCCCTGTCACCATCGAGCACGAAGACCGGCCAGATCAGGTCGGACGCATGCAGCCGGTGCTCGGCCACGAGCGCGCGCAGCCAGCCGGTGCGCCGGTTGCGGCGCATCCGGGTTTGCGGGAACTGACCCGGCTGGAACGGCTCGGACGTCGGCAGGGGGGCCGGCGGCTCGGCCGAGGGCAGGGGACGCAAAGCGGCTTTGCGCGGGGCGGCACGATCGGTCATGGCGGCCTGGAGCTTGCTGGAATTGCTGGGCGAATTCTAGGCGCCGCCGCCCGGAGGGTCCAGCCTGATCGGGCTCCCGACCCTGGGGCCGGTCGTCGCGTTCAAAGGGCGCCATTCCCGTGCCACAGCGCCGTCGCCTGGCGGGTCGGGCTAGGCCTTGGGCGGCGGTTCCAGGCCGCGGCTCAGCTCGCGCAGGACCGCCTTCTGGATCTTGCCATTGGCGTTTCTCGGCAGGGGCTCGGTTCGCAAGGCGACCGTCTCGGGCACCTTGTAGTCGGCCATGTATTGGGTGCAGTGCTCGCGGACCATGTCCTGGGTCAGCACGGCGTTCTGCCGCGGCACGACGATGGCGTGGATGCGCTCGCCCAGGACCGGGTCCGGCAGCCCGATGATGGCGCATTCGAGCACGCCCTCGAGGCCGCTCAATATGTTCTCGACCTCGGCGCTGTAGACCTTGTAGCCGCCGCGATTGAGCATGTCCTTGCGGCGATCGAAGATCCGCACGAAGCCTTCCGCATCGACGGAACCGATATCGCCCGACCGCCAGAAGCCGTCGACGAACTCGCTGGCATTGGCGTCGGGGCGGTTGAGATAGCCCGGAACCACATTGGGGCCCGCGATCCAGAGCTCGCCGGGGACACCCGGGGGCACCAGCGCGCCCGCCTCGTCGCGCACCTCGATCTCGCAGCAGGGCGCCACCTGGCCGACGCTGTCCATGTTGTCGCGCCAGCAGCGCTGCGGCATGACGGTGGCGGGCGAGGTGGTCTCGGTGGCGCCATAGGCGTTGAGCAGGAGCAGATGCGGAATCTTCTTCGCCAGCCTCTCGATCGTCGGCACCGGCATCGGCGCGCCGCCGAAGCAGCCGATCCGCCAGCTCGAGAGATCGTACCGATCGAGCTCGGGATAGGTCGCGCAGAGCGTATAGATCGTGGGCACGAGAATCGAATAGGTGATGCGCTCGCGGCTCGCGAGCCCGAGGAAGTCCGGCGTCTTGTAGGCGTGGCGCATCAGCACCACGCAGCCGCCCACGACCATGGTGGCGAGCGAGACGCCCACCAGGCCGGTCACATGCGAGAGCGGCACGGCCACGATGCAGCGGTCCTGCTCGGTCAGGTGACAACAGCGCGCGAAGGTCAGCGCCGAATGGATCATGCCGAGATGGGTGAGGAGGGCGCCCTTGGGCCGGCCGGTCGTTCCCGATGTGTAGAGGATGACGGCGGCGTCTTCTTCGGTTGCGGCCGCCGCAGGCACCCTGTCGGTTCTTCCCAGCAACGCTTCGAAGCCCTGCGCGCCCGGCACCTGGCCGCCGACCGAGAAGCGGTGGCGGATCGTGGGGATATCCGCCGCCGCCGGCAGCATTTCTGCCAGATCGGCTTCGAAAATAATGACGCTGGCGGTGCAGTCATTGATGAGGAATTCCAGCTCGGCCGCGCGCTGGCGCGTGCCGATCGGCACGGCGAGCGCGCCCAGCCGGAGGCAGGCCAGGACGCCGGCGAGGAATTCCCAGCGATTGGCAAGGAAGAGGGCGATGCGGTCCCCGGCTTTCACGCCATGGGCCGCGAGGCCGGCGGCGATCGACGTCACCGTGGCGTCGAGCTCGCGATAGCTGAAGCGGCGGCCTTCGACGACAGCCGGCCGATCGGGAAAGCGCCGGACCAGGTCGGAGAACATCGCCGGGATCGTCGCGGGCCGCTCCGAGAAGCAGAACATCTGCCGGCCATCGAAATGCCGCTCGGGACGCAGCGCCCCGCCGAGCCGGTCGGCAGTCCAATAGCGGTCCTGGAGTCTCGGCAAGTCTCTCTCCCCGGTGGCCCCTGGTGGCGAACTTGGCTCACCGAGTTTATCCTGCGCGAGCCGGGCTTCCGCATGAAGATAATGGCGCAGGTCGAACCGGATCTCTGGATCGGCCCGTCGCTCGGGGGCTCGGGGGTAACCAGCAGAAGGTGGTGGTCGCCAAGTCGCTGGTGCAGGAGCCTTTGGTGGTGATCTTTGACGAGCCCACGCGCGGCGTCGATGGGCGCCATCCCGCAGATCCATGCGGCGATCCGCGCCCTGGCCGCGCAGGGCAAAGCCGTGGTCGTAATCTCTTCCTATTTGCCGGAGATTCTTTCGGTTTCCGATCGCATCCTGATCGCGCGTGGTGGCAGGATCGTGGAGGAAATGCCGGCCTCCGAGGCGACGGAAGAGAAGATCATGTATGCGGCCATTCACTGAGCCGGGACGGCCGTGGCTTCGGCGGGACGTTCGGTCCCGGCCGGACGGGATGCGCTTTCAGCGGCAAGAGGGGAGCCGGTAACGCCGATGTTCTACGAGAAATCCGACAAGGTTCTGGCCCTGAAATCCCGCCTGGAGGGGTTCATGGACCGGCATGTCTATCCCAACGAAGCCCGGTTCTATAGCGAGGCGGAGGAGCTCGGCCCCTGGAAGGTCTATCCGGTGGTGGATGAGCTGAAGCCGCTGGCGCAGAACGAGGGCTTGTGGAACCTCTTCCTACCGGCGAGCGAGCATGGCGCGGGGCTGACCAATCTCGAATATGCGCCGCTCTGCGAGATCATGGGCCGGTCGCATCTGGCGCCCGAGCTGTTCAACTGCTCGGCGCCCGATACGGGCAATATGGAGGTGCTGGCGCGCTACGGAACGCCGGCGCAACAGGAGCGCTGGCTGAAGCCGCTCCTGGCGGGCGAGATCCGCTCCTGCTTCGCCATGACCGAGCCGGCGGTGGCATCATCCGACGCGACCAACATCGAAAGCTCGATCATCCGCGACGGCGACGAGTACGTCATCAACGGGCGCAAATGGTACACCACCAACGCGACCGACCCCCGTTGCAAGATCTGCATCTTCATGGGCAAGACCGACGCGGCCAACCCGGACCGCCATCGCCAGCAATCGATGATCCTGGTGCCGATGGACAGCCCCGGCGTGACGGTGCTCCGGGCGCTGCCGGTGTTCGGCTTCTATGGCGTGCCGGACCGGGCCTCGGAGGTGCTGTTCGAGAATGTCCGCGTGCCCGCGACCAACATGCTGCTGGGCGAGGGGCGCGGCTTCGAGATCGCGCAAGGCCGCCTCGGACCGGGCCGTATCCATCATTGCATGCGCCTGATCGGCCTCGCCGAGCGGACGCTCGAGAAGATGTGCATCCGGACCTCGCAGCGCGTCGCCTTCGGCAAGCCGGTTTCGGAACAGACCGTGACGCAGGAGCGCATCGCCGAATCCCGGATCATGATCGAGCAGGCGCGCCTGCTGACGCTCAACGCCGCCTACAAGATGGACACGGTCGGCAACAAGGCGGCCCGCGCCGAGATCGCCATGATCAAGGTGGCGGTGCCGAACATGGCCTGCCAGGTCGTCGACTGGGCCATCCAGGCCTTCGGCGGCGGCGGGACGAGCAACGATTTCGGCCTCGCGGCGGCTTACGCGACCGCGCGCCTGCTGCGGCTGGCCGATGGGCCGGACGAGGTTCACCGGAACCAGATCGCCCGGATCGAGCTGAAGAAGCATTCCAACCGCCCCGCTGCCGTGGGATGAAGGGCTTCTCGGAATCGGCGGAGGCGAGGGTGACAGCGTGAGCGGATCGGATCAGAAACCGGCGGAATCGCCGGCTCCCGAGGAATGGGCGAACCTGGAACCCTGGCTCACGGCCCATGTCGCCGGGTTCCGGGGCCCGGCGCGGCTCCACCGGTTCGAGGGTGGCCAATCCAATCCCACCTATCGGCTGGACTCTCCGTCCGGGGCCTATGTCCTGCGGCGCAAGCCGCCCGGAACGCTGCTGCCCAGCGCGCATGCCGTCGATCGCGAGTTCCGCGTGATGTCCGCCCTGCGCGGCAGCGGGGTGCCGGTGCCGCGAACCCATGCCTATTGTGACGATCCCGCGGTCATCGGAGCGGCGTTCTATGTCATGGATCTGGTCGAGGGGCGGATCTTCTGGGACCAGAAGCTGCCGGGCCTGACGCGCGAGGAGCGCGCGGCGATCTACGATTCCATGAACGAGACGATCGCCCGGCTCCACCAGGTGGACCCGGCCTCGGTCGGGCTCGGCGATTTCGGCCGCCCCGGCAATTTCCTCGAGCGCCAGATCGCCCGCTGGTCGAAGCAGTATCAGGCGTCCCAGACCGAAGAGATCGTCGCGATGGACCGGCTGATCGAGTGGCTGCCGCGCAATGTCCCCGCGCAGAGCGGCACCGCCATCGTCCATGGCGACTACCGGCTGGACAACCTGATCTTCCATCCCGTCGAGCCGCGGGTCGTGGCGGTCCTGGATTGGGAGCTCTCCACCCTGGGCGATCCGCTGGGCGATTTCGCCTTTCACGCCATGGCCTGGCGCATCTCGCCCGGCGTCTTTCGGGGCCTCGGTGGCGTCGATCTGGCCGGCCTCGGCATTCCCGGCGAAGCGGCCTATGTCGCGCGCTATTGCGAACGGACCGGCCGGGGCGAGATTCCCGCCTGGAATTTCTACATGGCCTACAGCATGTTTCGCATCGCCGCGATCATCCAGGGCATCGCCAAGCGGGCCGTCGAGGGCAATGCCGCGAGCGCGCAGGCCGCCGAAGTCGGCCGCGCGGCCCGTCCCATCGCCGAGCAGGCCTGGGCGCTCGCGCGCCAGATCGGCTCATGAGCATTTCGAAGGAGAAGACGGCAATGGCATCCGAGGAAAAGATCGGCGTGATCGGCGCGGGGCTAATGGGTCGCGAGATCGCGCTGGTCTTCGCGCTCGCCGGCTATGACGTGCTGCTCTGCGACCGGACCGAGGAGAGCCTGACCCAGGCGAAGGACCGCTTGGACCAGATCGTCGAGAAGGGCATCGCCCGTGGTTTCTATCAGGCCGCTGACACGGTCGGTGTCTTGAATCGAATCACGACCACCACCGATCTCGGCCGCTTCAAGGACCGCGATTTCGTGACCGAAGCCGTGTTCGAGCGCGAGGACGTCAAGGCCGAGGTCTTCGTCAGGCTCGACGGCATCTGCCCGCCTTCCTGCGTGATCGCCACCAACACCTCGACCATCCCGATCTCGGTCCTGGCCGCGCATGTCTCGGCCGCGCGGCGGGCGAACTTCGTCGGGACGCATTATTTCTCGCCGGTCTCGCGCATGAAGCTGGTGGAGGTGATGCCGGGATTCGACACCGCGCCGGCGACCGTGGAGCTCGCCATGCGACTCTGCCGCGCCGTCGGCAAGACGCCGATCGCCATCAAGGACGTGCCGGGCTTCGCCGTGAACCGGCTGCTGCATGTGCTGATGATCGAGGCGGTCCGGCTGGTGGAGGAGGGCGTGGCGACGCCGGAGGATATCGACACCGCTTGCAAGCTCGGCCTCGGCCATCCCATGGGGCCGTTCGAGCTGATGGATGCCACGACATCGAGCCTCTGCCTGCAGGCGCAGGAGATCATGCATGAGGCCTATGGCGAGCGTTTCCGGCCGCGACCCCTGCTGAAGCAGCGCGTGCGTGCCGGCCTCGTCGGCGGGCGCGGCAAGGCCGGCTGGCGCACGCCGCGGCCGTCCTGAGGGGCAGAAACATGCTGTTCGATCTCACCGGCCGGGTCGCGATCGTCACGGGCTCGTCGCGCGGCATCGGCCGGGCGATCGCCGAGCGGATGGCCGAGGCCGGCGCCGCCGTCGCGATCTCGTCGCGCAAGGAGGCGGCCTGCGTCGCCGTGGCCGACGCGATCAACGACCGGCATGGCGAGCGCCGGGCGATCGCGCTCGCGGCCAGCATCTCGTCGAAGGAGGATCTCAAGGCGCTGGTGGAGCGGACCGTGGCGACCTTCGGCCGCCTCGACATCGTCGTCTGCAATGCCGCGTCCAATCCCTATTACGGCCCGCTGGCCGGCATCGACGACAGTCAGTTTCGTAAGATCCTCGAGAACAATGTCATCGCCAACAACTGGCTGATCCAGTTCGCAGCACCCCAGCTGGAGCGCCAGGGCGGCGGGTCGGTCGTCATCGTCTCCTCGATCGGCGGCCTGCAGGGGTCGCCCGTGATCGGCGCCTACAACATCTCGAAGGCGGCCGACATGCAGCTGGCCCGCAACCTCGCGGTCGAGTTCGGGCCGAAGAACATCCGCGTCAATTGCATCGCCCCGGGCCTGATCCGCACCGACTTCGCGCGCGCCCTCTGGGAGAATCCGGAGACGCTCGCGCGCTATACCGGCCGGACCCCGCTGGGCCGCATCGGCGAGCCGGACGAGATCGCGGGCGCCGCCATTTTCCTCGCCTCGGCGGCCGGCCAGTTCGTCACCGGCCAGACCCTCGTCGTCGATGGCGGCGCGACCATCAGCGGGATCTGAGAGGGACGGGGCCGAGCGATGAAGGTCGAGGGCAAAATCGTGGTGGTGACGGGCGGGGCCAGCGGGATCGGCCGCGCCCTCTGCCGGCGTTTCCACCAGGAAGGCGCCGCCAAGGTCGTGGTGGCCGATCTCGACCTCGAAGCTGCCGGGCGCGTGGCCGCCGAGATCGCCGGGGCCGCGATCGAATGCGACGTCTCCGACGAATCCCAAATCGTCCGGCTGGTCGAGGCGACCGAGAGCCGGTTCGGCCCGATCGCGCTCTTCTGCTCGAATGCCGGCATCGCCACCTTCGATCCCTCGCCGCGCGACCCGACCGGCGCCGCCAACGCGGCCTGGATGCGAAGCTGGGGCGTCAATGTCATGGCCCATGTCTATGCGGCCCGGGCGCTGACGGCGCGCATGGCGGCGCGGGGCGGCGGCTATTTCCTCAACACCGCGTCGGCGGCCGGCCTGCTGTCCCAGATCGGCGGCGCCGCCTATGCCACCACGAAACATGCGGCGATCGGCTTCGCCGAGACGCTGGCGATCGCCCATCGCGACGATCGCATCGGTGTCTCGGTGCTGTGCCCCCAGGGCGTCGACACGCCGATGCTCCACTCTCTGCCGGCGGGGCCGCAGGCGCGCGACGGCGTCCTGAGCGCTGAGGAGGTCGCGGCCTGCGTCGTCGAGGGGCTCGCGGCCGAGCGGTTCCTGATCCTGCCGCACCCGATCGTCGCCGACTATATGAAGCGCAAGACGGCCGACTATGACCGCTGGCTCGCGGGCATGGTGCGGCTGCGTCATGCTTTGGAAACGGACGAAACTGCGCCCCGCTGAGGCGGCGCTCTCTATGCAAACGGAGGCAAGGTCATGGAAATCGTGCTGTGCGGCGGAATGCGGACGCCCTTCGGGGACTTCGGCAAGTCGCTGAAGGACGTGTCGCTGGTCGAGCTCGGCAGCCATGCGGCGCGCGCGACGCTGAGCGGGGCGGGGCTGGCGGCCGAAAAGGTCGATCAGCTGGTCTGGGGCAATGTGCTGCCCGTGGACCAGGAGGGCTATCTCGCGGCCCGCGCCGTCGCACTCAAGACGGGGCTGCCGGAGAGCTCGATCGCGCTCAACGTCAACCGAGCTTGCGGCTCGGGCCTGCAGGCGATCATCTCGGCGGCGGAGCATATCGGCGCCGGTCATAGCCGCGTGGCGCTCGCCGGCGGCGGCGAGAACTTCTCGCGGGCGCCCTACATCATCACCTCGGCCCGCTGGGGCTCGAAGCGCGGGCCCCAGACCATGGTGGACGCGCTCGACTGGGCCTATCGCGATCCGCTCAGCCTCGAGCTGATGGGCGAGACCGCGGAGAACCTGGCCGAGGACTACCAATATACGCGCGAGGCCATGGACGATTATGCGCTGGGCAGCCAGCGCCGGGCCGGTGCCGCCGCGGCGAGCGGCTTCCTCGCCAAGCAGATCGCGCCGATCGAGGTTCCGGACGGCAAGGGTCGCCGGCGCATGACGGCCGACGAGTTTCCGCGCCCCGACATCGCGATGGAGAAGATCGCCGCGATGAAGCCGATCTTCCGCTCGGGCGGCAAGGTGACGCCGGCCAATTCCAGCGGCGTGACCGATGGGGCGGCCTTCGTCATCGTCGCCGAGCGCGGTGCCGCCGAGAAGGCCGGGGTCCGGCCGCGGGCGCGGCTGGTCGATTATGCGATCGCCGGCGTGCCGCCGCGGATCATGGGCTGCGGGCCGGTGCCGGCCACGAAAAAGCTGCTCGAGCAGCAGAAGCTGAAAGTGTCCGACATCGATTATTTCGAGGTCAACGAGGCCTTCGCCTCGGTCAATCTTCATGCCGAGGCCCAGCTCGGCGTCCCGCGCGACCGGACCAACCTCTATGGCGGCGGCATCTCGCTCGGCCATCCGCCGGGCGCGACCGGCGTGCGCATGGCGCTCACGGCGCTGCAGCATCTGGAGGACAAGGGCGTGCGCCGCGCGATCCTCACCCTCTGCATGGGCGGCGGCCAGGGCCTCGCCATGCTCATCGAGCGCGTGCAATGAGCGCGGAAAGCAAGCGGAGGAACAGGCCATGACCGACATCCTGGTGACGGCGGAGATCAGCGGTGCCATCGGCACGATCACGATCCGGCGGCCCAAGGCGCTGAATGCGCTCAACGCGGCGGTCGCGACCCAGCTGCTCGACACCGTCCTTCGGCTCTCGGCGGACAAGTCGGTGCGGGTGATCCTACTGACCGGCGAGGGCGACCGGGCCTTCGTCGCGGGCGCCGACATCAACGAGTTCGTGGGGGCCTCGCCGGCCGATGCCCTGACCCTGGCGGCGCGCATCAAGAAGGTGACCGATGCCCTGATTGCCGCGCCCAAGCCGGTGGTGGCGGTCGTCAATGGCTACGCCCTCGGCGGCGGGCTGGAGCTGGCGCTCGCCTGCGACATCCGCATCGCCGCGTCGACCGCCCGGCTCGGCCTGCCCGAGATCAAGCTCGGCATCCTGCCGGGTGGGGGCGGCACCGTGCGGCTGACCAAGATCGCCGGCTCGTCGGTCGCGCGCATGATGACCATGACCGGCGAGCCGATCACGGCCGAGCGCGCCCATGCGCTGGGCCTGGTCGCTTCCGTCCACGCGCCCGAGGAGCTGGCCAAGGCCGCGGCGGCGCTGGCGGAGAGCCTCGCCGCGCTGGCGCCCTTCGCGCTGGCCCAGCTCAAATCCTCGTTCAACATCGCCGTCGACGCCGATACGGAGTCCGCTCTCCAGGCGGAGATCAAGGCCTTCGCCTTGTGCTACTCGACCGCGGACCAGCAGGAGGGGGCCAAGGCCTTCCTCGAGAAGCGCAAGCCGGTCTTTACCGGCAACTAGGCCTGGAACCGGGCTAGCTGGACGTGACGATCAGGGCTCGCCGTCGCAGCCGGCCTGGAAGAGGTGAGCGATCGGTCGGTCGACGCGGAAGCCGTCGATGGGCTCCAGGAGTCTGCCGGCGCGGCCCATGCGCCCCAGGGTGCCGATCTTCTCGGCATCCCCGAAGCAACGGGTGTAGTCGGTCGGGTGAGTCAAGCGGCCGCGCAGCAGGAGCAGGGCCGGCTCCTTCAGCAGCGATGCGTCTGGCAGGGGTTCGAACAGGTAGCGGATGCGCTCATTGACCTGCGCGACCGCCACATTGCGGCCGCGCAGATAGAAGGAGAGGACGGCCGCCGTCCGGTAGTTGTCCGTGGCGATCCAATCGGCGCCGGCCTTGAGCCGCATCGCGTCGACATCGCTGGCCAAACGCGACCAGCCGCTGAAGGCGCTCAAATTGCCGAATTGGCCCGCAAGCTTTGCGCCTGGGGTGTAGAGAAACCCGAGGAGGCCGAGAACGGCGACGATGCCGAAGGGGGCGGCCGCCCGGCGGAGGAAGCGCAACCATCGGCGCCACGCGCCCGAACCCTCGAACGACTGGGCCGCCGCCGCGGCGCTCAGCGCGAGGGCCGGATAGACGGGCGCGAGCCAGCCGCCATCGACGCGGTCATGGGTGGCGTGGAACAGCATGTAGAGGATCAGCGGCGTGACGGTGGCGAGCGAGAAACCGATCTCGCGGCGGCAACGAACCGAGGGGCCGCGAATCCAGAGGACGATCGCCAGGGCGGCAAAGACGGCGACGAAGGGATTGAGCAGCGCGATCTGGCCGCCGACATAGTCGGCGAGATGCGACGGTGAGAAGCCCGTGTCGGCCAGGCGGCCGAACTGGAACGCGAAGCTGGCCCAGTCATGCTCGTCGTTCCAGAGGAGCACCGGCGAGAAGGCGGCGAGCGCCACCGCACCGCCCGCCCAGAGCCAGGGGCTCGCGAACCAGCGGCGCAGGTCGCTGTCGACGACGAGCGCCAATAGGATGCCGAGGCCCAGGAAGAGGTCGGTGTATTTCGAGATCGCGCCGAGGCCGGCGAAGAGCCCGACGGCCACCCACCAGGCACCGCGCCCGGTCCTGAAGACGAGGGCCAGACACAGAAAGCCGAGCGCCCAGAAGAAGGCCGAGGGCGCATCCGGCGTCGCCACGAAGCCGCCCACGGCCGCCAGCAGCGTGACGTTGAACCAGAGCGCCGCGCGGGCCGCGATGGCGCGGTCGAAGAGAACACGGCCGGTCGCATAGAGCACGGCGGAGGTCGCCAGCACGGAGAGAATCGACGCGATGCGGATGCCGAGCGTCGTGGTGCCGAAGACTTGCGTCCCGGCCCATATCCACCAGGCGACCATCGGCGGATGGTCGTAATAGGAGATCGCCGGATAGCGCGACCAGAGCCAGTAATAGGCCTCGGTCGGGTGCAGCTCGGCACGGGTCGCGATGAGGATGTGGCACACCGCCAGCGCCAGGGCCACGGCAGTCGCCATGGCAATGTCGATCGTCTCCACTCGGCCAGAAGACGCGCCCCTCTCCTGCGGCTGTGCTTCGCTATGCGCCAATGCGTTGTTCCCTGTGGGCGGCCTATGGCTTGGGAGTACGCGACTCCAGGAGCCGCGGTGCGAAACCTTCTATACCGGCAATTTCCGATTAGGCGAGCCCGGACCTGACAGGAAGCTGTCATTGGCGTGGCAGCGCCCAGAAGATCGGGCTCTGGACCTTTTGTGCAGCGGGATGAAATAGGCCTTTACAGCCTGCGCGCCAGCGCGACCAGCACGCGCCCGTCGATGACAACCAGACCGGCCAGGATGATCGCCATGCCGAGCAGCTCGTTCCAATCGAGCCGCTCGGCGAAGACGAGGGCACCCAGGATCAGCGCGCTGGCCGGGACCAGCAGCGTCACCAGCGCGACATTGACGGCGCCGGCTCCCGACAGCAGGCGGAAGAAGATCACATAGGCGAGGGCGGTGCTGAGAATCCCGAGGCCGATCAGCGCTGCCCAGGTGATCAGGCTCGGTCCAGCCGCCAGTTCCCAGGGCCGGTCGATGATCAGCATGAGCGGCAGCGACATGACCGAGGTCGCGCAGACCTGGCCGGCGGCCGCGACCAGCGGCGGCACGCCCGCGCTGCGGAAGCGCCGGCCGAAATTATTGGCGAAGCCGTAGGAGACCGCGCCGCCCAGCACCGCGATCTGGGCCATGAGATTGAGCCCGAGCCCGGCGAGGCTCGCGGGACCGACGATCAGCACCACGCCGACGAAGCCGATCACGACCCCGAGGAGGCGGTTGCCGGTCAGCCGCTCGCGCTCGTCCTTCGCCAGATAATGGACGACGAGGGCGGTGAAGAGGGGTGTGGTGGCGTTGAGGATCGCGGCCAGACCGCTCGCGATCTGGGTCTGGCCCCAGACGATCAGGGCGAAGGGGATCAGATTGTTGAGCAACCCCATGATGAAGAAGCTGCGCCACAGCGCGCGCGAGCGTGGCAGCGGCTGGCCCGTCAGCCGCAGCACCACCAGCAGCGTCACCGCCGCGATGGCGACCCGCCCGAACACGATGGTGAAGGGGTGCAGCTCGAGAACGAGGATCCGGTTGAAGAAGAAGGAGCCACCCCAGACCAGCGACAGCAGGCCCAGCAGAATCCACTCCCATCCGGTCATGCGCTGCGGCGACGAGCTTGCGGTCATAGGTTGTCGGGAAAGCTTTCGATAGTGGGATGCGGCGGCAGTCGATCACGAAGGGGAGGGCGGCACAAGGCGACGCGATCGCCGGTCTGCAATGACTTCTGCGCCGATCGGCTCCGCGAATCTTCCCGATCATTGCTTCGCGGGTATCGTTTCGGCCTGACGGCACGACCGCAAGGATCGGATGGACGGAAGCCGCCGGGCGGTCATGGCGGCGACGCCGGCCAGGACCAGCAGAAGCCCGACGCCCGACGACCAGGCCAGTTGCTCGCCCAGCGTGACGACGCCGATGGCGACGCCGATCGGCGCGCGCAGGTAGGCCTGCGCCGTGGTGCCGACCGAGCCCAGCGTCCGCACAAGCCGGAAGAAGATCACGAAGGCGAGGGCGGTGGAGCAGACCGCGAGCCCGAACAGCGCGCCGAGCGATTGCGCCGAGGGGCTGAGCGTCCAGGGTCGATCGAGGATCAGGCTGACCGGCACCAGCAACACGGCGCCGCAGATGAGGGAGCCGGCGGCGGGGGCGAGCGGGCTGAGGCTCGAGAATTTCCGGCCGAAGATGGCCGCGCCGGAATAGCAGACCGTGGCGGCGACGACCGCGAGCTCCGCCATGACGTCGCGGCCGATGCCGCCGAGAGCCCCGACGCCGACGATCAGGGTGACACCCGCGAAGCCTATCGTCACGCCGACCAGCTTGCGGAGCCGTGCCGGCTCCGGGCGCATCAGCAGCCAGGTCAGGAGGAAGGTGAAGATCGGGGTCATCGAGTTGAGGATGGCGGCCAGCCCGGCATCGATGGTCTGCTCGGCCCAGGCGATGAGGGTGAAGGGCAGCACGCTGTTCATCAGCGCCTGGAACAGGAACCGCCGCCAGGTCGCGAGATCGCGCGGCATGACGATGCCGCGAAGCCGCATGATCGCCAGCAGGAGCACACCGGCAATGACCGTGCGCGCGGCGATGAAGGTGACCGGCGGAATGGTCTCGACGCCGACTTTGATCAGGCTGTAGGAGGCGCCCCACAGGCTGGCCAGGCACAGCAGCAGCAGATAGTCGACGGGTTTGGCGGTGGGCTTCGGTGCGTCCGGAGTCATGGCGGTTCACTCCCTGGCAGGGTCATCCGAGCCGGGAGACTGCGCCCGGGCGTCCTGGCTTGTCCCGGTCCGACGCTTCGGCCGCGGCCGAACTGTCGGGCGTTGCGCGAGGACGGCGCCCGGCCTAGCCTTGGCCCATGACCAGTCGCGAACCCTCCTTTGCCGGTGTCGCCGCGCTGATGGGCGATCCCGCCCGCGCCAATATCCTGGCGGCCTTGATGGACGGGCGGGCCCTCACCGCCAAGGAGCTGGCGCACGCCGCGGGTGTCTCGGCCTCGACCACGAGCGAGCATCTCGCCAAGCTGGTCGATGGCGGAATTCTCGATGTCATCCACCAGGGACGCTTCCGCTATTTTCGGCTCGCCAGCTCGCTGGTCGCCTCGGCGATCGAGAGCCTGATGGTGCTCTCCGGCGAGCGTCCGCCGCGCCGCCGCTCGTCAACCTCACGGAGCGGCGAGGCGCTGCGCGTGGCGCGGACCTGCTACGATCATCTGGCCGGCAAGTTGGGCGTTGCCCTGATGGATCGGCTGTTGACGCAGGGCCATCTCCATCCCGACGTCGCCGACTACCAGGTCAGCCGCCGGGGTCAGGCGTTCTTCGACGAGATCGGCGTCGATCTGGCTTCGGTCGCCGGCCAGAAGCGCCATTTCGCGAGATCCTGCCTCGATTGGAGCGAGCGCCGGCCGCATCTCGCGGGCTCGCTGGGGGCTGCGCTCGGGACGCGCTGTTTCGAGATCGGCTGGGTCGAACGGCAGCGCGACAGCCGCGCCCTCGTCATCACCGCCGCCGGCCGGCGCGGCTTTCGCGACAGCTTCGGGATCGAGATTTTGGCGTAGCCAAACTCACCACGGCCCCTCCCGCAAGGGGAGGGGGCGTGAAATGTTTTGCTGCATCACAGAATCAAAACGGCCGCCGGGTTTGAGGCCGGCGGCCGCGTCGGCAGTCTCGATGCCGTGAAAGCTACTCGGCCGCGCGCTTGACGCCCGTCGCGATTTCGAGCGCCTGGCCGAGGTCGGCGAGGATGTCGTCGATATGCTCGATGCCCAGCGCGAGCCGGACATAGCCGTCGGTCACGCCGGTCTGGAGCTGCTCTTCCGGCGTCAGCTGCGAGTGGGTCGTCGTGGCCGGATGGATCGCGAGGCTGCGCGCGTCGCCGATATTGGCGACGTGGTAGAAGAGCTGGAGCGCGTCGATGAATTTGCGCCCCGCCTCCTTGCCGCCCTTGAGCTCGAAGCCCAGGAGCGCGCCATAGCCGCCCTTGAGATAGGTGTCGGCCCGGCGCCTGGTCTCGCCGCTCTGGAAGCCCGGGAAGATGACCTTGGTCACGGCCGGATGCTTCTTGAGATAGTCCGCCGTCTTGATCGCGTTCTCGCAATGCTGGCGCATGCGCAAGGGCAGGGTCTCGAGCCCCTGGATGAAGAGGAAGGCGTTGAAGGGGCTCATGGCCGAGCCCAGGTCGCGCAACAGCGTGACGCGCGCCTTGATGATGTAGGCGATGGGCCCGAGCGCCTTCACGGCCTGGGTCCAGACCGCGCCGTGATAGCTGGGGTCGGGCTGGTTCAGGCCGGGGAAGCGGTCCGCATGCTTCTCCCAGTCGAAATTGCCGCCATCGACGATCAGGCCGCCGATCGAGGTGCCGTGGCCGCCGATATATTTCGTGGTCGAATAGACGATGATCGCCGCGCCGTGATCGAACGGCTTGCACAGCACGGGAGCCGCGGTGTTGTCCATGATCAGCGGCACGCCGAGCGACCGGCCGATGTCGGCCACTTCCTTGATCGGGAAGACATGCAGCTTGGGATTGGGCAGCGTCTCGGCGTAATAGGCGCGGGTCTTGGCGTCGGTCGCGCGGCGGAAATTCTCCGGATCCGACGGATCGACGAACCGCACTTCGAGGCCCTGATCCTTCAGCGTGTTGGCGAAGAGGTTCCAGGTGCCGCCATAGAGGTCGGTCGAGGCGACAAAATTGTCCCCGGCCTTGGCGATGTTCTGGAGCGAGAAGGCCGAGGCCGCCTGGCCGGAGGAGACCGCGAGCGCGGCGACGCCGCCTTCGAGCGCCGCCACCCGTTCCTCGAGCACCGCGCTGGTCGGGTTCATGATGCGCGTATAGATGTTCCCGAATTCCTTGAGACCGAACAGGTTGGCCGCATGCTCGGAGTTCTGGAACTGGTAGGACGTGGTCTGATAGATCGGCACCGCCACCGCGTTGGTGGCGGGGTCGCTGCGGTAACTGCCCGCATGCAGCACCAGCGTTTCGGGGTGCTTGCTGTTTGTCGGCATGGTCATCCTCCCTGCAATCGGATGGCTCAGCCTATCACGCGGCCGCGGGCCGCGCGGCCCGGTTGACGAGATCGAGGCTGGTCTGGACCGGGGTCACGTTGCGCAGCATGTCGAGCACCGGGCTGTGCCGGTCGACCATCGCCTTGAGCCGCTCGATATCCTCGATCGAGGCCGGGCTGTCGATCGTCACCACGGCGCGGATGTCCCGGAAACCGGGGCGCACGCCGTCGGCGACGGCGAAGAGACCGCGCAGGTCGATGCGGCCCGTCACCTTCACCGAGACGTCGCGCAACGGGATCCCCAGCGTGTCGGCATAGAGGCGGTAGGTGGCTTCCTGGCAGGCGCCCAACGCCGCCAGCACCAGCTCGGCCGGGTCGGGGCCGGCATCCTCGCCCAGCTCGGTGCCGGCGAGGCGCGAGGGCTTGTCGGTCGTCAGGTGGAAATCGCGGATCTGGGCGTCGCTGCAGAGCCCGCCGGTCAGATGGGTCAGCGCCGAGAAAGCTTGAAGGGCTTCGTTTGGCTTGTCTCGCAACTGGGTCTGGGCGGCGATGAAGCGATCCTGGTAATTGACGGTCATGGTTCGGGCCCTCCTGAGGGTCACGGGGTCGTGGGGCTCCGAAAACTCGGACGCTTTAGCGTTTGGTGTCGCGGCGCAAGCTGCCCCTCAAATCCCCGCGGGTTCGTTCGGCGGCTGCCAGGAGAACCACTCCCGAAATCCTTTCGGCCCAAAACAAAAAGACCGCCGCAGCAAAGCTGGGGCGGTCGAACCGACCGTCGCTTTAGCTGCATTTTTATCGCGCCCGCAAGCTGTGGCTCAAATCGGCGCGTGCAAGAAATATGGGGAAATTGATTCCCCCTGTCAATCGAAACCGTAAAATAGATCTATTTTACGGCGTTGGTTCGTATATTTCATAGGTGAAGCTCGCGTTCTTGCCGACCGCGACCTCACGGAAGCCCAGAGGGACAGCGCCCTGGAGCGGGCAGTTGCTGTTCCCGATCACCTTGAACTCGTCGTTCTTCACGCAAAAGCGGAAGCCGCCGCCCATGAACCAGTTATGGGCCTTGGCGTCAGCATAGAGATAGTACTTGGTCTCGGCGAGCTTGCCGGGCAGGAGCGTGGCGCAGCGCGCCGGCTCGACGTTCCACCAGCCCTGGGACAGCCATTGACCCTGCTGGCGGAATCCCAAGGCGACGGCGACCCGTTCCTTGGTCTTGTTGCAGACATTGAAGTCGGCCTTCGCCGGGCCGGCTTCGGCCAGAAGGGCGCCTGCGACAAGAACAGGGATCAACGGCAGAAAACGGGCTTTCCTCATCTTCTGGATGAAGATCAGGAGACCCCTGAAAATTGCCGTGTTTGGAATGACTTGACGCATGCCTCTTCATGCACACAGAGCCGTAAAGGAAGACTTAAGCAGAGCGGTGCTACCCATGGCCATTCGGAGAATTTCGGATAAAGGCCAAGGAGTCTCAACCGTGACAGCCGGCTATCTCAGCACCATCGGATTGATCGAGCGTCTCCATCGGCAATGTCTCGAAGTCATCAAGGTCGAGCTCGACCGCGGTGGCATTCGCGACCTCTCGAACGTGCAGGCGATGATCCTGTTCAACATCGGCGACGATGAGTTGACCGTCGGCGAGTTGACCCAGCGCGGCTATTACCTGGGCTCGAACGTCTCCTACAACGTCAAGAAGATGGTCGAGAACGGCTACCTGATCCAGGAGCGCTCCCGCCACGACCGCCGCAGCCAGATCGTGCGGCTGTCGGAGAAGGCGCTCGCCGTCCGCGACCGGATCCGCGTGATGTATGACCGCCATGTCGAGGCCCTGGGCCCCGAGATGGCCCAGCTCGAAGGCGTGAACAAGTCGCTGTTGAAGCTCGAGCGGTTCTGGAACAACCAGATCAGCATCGGCCAGCGCACCCCGTCGTCATCGCAGGACGCGGCGGCCTGATCCGAGGAGGGAGGATCAGACTCCCTGATCTCCTCCCCCGTCTTACGGGGGAGGATTAAGGAGGGGGCTGCTCGGTATCCGAAATCGCGTATTCCCCCTCCCTGACCCTCCCCCGTTCCGAGGGAGGGGACAACATTTCCGATCTCCCGCTAAACCCATCCCCCGTCTCACCCGATCTTCGTCGCCTTCAGCCGCGCCTCGTCGAGCTCGATGCCGAGGCCGGGTTTGTCCGTGAGGGTGAACCAGCCGCCCTTGGCGTCGACCGGATCCACCAGCATGTAGTCGCGCCGGTCGAGGCCCCATTCGGGCGGATCGTAGGGGAATTCCAGGAAGGGCGCGCCGGTGGCGCCGGCGGTCAGGTGGGCGTTGGCGATGACGCCGATGCCGTTGGTCCAGGTGTGGGGCGTGAAGACGAGGTTGTGCTCGAGCGCCATCTGGCCGACGCGCCGCAAACCCGTGATCCCGCCCACCAGCGCCACGTCGGGCTGCAGCACGTCGAGGCTGCCGCGCTGGATCAGGTTGCGGAACTCATGGAGCTCGCGGGTCATCTCGCCGCCGGCGATGCGCACCCGGGTCGACTGCCGCAGAGCGGCCATGCCGTCATAGTCGGCGCGGTGGAGCGGCTCCTCCATCCAGAAGACCTCGAGATCCTCGAGCGGCTTCGCCACCTGGAGCGCGTCCTTCAGGCTCCAGGGCTGAGCCGTATCCCAGGGCATGCGCCAGCCCTGATTGCAGTCGACCATGAGGGTGAGCTTGTCGCCGACCACCTTGCGCACGGCGGTCAAGGCGGCGATGTCCTGGCGCCAGTCGCCGCGATGGAAGCGGATCTTCATCGCTGTGAAGCCCTGCCCGATGAATTGCTGGGCGACCTCGACCAGCTGCTCCGGCTTGCGCAGCGTGCCAGAGGAGGCATAGGCGCGCACCTTGTTGGAAAGTCCGCCCAGCAGCTTCCAGCAGGGCTGGCCGGTGATCTTGCCGGCGAGATCCCAGAGCGCCAGGTCGAGCGGCCAGCAGCGGCCATAATGGAAATTGATGTTGGCGAGGACCCGGTAATGACGCTCGATCGCCATCGGGTCCTGGCCGATGAAGAGCTCCTCATGGCCGGCGAAGCCCACCATCAGGTCGCCCGAGCCGATGCCGGTGACGCCCTCGTCGGTCTCGACCCGGACGATGGTCGCGTCCCAATGGGTGCGGGGCCGCGTGTCCCAGCTGGCATGGAAGGGCGGGTCGAATTTGTAGCGATGCTGGCTGATGCGGATCGCGGTGATTTTCATGGCGGGGTCCTGTGGCGTGAATCGTCGGCCGCGCGGCGGGCGGGCGCGGCTTCGAGGCGGGAAAGGGAGGCTCGATCCGAACTAAGCAAACGATCGTAGTCGATTAAAAATTTTAGATAAATTGAGTTTTATGATTGCGATGTTTTAACAGCCCTCATGCTCTCCTGGGGTGGTACCGCAGCCTTTGCGGCCCTTCAACTGCTATCGGAGAGACAGCCGACAGAGCGCAGACATTCAGTCTTCTTTTCCGTAGGTCCCCTGGCCAGCCGCCGAGCTCGAGGCGGTCCGGCCGATGATCCCACGGTCTGCGCACCGCCGACGGAGGATGATCATGCGACAGCCCGCGCGATTCGTGATGGCCAGCAATCCGGCTTCCAGCCCCGCCCTTCGTTCCTCGCTCGCTCGTCCGGCAGGCGCGAAGCAACTGGTGGCCGGCGCCGGCGGTGTCGTCGCGGCCGGAAAGCGGGCGCTGCGTGCCAAGGGGAAACCCGATGTCCGTCGCGAGACGACGGAGGAGGGGCCCAGCTGGACGCTGATCGGCATCGTCGCCGGGGCGGTGGTTGCGGCCTTGGTCGCCGCATTCCTCGTCATCGCCTATGCGAGGAGCGGCGGCACGGCCGCCGCGGCCTGCCACCAGATCGGCCAGACGGGTCTCGTCCATGCCGTTGTGTGTCCGACCGGCCTGAGTGGGGACGATCTGGCCAGCGCCGGCGAGAATGCCTGCGACGAGCCGCTCGGCACCCCCTGCATGGCTTATATCTGGATGGGCGGGCCCGAGGCACCGGCTCGGCTGCCGATGAGCAGGGCGCAGTCCTCCGCGGTCTGGGCGGTGTGGAGCAACTGGGACGGCGTGCTGCGCAACTGCCGGCGGCAGGCTTGCTGAGGCGTGCGCAAGGACAAAGCCAGGGTCATTACTACAATCCCTTCCCCCCTTGCGGGGGAAGGTTAGGAAGGGGGGCCGGAAGCTCGATGCTTCGAGAACCCCCCTCCTTAATCCTCCCCCACAAAGGGGGGAGGAGATAGCAGTACGCGCACCCCCGATCCGCCCGTTGACAGACTCCCGCCGTCATCGATCATGGCGGGCCGGCGCGCGGATGCCGCCCCGGCGGCGCCGGCAGGGAACTCGAATCGATGGATATCGCATTGCTCGTCTCCGCCGCGATCGCCGGCGCGATCGTGGTGCTGACGCCGGGACCGGCGGTCATCGCCTTCATCGGCATCGGCGCGGCGCGCGGACGCTGGGCCGGGGCACAGTTCCTGTTCGGCCATCTCCTCGGCGATACGCTCTGGTGCAGCCTGGCCCTGGTGGCGCTCGTGGGCGCCAACCTCGTCTCGCCCTGGCTGTTCCACGGGCTGGCGCTCGCCTGCGGGCTCTATCTGCTGTGGCTCGGCACCCGCGCCGTCCTGGTGCGCAAGCGCCCCGAGGGCGGCACCAGCGCCGATGTCGATCGGCCCTATCTGCGCGGCGTGCTGTTCGGGGTCTCGAATCCCAAGAGCTACCCCGTGACGCTCGCGGTCTTCACCGCGATCCTGGCGGGACAGCTGGCGGGCTTCGGCTGGAGCCAGGCGCCGGTCTTCCTGGCGGCCTGCCTCGCCGGGTTCGTCGCCGCCGATTTCATCCTGATCTGGCTGGTCGGCACCGGCCCCTTGCGGCGCTTCTATGCGACGCACGAGATCTGGATCATCCGCGCCACCGGCGTGATGTTCATCGGCTTCGCGCTCAACACGCTCTGGCATCTGGCGCGAGCGCTGGCGCTTTTCGGCTGATCCGGATCCGGCGGTCGATAGCGGACGGAAGCCGGGTGTAACCCGGCTATGCCTGCTACGATCGAGGTCGGCGATGGGCATTGCCGGAGAACATCGTCAGAAACGAGGGTGACCCCATGAACGGAGACTCACGCCCCGACGGTGTGCTGAGCCTGGATGAGCTGGAGATCCTCGTCGTCGTCGACAACGAAACCGATACCTTGTCGAGCGTCGACGAAGGCGTGCCGCAGATCCCGGAGGTCGTCCATCTCGCCGCGCGCACCCCGCCGAGCCGCAAGTACGACGGTCACGACTGCAAGATCGTCTTCGACCAGCTGTGCTGCGCCTGCCACGGACTCTCGGTGTTGCTCACCGGTCGCCGGGGCGGGCAGAAACGCAGCATGCTCTTCGATGTCGGCCCCTATCCCGACCTCTGGCTCGACAATGCCCGGCGCCTCGACGTCGATCTCTCGGCCATCGAATGCATCTTCCTGTCGCATTGGCATTTCGATCACAGCGGCGGTCTTCCGGACGTCATCGCGGCCATCAGCCAGGCGCGGTCGAAAGCAGGTTTGCCCCCGCCGATTGTCGATCTTCATCCGGACCGACCGGACCAGCGCGGCGTTCTGTTGCCGAGCGGGGTCATGCTCATGCTGCCGAAGGAACCCACGTTCGAAGACATCGCACAATGCGGCGGCGAGACCGTGACCCGCGATGATCCCCATCCCCTCTGTGGCGGTTTCTTTTTCGGGAGCGGGGCGATCGATCGCGTCACCAGCTACGAGACCGGGCTCGCCGGCCATCACAGTTTCCGCGGCGACGACGGCAAACCGGATCCGCTCATCATGGATGAGCGCTTCGTCGCGGCCAGCATTCCGGGCCGCGGTGTGACCGTGCTCTCCGCCTGCTCGCATGCGGGCATCGTCAATGCCTGCCTCGGAGCAAAGCAGCATTTTCCGGATACCCGCATCGACCTCGTGCTCGGCGGCTATCATCTGTCCGGCAAGGCCATGGAGGCGCGGATCGAGCCGACAGTGCGGGATCTGCAGGCGCGCATCGATCCACGCCTGGTGGCGCCGGGTCACTGCGCGGGTTGGCGCGCAAAGACAAATCTGGCCAACGCCTTCGCTCCAGGCCGGTACGCACCGAGCGTCGTCGGCACCTTGTATCGCTTGAGCGCTGTTCGGCCTTAGAAATCCCATTGAGTGAAAAGGTCTTCGAAGCGCCCGGAGACGCAAGCATTGATCCGCATCGACGCTGATCTGCGTCGTCGCGAAGGAATAAATCCACAAAGACGATCAACTTTCGGCTCGCGTGCCGAGGCTGACTGGCATTAGATTCCTTTGTTTCTCGTTGCGGGCCTTCCGGTTCCCTTTTCGGAGATAGTGATGAAGCCGTTCCATAGGGCTGTTGCCTGTCTGTTTGTTCTTGTGCTTGTGACCGGCTGCGCCTCGACCGAGGTCACCAACCGAAAGACTTACGCGGGCGCACCGCTCCCCCGGCCCGATCGCATCCTTGTCTATGATTTCACTGCGGACCCCGACAAAGTCCCGCCGGAGTCGTCTTTCGCTGGAAGAAACGCGGGGAAGCCCACGCCCGAGCAGCTTCAGGTCACCGAACAGGTGGGGGCCGAGGTGGCGAAGCAGCTCGTCGCGGATCTACGCGAGGCGGGCCTTCCGGCGGTCCAGGCTGCGGGACAGCCGGCCCCGAAGGTCAATGACATCGTGATCAAGGGCTATTTCGGCTCGGTCGATCAGGGCAGCGCGGCCAAGCGGGTTTTGATCGGCTTCGGATCCGGCGACGCCAGCTTGGTGACGGTGGTCGAAGGTTACCAGATGAAGTCGTATGGTCTGCATCTGCTCGGGAGCGGGGAAGTCAATTCCGAGGGCGGCCATATGCCGGGGGTCATCCTGCCGCTGGCCGTTCTGGCTGCCACCGCGAACCCGATCGGGCTCGTGGTTGCCGGCACGGTGAAAGTGGCTGGAGAAGCGAGTGGCGCGACGACGATCGAAGGTGCCGCCAAGCGCACGGCCGATGAGATCTCAACCGAGCTGGTGGATGCCGCGAAAAGGCAGGGCTGGATCCAGTAGACGGATAGGGCCTGCGTCACCGACCGGGCGGCGTTCTTGCCTGGATCAATTGCCGCAATGCCGCACGGTCGGCCTTGCCCGATCGGCCGAGCGGCAATTCGGCCGCGAAGTGGATGTGATCCGGTAGCTTGAACCGCTCGAGGCGTTCTCGCGCCCAGTCGATGAGGCGCGCCTGATCGAGCCGGGCGCCCTCACGCGGCACGATCAGGAGATGAAGCGCCTCGCCCTTCGACGCATCGGGGGCGCCCACGGCGAGCGCGCCCGCGACCTCGGGATGTTCGGCGAAAACGCGCTCCAGCTCGAGCGGTGAGATCTTGTTGCCGCCGCGGAAGATGAGATCCTTCGCGCGTCCGACGAGTTCGACGCGACCGTCCGCCCGCGACCGCGCCAGATCGCCGGTGCGGAACCATCCGTCGTCGAACGCCGCGGCCGTCGGCTCCGGCGCGTCGAGATAGCCCCGCATGGCGGTCGGCGTGCGAATCTGCAATTCGCCGTCGCCGGGGCTCAGGCGGAATTCGATCCCGGGTCCCGGCCGGCCGATGCTCCCCGCGGCTTCGTCATACTCCTCCGGCGGCAGGAAGAAGTCGCAGCTTCCGGTCTCGGTGAGGCCATAGATATCCCCGAGCGCAGCAGCCGGCCAGAGCGCTCGATAACGCCGCCCCAGTGCCGCCGGCAGGGGTTTCGCCGCCCACCATGATCGCGCCGCCGTAGCGAGCGCCCCCGCGGGCCTCGGCGACCGGCAGCAGGGCACGCAGCATGGTGGGAACGAGCGCGACGCGCCGAACCCGCGTGCCGGCGAGACGCTCCAGCGTGCCCGCGGCCTCGAACTTCTCGCAAAGCTCCAGCGTTCCGCCGCGCAGCAGGGTCAGCAGCGACACCCACTGCCCGAATACGAAGGTGAGCTGCAGCGGCAGCAAGGTTCGCTCGCCGGCGACGAAAGCGAGCGCGGCCTCGATCATGTCGAGCTTCCGCGAGAAACGGTCATGCGCCAGCACGACGCCCTTGGGTTCGCCGGTCGAGCCGGAGGTGAAGAGGATATAGGCCGCGCCGGCGAGCATGGGTCGTGGTGGCGGCGGCGCACCTCGCGATGTCACCGGTTTGTCGGCTGCGAGCGAGGCCGGCACGGTGCGGTCCGGGTGCATGTTGACGAGGAGGCGGGCGCCCGTTCGGCGGATCAGCGCGGCTGCCGTCGCTTCGAGGCTCGTACGATGAACCGGCACCGCGACGCCGCCGGCGAGCCAGATTCCGCAGAGCCCGGCGAGATCGTGGACCCGATTGGAGACGGCCAGCAGAACCGGCTCGTCCGCCTCGATGCGGGTCTGGCGGAGCCTTTCGGCCGTCTCGCCCGCACTGTCGGCGAAGCGCCGATAGTCGAGCGCTTCAGCAGCGCCGACGATGGCGGGCGCCATGCCGAAACGCTCGCAGGCTTCGATCAACCGCTCACCCAGGTTTGACGCGGCCTGGATCAATCGCCATTCTCCAGTTGAACGCCGGCTCCGAACCGCATGTTAGGCATTTGGGCGCCGGACGGCAAAAGGAAGCGTTTCGAGAATTTGGGATTGAGAGCTAACATCCCAATCGTTTCACTCGATGGGGCAGATCGCGATGATCCTGCACAATTGGACGGCGAAACACTGGATCGTTTGCGTGGTGATCATAGGCCTCGCAGTTGCAGCTTTCGTCCTGAGATGGTCATAGCGCGACGGAATGAATGTCTTCGAGAAGCGTCCTCGCTCTCGCCCGCGTGAGCCACGAAAGAATAAGCCCCGGTTCCTCAGGAACCGGGGCTTTCTTTGTGGGCCAAGTTCAGTGAGATCAGAGGCCCAGGGCCTGCTGCGCCGGCATGTATTTGAGCTTCAGCGCCGTGGCGACCGCCTTGTAGGTGATATGGCCTTCATGGACGTTGAGGCCGTCCATGAGATGCTTGTCGTCCGCCAGCGCCCGGCGATAGCCCTTGTTGGCCAGCGCCAGGGTGAAGGGCAGGGTGGCGTTGTTGAGCGCCACGGTCGAGGTCCGCGCGACCGCACCCGGCATGTTGGCCACGCAGTAATGGACGATGCCGTCGACCAGATAGACCGGGTCGGCGTGGGTGGTGGCCTTGCTGGTTTCGAAGCAGCCGCCCTGGTCGATGGCGATGTCGACCAGCACCGAGCCCGGGCGCATCTGCTTGATCATCTTGTGGGTGACGAGCTTGGGCGCCGCCGCGCCCGGCACCAGCACGGCGCCGATCACCAGGTCCGAGCGCACGACGTTCCGCTCGATCGCATCGACGGTCGAGAAGACGGTCTTGATGCGGCCGCCGAAGATGTCGTCGAGCTGGCGCAGGCGCCCGATCGAACGGTCGATGATGGTGACGTCGGCACCGAGGCCGACCGCCATCTTCGCCGCATGCGTGCCGGAGACGCCGCCGCCGATGATGGTGACCTTGCCGGGCTGCACGCCGGGCACGCCGCCCAGCAGCACGCCCGAGCCGCCCGGCTCCTTCTGCAGATAGAAGGCGCCGACATGGGCCGACATGCGGCCCGCGACTTCGCTCATCGGCGCCAGCAGGGGCAGGGCGCCGCGATCGTCGGTCACGGTCTCATAGGCGATGGCCGTGGCGCCGGACTTGATCAGGCCCTGGGTCTGCTCGGGATCGGGTGCGAGGTGCAGATAGGTGAAGAGCACCTGGCCCTTGGAGAGCATCTTGCACTCCTTGGGCTGCGGCTCCTTCACCTTCACGATCATCTCGGCCTTGTCGAACACCTCGGCGGCGTTCTTGGCGATCTTGGCGCCGGCGGCCTTGTAGGCCTTGTCGTCGAAGCCGATGCCGGCCCCGGCATTGGTCTCGACCAGCACCTTGTGGCCATGATGCACGAGCTCGCGCACACCGGCGGGCACGAGGCCGACGCGGTACTCATGGACTTTGATTTCCTTAGGCACACCAATCAGCATGATCTGCTCCCGACGCTTGCAAACGAAAACCGGCCCGCGGGATCCCAACGCGCTGACGCGCCAGATCCGGCCGGCGATGAAAAACCCTCGCTATTTCAGTCTGGCAGTCAGCCGGCCCTCAAATCCCGATGTCGGGCGCGGCGCTTGAACGTTTCCCTGCAGGCTTCCCTGACTTCCCAATTCGAGCGATTCCGGCTTCTATCAAGGCCGTTTGCCCAGACCCTGGCTAGGGCCAGCCGGCTCCGAAATCCGGAGCCAGGCCGGCCGCCAGCCCGCTTTCAGTCCAATCAATTGCCAACCCTAGCTCAATCGATCGTCTTCAGCACTTTCCCGATCGTGTCGAAGATCTGGTCGATATGGGTCTTCTGCACGATCAGCGGCGGCGACAGCGCGATGATATCGCCGGTGGTGCGGATCAGCACGCCCTTCTCGTAGCAGCCGAGGAAGGCCTCGAAAGCGCGGGCGGTCGGCTTGCCGTCGCGCGGCTCGAGCTCGATGGCGCCGATCAGGCCGAGATTGCGCAGATCGATGACGTGCTTGGTGCCCTTGAGGGAATGGACGGCATCCTCCCAATAGGGCGCCAGCTCGGCGGCGCGCTCGAACAGGCTTTCGCGCTTGTAGATATCGAGCACCGCCAGCGACGCGGCGCAGGCGGCGGGATTGCCCGAGTAGGTATAGCCGTGGAACAGCTCGATCGTGTTCTCGGGCGCGTTCATGAAGGCGTCATAGATGCCCTTGCGCACGAACACCGCACCCATCGGGATCACGCCGTTGGTGAGACCTTTGGCGCAGGTGATCATGTCGGGCACCACGCCGAAATATTCGGTCGCGAAGGAGGCGCCCAAGCGACCGAAGCCGGTGATGACCTCGTCGAAAATCAGCAGGATGCCGTACTTGTCGCAGATGGCGCGCAGCTTCTGCAGATAGCCCTTGGGCGGCAGCAGCACGCCGGTCGAGCCTGCCACCGGCTCGACGATGACGGCCGCGATGGTCGAGGCGTCATGGAGCGCCACGATGCGCTCGAGCTGGTCGGCGAGTTCCGCGCCATGCTCGGGCAGGCCGCGCACGAAGGCGTTGCGCTTGAGGTCGTGGGTGTGGGGCAGATGATCGACGCCCGCCAGCATGGGGCCGAAAACCTTGCGATTGGAGACGATGCCGCCGACCGAGATGCCGCCGAAACCCACGCCGTGATAGCCGCGCTCGCGGCCGAGCAGGCGCGTGCGCGCGCCCTGGCCGATGGCGCGCTGATAGGCGAGCGAGATCTTGAGCGCCGTGTCCACCGCCTCGGAGCCGGAGTTGGCGAAGAACACATGGTCGAACTCGGGCAGCATCTGGGTCAGCGTGTTGGAAAGCTGGAAGGCCGCCGGATGGCCCATCTGGAAGGCCGGGGCGTAATCGAGCTTGGTGAGCTGGGCGCCGACCGCTTCGGCGATCTCCTTGCGGGCATGACCCGCATTCACGCACCAGAGCCCCGCCGTGCCGTCGAGGATCGTGCGGCCGTCATGACTCTGATAGTGCATATCCTTCGCGGCCACCAACAGGCGGGGAGCCTTCTTGAACTGCCGGTTCGCCGTGAACGGCATCCAGAAGGGCTCGAGATTGTTCGGGGAAGCGTCGAAATCCACCGTGTTGGCGGTCATGGGATCGGCCTCGCGAGGGGGTCGGGGAAAAGTGGGCCGGAGCCTATCACGATTAAGAAAATAAACAATGGGCCGGTACCTCCCCCAAATGGTGGCGATAAAGGCGATTTGCTGTTAAATATATTGATCGAGGTAAACAGCAACGAAGGAGTCCCGCCATGGAAGCGGGCTTCGATTTGGGCCAGCGGCTCAAGGGTTTGCGCGAGGCCCAGGGTTTCTCGCAGCGCGAGCTCGCCAAACGCGCCGGCGTGTCGAACGCGATCATCTCCCTCATCGAGCAGAACCGGACCAGTCCTTCGGTCGGCCTGTTGAAGAAGGTGCTCGAAGGGCTGCCGATCTCGCTGGCGGATTTCTTCGCCGGCACCTCGCGCCTGACACCGCAGATCTTCTTCCGTTCGGCCGAGCTGGTCGAACTGGCGGGCGGCGCCATCTCCTATCGCCAGGTCGGGCGCGACATGGCAGGTCGCGCGATGCAGATGCTCCATGAGCGTTACGCGCCCGGGGCCGATACCGGCCCGCAAATGCTGCGCCACGAGGCCGAGGAAAGCGGTGTGATCGTGACGGGCCATCTCGAGGTCACGGTCGGCGACCGGCGCACGATCCTCGGGCCCGGGGACGCCTATTACTTCGACAGCCGCACCCCGCATCGCTTTCGCAATGCGGGCGACGAG
The DNA here is from genome assembly GCA_963696655.1 of uncultured Alphaproteobacteria bacterium. Lineage (GTDB taxonomy): Bacteria > Pseudomonadota > Alphaproteobacteria > Dongiales > Dongiaceae > Hypericibacter. Next base: position 37,716 of record CAVOLB010000121.1, read on the forward strand.
GAATGTATGGTGGTGTCGGCCAACTCGCCGCCGAGCTTCTGAGAGGATGATGTGGCACAGACCGGCAAGATCGATCTCGAAACCTATTTCCGCCCGCTGACGGCGTTCCTGCAGAAGGTGCCGTCGATCACGGGCAAGGTCGGCACCGAACGTCAGGACGACGGCAGCTGGGTCGTCAAGTTCGCAATCGATATCGATGACGAGCTGGCCTGGCATGCGGTTCAGGAACTGGGCCACGTGCTCAATTATCTCTCGCTCGAGGAGAGACTCCCGACCGCCTTCATGCCGGTCTCCCCACCGCCCTACATGAATGGCGGGCCGGAGGACTGTCTCTCCTGGGTGATCGAATGCCGCGACAAGGGCTTCTCGCCGAAGAAGATCACCGAATGGCTGGAAAGCCGCCTTCCCACGCCGGTCAACGACCGGGATCAGTGGGAGCATGACGACGAGGATGGTGGCGAGGAGCGAGAAGAGGAGGAGAAGGAGGATTAGCCCCCTGGTCATCCCCGCGAAAGCGGGGACCCCACTATCCAGTCGACGCGTTGGATCAGCATGGGCCCCCGCTTTCGCGGGGGTGACAACAGAGTGCGGATGTTCGGCGCTCGAGCATCCTTCACCGCCCCCTCAATCGAACCGCTGATACCGCTCCACCGCCTGGCGGTCATAGCCGAGGCTCGCCTGCAGCAGTTGCTGGGTGTAGGGGTTTTCGGGCGTGCGCTCGCGCAGCGCGGTGACCGGCATCGATTCCACGATGCGGCCGACATTCATCACGATGAGACGGTCGCACATATGCGAGATGATCGAGAGGTCGTGGGTCACCAGCACATAGGTGAAGCCGCGCTCCTTCCTCAGCCGCACCAGCAGATTGAGGATCTCGGCCTGGACCGAGACGTCGAGGGCCGAGGTCGGCTCGTCGAGGAAGAGCAGCTTGGGCTCCAGCATCAGCGCGCGGGCGATGCCGACGCGCTGGCGCTGGCCGCCCGAGAGCTGATGCGGGAAGCGATAGCGGAAGCTGCGGTCGAGCCCGACCGCCACCAGGGTGTCGGCGATGCGCCGGTCGCGCTGGCCGATCCCGTGGATCTCCAGCGGCTCGCGCAGGCAGCGATCGACCGTCTGGCGCGGATGGAGCGAGCCATAAGGATCCTGGAACACGATCTGGACGGTGCGGCAGAAGGCGCGATCGGGCGGGCGCGGGATCGGCTTGCCGTCGATGCGCACCTCGCCTTCCCAGACGGGGCTGAGGCCGCAGACGGCGCGCAAGACCGTGGTCTTGCCCGAGCCGGATTCGCCGACGATGCCGAAACATTCGCCCTTCTCGACGCTGAAGGAGACGCCGCGCACCGCCTGCACCTTGTTGGCGCCATGGCCGAAGGTGACCTGCAGGTTTCGCACCTCGAGATAGCTGGCCATCAGGCGCCTCGCAGCCAGGCCGGATCGCGCTTCAGGGTCGGCAGCACCTCGCGCGGATGCTCGATGCTGGGGAGCGACTGCAGCAACCCCCGCGTATAAGGGTGGGTGCAGTTCTGCAGCTCGGCCGCCCGGCAGCTCTCGACCACCCGCCCGCCATACATGATGAGGATGCGGTCGCAGAAGGAGCCCACCAGGTTGAGATCGTGGCTGATGAAGATCAGCCCCATGCCGCGCTGGGAGACGAGGTCGTCGATGATGGCGAGCACCTGCATGCGCACCGTCACGTCGAGGGCCGAGGTCGGTTCGTCGGCGATCAAGAGCAGGGGATTGGTCACCAGCATCATGGCGGTCATGACCCGCTGGCCCATGCCGCCCGAGAGCTCATGCGGATAGGCGTTGTAGACGCGCTCGGGGTCGCGGATGCGCACGGCCTTCAGGATTTCGATCACGCGGCGGCGGCCGGCGCGGCCGCGCGCCTCGCCATGGATCGTCAGCGCCTCGAGGATCTGGTCGCCGGCGCGCATGATCGGGTTCAGCGAGAATTTCGGATCCTGCAGGATCATCGAGATCTGCTTGCCGCGCACGAGACGCATCTCGGCCTCGCTCAAGCCGCGCAGGTCGCGGCCCATGAACTCCAGCCGCTTGGCGGTGATCCGGGCCGAGCTGGGGAGCAGCTTGAGGAGCGCGCGGCCCAGCGTGGATTTGCCCGAGCCGGATTCGCCGACGATGCCGAGCTTCTCGCGCCCCAGCTCGAAGCTGACGCCCTTGAGGGCATCGACCGTTCCGGTCGGGGTGACGTAGCGCACCGCGAGGTCTTCGACGCGCAGCAGGGGCTGGTCGGTATTGGTCATGAGTTCCGCGCTCATGACGTCTTGGGGTCCAGCACGTCGCGCAGGCCGTCGCCCAGGAGATTGAAGCCGAGGCTGACGATGAAGATAGCGAGGCCCGGGGCGGCCGCGACCCACCATTGATCGAGGATGTTCTGGCGGCCGACCGAGATCATGGCGCCCCATTCGGGCGTCGGCGGCTGGGCGCCCAGGCCCAGGAAGCCGAGGCCCGCGGCCGTCAGGATGATGCCGGCCATGTCGAGGGTGGCGCGGACGATGACCGAGGGCAGCGAGAGCGGCATCACATGGCGGGTGATGATGCGCCAGCTGCTGGCCCCTTGCGCCTTGACCGCCGCGATGAAATCGCTGCGGCGTACCGCCAGGGTCTCGGCGCGCGCGACCCGCGCATAGGCGGGCCAGGCGGTGAGCGCGATGGCGATGACGGCGTTGTCGAGGCCCGGGCCCAGCGCCGCCACGAAGGCCAGCGCGAGGACCAGTCGGGGAAACGAAAAGAAGATGTCGGTGATCCGCATCAGCACGCGGTCGGTGCGCCCGCCGATATAGCCGGCGGTGGAGCCGACCAGCAGGCCGATGGGGGCGGCGATGATCAGGGCGAGGCAGACGATGTAGAGCGTGACGCGCGCGCCATAGACGAGGGCGGAGAAGGTGTCGCGGCCCATGCGGTCGGTGCCGAGCCAATGTTCGGGGCTCGCCGGCTGCAGGCGCAAGGAGAGATCCTGCACGGTCGGATCGGCGGTGGCGATCCAGGGCGCGAAGGCGGCGCAGAAGACCAGGAGAAGGATGATTCCCAGCCCGACGAGGGCGAGGGGGTTGCGGGCGAAGACGCGCCAGCCGCGATAGAGCCGGCCGCAGCCGGCTTGCCATCCGGAGTCCGGCGTATCGGTCGTGAGCCAGGCGCGGAGCCCGGGGCGGACGGCGTCCGTGGCGTTGCTCATCGCGCGCGCGGATCCACGATCCGGTAGAGCACATCCGACAGCAGATTGACGCCGACGAAGACGGTGCCGACGACGATGGTGCCGCCGAGGACGGCGTTCATATCCGCGTTCAAGAGCGCGTTTGTGATGTAGCGGCCGATACCCGGCCAGGCGAAGACCGTCTCGGTCAGGACCGAGCCTTCGAGCAATCCGGCGAAGGAGAGCGCGATCACCGTGATCAGCGGCACCAGGATGTTGCCGAAGGCATGGCGCCAGATGAGACGGCTCTGCCGCATGCCCTTGATGCGCGCGGTCAGGAGATAGTCCTGGTTGAGCTGCTCCAGCATCAGGCTGCGGGTCATGCGGCTGATATAGGCGAGGGAGTAATAGCCCAGGAGCGAAGCCGGCAGGATGATGTGGCTGAGGGCATTGTTGAAGACCTCCCAGTCGCCGGCAATGAGGGAGTCCACCAGGATCATGCCGGTCACGGTCGGCACCTGCCCGTCGAGATAGACCTCGAGCCGGCCGGGCCCGGCGACCCATTGCAGCTCGAGATAGAAGACGAGCAGACCCATGATGCCGAGCCAGAAGATCGGCACCGAATAGCCGACGAGCCCCAGCACCCGCATGACATGGTCGAGGAAACTGTTGCGATAGACCGCGGCCCAGACTCCCAGCGGCACGCCCGCGACCACGCCGATGAGGATACCGACGATCGAGAGTTCCGCCGTCGCCGGGAAGACCCGCAGGAGATCCTCGGCGACGGGCCGGGCCGTCAGCACCGACATGCCGAAGTCGCCGCGCACCACGTCCCAGGCATAGATCAGGAACTGCCGCCAGATCGGCAGGTTCAATCCGAGCTCTTCGCGGACCCGGTTATAGGTCTCTTCGCTGGCCCGCTCGCCGACGATGGCGAGGAGGGGATCGGCCGGCATAAGCCGGCCGATCACGAAGGTGATGAAGAGCAGTCCGAAGAAGGTCGCCGCGACGGAAATCAGCGTCTCCCAACCGGCCAGAAGCAGACGCCTCGCTCTCTGATGAGAGGAGGCGCCGCTTGCGGCCGGCAGGGTCGCGTCGGTTTCCGTTGCCGAAGCTGCCGAGGGCTTCGACATGAAGCGCGGGCTCTTACTTGCTCACATTCAGATAGAGCGTCGTCTCCGCCGAGGGCCCCAGGAAGAAGTTCTTGACCTTGGGAAGGTAGGCGGCGACCTGGACCTCCTGATAGAGCATGGCGAAGGGCGAGACCGGCTGCCATGCCTTGATCAGATCCTGATAGCCCGTCTTGCGCTTGGCGTCGTCGCGCTCCATCAGCAGGGCCTGGGCCTTGGCCGTCATGTCGGGATCGATCCAGCTGTTGCGCCAGGAGAGCGGCTTGCTCGGCGGCTCGTCGGAATTGTCCGAATTCGCCACGAACACCATGTTCGTGTTCGGATCGAAATAATCGACGCCCCAGGTGCCCAGATAGAGATCATGCTTGCGCGCCCGATAGTTGGTGAGCGCCGTCTTCGCATCCTCCGACAGGATCTTCAGCTTGATGCCCACCTGGGCCAGCGTTCCCTGCAGGCTCTGCGCGATGTCCATGCGCTCCTGAAAGGTCGACGCCAGATCGATCGAGAGCTCGAAGCCGTCGGCATAGCCGGCCTCGGCCAGCAGCGACTTCGCCTTGGCGACGTCGAGCTTGTAGGGATTGGAATCGACATAGCCCAGGAAGCTGCTCGGCAGGAAGGTCTGGTTGGTGACGTACCTCTCGCGCAGCGCGGTCTTTTCCAGCCCCTGGTAATCGACCAGATAGCGGATGGCCTCACGCACCTTGGGATCGGCCAGATATTTGTTCTTCAGGTTCATCCCGATATAGAGGCTGGTGCTTTGCGGCGTCGAGGTGACCTCGAATCCGCCCTTCTTGCGCAGGCCGTCCAGCTGGTCGGCCGAGAGATTGCGGGCGATGTCGACGTCGCCGGATTCGAGCAACAGGCGCTGCGCGGATTCCTCGGCGATGTTGCGCCAGACGATCCGTTTCAGCTTCGGCTTGCCGCCGTAATAATCGGGGTTGGCCTCGAGGACGAGAGTCTCGTCCGGCTTCCAGCTCTTCAGGATGAAGGGCCCCGAGCCGGCCGAATTCGTCTTCAGCCAGCCATTGCCCCAGTCGCCCTTCGTCTCGTGGCTCTTCAGCAGCTTGCTGTCGACGATCGCGAAGTTCGACGCCGAGAGCACGTTGATCACGTAGGACGGCGCGTAGGGCTTGTCGACCTTGAACTGGAAGGTCAGGTCGTCCACGGCCTTCAGCGTGTCGTTCATATTGTCCTTCGAGATGCCCAGATCCTGGATCAGGAAGGCGGGGGCCAGGTCGAGGGCGGCGAGACGCTGGAAGGAATACACGACATCGGCGGCCGTGAGGGCGTTGCCGCTGTGGAATTTCTGGCCGGCGCGCAGCTTGAAGGTATAGGTCAGCCCGTCATCCGAGGCCGACCAGCTTTCGGCGACACGCGGCAGGATGTGGCTGGTGTCGTGCGGATCGATCGAGACCAGCGTCACATAGACATTGCCCACGAGTTCGTAGGTCGAGATCTCGTACATCTCTGCCGGATCGAGCGAGATCATGTCGTCGAACCGCCAGGCTTCGATCAGGGTGTCGTCAGGCGTGGCCGCATGCGCGACCGGCATGGTCAGGGCCAGCCCGGCCCCGATGGCCAATGCCGCTAGAAATTTCTTCATCGTGATGTCCTTCCCGTCGATGCTCGATTTTTCATTGAATCGTCCCGGCAGCAGGCCTGCCCCAGGGCGATTTTCATTCAAGCCCTCTCGATGAGCGCATGTAATCCCGAGGGGGCTCAAGGGAAATTGTGTGGGAGACGCGGGTTTTTTGGCGGGTCCCGGTGCGGCCGACGGCAGCCGGGGCTGCCGATCGCGCACGCGGCGACCCGCCGCCATCTCAATGAACAGACGGCCGGATGGCAGTTCAAGAAAGGAAGATTGGGCGGGCCGTACAGTTTATCTTGCTTGCCCGAGCGCGTGTCGCGGCGCTCGGGCCGATCGCGAACCCGCTCGCTCGGAGGGGCAGCGAGGTCAATCGCAGGGGACCGGCGGCGATCAGCAGCTTTTCGGCATCGGCTTGTTGCGCACGGTCGCGGCGAATTCCGCCCAGGACATCTCGCCGTCGCAATTCGCGTCCATGTCGTCGAACTGCTGGCGGCGCGGCGCCTCGAACTCCGCGAGCGTCAGGTTGCCGTCCTGATTCTTGTCAAGGCTGGCGAACTTCGAGGTTTCCTTGGCGAGCTTGTCGGGTTTGCTCTGCGCCTCGACGGTGTATTCCACCAGCGTGATCTGGCCGTTCTTGTCCGTATCGAGCCTGGCGAAGTTGCCCTGCTGCTTGACCGAGAACTCCTCGAACGAGATGACGCGGTCGTTGTTGGTGTCGAAGGGCTTGAAGAACACGTCGATCTGCGCGTCGCTGGCGCCGGGCGCTATGATCTTGTCCTGCGCCAGGACGCTGAAACCGTTCAGAAGCAGCAGGCCGCCGGCGATCGCGAAGCTCAGGACGAAGAGAGCGGCGATGGTGAGGGTTCGGAGCTTCAATGACGAGCCTCCCCTTGGAAGCGATCGGTGGCGATCAGCGAGGCCGCCCATGCTGGCGGGCCCATTCATAGAGTGCAATCGCGGCGGCGTTCGACACGTTGAGTTGATCGATCGGTCCCCCCGTCGGCAAACTGAGCAAAAGGTCGCAGCCCTCCCGCGTCAGGCGGCGCATGCCCCGTCCCTTCCGACCCCAGCACCAGGGCCACCCGCTCGGCGAGCTTGGTCTTGGGCAGGCTGTCCGGCGCGTCGGCATCGAAACCGAGACACCAGAAATTGGCTTTTTTGAGGAGCTCGAGGGCGCGGGCCAGGTTGCTGACGCGGACCAGGGGCACCACATCCAGGGCCCCGCTGGCGGATTTGGCCAGGGTGCCGGTCTCGGGCGCCGCATGGCGCTCGGTCACGATCAGGCCCCGGGCACCGAAAGCCGCGGCGGAGCGCAGGATCGCGCCGACATTATGGGGATCGCTCACCTGGTCGAGCACCACCACCAAGGCCGGGGCGTCGGGGTCCAGGTCGGCCGTCAGGTCTTCGATCGTTATATAAGGTAGGGGCTCGACCCGGGCGGCCACGCCCTGATGAACCGAGCCCGCCGGCAGCAGCCGGGCGATGGCGTCCTTATCCATCGATTCCGGGGTCGGCAGGGGACGGGGCCGGGCCGAGCGGTCGATGCCGTCGAACAATTCGCCCGCCAGCTCGCGGGTGACGAGAATGCGGTGGATGTGGCGGCGCGGATTGCCCAGGGCGGCGCGGACCGCGTGGAGCCCATAGAGCCAGAAACCGCTGGTACCGGCGCGTTCCGGCGGCGGGCGCCGGCTCTGGCCCGGTTCGGACTCGCGCTCGCGCGGGCCGGGACGGAGTGGCGCCCGATCCTCTTCGGCCATGGGCGCGGAGCCGCGCTCAGCCGCGGGTTTGCCGGGCTTGCGGCGCGAGTCGTGAGGGCCGCCGGTCCCGGCGCGGCCCGGCTTGGACGTGCCGGACGAGGTGGGGACGGGCTTGGAACGGCCGGGGGACCCCGCTTCAGGGTGACGGTTTGAAGCAGGGCGGGATTGCGGGAAACGCGGCTTGCCTTTGCGCATGGCCCTGATTACATTGCATTCCACAATTCGGCTACCAAGATCCGCCCTCGACCGTTGCCTCTGTGGTGTGGAACGGACGACGGGGCGCTTTTCGTGTGTTTAGAAGTTGACAAGCTGCTGTAAATCCACATAGTTCGCAACTCCGCGCGCGACCGAGAATGAGCGTACGGAGGGGTGCCCGAGTGGCTAAAGGGGACGGGCTGTAAACCCGTTGGCGTCAGCCTACGTAGGTTCGAATCCTACCCCCTCCACCATCCTCTTCGGCCACGTATGCGGTGACGCGAACGCTTTGAGGGTTCACAGCAGTCTGAAGGAATCGAGCGGTACAGCGCGGGTGTAGCTCAATGGTAGAGCTCCAGCCTTCCAAGCTGGCTACGCGGGTTCGATTCCCGTCACCCGCTCCAAACCACGGGACCAAGCGTAAGGGTCGAAGCCCTACCGGCGGCTTAAGGCCGGAAGAAGCAAGAACGGGCGTCGGTTTCGCGAAGCGGGCCGGCGCTACCACAGAGAAGACTCAAGTCAGCAGGAACCGACCACGATGGCGAAGGCGAAATTCGAGCGGAACAAGCCGCACTGCAACATTGGGACGATCGGTCACGTCGACCATGGGAAGACGTCGTTGACGGCGGCGATCACGAAGGTGCTGGCGGAGACGGGCGGGGCGACGTTCATGGCCTACGACCAGATCGACAAGGCGCCGGAAGAGAAGGCGCGCGGGATCACGATCAATACGGCGCATGTGGAGTATGAGACGAAGAACCGCCACTACGCGCATGTGGACTGCCCGGGCCATGCCGACTATGTGAAGAACATGATCACGGGTGCCGCGCAGATGGACGGCGCGATCCTGGTGGTCTCGGCGGCGGACGGCCCGATGCCGCAGACGCGCGAGCATATCCTGCTGGCGCGCCAGGTCGGCGTTCCGGCGCTGGTGGTGTTCCTGAACAAGTGCGACATGGTGGACGATCCGGAGCTTCTGGAGCTGGTGGAGCTCGAGGTTCGCGAGCTGCTGACCTCCTACAACTTCCCCGGCGACACGATTCCGATGATCCGGGGCTCGGCGCTCTGTGCGCTGGAGAACCGGGAGCCGGCGCTGGGCCATGACGCGATCCTGCAGCTGATGCAGGCGGTGGATGCGAGCATTCCGCAGCCTGAGCGCGCGAAGGACCGTCCGTTCCTGATGCCGATCGAGGACGTGTTCTCGATCTCGGGCCGCGGGACGGTGGTGACGGGCCGCATCGAGCGCGGTTCGGTGAAGGTGGGCGACGAAGTGGAGATCGTGGGTCTGCGTCCGACGACGAAGACGATCGTGACGGGCGTGGAGATGTTCCGCAAGCTGCTGGATTACGGCGAGGCTGGCGACAACATCGGCGCGCTCCTTCGCGGCACGAAGCGCGAGGAAGTGGAGCGCGGCCAGGTTCTGTCGAAGCCGGGTGCGATCACGCCGCACACGAAGTTCAAGGCCGAGGCCTACATCCTGACGAAGGAGGAGGGCGGCCGTCATACGCCGTTCTTCTCGAACTACCGCCCGCAGTTCTACTTCCGGACGACGGACGTGACGGGGACGGTGGTTCTGCCGGCGGGCACGGAAATGGTGATGCCGGGCGACAACATCGCGATGGAGGTGCATCTGATCGCGCCGATCGCGATGGATGAAGGCCTGCGCTTCGCCATCCGCGAGGGTGGCCGTACCGTCGGCGCCGGCGTCGTCGCCTCCATCATCGAATAGGGCGCTTTAGGAGCAAGGACTGCAGCCGTAAGCGGGGAACGGCATCCTCGACCAGAGAGCCGGGACCTCGAGTTCGGAACCGGCGCGCGGGTCTTAGGAGTGTAGCTCAATTGGCTAGAGCACCGGTCTCCAAAACCGGGGGTTGGGGGTTCGAGTCCCTCCACTCCTGCCACCGCCCGGACTGAATGGGCACCGCGATCGGTTCAAGGTTCGAATGGAAGGCATGGCGAAGATCAACCCGTTAGAGTTTGCCCGGCAAGTACGCCAGGAAGTCGGCAAGGTCACCTGGCCGACCCGCAAAGAAACCGGAATCACCACGGCGATGGTGTTCGTGATGGTGGTGCTTGCCGCCGTCTTCTTCTTCCTCGTGGATCAGGTGCTGGCTCTGGTGATGCGCTACGTAATCGGGTTGGGAGGCTGACGATGGCGCAGCGTTGGTACGTGGTGCATGTCTATTCGGGGTTCGAGCGCAAGGTCGCGCAGTCGATCCGCGAGCAGGCCCAGCAGGCCGGAATGACCGAGATCGAGGAAGTGCTGGTGCCGACCGAAGAGGTCGTCGAAGTGCGCCGCGGCTCGAAGGTCAATGCCGAGCGCAAGTTCTTCCCCGGCTATGTGCTGGTGAAGATGGATATGACCGACGAGAGCTGGCATCTGGTGAAGAACACACCGAAGGTGACCGGCTTCCTCGGCGGCAAGGGTCGTCCGTCGCCGATTTCCGATGCGGAGGCGGAGCGAATCCAGAACCAGGTGAAGGAAGGCATCGAGCGCCCGAAGCGTTCGGTGGTGTTCGAGGTGGGCGAGCAGGTCCGCGTTGCGGACGGCCCCTTCACCTCGTTCAACGGGCTGGTGGAGGAAGTGGACGAAGAGCGCGGGCGCCTCAAGGTCGCCGTGTCGATCTTCGGTCGCGCCACGCCGGTCGAGCTCGAATACTCGCAGGTCGAGAAGCTCTGAGCTTCTTCGATCTCGCGGGAATGGCGCCGCGTCTCGGGCAACTGCCCGGATGCGGCTTTGGTGCGGGAGGCCTGGCCAGGGCCGATCAACCGCGCGCCTTGGGGGTCCAGACGGGACCCGACGCGCCCGCCGACGTGATTTCGGCGGGCCTGCATGGATGCAGGAGAGAACTGAGGTAGGAACATGGCAAAGAAGATCGAAGGCTATATCAAGCTGCAGATCCCGGCCGGGAAGGCGAATCCCTCGCCGCCGGTGGGTCCGGCACTGGGCCAGCGCGGCCTGAACATCATGGAGTTCTGCAAGCAGTTCAACGCTGCGACGCAGGGTATGGAAGCGGGAATGCCGATTCCGGTGGTCATCACCGCGTTCTCGGATCGCTCCTTCACCTTCGTCACCAAGACCCCGCCCGCGAGCTACTTCCTGCTCAAGGCGGCCGGCATCGAGAAGGGCGCCCAGACCACGGGCCGCGGCTTCGTCGGCAAGGTGACGATGGCGCAGGTTCGCAAGATCGCCGAACAGAAGATGAAGGACCTGAACGCCCATGACGTCGACGCGGCCGCCCAGATGATCAAGGGCACCGCGCGCTCGATGGGCCTCGAGGTGGTGGGGTAAGCCATGGCAACGGGAAAGAGACTGCGCAAGGCTTATGAGGGCATCGACCGCGACGCGTTCTATGCCATCAACGACGCCGTGAAGATCATCAAGGGCAACGCGACCGCGAAGTTCGACGAAACCATCGAGATCTCGCTCAACCTCGGCATCGATCCGCGCCATGCCGACCAGAACGTGCGTGGCGTGGTGCAGCTGCCTCACGGCACCGGCAAGTCGCTGCGCGTGGCCGTGTTCGCCAAGGGCGACAAGGCCAAGATCGCCAAGGATGCGGGCGCCGACATCGTCGGGGCCGAGGATCTGGCGGAGAAGGTCAATGCCGGCCAGATCGACTTCGATCGCGTCATCGCCACGCCGGACATGATGGCGCTGGTGGGCCGTCTCGGTAAGGTGCTGGGCCCGCGCGGCCTGATGCCGAACCCGAAGCTCGGCACCGTCACCAACGACGTGGCCGAGGCCGTCAAGGCGACCAAGGGCGGCCAGGTCGAGTTCCGCGCCGAGAAGTCGGGGCTGATCCATGCCGGTATCGGCAAGGCCAGCTTCAGCGAGGCGGCGATCGCCGACAACGTGAAGGCGTTCGTGGGCGCGATCAACCGCGCCAAGCCGGCCGGCGCCAAGGGCACCTTCCTCAAGAAGGTTTCCATCAGCTCGACCATGGGCCCGGGCGTGAAGCTCGACGTCGCCACGGTCGTCGGCTGAGTTTCTTCGGTTCGTCGGGCCGCCCTTTCGCGGGCGGCCCTTCGAGCCGCATTTGAATACCGGCGGATCGGATCCCCTCGGGGAAACGAGATGCCGGGAAGGTCGGACGAGATCCTTCGGGATCGAAGCCGGCCGCACCTGTCCGAGACTGCGGGTGCCTTGAAGCGGCCTGACAGGGGTCGCCAAGGGCTTAATCCGGTGGGACTTGTCCCACGCCCTGCATAGACGGGAGAACGAGTTTCAGAGCGGCAGCAGGGGCAGTCCCGTCGGGACGCCTCCAGCCTGCCGCCTCTGGGCTTGAACTTCTGGGACAGGCCGAACCGGACGTCCGGGGACGCCAAGTCACCGGATGTCCATCGAGCAACCGGGGCTCGAGGGTCGGTCGCGAACGCGATCGAGCCCAAGCGCCCCAAGCGGAGACGATCAGTGGACCGATCCGAAAAACTGGAGCTGATCACCTCGCTGCACAATACGCTGAAGGACGCCGAACTCGTCGTGGTGACACGCCGGGCCGGCTTGACCGTGGCTGAGGTCACGGACCTGCGGCGTAAGATGCGTGCAGCCGGTGCCGGCTACCGCGTGGCCAAGAATCGGCTCGCTCGTCGCGCTCTCGAAGGCACCAAATTCACGGGCCTGTCTGATCTGCTCACCGGAACCACGGCACTCGCCTATTCCAAGGATCCGGTGGCGGCAGCGAAGGTGGCGATCACCTACGCGAAGGACAACGAGAAGCTTTCCATCGCCGGCGGCATGCTGGGCAACCTGGTCCTCGATCCCGAAGGGATCAAGGCCCTCGCCAGCCTGCCGTCGCTCGATGAGCTTCGCGCCAAGCTCGTCGGCTTGCTGCAGACCCCGGCGACGCGTGTCGCCACGGTTCTGGCGGCACCCGCCGGCCAGCTGGCCCGTGTGTTCAATGCCTACGCGACGAAAGAGAGCAGCGCGTCGTGACGCGCCGCTCAGAGCCAAACCCAGAAAAACGTTCAAGCCTTAGGAGAAGTTGAAATGGCTGATTTGCAGAAGTTGGTCGACGAACTGTCGAAGCTCACCGTCCTCGAGGCGGCCGAGCTCTCGAAGAAGCTCGAAGAGGCGTGGGGCGTGTCGGCTGCAGCACCGGTCGCGGTGGCTGCTGCCGGTGGCGCCGCTGCCGCTGCTCCCGTCGCGGAGCAGACCGAGTTCTCCGTCATCCTCGTGGAAGGCGGCGACAAGAAGATCAACGTGATTAAGGAAGTCCGCGCCATCACCAGCCTCGGCCTCAAGGAGGCCAAGGATCTCGTCGAGGGTGCGCCCAAGACGGTGAAGGACGGCGTGCCGAAGGCGGAAGCCGAGGCGATGAAGAAGAAGCTCGAGGAAGCCGGCGCGAAGGTTCAGCTGAAGTAGTCAGCTCACTCGCGACGCCGGGTTCCCGGCTGCGAACGACAAGGCCACCGTCCCTCAAGGGGACGGTGGCCGCGTCGCCGGCGAGCCGGGAAGGACCCGTCGGATTTGGGATCGCCGCATCCCCGAGAAATCGAAACGCGGCGTCGGGCACGGATAGGGCCCGGGCGAACGGCGAGAGCCGCCTGATTCGCGAAAACCTGCCGGTGGGAGTCCCCCGGGGGATTCCTGGGCCCGGATATCGGGCGTGACGCGCGAGGCGAGGACAAGCAATGACGAATTCCTTCACGGGACGTAAGCGGATCCGCAAGTCGTTCGGCCGTATTCCGGAGATCACCCGGATGCCGAACCTGATCGAGGTGCAGAAGAGCTCCTACGATCATTTCCTGCAGATCGGCGTGACCCCGGAACAGCGCGTGAGCGTCGGCCTCCAGGAAGTGTTCCGGTCGGTCTTCCCGATCAAGGACTTCTCCGAGCGGTCGGAACTGCAGTTCGTGCGCTATGAGCTCGAAGAGCCGAAATACGACGTCGAGGAATGCCAGCAGCGCGGCATGACCTTCGCCGCCCCGCTCAAGGTGACCTTGCGCCTCGTCGTGTGGGACGTGGACGAGGAGACCGGTGCGCGCTCGATCCGCGACATCAAGGAGCAGGACGTCTATATGGGCGACATGCCGCTCATGACGGCGAACGGCACCTTCATCGTCAACGGCACCGAGCGCGTGATCGTGAGCCAGATGCACCGGTCGCCCGGCGTCTTCTTCGACCACGACAAGGGCAAGACCCATTCCTCGGGCAAGTATCTGTTCGCGGCCCGCGTGATCCCCTATCGCGGCTCCTGGCTCGATTTCGAGTTCGACGCCAAGGACCTCGTCTATGTGCGCATCGACCGCCGCCGCAAGCTGCCGGTGACGACGCTGTTCATGGCGTTGGCCGGGCAGGGCGTGGTGCAGAAGATCCGCAAGGACGAGGAGATCACCGACGAGGATCGCCGTTTCGGCGGCATGTCGGCGGAGGAGATCCTGGCCTTCTTCTATGGCCAGACCACCTATAACCGGACCAAGAAGGGCTGGCAGACGACCTTCGATCCTGAGCGGATGAAGGGCGTGAAGCTCGCGCACGATCTGGTCGACGCGAAGACCGGCAAGGTCGTGGCCGAAGCCGGCACCAAGATGTCCCCGCGCCTCGCCAAGAAGCTCCAGGAAGCGGGCCTCAAGGAGCAGCTGGTGCCGGTGGAGGATCTGGTCGGCCGCTATGTCGCCGCCGATCTGATCAACGAGAAGACCGGCGAGATCTTCATCGAGGCCGGTCATGAGCTGACCGAGAAGCTGGTGGCCGAGCTCGAGGCGGCGGGGATCAACGCGATCCCGGTGCTGGCGATCGACCATGTCAATGTCGGCCCCTATATCCGCAACACGCTGATGGCGGACAAGAACAACTCGCGCGAGGAAGCGCTGATCGACATCTACCGCGTCATGCGCCCCGGCGAGCCGCCGACGCTCGACACGGCCGAGGTGCTGTTCCAGGGCCTGTTCTTCGACTCCGAGCGCTACGACCTCTCGGCCGTGGGCCGCGTGAAGATGAATTCGCGCCTCAGCCTCACCACCGAGGATACCGTGCGCGTGTTGCGCAAGGATGACATCCTGCAGATCGTCCGCATGCTGGTCGAGCTGAAGGACGGCCGCGGCGAGATCGACGACATCGACCATCTCGGCAATCGTCGCGTCCGGTCGGTCGGCGAGCTCCTCGAGAACCAGTACCGCATCGGCCTCCTGCGCATGGAGCGCGCGATCCGCGAGCGCATGAGCTCGGTCGAGATCGATTCCGTGATGCCGCACGATTTGATCAACGCCAAGCCGGCGGCGGCGGCGGTGCGAGAGTTCTTCGGTTCTTCGCAGCTCTCGCAGTTCATGGACCAGACCAACCCGCTCTCGGAGATCACGCACAAGCGGCGCCTCTCGGCCCTCGGGCCGGGCGGTCTCACCCGCGAGCGCGCCGGCTTCGAGGTGCGCGACGTGCATCCGACGCATTACGGCCGCATCTGCCCGATCGAGACCCCAGAAGGTCCGAATATCGGCCTGATCAACAGCCTCGCCACCTACGCCCGCATCAACCAGTACGGCTTCATCGAGAGCCCGTACCGGAAGGTCGAGAAGGCGCATGTGACGAAGGAAGTGGCGTACCTGTCGGCGATGGAAGAGGGCAAGTACACGATCGCCCAGGCCAATGCCGAGCTGGATGCCAAGGGCAAGTTCACGTCCGACCTGATCTCCTGCCGGCGCGGCGGCGACTTCGTCATGGCTCGCCCCGAGGACATCGACTACATGGACGTGTCCCCGAAGCAGCTCGTCTCGGTGGCCGCGGCGCTCATCCCGTTCCTCGAGAACGACGACGCCAACCGCGCGCTGATGGGCTCGAACATGCAGCGTCAGGCGGTTCCGCTCCTGCGCGCCGAGGCGCCGCTGGTCGGGACCGGCATGGAGGAGACGGTGGCCCGGGATTCGGGCGTCGCCATCGCCGCCAAGCGCTCGGGCATCGTCGACCAGATCGACGCGACCCGCATGGTCATCCGTGCGACCGAGGAAACCCGGTCGGACGCACCCGGCGTCGACATCTACAACCTGCTGAAGTTCCAACGCTCGAACCAGAACACCTGCATCAACCAGCGTCCGCTGGTGAAGGTGGGCGACATCGTGAAGGCCGGCGACATCATCGCCGACGGCCCCTCCACGGATCTGGGCGAGCTGGCGCTCGGCCGCAACGTGCTCTGCGCCTTCATGCCCTGGCAGGGCTACAACTTCGAAGACTCGATCCTGATCTCCGAGCGGATCGTCAGCGACGACGTCTTCACCTCGATCCATATCGAGGAGTTCGAGGTGATGGCCCGCGACACCAAGCTGGGCCAGGAGGAAATCACCCGCGACATCCCGAACGTCGGCGAGGAAGCCCTCAAGAACCTCGACGAGGCGGGCATCGTCTATATCGGCGCCGAGGTGAAGCCGGGCGACATTCTGGTGGGCAAGGTGACGCCGAAGGGCGAATCGCCGATGACCCCGGAAGAGAAGCTGCTGCGCGCGATCTTCGGCGAGAAGGCCTCGGACGTGCGCGACACCTCGCTCCGGCTGCCGCCGGGCGTGTCGGGCACGATCGTGGAGGTGCGCGTGTTCTCGCGGCGCGGCGTCGACAAGGACGAACGCGCGCTCGCCATCGAGCGGGCCGAGATCGAGCGCCTGGCCAAGGACCGCGACGACGAGAAGGCGATCCTGGAGCGGAGCTTCCATAACCGCCTGCACGAGCTCCTGCTCAACCAGGTTGTGGTGACGGGGCCGAAGAACCTGAAGCCCGAGACCAAGCTGACCGACAAGATGCTGGCCGAGATGAACCATCACAGCTGGCGCCAGATCACGGTCAAGGCCGACAAGCGCATGGCCGACATCGAGGCCCTCAAGAAGCAGTTCCAGGAGCAGATCGACGCGCTCTCGGCCCGCTTCGAGAACAAGGTCGAGAAGCTCCAGCGCGGCGACGAGCTGCCCCCGGGCGTGATGAAGATGGTCAAGGTGTTCGTCGCGGTGAAGCGCAAGCTGCAGCCGGGCGACAAGATGGCCGGCCGTCACGGCAACAAGGGCGTCATCTCCAAGATCGTCCCGATCGAGGACATGCCCTATCTCGAGGACGGCACGCAGGTCGATATCGTGCTGAACCCGCTGGGCGTGCCGAGCCGCATGAACGTCGGTCAGATCCTGGAGACGCATCTGGGATGGGCCTGCGCCAATCTCGGCCGTCAGGTCAGCCAGATGCTCGATCGCGTCGTGCAGTCCGGCAAGGTCGGCGACCTGCGCAACGACCTGAAGCACATCTATGGCGACGCCGTCTACAAGCAGGAGATCGGCAGCCTGGACGATTCCCAGGTGGTCGAGCTCGCCAGCCATCTGAAGGACGGCGTGCCGATCGCATCGCCGGTGTTCGACGGTGCGCGCGAGGACGACATCGTGAAGATGCTGAAGGAAGCCGGCCTCGATCCCTCCGGCCAGGTCACCCTGGTCGACGGCCGCACCGGCGAGCCCTTCGAGCGCAAGGTCACGGTGGGCTACATCTACATGCTGAAGCTGCATCACCTGGTGGACGACAAGATCCACGCCCGGTCGATCGGCCCCTACAGCCTGGTCACCCAGCAGCCGCTGGGCGGCAAGGCCCAGTTCGGCGGTCAGCGCTTCGGCGAAATGGAGGTGTGGGCCCTCGAAGCCTACGGCGCCGCCTACACGCTGCAGGAAATGCTTACGGTCAAGTCCGACGACGTCTCCGGCCGCGCCAAGGTTTACGAAGCGATCGTGCGCGGCGACGACAACTTCGAAGCGGGCATTCCGGAATCCTTCAACGTGCTCGTCAAGGAACTCCGTTCGCTCGGCCTCAATGTCGAGCTCAATCAGCGTAGCTATTAAAGGAGCGTTCGATGAACGAGCTGCTCAACGTCGTTACCCAGGTCACCACCCCGCAAAGCTTCGACGAGATCCGCATCTCGATCGCCAGCCCGGAGCGCATCCGCTCCTGGTCCTATGGCGAGATCAAGAAGCCCGAGACCATCAACTACCGGACCTTCAAGCCGGAGCGTGACGGTCTGTTCTGCGCCCGCATCTTCGGGCCGATCAAGGACTACGAGTGCTTGTGCGGCAAGTACAAGCGCATGAAGTATCGCGGCATCATCTGCGAGAAGTGCGGCGTCGAAGTCACGCTCTCGAAGGTGCGCCGCGAGCGCATGGGCCATATCGAGCTGGCCTCGCCCGTCGCCCATATCTGGTTCCTGAAGTCGCTGCCGAGCCGCATCGGCCTGCTGCTCGACATGACGCTGAAGGAGCTGGAGCGGATCCTCTATTTCGAGAACTTCGTGGTGGTCGAGCCGGGTCTGACCCCGCTCAAGCGCCATCAGCTGCTCTCGGAGGAACAGTACCTCAACGCGCAGGACGAGTTCGGCGAGGAGGCGTTCCAGTCCTCGATCGGCGCCGAGGCGCTCCGCACCATGCTCGAGGCGATCGACCTCGAGCAGGAGCGGGTCACCATGATGGCCGACCTGAAGGACACCACCTCCGAGGCCAAGCGCAAGAAGCTGGTGAAGCGGCTGAAGCTGGTCGAGGCGTTCCTCGAATCCGGCAGCCATCCCTCCTGGATGATCCTCGAGGTCATTCCGGTGATCCCGCCCGAGCTGCGCCCGCTCGTGCCGCTCGACGGCGGCCGCTTCGCGACCTCCGACCTGAACGACCTCTATCGTCGCGTCATCAACCGTAACAACCGCCTGAAGCGGCTGATCGAGCTGCGCGCGCCCGACATCATCGTGCGCAACGAGAAGCGCATGCTGCAGGAAGCCGTGGACGCGCTGTTCGACAACGGCCGGCGCGGCCGCGTCATCACCGGCGCCAACAAGCGTCCGCTGAAGTCGCTGTCCGACATGCTCAAGGGCAAGCAGGGCCGGTTCCGCCAGAACCTGCTCGGCAAGCGCGTCGACTATTCGGGCCGTTCGGTCATCGTCGTCGGTCCGGAGCTCAAGCTGCATCAGTGCGGTCTGCCCAAGAAGATGGCGCTGGAGCTGTTCAAGCCCTTCATCTATTCCAAGCTCGAGCTCTACGGCATGGCGTCGACCATCAAGGCCGCCAAGCGCATGGTCGAGAAGGAACGGCCGGAGGTGTGGGACATCCTCGAAGAGGTGATCCGCGAGCATCCGGTGCTGCTGAACCGCGCGCCGACCCTGCATCGCCTCGGCATCCAGGCCTTCGAGCCGGTGTTGATCGAGGGCAAGGCGATCCAGCTCCATCCGCTGGTCTGCACGGCCTTCAACGCCGACTTCGACGGCGACCAGATGGCGGTCCACGTGCCGCTGTCGCTGGAAGCCCAGCTCGAGGCGCGCGTGCTCATGATGTCGACCAACAACATCCTGAGCCCCGCGAACGGCAAGCCGATCATCGTGCCGTCGCAGGACATCGTGCTCGGCCTCTATTACATGACGATGGAAGGCAAGAACGAGCCGGGCGCCGGCATGGCGTTCGGCACGATCGCCGAGATCGAGCATGCGATGACCCATCAGGTCATCACCATGCACTCGCCGATCAGGGCGCGCTGCAGCTGGATCGGCGCCGACGGTCAGCCGATCACCAAGGTGATCGCCACGACCCCGGGCCGCATGCTGCTGTCGCAGATCCTGCCGCGCAATCCGAACGTGCCGATCGACCTGGTCAATCGCCTTCTCACCAAGAAGGAGATCACCAACGTCATCGACATCGTCTATCGCCATTGCGGCCAGAAGGAGACGGTCATTTTCGCCGACCGTCTCATGGGCATGGGCTTCTCCAACGCCTGCCGCGCCGGCATGTCCTTCGGCAAGGACGACCTGATCATTCCGAAAGCCAAGGAAAAGCTGGTCGTCGAAGCGAACAAGAAGGTCAAGGAGTACGAGCAGCAGTATCTCGACGGCCTGATCACCCAGGGCGAGAAGTACAACAAGGTCGTCGACGTGTGGTCGCAGTGCACCGAGCGCGTCGCCGACGAGATGATGAAGGTCATGTCGGAGAAGTCGACCGGCCGCGACATCAACTCGGTCTACATGATGGCCCATTCGGGCGCTCGCGGTTCGGCGGCGCAGATCAAGCAGCTCGCCGGCATGCGCGGCCTGATGGCCAAGCCGTCGGGCGAGATCATCGAGACGCCGATCATCTCGAACTTCAAGGAAGGCCTGACCGTGCTCGAGTACTTCAACTCGACCCACGGCGCCCGTAAGGGCCTGGCCGACACCGCGCTCAAGACCGCGAACTCGGGCTATCTGACCCGCCGTCTCGTGGACGTCGCCCAGGACTGCATCATCACCGAGGTGGATTGCGGCACGACCCGCGGCCTCACGGTGAAGGCGGTGGTCGAGGGCGGCGAGGTGATCGCGCCCCTGGCCGAGCGTATCCTCGGCCGCTCGTCGGCCGTGGACGTGAAGGACCCGCTCTCCGGCAAGATCCTGGTGGGCGCCGGCGACCTGATCGACGAAGACAAGGTCGACGTCATCGACCGTGCCGGCGTCGATACGGTTCTGATCCGTTCGGTGCTGACCTGCGAGACCGAAGTCGGCGTCTGCGGCAAGTGCTATGGGCGCGATCTCGCCCGCGGCACGACCGTGAATATCGGCGAGGCTGTCGGCGTCATCGCGGCGCAGTCGATCGGCGAGCCGGGCACCCAGCTCACGATGCGTACCTTCCACATCGGCGGCGCCGTCCAGCGCGGCGCCGAGCAGTCGAGCGTCGAGGCGGCGTTCGAGGCCAAGGTCGAGATCAAGAACCGCAACGTGGTCTTGAACAGCCTGGGCGTGCCGGTGGTGATGGGCCGCAATTGCGAGATCGTGCTGCGCGACGAGGCCAACCGCGAGAAGGCCCGCCACCGCGTCCCCTACGGCGCCAAGCTGCTGGTGGACGACGGCGCGAAAGTCGCCAAGGGCACGAAGCTCGCCGAGTGGGATCCCTATACGCTGCCGATCATCACCGAGCGCGAAGGCACCGCCAACTATGTCGACCTGGTCGACGGCGTGTCGATGCGCGAAGTGCTCGACGAGACGACCGGCATCTCGAGCCGCGTCGTGGTGGACTGGAAGCAGCAGCCGCGCGGCAACGAGCTGAAGCCGCGTATCACCCTGCGCGATCCGAAGGGCGAGCTCATCACGCTGCCCAACGGCATCGAGGCCCGGTACTTCCTCTCGGTCGACGCCATCCTGTCGATCGAGAACGGGGCTCATGTGCGGGCCGGCGACGTGCTGGCGCGCATCCCGCGTGAATCCTCCAAGACCCGCGACATCACCGGCGGTCTGCCGCGCGTGGCCGAGTTGTTCGAGGCCCGCAAGCCGAAGGACTACGCGATCATCAGCGACACCGCCGGCCGCGTCGAGTTCGGCAAGGACTACAAGACCAAGCGCCGCATCATGGTGGTGCCGGAGGAGGGCGATCGCCAGCCGATCGAGTACCTGATCCCGAAGGGCAAGCATATCAGCGTCCAGGAAGGCGACTATGTGCAGCGCGGCGATCTGCTGATGGACGGCAATCCGGTGCCGCACGACATCCTGAACGTGCTGGGTGTCGAGGCGCTGGCGAACTACCTGATCAAGGAGATCCAGGAGGTCTATCGGTTGCAGGGCGTGAAGATCAACGACAAGCACATCGAGGTGATCGTTCGCCAGATGCTGCAGAAGGTCGAGATCACCGAGCCGGGCGACACGACTTTCCTGGTCGGCGAGCAGATCGATCGCTCCGAGTTCGAGATCGCCAACAACAAGACGGAGCGGGAGAACGGTCGTCCGGCGAAGTGCATGCCGGTCCTGCAGGGCATCACCAAGGCCAGCCTGCAGACCAACTCCTTCATCTCCGCCGCGTCGTTCCAGGAGACGACCCGCGTGCTCACCGAGGCTGCCGTCTCCGGTCGTATCGACCAGCTGACGGGCCTCAAGGAGAACGTGATCGTCGGCCGCCTGATCCCGGCGGGTACCGGTGCCGTCATGAACCGGCTGCGTCAGCTCGCGGCCGATCGCGACAAGGTGCTCACCGCCGCCCAGGCCCAGCCGGCCCTGCCGCCCGCCAACGAAGGGCAGTCGGAAGTCGCCTGATCCGAGTTGCCGCCGGGGCGGTTTTCGTCCCGGCTGGCAGTGCGTGAATGACGAGGGGCCTGTTCTCCTATGCGGAGGGCAGGCCCTTCGGCCGTTCCGGGGTGCGACATGACCGCCCTGAAGGTGAGTCTTGCAGAGACTGCATGGATTCCGGCGATCCCGGCGGTTCTTGCAAGGGTACGCCGGGAGAATCGGTGACAGGTTATTGAATTATATGCGTAATTTCTTGTCTTCTCGCATGACGGACCGGGGTCGGCGAGGGTAAGCACCCTTCGCCGCTGCTTTCCCGAGCACCCCACGCTCTTGTGGATAGATTTCGGGGCGTTGTGCCGAAACCCGCAGAATCCCTGGGTTAATTGAAGATTGACGCGGATGCGCCCGAGGCCCCGGAACAGCCTGCAATGCAATGAATTTTCTTACTGTTTCGCGCTTGACGGGGTGGGGGGCGATTCATATTATCCGCGCGCCTTCCGGGGCTGGTGGTAGACCTGAAAACGGTCTAGACGCAGCGCCGCCGAAAAGCACGAACGACACCACATAGGTCGCCCATCGGGGCCTTGCCCCTGGCGACCATTTTTCTGGCCGCACGAGCCGAATTTTTGGCTCGGCGCGGTCGTTTGCATCGCGGTTTTGCAACCGTACGAGGACCTATAGCCGATGCCGACGATCAATCAGTTGATCAACAGCCCGCGTCGCCCGGTGGCCGCCCGTAACAAGGTGCCAGCGCTCAATTCGAGCCCGCAGAAGCGCGGCGTTTGCACGCGCGTCTACACCACGACGCCGAAGAAGCCGAACTCCGCGCTGCGTAAGGTCGCGCGCGTGCGGCTGACCAACGGCTACGAGGTCACCAGCTACATCCCCGGCGAAGGCCACAATCTGCAGGAACATTCGGTCGTCATGATTCGCGGCGGCCGCGTGAAGGATCTGCCCGGCGTTCGCTATCACATCATCCGCGGCACGCTCGATACCCAGGGCGTGAAGGACCGCCGCCAGCGCCGTTCGAAATACGGCGCCAAGCGGCCGAAGTGATTTAAGGAGCGTCGAACAGATGTCTCGTCGTCATGCTGCCGAGAAGCGCGAAGTCCTGCCGGATGCCAAGTTCGGCGACGTCGTCCTCACGAAGTTCATGAACTCGCTGATGTATGCGGGCAAGAAGTCGGTTGCCGAGAGCACCGTCTATGGTGCGCTCGAGCAGGTCGAGAAGAAGTCCAAGGGCGATCCGGTGAAGGTGTTCCGCGACGCGCTCGACAACGTGAAGCCGCACCTGGAAGTGCGCTCGCGTCGTGTCGGCGGCGCCACCTACCAGGTTCCGGTCGAAGTCCGTCCGGAGCGCGCTCAGGCCCTCGCGATCCGCTGGATCATCCAGAATGCGCGCGGCCGCTCCGAAAGCACGATGACCGACCGCCTCTCCGCCGAGCTGCTCGACGCGGCCAACAACCGCGGCGCCTCGGTGAAGAAGCGCGAAGACACGCACAAGATGGCCGAAGCGAACAAGGCCTTCTCGCACTACCGCTGGTAATCCAGGCGATAGCGAAAGAGTTCGAGGACAACTGAGATCATGGCTCGCACCACCCCGCTCGACCGGTACCGCAATATCGGCATCATGGCTCACATCGATGCCGGTAAAACCACGACGACCGAGCGCATCCTCTATTATACCGGCCGTTCCTATAAGATCGGCGAAGTCCATGAAGGCACCGCCACCATGGACTGGATGGAGCAGGAGCAAGAGCGCGGCATCACCATCACCTCGGCCGCGACGACCTGTTTCTGGCGGGACCACCGCATCAACATCATCGACACGCCGGGCCACGTCGACTTCACCATCGAAGTCGAGCGCTCCTTGCGCGTGCTGGACGGCGCCTGCACGGTGTTCGACAGCGTCGCCGGCGTGGAGCCGCAGTCGGAGACGGTGTGGCGCCAGGCCGACAAGTACGGCGTGCCGCGCATCTGCTTCGTCAACAAGATGGATCGCATCGGCGCGGACTTCTATCGCTGCGTGCAGATGATCATCGACCGCCTCGGCGCGAAGCCGCTGGTGCTGCAGCTGCCGATCGGCGTCGAGAGCGAGTTCTCGGGCGTCGTCGACCTGGTCCGGATGAAGGGTATCACCTGGAAGGACGAGGCGCTCGGCGCCGAGTTCACCGTGGGCGACATCCCGGCCGACCTGAAGGAGAAGGCGAAGGAATATCGCCACGCTCTGCTGGAGACCATCGTCGAGCTCGACGAGGCCGTCCTCGAGGCCTATCTCGACGGCAAGGAACCCGACGAAGACACCATCAAGCGGCTCGTCCGCAAGGGCACCGTCACCAGCCTGTTCGTCCCCGTCATCTGCGGCAGCGCCTTCAAGAACAAGGGCGTGCAGCCGCTGCTCGACGCCGTGGTCGATTTCCTGCCGGCCCCGACCGACGTTGCCGACGTCGTCGGCATCAAGCCGGACAGCGACGAGCCGGTCAGCCGCAAGAGCTCGGACGACGAGCCTTTCTCGGGCCTCGCCTTCAAGATCATGACCGACCCCTTCGTCGGCTCGCTCACCTTCGTGCGCGTCTATTCGGGGGTGCTGGCTGCCGGCCAGCAGGTGCTGAACACGGTGAAGGGCGACAAGGAACGTTGCGGGCGCATGCTGCAGATGCATGCGAACCACCGCGAAGACATCAAGGAAGCCCGCGCAGGCGACATCGTCGCGCTGGCCGGTCTCAAGGCCACGACCACGGGCGACACGCTCTGCGATCCGGCCAATCCGGTCATTCTCGAGCGCATGGAATTCCCGGAGCCCGTCATCGAGGTGGCGGTCGAGCCCAAGACGAAAAGCGACCAGGAGAAGATGGGCATGGCGCTCAACCGCCTGGCCCAGGAAGATCCGTCCTTCCGCGTGTCGAGCGACGCCGAGAGCGGACAGACCATCATCAAGGGGATGGGCGAGCTGCATCTCGAGATCATCGTCGATCGCATGAAGCGCGAGTTCAAGGTCGAGGCCAATGTCGGCGCGCCGCAGGTGGCCTATCGCGAGACGATCTCCCGGAAGGTCGAGCAGGACTATACCCATAAGAAGCAGACCGGCGGCTCGGGCCAGTTCGCCCGCGTCAAGATCCGCTTCGAGCCGCTGCCCGCGGGCAGCGGGTTCGAGTTCGAGAACGACGTGGTCGGCGGCTCGGTTCCCCGGGAATTCATTCCGGGCGTCGAGAAGGGCCTGAAGGCCGCGAAGGAGTCCGGCGTGATCGCCGGTTTCCCGATGATCGACTTCAAGGCGACGCTGATCGACGGCGCCTATCACGACGTGGACTCCAACGTGCTGACCTTCGACATCGCCGCGCGCGCCTGCTACCGCGAAGGCATTCCGAAGGCTGGCCCGAAGCTCTTGGAGCCGATCATGAAGGTCGAGGTGGTGACGCCCGACGATTACATGGGCGACGTCATCGGCGACCTGAACAGCCGGCGCGGCCAGGTGCAGGGCATGGACTCGCGCGGCAATGCCCGCGTGATCACTGCCATGGTGCCGCTGGCCAACATGTTCGGCTACGTGAACACGCTGCGTTCGATGTCCCAGGGCCGGGCGCAGTACACGATGCATTTCGACCACTACGAGCAGGTGCCTCAGGCGGTTGCCGACGAAGTCCGCGCGAAGATGGCGTGAACTCGGAAGCAATCGACAGAGCAGCTCGCACCAAGAAGACGGAGTAAGGACGATGGCGAAGGCGAAATTCGAGCGGAACAAGCCGCACTGTAACATTGGGACGATCGGTCACGTCGACCATGGGAAGACGTCGTTGACGGCGGCGATCACGAAGGTGCTGGCGGAGACGGGCGGGGCGACGTTCATGGCCTACGACCAGATCGACAAGGCGCCGGAAGAGAAGGCGCGCGGCATCACGATCAACACGGCGCATGTGGAGTATGAGACGAAGAACCGCCACTACGCGCATGTGGACTGCCCGGGCCATGCCGACTATGTGAAGAACATGATCACGGGTGCCGCGCAGATGGACGGCGCGATCCTGGTGGTCTCGGCGGCGGACGGCCCGATGCCGCAGACGCGCGAGCATATCCTGCTGGCGCGCCAGGTCGGCGTTCCGGCGCTGGTGGTGTTCCTGAACAAGTGCGACATGGTGGACGATCCGGAGCTTCTGGAGCTGGTGGAGCTCGAGGTTCGCGAGCTGCTGACCTCCTACAACTTCCCCGGCGACACGATTCCGATGATCCGGGGCTCGGCGCTCTGTGCGCTGGAGAACCGGGAGCCGGCGCTGGGCCATGACGCGATCCTGCAGCTGATGCAGGCGGTGGATGCGAGCATTCCGCAGCCTGAGCGCGCGAAGGACCGTCCGTTCCTGATGCCGATCGAGGACGTGTTCTCGATCTCGGGCCGCGGGACGGTGGTGACGGGCCGCATCGAGCGCGGTTCGGTGAAGGTGGGCGACGAAGTGGAGATCGTGGGTCTGCGTCCGACGACGAAGACGATCGTGACGGGCGTGGAGATGTTCCGCAAGCTGCTGGATTACGGCGAGGCTGGCGACAACATCGGCGCGCTCCTTCGCGGCACGAAGCGCGAGGAAGTGGAGCGCGGCCAGGTTCTGTCGAAGCCGGGTGCGATCACGCCGCACACGAAGTTCAAGGCCGAGGCCTACATCCTGACGAAGGAGGAGGGCGGCCGTCATACGCCGTTCTTCTCGAACTACCGCCCGCAGTTCTACTTCCGGACGACGGACGTGACGGGGACGGTGGTTCTGCCGGCGGGCACGGAAATGGTGATGCCGGGCGACAACATCGCGATGGAGGTGCATCTGATCGCGCCGATCGCGATGGATGAAGGCCTGCGCTTCGCCATCCGCGAGGGTGGCCGTACCGTCGGCGCCGGCGTCGTCGCCTCCATCATCGAATAGGGCGGCTTCGGCCGAGGGATCAAGACATGGAAAACCAGAATATCCGGATCCGCCTGAAGGCGTTCGATCACCGCGTGCTCGATCAGTCGACCGGCGAGATCGTCAACACGGCCAAGCGCACCGGCGCCCAGGTGCGTGGCCCGATCCCGCTGCCGACCCGCATCGAACGCGTGACGGTGCTGCGTTCGCCGCACGTGGACAAGAAGAGCCGTGAGCAGTTCGAGATTCGGACGCACAAGCGGCTGCTCGATATCGTCGATCCGACCCCCCAGACGGTGGACGCGCTCATGAAGCTCGAGCTCGCCGCCGGTGTGGACGTCGAGATCAAGTTGAAGAACTAGTCTAGGCATGTCCGGGAGTGGAACCATGCGTTCCGGTTTGATCGCACAAAAGCTGGGCATGACCCGCATCTTCAACGATGAAGGTGCGCATGTGCCGGTGACCGTGTTGAAGATGGATGGGTGCCAGGTCGTGGCGGTGAAGACCGCCGAACGCGATGGCTACACCGCCGTTCAGCTCGGCATCGGCCGCCCGAAAGTGAAGAACCTGACCAAGGCCCAGCGCGGCCATTTCGCCAAGGGCAAGGTCGAGCCCAAGCGCAAGCTGGCGGAATTCCGCGTGGAGCCGAAGGCGCTGCTCGAGGTCGGGGCCGAGTTCTCGGCCGCCCATTTCGTGGCCGGCCAGTTCGTCGACGTGACCGGCACCAGCATCGGCAAGGGTTTCGCCGGTGTCATGAAGCGCTGGAACTTCGGCGGCCTGCGCGCCACCCACGGCGTGTCGGTCTCGCACCGCAGCCACGGCTCGACCGGCAACCGCCAGGATCCGGGCCGCACCTTCCCGGGCAAGAAGATGGCCGGCCATCTCGGCAACGAGCGGGTCACCACGCTGAACCTGAAGGTCGTCTCGACCGACGCCGACCAGGGTCTGATCTATGTCCAGGGTTCCGTCCCCGGCGCCGATGGCGGCTGGGTGATGCTGCGCGACGCAGTGAAGCGCAAGGCGCCGAAGGATCTGCCGTTCCCGGCGGGCCTGAAGGCCGGCGCCGAGCCCGCGGCCGAGAAGAAGGAATAAGGCCGATGAAGCTCCCGGTCACAAGCCTGGACAACAAGAAGGTTGGCGAGATCGATCTCGCCGACGAGGTGTTCGGTCTGCCCGTGCGCCGCGACATTCTCGCGCGCGCCGTCAATTGGCAGCTCGCCAAGCGTCGCGCGGGCACGCACAAGACCAAGATCATCAGCGACGTCCAGGGCACCACGAAGAAGCCCTATAAGCAGAAGGGCACCGGCAGCGCCCGCCAGGGCTCGCTGCGCTCGCCGCAGTTCCGCGGCGGCGCGGTGATCTTCGGGCCCGTGGTGCGCAGCCACGAGCATGGCCTGCCCAAGAAGGTCCGCAAGCTCGCGCTCAAGACGGCGCTCTCGAGCAAGCAGGCCGACGGCAAGCTGATCGTGGTCGACAGCCTGGTCGCCGCCAAGGCGAAGACCAAGGATCTGGTCGGCAAGCTGGGCAAGCTCGGCTGGAGCTCGGTGCTGATGATCGACGGCCCCGCGGTGGACGAGAACTTCCGCCGCGCGACCTCGAACATTCCCCATCTCGATCTGCTGCCGCAGCAGGGTGCGAATGTTTACGACATCCTGCGGCGCGACGTGCTGGTCCTGACCAAGGCCGCCGTCGAGCATCTGGAGGCGCGACTGAAATGAGCAGAGCAAGGGCGATCAAGCCGGTTGAGACCAAACTCAGCCAGGCCCGCATGTACGAGCTGATCCGTTCGCCGGTGGTGACGGAGAAGTCCACGGCCGGGTCCGCGCACAGCCAGGTGACCTTCAAGGTTCCGCTGGACGCGACCAAGCCGGAGATCAAGGCCGCCGTCGAAGGCGTGTTCAAGGTCAAGGTGGTTGCCGTCAACACCCTGCGTCAGCTGGGCAAGACCAAGCGCTTCCGCGGCCGCCTGGGTTTCCGTTCGGATACCAAAAAAGCGATGGTCACCCTCGCCGAGGGCAACACCATCGACGTGACGTCGGGGGTCTAAGCGATGGCGCTCAAGACATTCAAGCCGGTCACGCCCAGCACCCGCCAGTTGGTCATCGTCGACCGCAGCGAGCTGCACAAGGGCGATCCCGTGAAGGCGCTGACCGAAGGTCTGCGCAAGACGGGCGGCCGCAACAACAACGGCCGCATCACCGTGTTCCAGCGCGGCGGCGGTCACAAGCGGCGTTACCGCACGATCGACTTCAAGCGTCGCAAGTTCGACATGGAAGCGACGGTGGAGCGGCTCGAATACGATCCGAACCGCACCGCCTTCATCGCGCTCGTGAAGTACACCGACGGCGAGCTCGCCTACATCCTGGCGCCGCAGCGCCTGAAGGCGGGCGACGTGGTGGTGTCGGGCGAACGCGCGGACATTAAGCCGGGCAACGCGATGCCCCTGAAGAGCATTCCGGTCGGCACCATCGTCCACAATGTGGAGATGAAGCCGGGCCGCGGCGGCCAGATGGCCCGCGCCGCCGGCACCTTCGTCCAGCTCGTCGGCCGCGACGCCGGGTTCGCCCTGCTGCGGATGGCCTCGGGCGAGGTCCGCAAGGTCTCGAGCGAGTGCATGGCCACGATCGGCGCCGTGTCGAACCCGGACCAGCAGAACATCGTCATCGCCAAGGCCGGCCGGTCGCGCTGGCTGGGCCGTCGCCCGAACGTCCGTGGCATCGCCATGAACCCGGTCGATCATCCTCACGGCGGTCGCACCAACGGCGGTATGGCCTGGGTCACGCCCTGGGGCATCTCGACCAAGGGCAAGAAGACGCGGCACAACAAGAAGACGGACGGCCAGATTCTGCGCCGCCGTCAGGTCAGCAAGTAAGGAGGGCGCGCAGTGGCACGCTCCGTATGGAAGGGTCCGTTCGTCGACGGATATCTGCTGAAGAAGGCCGAGACGTCGCGCGGGACGGGCCGCAACGAGGTCATCAAGACTTGGTCGCGTCGCTCGACCATCCTGCCGCAGTTCGTCGGCCTGACCTTCGGCGTTTATAACGGCAACAAGTTCCTGCCGGTTCTGGTGACCGAGAACATGATCGGCCACCGCTTCGGCGAGTTCTCGCCGACGCGCTTCTTCCACGGCCACACGGCGGCCGACAAGAAGGCCAAGAGGGAGTAACGGGGCGATGAGCAAGAAGGCACATCCCCGGGCGTTGACCGAGACCGAGGCGAAGGCGGTGGCGCGGCTCCTGCGCACGAGCCCGCGCAAGCTGAACCTGGTCGCGCAGTCGATCCGCGGCAAGAGCGCCAGCGCGGCGCTGGCCGAGCTCACCTTCTCCAAGCGGCGCATCGCGCGCGAGGCGAAGAAGGTGCTGCAGGCGGCGATCGCCAATGCCGAGAACAATCACCAGCTGGACGTCGACCGCCTGGTCGTGTCCGAGGCCAGCGTCGGCCGTGGTTTCGTGATGCGTCGCTTCCATGCGCGCGCTCGCGGCCGGGCGGCGAAGGTCGAAAAGTGGTGGAGCAACTTCACAGTCGTCGTTCGCGAGAGCGAGGAGACCGCATAAGATGGGTCAGAAAGTCAATCCGATCGGGCTGCGCCTCGGCATCAACCGCACCTGGGATTCGCGCTGGTTTGCCGACGAGAACTATGCGGCGCTGCTGCATGAGGATCTGCGCCTGAAGAAGTATCTTCAGAAGCGCCTCCTGCAGGCCGGCGTCAGCCGCATCGTCATCGAGCGTCCGAGCAAGCGCGCCCGCATCACGATCCACACCGCCCGTCCGGGCGTGGTGATCGGCAAGAAGGGCGCCGACGTCGAGAAGCTGCGCAGCGATCTCTCGAAGATGACGGGCAGCGAAGTCAGCCTGAACATCGTCGAGATCCGCAAGCCCGAGATCGACGCCAAGCTGGTGGCCGAGAACATCACCCAGCAGCTCGAGCGCCGCGTCGCCTTCCGTCGCGCGATGAAGCGCGCGGTGCAGTCGGCGATGCGTCTGGGCGCGCTCGGCATTCGTATCACCTGCGCCGGCCGTCTGGGCGGCGCCGAGATCGCCCGCACGGAGTGGTATCGCGAAGGCCGCGTGCCGCTGCACACCCTGCGCGCGGAGATCGACTACGGCGAAGCGACGGCCATGACCACCTACGGCACCTGCGGCGTGAAGGTGTGGGTGTTCAAGGGCGAGATCATGGCCCACGACCCGATGGCGCAGGACAAGCGCGCCCTCGAGCAGCAGGTCGCGCGCTGAAGGCCGAAGCGAGAGAGTAGGGAGCGACAATCATGCTTCAGCCGAAGCGCACGAAATTCCGTAAGGCCCACAAGGGCCGCATTCACGGCAAGGCCAAGGCCGGCACCAATCTCGATTTCGGTGCCTATGGCCTGAAGGCGACCGAGCCCGGCCGCGTCACCGCGCGCCAGATCGAGGCCGCCCGCCGCGCCGTCACCCGCCACATGAAGCGGTTGGGGCGTATCTGGATCCGCGTGTTCCCGGACGTTCCGGTGTCGCGCAAGCCTGCCGAAGTCCGCATGGGCTCGGGTAAGGGCACGCCCGAATACTGGGTGGTCCGCATCCATCCCGGCCGGATCATGTTCGAGATCGATGGCGTGCCGAAGTCGCTGGCGATCGAAGCGTTCTCCCTGGCGGCGGCCAAGCTGCCGATCAAGACGCGTTTCGTGGCTCGCCTGGGCGAGGAGGGTTGAAATGAAGGCTGAAGACGTCAGGCTCAAGACTCCCGACCAGTTGAAGGCGTCGCTGGTGGATCTGCGCAAGGAGGCGTTCAACCTCCGCTTCCGCAGGGCCAGCGGCCAGCTTGAGAACACCGCACGCGTGCGTGAGGTGCGGCGCGAGATCGCCCGCATCCAGACCGTGCTCAACGAAAAATCCCGCGAGCGGGCCTAGGAGACAGGAACATGCCGAGGCGAGTGCTCCAGGGTGTTGTGGTCAGCGACAAGAACGACAAGACGGTCATCGTCAGCGTCGAGCGTCGCGTCATGCACCCGATCTACAAGAAGTTCATCCGTCGTTCGAAGCGCTATGCCGCGCACGACGAGACGAATGCATCCAAGGTTGGCGACACGGTGATGATCCAAGAGTGTCGGCCGCTGTCCAAGACGAAGCGGTGGGAGGTTGTCTCCTCTGCCGCTTCCCAGCAGGCCTGAGGAGACCGGCGTCATGATCCAGATGCAGACGAACCTGGAAGTGGCCGACAATTCGGGCGCACGCAGGGTGCAGTGCATCAAGGTGCTCGGCGGCTCCAAGCGCAAATACGCGTCCGTGGGCGACGTCATCGTCGTCTCGGTCAAGGAGGCCATTCCGAGGGGCCGCGTGAAGAAGGGCGACGTTCACCAGGCGGTGATCGTGCGCACCTCGAAGGCGATCCGCCGGACCGACGGCAGCCTCATCCGCTTCGACCGCAACGCCGCCGTGCTGATCAACAAGCAGGGCGAGCCGATCGGCACCCGCATCTTCGGCCCCGTCACTCGCGAGCTCAGGGGCAAGAAGTTCATGAAGATCATTTCGCTCGCTCCGGAAGTTCTGTGAGCACCGGGCAGGCGAAGAGGAAGACCTAGATGGCGACCAAGCTCAAGATCAGGAAAGGCGACCGCGTCACCGTGCTGACCGGCCGCGACAAGGGCAAGAACGGCGAAGTGATCCGCGTCTACCCGACGGACATGCGCGCGCTCGTGCAGGGCGTGAACATGGTCAAGCGGCACACCCGCCAGACCGCGCGCGAGCAGGGCGGCATCGTCGAGAAGGAGGCGCCGATCCACGTCTCCAACCTCGCCCTGATCGACCCGAAGACCGACAAGCCGACCCGCGTCGGCTACAAGTTCCTGGATGACGGCCGCAAGGTTCGCGTGGCGCGTCGTTCGGGCGAAACCATCGATCGCTAGGTGCTGCCATGACCACGACGCGTTTGCAGGAACATTACGAAAAGGTCGTGCGCCCGGCCCTGATGGCCGAGTTCAAGTACGACAATCCGTTCGCGGTGCCGCGGCTGGAGAAGATCGTCCTCAATATGGGCGTCGGCGAGGCGGTCAACGACAGCAAGAAGACGACGCAGGCGGCCGCCGAGCTCATGGCCATCGCCGGCCAGAAGCCGATCATGACCAAGGCCCGCAAGTCGATCGCCGTCTTCAAGCTGCGCGAGAACATGAACATCGGCTGCAAGGTGACCTTGCGCCGCGAGCGCATGTACGAGTTCCTCGACCGGCTGGTCAACATCGCCCTGCCTCGCGTCCGCGACTTCCGCGGCGTGTCGCCCAAGAGCTTCGACGGCCGCGGCAACTACGCGCTCGGCCTCAAGGAGCAGATCGTGTTTCCCGAGATCAACTACGACCAGATCCAGGAAATCCGCGGACTCGATATCGTCATCTGCACCTCGGCGAAGAGCGATGCCGAGGCCAAGGCCCTGCTGAAGGGCTTCGCTATGCCCTTCGTCAATTGACCGGGGCATCGGAGGGAAAACATGGCTAAGAAGAGCTCCATCAATCGCGACAAGAAGCGCCGCGCGCTGGCCAAGCAATATGCCGCCAAGCGCGACCGTCTGAAAGCGATCGCGAACGACGAGGGTCGGCCGATGGAGGAGCGCTTTGCCGCGCGCCTCAAGCTCGCCCAGCTGCCGCGCAACTCATCGCCGGTGCGCCAGCATAATCGTTGCGAGCTGACCGGTCGTCCGCGCGGGTTTCACCGCAAGTTCAAGCTGTCGCGCATTGCGCTACGCGAGCTGGCCTCGTCCGGGCAGATCCCGGGCATGGTCAAGTCGAGTTGGTAAGGAGGAAAGCCGGTCATGGCATTGAGTGATCCCCTGGGGGATATGCTGACCCGGATTCGGAATGCACAGAAGGCCGGCATGCACAGCGTGTCGACTCCGGCCTCGAAGCTGCGTTCCAGCGTGCTGGAAGTCCTGAAGCGCGAGGGTTATATCCGCAACTTCAGCCAGCATGTGGCCGATCCGGGCTTCGGCGAAATCAAGATCGAGCTGAAATACCACGAGGGCGCTCCCGTCATCCGGGAGATCTCGCGGGTTTCGAAGCCGGGCCGTCGCGTCTATTCGCGGATCGCCGACCTGCAGCGGGTCTATAACGGCCTCGGCATCTCGATCCTCTCGACGCCGCGCGGCGTCATGTCGGACAGCGAAGCGCGCGCCGCCAATGTCGGCGGCGAGGTGCTGTGCCGCGTGTTCTAAAGGACGAATGAGATGTCACGCGTCGGAAAGAATCCCGTCCCCGTGCCGAGCGGCGTCACGCTCGCGGTGGACGGCCACAAGGTCAAGGCCAAGGGCAAGCTGGGCGAGCTTTCGCTGCCGCTGAGCGCTTTGGTCGAGGCCGGGGTCGATGACGGCAAGTTCTGGGTCAAGCCGGCCAACGAGACCAAGCAGGCGCGCATGATGTGGGGCACCACCCGCAATCTCGTGCGCAACATGGTCCGCGGCGTGGCGCAGGGCTACACCAAGAACCTGGAGATCAACGGCGTCGGTTACCGCGCCGCGGTCCAGGGCAAGAGCCTGCAGCTGCAGCTCGGCTATAGCCACGACGTGAACTTCCCGATTCCGGAAGGCATCACGATCAAGTGCGACAAGCCGACCTCGATCACCATCACCGGTGCCGACAAGCAGCGTGTCGGCCAGGTTGCGGCGGAGATCCGCTCGTACCGCGGTCCCGAGCCCTACAAGGGCAAGGGTATCAAGTACGACAGCGAGACGATCCTGCGCAAAGAAGGCAAGAAGAAGTAAGAGGGTCGAACCATGGCCAAGCCAGAAGCATTGTTCGCGCGCCGTCAGCGCCGAAACCGGGTTGCGATCCGCCGCAAGAGCGACCGTCCGCGTCTGTCGGTGTTCCGCTCGGGGCAGCATATCTATGCCCAGGTCATCGACGACACCAAGGGCGTCACCGTCGCGGCCGCGTCCAGCCTGGACAAGGATGTCCGCGAGGGTCTCAAGACCGGCGCCAACAAGCAGGCGGCCGAGGCCGTCGGCAAGCTGGTGGCCAAGCGTGCGCTCGATGCCGGGATCAAGGAAGTCGTGTTCGACCGCGGCGGTTATCTGTTTCATGGCCGGGTGAAAGCCCTGGCCGACGCCGCCCGCGAGGGCGGTCTCAGCTTCTAGAGGTATCGAGATGGCACGTGCCGAAAAATCAGGGCGCCGCGATCGCGAGCGCGGTCCGCGCGGCGAAGAATCCGAACTGATCGAAAAGCTGGTTGGGATCAACCGCGTCGCCAAGGTGGTGAAGGGCGGCCGTCGGTTCGGCTTTGCCGCCATCGTCGTGGTCGGCGACGGCAAGGGCCGCGTCGGCCATGGCTCCGGCAAGGCGCGTGAAGTGCCCGAGGCCATCCGCAAGGCGACCGAGCAGGCCAAGCGCGCCATGGTGCGTGTGCCGCTGCGCGAAGGCCGCACGTTGCATCACGACATCATCGGCCATTACGGCGCCGGTCGGGTCGTGTTGCGCGCCGCGGTGCCCGGCACCGGCATCATCGCGGGCGGCCCGATCCGCGCCATCTTCGAGGCGCTCGGCGTCGCGGACGTGGTGGCGAAGTCGGTCGGCACCTCCAACCCGCACAACATGATCAAGGCGGCGTTCGATGCGCTCACCCGCAGCAGCTCGCCGCGTTCGGTGGCCGCGCGCCGCGGTCGTAAGGTCAGCGACATTCTGGGCAAGCGCGCCGAAGGCGCGGATGCTCGCGAATAACCAGGTCGCGAACGGGAGTATTTGAGATGGCTGAGAAGAAGGCGGCGGGCAAGAAGGCCCAAGTCAAGGTGACCCAGATCGGGAGCCCGATCGGTCGCGAGGATGGCCAGCGCCGCACCCTCATCGGCCTGGGGCTCAACAAGATGGGCCGCAGCCGTGTGTTGGAGGATACGCCCGCGGTTCGCGGCATGATCCAGCGCGTGCATCACCTGGTTCGGGTGGACGACCAGCAGGGCTGAGGACGGCCCCGGCTGGCAACCCGGCATCCGGGTTCCTATCTAGACAAAGATCCCTCGGGCGCCAGCCAGAGGGCTAAAATTAAGGATCGATGACGATGAAGCTCAATCAGCTCAGGGACAATCCGGGCGCCCGCAAGAACCCCATCCGCGTCGGCCGCGGCATCGGTTCGGGTAAGGGCAAGACCGGCGGGCGCGGCGGCAAGGGCCAGACCGCGCGTACCGGCGTCGCCATCAACGGCTTCGAAGGCGGCCAGATGCCGATGTACCGGCGTCTGCCCAAGCGCGGCTTCAACAATATCTTCCGCCAGGACTATGTGGCGGTGAATCTCGGCCGGGTCCAGGCCGCGATCGCGGCCGGCAAGCTCGATGCCGGCAAGCCCATCGACGGCAAGGCCCTCAAGGCCGCCGGCGTCACCACCCGGGTGAAGGACGGCATTTCGCTCCTGGCCCAGGGCGAGCTCACCACCAAGGCGACCTTCAAGGTCGCCCGCGCCTCGAAGGCGGCGATCGCCGCGGTCGAGAAGGCGGGCGGCACGGTCGTTGTCACGAAGCCCGCCGTCGAGGCAGAAACCAAGGCAGCGGGCTAAGGCCCGCGGAAGTCGGACGGGCACCATGGCATCAGCCGCCGAACAGCTCGCCGCCAATATCAACTTTTCCGCCTTCTCGAAGGCGACAGAGCTCAAGAACCGTATCTGGTTCACCCTGGGCGCTCTGATCGTCTATCGGCTGGGCACCTATATTCCGCTGCCGGGCATCGATCCCGGCGTGCTGCAGGACGTGTTCAAGCAGCATGCCACGGGCGTGCTGGGCATTTTCGACATGTTCTCGGGCGGCGCGCTCGGGCGCATGACCATCTTCGCGCTGAACATCATGCCGTACATCTCGGCATCGATCATCATGCAGCTCCTCTCCAGCATCTCGCCCACGCTCGAGGCGATGAAGAAGGAGGGCGAGGCCGGCCGCAAGAAGATCAACCAGTATACCCGCATCGGCACGGTGATCCTGGCGGCCCTGCAGGCCTACGGCATCGCGGTCGGCATCGAGGGCATGAGCTCGGGCGGCCATGGCGCGGTCGCGGATCCGGGGCTGTTCTTCCGCATCTCGGTCATGATCACGCTGACCGGCGGCACCATCTTCCTGATGTGGCTCGGCGAGCAGATCACATCGCGCGGCGTTGGCAACGGCGTGTCGCTGATCATCTTCTCGGGTATCGTCGCCAATCTGCCGGCGGCCATGGTGCGGACCCTGGAACTGGGCCGTACCGGCGCGCTCTCGACCTTCCTCATCATCGTCATCCTGATCGTCGCGGTCGTGACGATCGCCACCCTGGTGTTCTTCGAGCGCGCCCAGCGGCGCCTCGTGGTGCAGTATCCGAAGCGCCAGGTCGGCAACAAGATGTATGGCGGCGACAGCTCGCATCTGCCGCTCAAGCTCAACAGCGCCGGCGTCATTCCGCCGATCTTTGCGAGCTCGCTGCTGCTGCTGCCCCTGACGGTGGCCAGCTTCGGCGCCCAGGGTGGGCCGGAATGGCTGCAGCCGATCACCCGCGTCCTGGCCCACGGCCAGCCGCTCTATATGGCGCTCTATGTCGGGCTCATCGTGTTCTTCACCTTCTTCTACACGGCGATCGTCTTCAATCCGGTCGATACCGCGGAGAATCTGAAGAAATATGGCGGCTTCATCCCGGGCATCCGACCGGGCCGGCCGACGGCCGAATATATCAACTATGTGCTGACGCGAATCACCGTTCTGGGCGCGGCCTACATCTCCATCATCTGTCTCCTGCCCGAGATCCTGATCTCGCAATATGCGCTGCCGTTCTATTTCGGCGGCACCAGCCTGATGATCGTGGTCTCGGTCACGATGGACACCGTCGCGCAGGTGCATTCGCACCTGCTGGCGCACCAGTATGAAGGGCTCATCAAGAAGTCGAAGCTCAAGGGGCGGCGGGGATGAATCTGATTCTCCTGGGCCCGCCGGGGGCGGGGAAGGGCACCCAGGCCAAGCGGCTCGAGACGACACGGGGGTTGGTGCAGCTATCGACCGGCGACATGCTGCGCCAGGCCGTGGCGTCGGGCAGTGCCTTGGGGCAGCAGGCGAAGAAGGTGATGGAAGCGGGCCAGCTCATGCCCGACGAGATCATCATCGCCATGATCGCCGAGCGGATTGCCGCACCGGAGGCCCGCAAGGGTATCGTCCTGGACGGCTTTCCCCGGACCGAGGCCCAGGCCGCGGCCTTGGACAAGATGCTGGCCCAGGGCGGCCGGAAGCTCGACGCGGTGATCGAGCTGGCGGTCGACGAGGACGCGCTGATCGAGCGCATTTCGGGCCGTTTTACCTGTGCCAAATGCGGCACCGGCTACCACGACAAGTTTCACCCCCCGAAAAAGCCGGGGATTTGCGACGTTTGCGGCTCGACCGAGTTCGTGCGCCGCAAGGACGATAATCCGGAGACCCTGAAGGCGCGGTTGGTGGCCTATCGGGCGCAGACCGCGCCGATCGTGCCTTACTACCGGCGCAAGGGTCTCTTGAAGCTGGTTGACGGGATGGCGGCTCCGGATCAGGTGACCCGGGAGATCGAGACCATCCTGAATGGGATTGCGGCGGCCTAACCGGTTGACTCGATGGCGAATCTTCATATAATGCGCGCCCTCGGGCTGATGGTGACACTCGTCCCGTCGTCTATCCCGTTGAAATTCAAGGAGAAA
Organism: uncultured Alphaproteobacteria bacterium; assembly: GCA_963696655.1. Classification (GTDB taxonomy): domain Bacteria; phylum Pseudomonadota; class Alphaproteobacteria; order Dongiales; family Dongiaceae; genus Hypericibacter. The sequence continues at coordinate 75,988 of CAVOLB010000121.1, forward strand.
TAGCGGTGGCGCGTATTGCGGGCGTCAATATCCCGACGCAAAAGCGTGTCCTGATTGCCCTGACCTATATTCATGGCATCGGAAACGCCAAGGCCAAGGAAATCATCGACAAAGTCGGTATTCCGGCCGATCGGCGGGTGCATCAGCTGACGGACGACGATGTCGTTCGCATCCGCGAGGTCATCGATCGTGACTATCGCGTCGAGGGCGATCTGCGTCGTGAAGTCGCGATGAACATCAAGCGGCTGATGGACCTTGGTTGCTATCGTGGCTTGCGCCATCGCAAGGGTCTGCCGGTGCGCGGTCAGCGCACCCATACCAATGCGCGTACCCGCAAGGGTCCGGCCAAGTCGATCGCCGGCAAGAAAAAGGCCGTCTAAGAGTTTCAAGGAGAAGACAAGGCCATGGTCAAGGCAGCCACCGCGCGCCCGCGTCGCAAAGAGCGTAAGAACATTACCTCTGGCGTCGCGCATGTGAATGCGAGCTTCAATAATACGATGATCACCATCACGGATGCGCAGGGCAATACCGTGGCCTGGGCGTCGTCGGGGAGCCTCGGCTTCAAGGGCTCGCGCAAATCCACGCCGTATGCCGCGCAGGTTGCCGCCGATGCGGCGGCGCGCAAGGCGATGGAGCATGGCGTGAAGACGTTGGAAGTCGAAGTGAAGGGCCCCGGTTCGGGTCGCGAGTCCGCGCTGCGCGCGTTGCAGGGCGCCGGCTTCACCATCACCTCGATCAAGGACGTGACGCCGATTCCGCATAACGGATGCCGCCCGCCCAAGCGCCGGCGCGTCTGAGCGGACTCTAGAGACCGCGGAAGATTCCACCGCCCGGCGACCCGCGCCGGGCGTTGCGTGTGCAGAAGACCAGAACCAGTCCAGACCGGCGGTAAACCGAGGGTGCGGGCCCCGGATCAGAAGGCCGGTCGGACGACAGCGAGAGGTCGCAATCGTGTTGCAGAAAAACTGGACCGAGCTCATCAAGCCGAACAAGCTGGCCGTCGAGCCCGGCACTGATCCCAAGCGCTTCGCCACCGTCGTGGCCGAGCCGCTCGAACGTGGCTTCGGCCTGACCCTCGGCAACGCGCTGCGTCGCGTACTGCTGTCGTCGCTGCAGGGCGCGGCCGTGACCTCGGTGCAGATCGAGAACGTGTTGCACGAGTTCTCCTCGATCCCGGGCGTGCGCGAGGACGTGACCGACATCGTCCTCAACATCAAGGGCATGGGCCTGAAGATGCATGGCGAAGGCCCGAAGCGCATGCGCCTCGTGGCCGAAGGCCCGGGCGAAGTGCGCGCCGGCATGATCCAGACCGGCCATGACATCGAGATCATGAATCCCGATCTCGTGCTCTGCACCCTCGACCAGGGCGCCAACGTGAAGATGGAATTCACCGTCGACACGGGCAAGGGCTACATGGCTGCGGCCGTCAGCCGCCTGGAAGATTCGCCGATCGGCCTGATCCCGGTCGATGCGCTGTTCAGCCCGGTCAAGAAGGTGTCCTACAAGGTCGACAACAGCCGCGTCGGCCAGGTCACCGACTATGACAAGCTCTCGATGCAGGTCGAGACCAACGGCGCGATCGCCCCGGAGGATGCCGTGGCGCTCGCCGCGCGCATCCTGCAGGACCAGCTCCAGCTCTTCATCAATTTCGAAGAGCCGAGCGCGGTGCGCGAGGAGATCCGGACGGCCGAGCCGCCGTTCAACAAGAACCTCCTGCGCAAGGTCGACGAACTCGAGCTGTCGGTCCGTTCGGCGAACTGCCTGAAGAACGACAACATCGTCTATATCGGCGATCTGGTTCAGAAGACCGAGGCCGAGATGCTGCGGACGCCGAATTTCGGCCGCAAGTCGCTCAACGAGATCAAGGAAGTGCTGGCGCAGATGGGCCTCCATCTCGGCATGGAGATCCCGAACTGGCCGCCGGAGAACATCGAAGACCTGGCGAAGCGGCTCGACGAGCCGTACTGAGCCGAAGGCAGGCGTAACGAATAGGCGGGCCATGGTGGCCCGCACCCGGTCGTACATGGGTAGCCCCTTGGCGGGGGCACCTGCGGCGACGGGATGATGCAATCGGGTCGTGTCGGGGCAGATGAGCCCCGCGCGGCGCCGGACCGGAGAGAAGGAAGCAAGCGATGCGTCACGGTATGAGCGGCCGCAAACTCAATCGGACCAGCAGCCACCGCAAGGCCATGTTCGCCAATATGGCGGCGGCGCTGATCAAGCATGAGCAGATCAAGACCACCTTGCCGAAGGCCAAGGATCTCCGGCCGATCGTCGAGAAGCTGATCACGCTGGGCAAGCGGGGCGGGCTCCATGCCCGCCGCCAGGTCCTGGCGACGATGCGCGACGAGGTGCAGACCCGCAAGCTGTTCGACACCCTGGCCGAACGCTACAAGACCCGCGCCGGCGGCTATACGCGCGTGCTGAAGGCGGGGTTCCGGTTCGGCGACAACGCGCCGATGGCCATCATCGAGCTGGTCGACCGCGACCCTGCGGCCAAGGGCCTGGATTCGGGTCCCAGCCAGCAGGTCAGCGAGGGTGACGAGCAGCAGCCCGAGGCCTGAGGGCCAAGGGTCCGGCTTCTCGCACCAGCGACGAAAACGGGAAGGGCGGTCCCTCGGGGGCCGCCCTTTTCCTTTCCGGCTTTCCGGACCGTAATGCCATCCGGGTTGGGCCGGTCGCCGGTTCCGGCTAAAATCCCTCGCGACCGGCCATTCCCGCCCCTGGGGCCACCGGTCCGGCCCGTCTATGTCCATGGAGAATGCATGCGTCCGTTGCGTCCGGCCCGCCGCCTGACGATTCTCTGGTTCGCCGTCTGCGCCTGCTGTGCACTCATGACCGGCGGCCTTCGCGCCGACGAGCCGGCGGTCCCGAGCTCGCGCGAGCAGATCACGCTGTCCTTCGCGCCCCTGGTGAAGCAGGTCGAGCCTGCAGTCGTGAATATCTATACGCGCGCCGTGGTGCAGCAGCGGACCTCGCCGCTCTTCAACGATCCCTTCTTCCGCCAGTTCTTCGGCGATGCCTTGGGGCAGCCCTCGCAGCGCACGCAGAATTCGCTGGGCTCCGGCGTCATCGTCCGCAGCGACGGGCTGGTGGTGACCAATGTGCATGTGATCGAGGGCGCGCAGGAGATCAAAGTCGTCCTCAGCGACGGCCGTGAGTTCTCGGCGACCTTGGTCACCAGCGACGACCAGAGCGATCTGGCCCTGCTGAAGGTCGATCCCGAAGGGGCGGCGCTGCCGGTGCTGCCTCTCGGGGATTCCGATGCGCTCGAGGTCGGCGACCTGGTGCTCGCGATCGGCAATCCCTTCGGTGTCGGCCAGACCGTCACCAGCGGCATCGTCTCCGCGCTCGCGCGCACGCGCGTCGGCATCTCCGATTACGGCTTCTTCATCCAGACCGATGCCGCCATCAATCCCGGCAATTCCGGCGGCGCGCTCGTGACGATGGACGGCAAGCTCGCCGGCATCAACACGGCGATCGTCTCGCGTAGCGGCGGGTCGGTGGGGATCGGCTTCGCCATCCCCGCCAACATGGTCAAATCGGTGATCGACGCGGCGGGCAATGGCGGACGGATCGTGCGGCCCTGGATCGGCGCCACCGGCCAGCCCGTCACCGCGGAACTGGCGCAGGGCTTCGGCCTGGCGAAGCCCGGCGGCGTCGTCATCAACAATCTCTATGACGGCGGGCCGGCGCAGCAGGCGGGCCTGAAGGTCGGCGACATCGTCACGGCGATCAACGACCGCGCGGTCGAGGATCCCGGCGCGCTGCGGTTCCGTCTGGCGACCCTGCCGATCGGCAGCACGGCGACCCTGACGGTGCTGCGCAAGGGACAGTCGGTCGAGGTCCCCATTCCGCTGACCCAGGCCCCCGAGACGCCGCCGCGCGACGAGACCCTGGTCGAGGGCCGCACGCCGCTGATGGGGGCCTATCTCGCCAACCTTTCGCCGGCCCTGGCGGAGGAGGTGGGGCTGTCGGGGACATGGTCGGGCGTGGTCCTGACCAAGATCGCCAATGGCAGCCCGGCGGCGCAGGTGGGGTTCCGCCCGGGCGACATCCTGCTCAAGATCAACGAGGTGCCATGTCCCGACGTCAAGACGACGCTCGATCAACTGGCCCAGCGCTCGGTCCATTGGAAGATCACGGTCAAACGCGGCGACCGCGTCCAGACGCTCGATCTGGGATGAGCCCCATGGCCCCCTTGGGCAGGCGATGACGAATCTCTTCGAGAGCCAGGCGCCGCGCCCGCTGGCCGACCGGCTGCGGCCTCAGTCGCTCGACGAGGTGGTCGGGCAGGATCACCTGCTGGGACCGGAAGGTCCCATCGGCCGCATGGTCGCGACCGGGCGGATCTCCTCGATGATCCTCTGGGGCCCGCCCGGTTGCGGCAAGACCACGCTGGCCCGCCTCATCGCGGCGCGCAGCGACATGCAGTTCGAGCCACTGTCCGCCGTGTTCTCGGGTGTCGCCGACCTGCGCAAGGTCTTCGAGGCGGCCAAGGGGCGGCGCAGCGTCGGTCGAGGCACGCTGCTTTTCGTGGACGAAATCCATCGCTTCAATCGTGCGCAACAGGACGGGTTTCTTCCTTATGTCGAGGACGGGACCGTGACACTGGTCGGTGCCACAACGGAGAATCCGTCCTTCGAGCTCAATGGCGCCTTGCTGTCGCGCTGCCAGGTCTTCGTGCTGCGCCGGCTCGATGACGAGGCCCTGGAAAAACTGCTGGCGCGGGCCGAGGCCGTCGAGGGCCGGGCGCTGCCGGTGATGCCGGAGGCGCGCCAGGCCCTGCGCGCCATGGCGGACGGCGACGGCCGCTATCTCCTCAACATGGCCGAGGAACTGTTCCGTCTGCCGGCGAAGGCACCGCTGGATGTGGCGGGGCTCGCGGCGGCCGTCCAACGCCGGATGCCGCTCTACGACAAGGCGCAGGAGAGCCATTACAACCTGATCAGCGCCTTGGATAAATCCCTGCGCGGCTCGGATGCGGATGCGGCGCTCTATTGGTTCGCGCGCATGCTGGTCGGCGGCGAGGATCCGCTCTATGTCGCCCGGCGCATGGTGCGGTTCGCAGCCGAGGATGTCGGGCTGGCCGATCCGGATGCGCTGCTGCAGGCGCTGGCGGCCTGGGACACTTATGAGCGATTGGGCTCTCCCGAAGGCGAGCTCGCGCTGGCGCAATGCGTGCTCTATCTGGCGACGGCACCCAAGTCCAATGCCGCCTACCGGGCCTTCGGCGCGGCGCAGCGGGCGGCGCGCGAAACCGGCTCGCTGATGCCGCCCAAGCATATCCTGAACGCCCCCACGCGCCTGATGCGCGACCTGGGTTATGCCAAGGGCTATGAGTACGATCACGACACCGAGGAGGGCTTCTCGGGCCAGAATTATTTTCCGGACGGCATGGCACGCAGCGAGTTCTATCAGCCGGTCGAGCGCGGCTTCGAGCGCGAGATCCGCAAGCGGCTCGATTACTGGTCGAAGCTGCGCAACCGCGCCCAAACTCAGCGCGAGGAATAGGGCCGCTTCATGAGCAGCGTGGAATCGATCACCATCGGGCGGGACGAGGCGGAGCAACGGCTCGACCGCTGGTTCAAGCGCCGCTTTCCCGAACTGACCCATGGCCGGCTGGAGAAGTTGCTGCGCACCGGGCAGGTGCGGGTCGACGGCAAGCGCATCAAGGCCAACCATCGCCTCGAGCCGGGTCAGGTCGTGCGCGTGCCGCCGCTGACGGCACCTCGCGGCGAGGCGGCTCCGCGCGAGCCGACGGAATCGAAATCCCGCAAGTCCAACCTCGCTTCGGCGCGGCTGGGCGAGGAACTGCGGCGCCGGATCCTGCATCGCGACGATTGGCTGATCGTAATCGACAAGCCCGCGGGGCTTGCCGTGCAGGGGGGCACGGAAACCACCGTGCATCTCGACGGGGCGCTCGACGAGTTGCGCTTCGGCAGCGAGGAGCGCCCGCGCCTGGTCCATCGCCTCGACAAGGATACGAGCGGGGTGCTGGTGCTGGCGCGCACGGCGCGCGCGGCGGCCAAGCTCGCGGAGCTGTTTCGCGGGCGCGAGGTGCACAAGCTCTATTGGGCGGCCGTGATCGGCCTGCCGCAGCCGCTGTCGGGCCGCATCGATCTCGCCTTGTCGAAGCAGCCCGGCCAGAGCGGCGAACGAGTTCGCCCCGATCAGGCCGAAGGTCAACGGGCTGTCACATATTACCGCACGGTCGAGCATATCGGTCGCAAGGCGGCCTGGCTTGCCTTGCGGCCGGAGACCGGGCGCACCCATCAGTTGCGGGCCCATTGCGCGGCCTTGGGCACGCCGATCCTGGGCGACGGAAAATATGGGGGAGCCGGGGCCTTCCTGCCGGGGAAGGAAATCTCGCGTCAGCTCCATCTCCACGCCCGCGCCTTGGAATTTCCTCATCCGGCGGGCAAGATTCTCCGCGTCAGCGCGCCCTTGCCGCCGCATATGGTCGCGACCTGGAAGTTCCTGGGATTCTCCATCTCGTCGGGGCCGGCGAACCGCGAGGAGTTCGAGTTCTGAATTGATGATGTCGCATCGCTTCAAGCTGATCATGTTCGACTGCGACGGTACGCTCGTGGACAGTCAGCATACGATCGTCGCGGCGATGGCCTCGGCCTGGCGCTCGCTCGATCTGCGCGAGCCCGAGCCGGCGGCGATACGCCGGGTGGTCGGTCTGACACTGGAGACGGCAATCGCTGCGCTGCAGCCCGATGTCGATGAAAAGATGCAGGCGAAGCTCGCGGCCGCCTTCCGCCGCGAGGCCGTGGCGGCGCGACAAAGCGACAGCTTTCAGGAACCGCTCTTTCCGGGAATTCTCGAGGCGATCGCCGCGATCGAGGGCCCGGATGTGGTGTTCGGCATCGCCACCGGCAAGAATCTGCGCGGCTTGCGCCATACGCTTGAGGCTCACGGGCTGACGGAGCGCTTCGTCACCCTGCAGACCGCTGATCGGGCGCCCAGTAAACCGCACCCGGCCATGATGCATCAGGCCATGGCGGAAATTGGCGTCGATCCGGCCTCGACAGTGCTGATCGGAGACACCAGTTTCGACATGGAAATGGCCTATAATGCGGGTACGGCTGGTATCGGCGCCGGTTGGGGCTATCATGAGCCCGCGGACCTTGCCCGCGCCGGCGCCGGCCGGGTCATTCTGCGGCCGGAAGATTTGCCCATGGCGCTCGCCAACTACGGGGAACGGTGATTTATGCGGTTCAAATACGTTCTGATCGGTCTGGTCGTTCTGGTGGTTGCGGTCGTGGTGGCGGGCATCGCCATCCTGAAGTCGCAGGACTTCAACCAGTACAAGGGCCTCATCGCCGAGAAGGTGAAGGAGGCCACGGGACGCGATCTCACGCTCGCGGGCGATGTCGATCTGGTGATCTCCTGGAACCCGGCTCTGGCCGTCAATGACGTGACCTTCTCCAATGCCTCCTGGGGCTCGCGCCCCGAGCTGATCAAGATGAAGCGGCTGGAGGCCGAGGTGCGGCTGATCCCGCTCCTGAGCGGCAATGTCGAGGTGAACCGGATCGTCCTCAAGGGTGCGGACATCCTGCTCGAGACCAACGACAAGGGTCAGGGTAATTGGGTATTTACGCCCGCGGCCCCTTCGACGACGACCACAACGACGACGACCGGCACGACCGGCTCCAGCGCCGGCCCGGCGACGCTGCCGGTCGTGCACAACATCCGGATCGAGGACTCCCAGGTCCTCTGGACCGATGGCGTTACCAAGCAAACCAAGACCATCGTCATCAAGTCGTTCACGGCCGAGGCCGACAGCGCTTCCAGCCCGATCGAGATCGCGCTCGACGGCAGCTACAACGGCAATCCCATTACCGCCAAGGGCACGATCGGCGCGGTGGGCGCGCTGCTCGCCAATCAGGCGTTCCCGATCGACGTCACGGTCGAAGCGGGTGGCGCCAAGATCGCGCTCAAGGGCGCCGCGGCGAAACCGATGACTGCCGAAGGTATCGCGGTCGCGCTCGCGGTCGAAGGCAAGAGCCTCGCCGACCTCAACGCCATTTCGGGCGCGACGCTGCCGCCTCTCGGACCCTACAGCGTCGCCGGCAATCTCTCGAACCCGAGCGGCGTCTACAAGGTCGAGCAGCTCCAGCTCAAGATGGGCACCAGCAGCATGACCGGCGATGCCAGCGTGGCGATGGGCGGCAAGAAGCCGAGCATCACCGCCAACCTCGCCGCCGCGATGATCGATCTGAAGGATTTCGGGGTGAAGCCCGCCGCCGGCGGCGGCGCCGGCTCTGGTGCCACCACCAGCTCAGGGGCGGCGAACGATGGCCGCGTCTTCCCGGCCGATCCGCTCCCCTTCGACGGTCTCGGCGCAGTCGACGCCAACATTCATCTGACCGCGCAGAAATTCATCAAGGACCCGGTGACGCTGGAAAATCTGGCGCTCGATATGGTGCTGCAGGACAGCAAGCTCACCCTCAAGAACTTCCAGAGCGGGCTGGGCGGCGGCAATTTCGTGATCTCGGCCGTGATCGACGGGGCCAAGACGCCGGCCCCCGTGGCCGTCAAGATCAATGCCAAGCAGGTCGAGGTGGGAACCCTGCTGCAGACGCTCTCGATCAGCGACGTGCTGACGGGCGGCAAGGCCGATCTCGATCTCGACGTGGCCGGCGCCGGCAACTCGGTGCGCGAGATCATGGCGGGCCTCAATGGCAATACCAACTTCGCCATGGGCGAGGGCCATATCAACAACCGCTTCGCCCAGATCCTGCTCTCCGACCTGTTCAAGCTGATCGCGAGCGGCGGCAGCGGCGACAGCACCAATCTCAACTGCTTCGTCAGCAAGTTCGACATCAAGAAGGGTCTCGCCACCAGCACCGGGCTGGTGCTCGACACTAACGGTGCCAGCATCGTCGGCAATGGCGACATCAATCTGGCGAACGAGAAGCTGAAGCTGCATCTCGATCCGCGCGCCAAGCAGACCAACCTCGCCAATCTGGCGATCCCGGTGAATATCGGCGGGACCATGGCGAATCCGAGCGTCACGCCCGATGCGGCGGCCCTGGCGCAGGGCATCGCCGGCGCGGCGGTCGGCGTGGCCTCCGGCGGCGGCGACATCCTGGGGGCGCTCGCCGGCGTCACCGGCACGGGCGGCAGCGGGGGCTCGAGCGGCACGACCACGACCGCCGGCAGCGGGGGCGGTAATCCCTGCGTGGTGGCGCTCAACGGCGGTACGGGCACCAGCACGACGGGCTCGACAGCGCCCGCGGCCCCCACGACCCCCGGTCAGAAGGTGCTCGACGATGCCGGCAAGACGCTCGAGGACACCGGCAACGCATTGAAGAGCCTGCTGCCCTGAGGGGGCGGCACGCCCGGCTGGGATGAAGCGGTTCTATCAGACGGCCTCCGCCCGCGCGGAGGCGGGCGGCTTTGGGGTGGCGCTCGACGGCAAGCCGATGCGCAGTCCCGCAGCCAAGCCCTTCCTGCTGCCGACGGAACCCCTGGCGGAAGCCGTCGCGGCCGAATGGCAAGCCCAGGGCGAGAAGATCAAGCCGGCGAGCATGCCGCTCATGCAACTGGCGGCGACCGCGATCGACAAGGTGGCCGAGGCGCCCCAGGCGGTCGTCGCCGACGTCGCCGGCTTCGCCGCGACCGATCTGATCTGCTACCGGGCGGAGGCCCCGAGGGGCCTAGTCGAGCGCCAGGAGCAGCTCTGGCAGCCGCTGGTCGACTGGGCGCGGCTCCATTATGACGCCCCCTTGCTCGTGGTCACCGGCGTGATGCCACGCCCCCAGCCGCCGGAGGCCCTGCGGGCCATCGAGGCAGCGGTGGCGGGCCTCGATCCCTTCCGGCTGACGGCCCTGGCGTCGGCCACCGGGGCCGCCGGCTCGGTCGTTCTGGCTCTGGCCCTGCTGGAGGGGCGGCTTTCCGGGGCGGAAGCTTTTGAGCTCTCCCTGCTGGACGAGCGCTACCAGATCGAGCGCTGGGGCCTGGACCCGGAGGCCGCCCGGCGCCAAGCCGACCTCAGGGCCGAAATCGAAGCGGCAGAGCGGTTTCTGGCCCTTCTTTCAGCGTGAAAATCTGACTTCATTTTGGCGTCGGATTGGTGCTATCTCGACGGCCAGTCGCCTGGGGAACTGTCATAAAATTGTAATAATCAACCCCCTGACCGTTGGAACCGCCATCCCATGCAGGAAATCCTTCGCTTACTCGAGGAGAAGCGGGCTGCGGCCCGCGCCGGGGGCGGCCCCCGCCGCATCGAGGCCCAGCACGCCAAGGGCCGGTTGACGGCCCGCGAGCGCATCGAGCTGCTCCTCGACGCCGATTCCTTCGAGGAATGGGACATGTTCGTCGAGCATCGCTCCTCGGACTTCGGCATGGCCGAGCAGAAGATCCCCGGCGACGGGGTGGTCACGGGGCACGGCACCATCAACGGCCGGCTGGTTTTCGTCTTCAGCCAGGATTTCACCGTCTTCGGCGGCTCCCTCTCCGAGGCCCATGCGGAGAAGATCTGCAAGGTGATGGACCAGGCGGTGAAGGTCGGCGCGCCGGTCATCGGGATCAACGATTCCGGCGGCGCGCGGATCCAGGAGGGCGTCGCCTCGCTCGCGGGTTATGCCGAGGTGTTCCAGCGCAACATCACCGCCTCGGGCGTGGTCCCGCAGATCTCGCTCATCATGGGGCCCTGCGCCGGCGGCGCCGTCTATTCGCCCGCCATGACCGACTTCATCTTCATGGTGAAGGATTCCTCCTACATGTTCGTGACCGGCCCCGATGTGGTGAAGACGGTCACGCATGAGACCGTCACCCATGAGGAGCTTGGGGGCGCCGTGACGCATTCGGCCAAGTCCGGCGTGGCCGATCTCGCCTTCGAAAACGATGTCGACGCGCTGCTGCAGATGCGCCGCTTCTTCGATTTCCTGCCGGAATCGAACCGCAACGGCGTGCCGGTGCGTCCGACTGCCGACAGCGGCGACCGGATCGAGGAATCGCTCGACACGCTGGTGCCGGCCAATCCCAACAAGCCCTACGACATGCATGAGCTGATCCGGAAGGTCGTGGACGAGGGCGATTTCTTCGAGCTGCAGCCGAATTTCGCCGGGAACATCCTGACCGGCTTCGGCCGCATGGAGGGAGCCACGGTCGGGATCGTCGCCAATCAGCCGATGGTGCTGGCGGGCTGCCTCGATATCGACAGCTCGCGCAAGGCCGCGCGCTTCGTGCGCTTCTGCGACTGCTTCAACATCCCGATCCTGACCTTCGTCGACGTGCCGGGCTTCCTGCCGGGCACGGCGCAGGAATTCGGGGGCATCATCAAGCATGGCGCGAAGCTGCTCTTCGCCTATGGCGAGGCGACGGTGCCGAAGGTCACGGTCATCACCCGCAAGGCCTATGGCGGGGCCTATGACGTGATGAGCTCCAAGCATCTGCGCGGCGACGTGAATTATGCCTGGCCCACGGCCGAGATCGCGGTAATGGGGCCGAAGGGCGCGGTCGAGATCATCTTCCGCGCCGATATCGGCGATGCCTCGGCGATCGCGCTGCGCACCGAGGAATATCGCAGCAAATTCGCCAATCCGTTCGTGGCGGGCTCGCGCGGCTTCATCGACGACGTGATCATGCCACGCTCGACCCGCCGCCGGATCTGCCGGGCGCTGGCCATGCTCAAGGGCAAGAAGCTCGAGAATCCCTGGAAGAAGCACGACAACATTCCGCTGTAGCGATCAGAACGTGGCGCTGGCGTGCCAGGGCAGTGTGAAGGATGAAGCGTACAAAGAATCGTTCGAATATCGATTCGCCTAGCTCGATCAAAGCGAAATGTGATCTGGATGACTTGCAGGCGTGGGTGTTGAACGAAGCCCGCGCTGTTGAAAATGCCAGCGTGAGAGATGTGGTTGTCAAAGTCGCTGCGAACATTGATGACTTTGTTCGCTGGCCAAAGGAAGCCCTGCTTCTGTGGGAGGGGCGCAGCCGAAATGAGAAGTATCACAGGTACCCGCCGCCGCTGATCGAGCTTTCAAAAAGTGCTGCAATCCGCAGAGACGGCAGGGCAAACGGGCCGGCCATATTGGCATTTCGAGCGGCAGCGGGTGACCGACCATCGCGTTTCGGCAGCAAGAACAGCTGGAGTGTTCACCACATATACTCAGGGAAGTTTCCTTATTTAGAATCTCACGAAACTCTTCACGCGGCTTATCACGACCGCCACTTCACGCAAAGTGCCGGGCTGGTGGCAACTCATCCAATTGCGGATCAGTTGTGTGATGAATTTCCTTTTTTCTCCTGGCTTCTTAGGGCGTATGCCTACAAGAAGTTTGCTTACGATCCGGACCACGTCTTCGCTCGGTGTGGGCACGACGATTATGGGTTCGTTGCGCCATCAGGCTGTCAGGTCAAACATAAAGAGTAGTTGAATGTTCAAAAAAATCCTGATTGCCAATCGCGGCGAGATCGCGTGCCGCGTCATCCGCACCGCCCGCGCCATGGGCATCAAGACGGTTGCCGTCTATTCCGAGGCGGATGCCGATGCCAGGCATGTGCGCGAGGCGGACGAGGCGGTGGCGATCGGGCCGGCGCCCTCGGCCCAAAGCTATCTTTCGATCGACCGCATTCTCGACGCCATCAGGCAGACCGGCGCCGAGGCGGTCCATCCGGGCTATGGCTTCCTCTCGGAGAACCGGAAATTCGCCGCGGCGCTCGAGCAGGCGGGTGTGGTCTTCATCGGCCCCGGCGTCGAGGCGATCGGCGCCATGGGCGACAAGATCGAGTCCAAAAAGCTGGCGCAGCAGGCCGGCGTCAGCACCGTTCCGGGCTATCTCGGCGTCATCAAGGACGAGGCCGAGGCGGTCGCCATCGCCCATGACGTCGGCTATCCGGTGATGATCAAGGCCTCGGCCGGCGGCGGCGGCAAGGGCATGCGCATCGCGCGCACCGACCAGGAGGTCCATGAGGGCTTCCGCAGCGCCACGCATGAGGCGAAATCGAGCTTCGCCGACGACCGCGTCTTCATCGAGAAATATATCGAGCAGCCGCGCCATATCGAGATCCAGGTGCTGGGCGACAGCCACGGCAACATCGTCTATCTGGGCGAGCGCGAATGCTCGATCCAGCGCCGCCACCAGAAGGTGATCGAGGAGGCGCCGAGCCCGTTCCTCGACGCCAAGACCCGCGCCGCCATGGGCGCCCAGGCGGTGGCCCTGGCCAAGGCGGTGAATTACCGCTCGGCGGGAACCGTCGAGTTCATCGTCGATCAGCAGCGCAACTTCTATTTCCTCGAGATGAACACGCGCCTCCAGGTCGAGCACCCCGTGACCGAGCTCGTCACCGGCCTCGATCTGGTCGAGCTGATGATCCGGGTGGCCGCCGGCGAAAAGCTGGGCTTCAAGCAGAAGGACGTGAAGCTCGAGGGCTGGGCGATCGAGGCCCGGGTCTATGCCGAGGATCCGTTGCGGGGATTCCTGCCCTCCACGGGGCGTCTGTCCAACTATCGCGAGCCGACGGGCGTCGGCCAGGTCCGGATCGACAGCGGCGTCTATGAGGGCGCCGAGATCAGCATGTTCTACGATCCGATGATCGCCAAGGTCGTGGGCAGCGGCAGCGACCGGCGCCACGCGACCGCGGCGCTGCGCGAGGCGCTCGACGGTTTCTATATCCGCGGCGTCAGCCACAACATCGCCTTTCTCTCGGCGCTGCTGGGTCACCCGCGCTTCGCCGACGGCAAGCTCTCGACCAACTTCATCGCCGACGAGTTTCCGGACGGATTCCATGGCGCGCCGCTCGACGAGGAGCGCCGGCGCCAGCTCATTGCCGTCGCTGCCATGATCCATCACCGATCCCGCCAGCGCGACCAGCAGATCAGCGGCCGCCTGCGTCCGCCCAAGCTGGCCAGCGGCGGCGAGTGGGTGGTGGTGATCGACCGAGAGCCGGCCGCCGTCACGATTGCGGAGACCGCGGGCGGTTATGCGGTGATCAGCGGCGAGGCGAGCCACGAGTTGATCGGCGATTGGCGGATTGGCGATCCGCTCTTTCAGGGCCGGATCAACGGGCAACCCATCTCGGTCCAGATCGACCGCAGGGGCGTGGATTACAAGCTCACCCATGCCGGCAGCGAGCTGATGATGCAGGTCCTGACCCCGCGCGCGGCGGCGCTCGCGCGCTTCATGCCGGTCAAGGTTCCGCCTGACATGTCGCGCTTCCTGCTGTCGCCGATGCCGGGGCTCCTGGTCTCCCTCGCCGTGACGGCGGGGCAGGAGGTCAAGGCCGGGCAGGAACTGGCGGTGGTGGAAGCCATGAAGATGGAGAACCTGCTGCGTGCCGAGCGCGACGGCAAGGTCGCGAAGCTTCATGCCGCCGCCGGTGACAGCCTGGCGGTCGATCAGGTGATCGTGGAGTTCGCATGAGTGCGCGACGGATCGTCATCTCGGGCAAGGTCCAGGGCGTCTGGTATCGCGCCTGGACCCTGAGCGAGGCCAACAGGCGCGGCCTGAAGGGTTGGGTCCGCAATCTCTCGACCGGCGAGGTCGAAGCGCTGTTCGCGGGGCCCGTAACGCGGATCGAGGAGATGGTCGATCTCTGCCGCCAGGGTCCGCCTTTGGCCAAGGTCACCGGTATCGAAAGCTTCGACGCCGACGAGCCGGACGAGAACGGCTTTCACCAATGGCCGGATGCGTGAGGCGAAGCCGGCCCCGGGCTGCTATCCTTCCCTGGGCGCCCGGACATCCGGCGCAGAGGAGGGGGAGCGATGTTGGGCTGGCTCGTTCGAATTGTGATGGCTCTCGCGGCGATCGTCACGGGCTGGTTTGTGGTGAGCGATTCCCCTAATTTCGGCATCGTCCAGATGGCGGTCTCGCTGCTGTTGATCGCTCTTTTTGTCGCCGCCATGGTGTTCTGGCCGTGGGTCATAGCCAAGGTCAGAGGCAAGAGCGAACCCGAGGGCTGACAGGGTCTTTGACAGTGACGGCGGGCTCGCGTCGCGGAATCAGGCCGCCATGGAGACTCGTCCGAATACCTCCTCGAACGCGCCCCTGAGGGCCATATCGAGCTCGGGCATCGAGATCAGGACGCCTTCGCGCAGCAGCGAGGTGACGCCGTAGGGCGACGCGCCACCGCCCTGGATGCCGCAGGGGACGATGCCGGAGAAATGGGCGAGGTCGGGATCGAGGTTGATGGCGATGCCGTGATAGGTGACGCCACGCCGGACCCGGATACCCAGCGCCGCGATCTTGTCCTCGACGCCGCCGGGTCTGGCGATCCAGATGCCGACCCGGCCCTCGCGGCGCTCGCCCTTCAGGTTGAAGCGGGCGAGGGTGCGGATGATCCATTCCTCGAGGTCGCCCACGAAACGGCGAAGGTCGCCGCCCCGCGCCGCGACCGACAGCATCGTATAGGCCACCCGCTGGCCGGGGCCGTGATAGGTGAATTGCCCGCCGCGCCCGCTCTCGAACACGGGGAACCGGCCGGGCTCGAGCAGATCGCCCGGACGGGCGCTGGTGCCGGCCGTATAGAGCGGCGGATGCTCCACCAGCCAGACCAGCTCGGGTGCCTCGCCACGCGCAATGGCGGCCGCCCGGGCCTCCATGGCCGCCACGGCCTCGGGATAGGGGGTCAGCGCATCGCTCACCCGCCATTCCACGGGGGCCGCGGGAGGGGCCTTACCCAGGGTTTCGGAGTGGCTTTCGGACAGGGGTTTATCCTCCTGGAATTCCGCGGCTTTGGGCCGCCGCCGGTTCAACTTGATCGCGGTCCCCCGATTTGCTATTCCCCCGCAGCCACGGATGGCAAGCCCATCCCTGACATGCGGTCGTGGCGGAACTGGTAGACGCGCAGCGTTGAGGTCGCTGTGGGGCAACCCGTGGAAGTTCGAGTCTTCTCGACCGCACCAATGCCTGCCTGGAGCCCGCCGGTAACCCCGCGCGGGCTTCGGCGTTTCCGGGCCTCGCGCCCGGCCCCTTTCCGACCTTCATTTGGGGTCTGCCAGACCTGACGTAAACCCCAGTGGCGGCACGACAATCGCTGGCTATACTCCCGGGCCGGTTTCACCAGCGTCAGGCCCACCCCCTCCCATGACCGAAGACCTGCGCGCCAGCGCGCTCGAATATCATCGCACCCCGGTTCCCGGGAAGCTCGCCATCGTGGCGACCAAGCCCCTGGCCAACCAGCGCGACCTGGCGCTGGCCTATTCGCCGGGGGTGGCCTTCGCCTGCGAGGCGATCGTGGCGGACCCGGCCGAGGCGGCCCGGGTCACGGGACGGGCCAATCTGGTGGCGGTGGTCACCAACGGGACCGCCGTCCTGGGGCTGGGAGCGATCGGCCCCCTGGCAGCCAAGCCGGTGATGGAGGGCAAGGCGGTCCTGTTCAAGACCTTTGCCGGCATCGACGTGTTCGACCTCGAGATCGACGAGCGCGACCCCGACAAGCTGGTCGACATCATCGCCAGCCTGGAGCCCAGCTTCGGCGCGATCAATCTCGAGGACATCAAGGCCCCGGAATGTTTCGAGGTGGAGCGCAAGCTCCGCCAGCGCATGAAGATCCCGGTCTTCCATGACGACCAGCATGGCACCGCCATCATCGTCGCGGCCGCGGTCACCAACGCCCTCAAGATCGTCGACAAGAAGATCGAGGAGGTGAAGCTGGTGACCTCCGGCGCCGGCGCCGCGGCGCTGACCTGCCTCGGCCTCCTGGTGCGCCTCGGGCTCAAGATGGAGAACATCACCGTCACCGATATCGCGGGCGTGGTCTATCGCGGCCGCAAGGAGGAGATGGACCCGCTCAAGGAGCGCTACGCCAAGGACACCAATGCGCGCAAGCTCTCCGAGGTTATCAAGGACGCCGACATCTTCCTCGGCCTCTCGGCACCCCGGGTCATGAAGCCCGAATGGGTGGCGACGATGGCGGCCCGGCCGATCGTGCTGGCGCTGGCCAATCCGACGCCGGAGATCCTGCCCGAGGAGGTGCGGGCCGTGCGCGAGGACGCGGTCATCGCCACCGGGCGCTCGGACTATCCGAACCAGGTCAACAACGTCCTCTGCTTTCCCTTCATCTTCCGCGGCGCGCTCGATGTCGGCGCCACCACCATCAACGAGGCGATGGAAATCGCCTGCGTGAAGGCGATCGCCGATCTGGCCCAGGCCGAGATCACGGACGAGGTGACCCGGGCCTATGGCGGCGAGGTGCCGAGCTTCGGACCGGAATATCTGATCCCGCGCCCCTTCGACCGTCGGCTGCTGGTGGCGATCGCGCCGGCGGTGGCGAGGGCCGCGATGGAAAGCGGGGTCGCCACGCGCCCCATCGCCGATCTCGCCGCCTATCGCGACCGGCTCAGCCAATATGTCTTCCGTTCCGGCCTGCTGATGAAGCCGATGTTCGACCGCGCGCGTCAGGACAGGAAACGGGTCTGCTATGCCGAGGGCGAAGAGGAGCGGGTGCTGCAGGCGGCCCAGACGGTGGTCGATGAAGGGCTGGCGCAGCCGATCCTGATCGGCCGGCGCGCCGTGGTGGCGAGCCGAATCAAGCGGTTGGGCCTGCGGATCGTGATGGGCAAGGATTTCGAGCTGGTCGATCCCGAGGAGGATCACCGCTTCCGCGAATACTGGACCCTCTATCACAGCCTGACCGAACGGAAGGGCGTCACCCAGTCCTCGGCGCAGACCGTCGTGCGCACCCGCAACACGATCATCGGCGCGCTGATGGTCCGCCGCGGCGAGGCGGACGCGCTCATCTGCGGCACGGTCGGCAAATATATCCGCCATGTGGCCCATTTGCTGGACGTGATCGGGCTGGCACCGGGCGTGTCCCATGCCTATGCGCTGACGGCCCTGATTCTGCCGACCGGAACCTTCTTCCTGGGCGATACCCATGTGACCCCGGAGCCGACTGCCGAGCAGATCGCGGAGTTCGCGCTCCTGGCCGCGGCGGCGGTGCCCAAGTTCGGGATCGTGCCGAAGGCGGCGCTGCTGTCGCATTCCAACTTCGGCACCCGCGACACCCCGACCGCCAAGCTCATGCGCGCCGCGCTGGAGCTGATCCGGGAGCGCGCACCGGAGCTCGAGGTCGAAGGCGAGATGCATGGCGACAACGCGATCAGCGAGCAGATCCGCCTGCGCCTCTTCCCCAACTCGCGGCTCAAGGGCCAGGCCAATCTTTTGGTCATGCCGACCCTCGACGCCGCCAACATCTCCTTCAACCTGCTGAAGACCCTGGGCAACGGCCTCTCGGTGGGGCCGATGCTGATGGGCGTCGCCATGCCGGTCCACGTGGTGGTGCCGTCGATCACCGTGCGCGGCATCGTCAACATGACGGCCGTGGCGGCGGTTGACGCGCAGGCCGCGGCGGTCCAGGGCGCGGAGGCCGCCCCGAAGTGAGCAGCGAGGCGCCGCCACCCGATCTGGAACGGCGCCCGAACGTCGAGGACCCTGTCGCCGACGAGGTCAAGCTGTCCGAGACGGAGGCGCTCTATGGCGTCTCGCCGGAGGCGGTGGCCCGGGCGCGGCGGGCGGTCGGGGAGGGTGACCTCGCCCAGATCGAGAAACTGGTCGACGACCTGCATCCCGCCGACTTTGCCGACCTGCTGCAGGCGCTGACGCCCGACGAGCGCCGGTTCGTCATCAAGGTCTGCCGTCATATCCTCGAGCCCGAGACCCTCAACTATCTCGACGAGGTGGTGCGCGAAGAGGTGATCGGGCTGATGAGCCCGGGCGAGGTGGCGCAGGCCGTTTCCGAGCTCGAGACCGACGACGCGGTCGACATCCTCGAGGATCTGGACGAGGCCGAGAAGCAGCGCGTCCTGCGCGCGATCCCGGCCGCGGACCGCGCCGTCATCGAGCAGGGCCTCACCTATCCGGAAGACAGCGCCGGCCGCCTGATGCAGCGCGATCTGGTGGCGGTGCCCCAGCATTGGACGGTGGGCGAGGCGATCGACTATCTGCGCGCCAACCAGGATCTGCCGGACGATTTCTACGATCTCTTCGTGGTCGATCCGATGCACAAGCCGATCGGCGCGGTGCCCCTCTCGCGCGCCATGCGCAATAAGCGCATCGTGAAGCTCGAGGACCTGATGCATACCGAGTTCCGCGTGGTCCCGGCCACCATGGACCAGGAATTGGTCGCCTATCTCTTCCGGCAATATGGGCTCATGTCGGCGCCGGTCGTGGACGATACGGGCCGTCTCCTGGGCGTGATCACCGTGGACGACGTGGTCCATGTCATCGAGGAAGAGGCCGAGGAGGATCTGCTCGGCATCGTCGGCGTCAGCGAGACCGATTTCCATGCGCCGGCGCTCGAAACCGCCTGGCGCCGGGTCCGCTGGCTGGTGGTGACCCTCTGCAACTCGGCGATCGCCTCGACCGTGATCTCGCAGTTCGAGGCCACCATCGAGCAGATCGTCGCCCTCGCCATCCTGATGCCGATCGTCGCCGCCATGGGCGGCAATGCCGGGGTCCAGGTCATCACGGTCATGGTCCGCGCGCTCGCGACCCGCGATCTGCAGCCGCGCGGCAGCAATGTCTGGCGCGTGGTGGGCAAGGAAATCGCCGTGGCCGCCATCAACGCGGCCGTTTTCGCGCTGATCATGGGGACCGTGACCTCGTTCTTCTTCGGCCTCCCCATCGGACTGGTGCTGGGCGCGGCGATGGTCTTCAACATGATCTGGGCCGGCATCGCCGGGACCCTGATTCCCCTGACCCTGGCGCGCTTCGGGATCGACCCGGCCATCGGTGCGGGACCCTTCCTCACCACCACCACCGACGTGTTCGGCTTCTTCTCCTTCCTGGGGCTCGCAACCTTGTTCTTGCTGTGATCCGGCGCTAGGCTTCGCCGCATCTTCAGGGAGGAATTCGATTCATGGCAACCACCGGCCATAACCGGTTCCGGTCGCTCGATTTCGATCTCGGCGAGACCGCCGAGATGATGCGCGACCAGGTCGCCGACTTCGCCGCCCGCGAGATCGCGCCGCGCGCGGCCGACATCGACCGCAGCAACCAGTTCCCCGAGGATCTCTGGGAGAAGATGGGTGCCTTGGGCGTGCTCGGCGTGACGGTCGAGCCGGAGTTCGGCGGCGCGGGCATGGGCTATCTCGAGCATTGCGTGGCGATGGAGGAGATCAGCCGCGCCTCCGCCAGCGTCGGCCTCTCCTACGGCGCCCATTCCAACCTCTGCGTGAACCAGATCCGCCGCAATGCGAGCGAGGTCCAGAAGCGCAAATATCTGCCGAAGCTGATCTCCGGCCAGCATGTCGGCGCGCTCGCCATGAGCGAGCCGGGGGCCGGCTCCGACGTGGTCAGCATGAAGCTGCAGGCCAAGCGCGTCGCCGACGGCTATCTGCTGAACGGCACCAAGATGTGGATCACCAACGGCCCGGATGCGGATCTGCTGGTGGTCTATGCCAAGACCGACCCCGAGGCCGGCGCCCGCGGCATCACCTGTTTCTTCATCGAGAAGGGGATGAAGGGCTTCACCACCTCGGCCAAGCTCGACAAACTCGGCATGCGCGGCTCCAACACCGGCGAGCTGGTATTCAAGGATTGCTTCGTGCCGGAGGCCAACCGCATGGGGCTCGAAGGGGCGGGGGTGAAGGTCCTGATGAGCGGGCTCGATTTCGAGCGCGCGGTCCTGGCGGCCGGGCCCATCGGCATCATGCAGTCCTGCCTCGACGTGGTGATTCCCTATATCCATGAGCGCAAGCAGTTCGGCGAGCCCATCGGCAGCTTCCAGCTGATGCAGGGCAAGATCGCCGACATGTACACGATCGCCAATGCCGCGCGGGCCTATGTCTATGCCGTGGCAAGGGCCTGCGACCGCGGCCATGGCTCGCGCAAGGACGCCGCCGGTGCCATTCTGTTTGCCGCCGAGAAGGCGACCTGGATGGCGCTCGAGGCGATCCAGGTGCTGGGCGGCAACGGCTATATCAACGACTACCCGACGGGACGGCTGCTGCGCGACGCCAAGCTCTACGAGATCGGCGCCGGCACCTCGGAGATCCGCCGCTGGCTGATCGGGCGCGAGCTGTTCGAAGAATCGGCGTAAGGGGCATAGGGCATGGCAAGGCAGCGGATTTCATCGGGCTCGACCTTCGAGGAGCTGGCCGGCTACAGCCGGGCCATCGTCGATGGCGACTGGGTGTTCGTCTCGGGGACGACCGGCTTCGACTACAAGGCGGGCACGATCGCGGCCGACGTGGTCGAGCAGACCCACCAATGTTTCCGCAATATCCAGTGGGCGCTCGAGCAGGCCAAGTCCGGGCTCAAGGACATGGTCCGGATCCAGATCCATCTGACCGATGCGGCCGATTTCACCAGGATCGCGCCCGTGATCGGTCAATATTGCCGGGAGGCGCGGCCTGCCAACACGACGGTCGTGGCGCAACTGATCGACCCGCGCATGAAGATCGAGATCGAGGTCACGGCCCGGCGTGACAGCAGCGATCCGGTGGATCGTCCGGGCGGGAGGAAGTGATGGGCGGATTGACGGCGGTCCCGGCGCGGCGCGGCAAGGCGGCACGCATGAAGGCGGGCCAGACCATCAGGATCGTCAACACGCACGGCACTCAGGTGCTCGACACCTGGGCCTTCCGCAGCGACGATCTGCACGAGTTCATGTCGATGGAGCATACGCGGCCCCAGATCGGCCGGACCATTCCGGTCGTGGGCGACGCGCTGCGCAGCAACCGGCGGACGCCGATGCTGACCTGGCTGGAGGACAGCTCGCCCGGGATCCACGACACGCTGGTCGCGGCCTGCGATGTCCATCGCTACCGCCATTTCGGCATCAAGGACTATCACGACAACTGCACCGACAATCTTCATGCGGCGATGAAGGAGCTGGGCCTGACGCCGCCCGAGGTGCCTTGTCCCCTCAACATGTGGATGAACATTCCGGTCGGTGCCGACCACAGGATATCGTTCCTGCCGACCGTCTCGAAGCCCGGCGACCATGTGCTGCTGCGGGCGGAGATGGACCTGATCATGGCCTTTTCCGCCTGCCCGATGGATGTGACGCCGATCAATGGGCCCGGCGGCGAGATCAAGGACTGTCATTTCCAGATCAGCTGAGGAGACCGCCATGCACACCGTCCTCGTTACCGGCGCCAATCGGGGCATTGGTCTCGAGTTCGTCCGCCAATATGCGGAAGAGGGGTGGCGGGTTCACGCCTGCGCGCGCGATCCCAAGGCGGCCGCGGCGCTGGGGGCGATCAAGGGCGACGTCACGGTTCACCGTCTCGAGGTGGCCGACGACCGGCAGATCGCCCATCTGGTGAAGGAGCTGAAGGGCGATGCGATCGACATCCTGGTGAACAATGCCGGGGTCGGCGGCAACGATGGATCGACGGATCCCGACGACTGGCTGCGGGTCTTTCACATCAACTCGATCGCGCCCGTCCGCGTTGCCGAGGCGCTGCTGCCCAATCTCGAAATGGGCAGCGCCAAGATCGTGCTGAGCCTGACGAGCCGCATGGGCAGCATCGCCGACAATGGCAGCGGCGGCTCCTACGCTTATCGCTCGAGCAAGGCGGCCCTCAACGCGGCGATGAAAAGCCTCGCCATCGACTGGAAGCGGCGCGGCGTCATCGTCGTGGTGGCGCATCCGGGATGGGTCAAGACCGACATGGGCGGCCCGTCGGCGCAAATCTCGCCCCAGCGCAGCGTCGCCGGTTTGCGCCAGAAGCTGTCGGCGCTCAAGCCCGCGGACAGCGGCAGCTTCTTCAACTATGACGGCTCGACCCTGCCCTGGTGAGGCCGTTCGCGCCGCTCGTCGGCATCGCGTCGGCTCGGGCCTATTTCTTGCCGTAGCCGCAGAAGGTCTTGTCCGAACCGATCTGCTGGTTCGGCGAGGCCGAGGATCCGTCGCAGCTGCCGTAATTGCGGAACGGATTGTTGTGGATGTCGCTGGTTCCGGGCGGTGTGCCCGGGGCATAGACGCTGTTGGCGGGCGGCTGGGCGCCACCACTGCTCGCGGCGGGCGGCGTCATCGGTCCACCCGAGGGCGATAGCCCCGAGGGCATCTGCGGAGCGAATTGCGCGCCCGGATGAAGCATGTCCACGCCATGCATGTCGTCCTGCGCTTGCGCGATCTGCCCGGTACCCAGAACAGCCGTCGCCAACCCCAGTGTCAGGCAAGTCACCGCGATAGATTTCAGCATCGGTTTCATGAGTGTTATTTGGTGTCGCCGGCAGGTTTCGGCAACCGATTCATGGACATCTTGCAATAAGCCATTGGTTTTCTTTGCTTCCTTTATCACTGGTCTGAATCCCGGATGGCGCACCGGCTTGACGGTGAGAAGCGCTTGCACTCAGGGAGCCGCCTCGCAACACTTCAACGATGTCTCGCCGCGGCGCGTTCCTTGCGGCCGCCCTTGGCGCGAGGGTGACGAGAGCGGAGGGGAGTGCTGAGCGGGATGGCCGATCCGATCGAGTTCTATTTCGATTTCTCGTCGCCCTATGGCTACCTCGCTTCGCACCAGATCGAGGCCATCGCCGCGCGCCATGGTCGTGACGTTCGCTGGCGGCCCTATCTGCTGGGAGTCGCCTTCAAGGAGACCGGCCAGAAGCCCCTGGTCGAGCAGCCGCTTCGCGGGCCCTATCACCAGCATGACTTCGCGCGCTCGGCGCGCCGCCTCGGCCTGCCGTTCCGATTGCCGAGCCCCTTTCCCTTCGCGGGCGTGGCCCCGAGCCGGGCCTTCTACTGGCTGGAGGAACGCGACGGCGATCTGGCGAAACGCTTCGCGCTGAAGACCTATGACCGAATTTTCGGCGAGGGCCGCGGCGTCAGCGATGCCGCGGCCGTGGCCGACGTTGCGGCGTCGTTGGGGGTCGACTCGGCGGCGCTGATCGCCGGCATCAACAATCCCGCCATCAAGGACAAGCTGCGGGCGGAAACCGACGCCGCGATCAAGCGCGGCGTCTTCGGCTCGCCCTTCATCTATATCGACGGCGAGCCCTTCTGGGGCCATGATCGCCTCGGCCAGGTCGAGGAATGGTTGGCGCGCGGCGGCTGGTGAGCCCCCGCGCCCCGGCTTGGATCGCAGCGCCCTCCGAATGTCTCCTACCGCTCCGAGGTAATGTCGTCGCCCATGGCCGCTCTCCCGACCGCCGTCAATCCGACCACGCCTGAATTCAAGGAACGCGCCGAGCAGATGGCGGGCGAGGTGGCGAAGCTGCGCGCGCTTCAGGGCAAGATCGCCGAAGGCGGCGGAACCGCTTCGCGCGAGCGCCATGTCGGTCGCGGCAAGCTGCTGCCGCGCGAGCGCATCCAGCGGCTGATCGATCCGGGCTCCCCTTTCCTCGAGCTGTCGGTGCTGGCCGCCCACGATGTCTATGAAGACAATGTCCCGGCCGCGGGCATCCTGACCGGCATCGGCCGCGTTTCGGGACGCGACTGCGTCATCGTCTGCAACGATGCGACCGTCAAGGGCGGGACCTATTATCCGCTGACCGTGAAAAAGCATCTGCGGGCGCAGGAGATCGCGGCGGAGAACCGGCTGCCTTGCATCTATCTGGTCGATTCCGGCGGCGCCAATCTGCCGAACCAGGACGAGGTGTTTCCGGACCGCGATCATTTCGGCCGCATCTTCTACAACCAGGCGCGGCTGTCCTCGGTGGGCGTACCGCAGATCGCGGTGGTGATGGGCTCCTGCACCGCCGGCGGCGCCTATGTGCCGGCCATGTCCGACGAGGCGATCATCGTCAAGGGACAGGGGACGATCTTCCTCGGCGGGCCGCCGCTGGTGAAGGCCGCGACCGGCGAGATCGTCGATGCCGAGGCCTTGGGCGGCGCCGATCTCCACAGCCGGACCTCCGGCGTCACCGATCATCTGGCGAAGGACGATGCCGACGCGCTGACGATCGCGCGCCGGATCCTGGCCAATGCCGGCACGGCGGGCTTGCGGCTTGCGGGTGCCGGCGCCATCGCGCGCGAGACGCCGCGCGCGCCGCTCTACGATCCCAAGGAGCTCTACGGCATCGTGCCGATGGATCTGCGCAAGGGTTACGAGGTGCGCGAGGTCATTGCCCGGCTGGTCGATGGCAGCGAGTTCCACGACTTCA
>CAVOLB010000122.1:0-7398 GCA_963696655.1 uncultured Alphaproteobacteria bacterium
CTCCCCCTACCCCCTTGTATGAGGGGAATGTGCGAGGATTGAGGAAGGTCCGGGCCGGGGTGGCCACCCCGGCCCGGACGGTCGGTTGTCGGATCGACACCCTCGAAGTCTTCTGGACTGCGCGGGAGCGGGATCGCAGCCGACCCTTCATCGGACCCGGATGGTTGCAAGAACACCCTGGTTCGGATCAACGCAAGGTGGGGTCGACGAAGATGAGCAAGTCTATCACGGAAAGTGCTGGTATCGACGTGTCGAAGCGCAAGCTCGATGTGGCGTTGGCCGGTGGGCCGGGCCAGTTGCAGGCCAGCAACGATCCGGTGGGACACCAGCAGATCGAGAGCTGGCTGCGTGTGCACGGTGTCGAGCGGGTCGGGCTGGAGGCGAGCGGCCACTACGAGGCGGCGGTGGCGGTGCATCTGCGCCGGGCGGGGTTTTGCGTCCTGCTGCTCGAGCCGGGTCAGGTGAAAGGCTTTCGACGGTTCAAGAAGAAGCGGGCCAAGAACGACGCGATCGACGCTCGCCTGATCGCGGCGGTAACCGCGGCCATGGATCCCGACGGCATCCGTCCGGCGCCCGACGAGCGCCTGGCGCCCCTTGCCGAGCATCTCACCCTGATCGAGCAGATCGGCGAGGATGTCGCCCGGCTCAAGACCCGGCGCGACCGCTATAGCCTGCCGGCGCCCAAACGCTATCTCGAGAGCGAGATCCTTCGTCTGTCCAAGCGGCGCGACAAGGAGATCGCCCTTCTGCTGGCCAAGCTGCGCCACCATGCCGATCTGGCCCTCAAGCTGGATCTGCTGGAGAGCATCCCCGGCCTCGGCCCGCTCACCGCCCTCAGCTTCGTCTTGCGCCTGCCCGAGCTCGGCCGCATGACCCGCGCCGAGGCGGCCGCCCTGGTCGGTCTCGCCCCCCTCGACGACGACAGCGGCGAGCATACCGGCGAGCGACATATCGCCGGCGGCAGAAAGCGGCTTCGACGCAGCGTCTACCAGGCCGCCTTCTCCGCTTCCCAGCGTTGGAATCCCATCCTCGTGGCCCTCTATAAGCGCCTCACCGCCGCAGGCAAGCATCACAAAGTCGCCACCGTCGCCTGCGCCAGAAAGCTCGTCGAGATCGCCAATGCCATTCTCGCCAGAGCTACTCCATGGCGCGATAGCGAAGCCACCCCTTGAACTTCGGATCATGGTTGCTCCCGCAAGGGAAGGGGGTGAGTCCATTTCTTCTCCATCCTCGTGATTCCACGCGAAAATCCCCCGCCTTGACGCCGCGCGTGCTCCCTTGCTATTGAATGATCATTCAAATTTCAGCGGCGGCGGAAAATCGATGTCGGCTTCATACGATGCGATCGTGGTCGGTGGCGGGCATAACGGATTGACCTGCGCCGCCTATCTCGCCAAGGGCGGCGAGAAAGAGGGCAAGAACAAGCTCAAGGTCCTGGTGCTCGAGCGCTACCACAAGGTCGGCGGTGCCGCCATGTCCGAGGAGATCTATCCGGGCTTCACCTATTCGACCTGCTCCTATGTCTGCAGCCTGCTGCGCCCCGAGATCTTCCGCTTCCTCGATCTGCCGCGCCACGGGCTCGAGGTCATTCCTTACGAGACCAACGGCCAGCCCAACCCGAACGGCGAGGGCATCGTCACCTATCGTGACCATGACCGCACGCGCGAGAGCCTGCGCCGCCATTCGGTCAAGGATGCCGAGGCCTACGACCATTACGCCGCAGAGATCAGCCGGCAATGCCGCTTCATCAAGCCGCTCTTGATGGTGACGCCGCCCGATCCGACCCAGATCAATCCCTTCGCCCAGAACCGCATCAATCCCTGGGGCAAGCGCGAGGATCTCGACGGGCTGCTCAAGATCGCGGCCGAGTTCGGGCGCATGGGCGAGAAGCAGATGTATGAGATCATCCGCTTCTGGACCATGTCGATCGGCGATTTCCTCGACGAATATTTCGAGCATCCGCGCTGGAAGGGATTTTCCGCGGCCTCGTCGATCATCGGCACGGCGCTCGGGCCCTATTCGCCGGGCACGGCCTATGTGCTGCTGCATCACTATATGGGCGAGGTCGACGGCCAGATCGGCGCCTGGGGCTTCGCGCGCGGCGGCATGGGGTCGGTCTCGAAGGCGATCGCCTCGGCCGCGACCGAGGCCGGCGTCGAGATCCGCACCAATGCCGAGGTGGCGAGCCTGATCGTCAAGAACGGCAAATGCACCGGCGTCGTGCTCAAGAGCGGCGAGGAGATCCATGCGAAGACCGTGGTCTCCAACCTCGATCCCAAGCGCACCTATCTGAAGCTGATCGAGAAGTCGGATCTCGATGCGATCGATCCCGACATCCATGGCTACGCCAAGAACTTCAAGATCCGCGGCTCCTCGGGCAAGCTCAACATCGCGCTCGACGGCCTGCCGAAATTCGCAGGCCTGCCGCAGGAGGCCTCCTGGGGTACGGTCGATATCGGCGGCGACTTCGACTATATCGAGCATGCCTATGACGACTACAAATACGGCTCCTGGTCGAAGAAGCCCTTCCTCGACATCGTGATCCCGACCTCGGTCGATCCGACCATGGCCCCGCCCGGCAAGCATTTCATGTCGGTCTTCGTCCAGTATGTGCCCTACAAGCTGGCCGAGACCGCCTGGACGCCGGCGATGAAGGCCGCCTTCGAGAAGGACGTGCTCGACACCATCGAGGAGAACGCGCCGGGCTTCCGCAAGCTGATCCTCCATTGCCAGACCCGCACGCCCTGGGACATCGAGAACGAGGTGGGCTTGACCGAGGGCAACATCTTCCAGGGCGAGCTCACCCTCGACCAGATGCTGTTCAACCGGCCCTTCCCGGGGCTCGGGCAATATCGCGGGCCCTTCGACGGCTTCTATATGTGCGGCTCCGGCACGCATCCGGGCGGCGGCGTGATGGGCGCCCCCGGCGCCAACGCCGCGCGCGAGATGCTGAAGGACTTCAAGCATGGGGTGGTGCGATGAGCGCCAATAGCTACGACGCCATCGTGATCGGTGCCGGCCATAACGGGCTGGTGACGGCGGCTTATCTCGCCAAGGCCGGCGTCAAGACTCTCGTGGTCGAGGCCAACGACCGCCCCGGCGGGGCGGCCGTGACGCGCGAGTTCGCGCCGGGCTTCAAGACCTCGGCCGTGGCGCATCTTTTGCATGCGCTCCATCCGCGCGTGATCCGCGACCTCGGCCTCGAGGGCCACGGCCTTCGCGCGACGCAGCATCGCGTCGGCACAACGGCCTTGATCCCGGGCGGGGCGCGGATCGACCTGACCGGCGATGCGGCCGCCACGGCGGCCTCCATCGGCAAGGTCTCGCCGGCCGACGCCGAGGCCTATCCGCGCGTGATGGCGCGGCTCGTGCGGCTCTCTTCGGCGCTGGGCGATTTCCTGCTGCGCACGCCGCCCTCGCCCCTGGCCGGCGCCAACGACTTCCAGACCAAGCTGACGCTCGGCATGTTCGCCCTCAAGCTGCGGATGCTGGGCAAGAAGGACATGCTGGAGCTCTCCCGCATCCTCACCATCAATGTCGCCGATCTCGCGACCGACTTCTTCGAAAGCGACGCGATCAAGGGGCTGCTGGCACTCGAGGCGACGCTCGGCGTCTATCTCGGGCCGCGCTCGCCCAACACCGTGTTCAACCTGCTCTACCGGCTCTCCTCCTTCGGCAAGAACGGCCTCGGCGGCTTCTATCTGCCGGCGGGCGGGATGGGCTCGGTCGTGGACGCGCTGGTCAAGGCTGCCACCGCCGCCGGCGCCACGATCCGGACAGCTGCGCCCGTCGAGCGGCTCCTGATCGAGAAAGAGACCGCGACCGGCGTGGTGCTCAAATCGGGCGAGGAGATCAGGGCGCCGATCGTGGCCTCCTCGGCCGATCCTCAGCGCACGCTGCTCCATCTGGTGCCGCCGGGGAATCTCGATATCGAGTTCTCCAAGCGCATCCGCCATCTGCGGATGAATGGCTGCGTCGCCAAGATCCATGTGGCGCTGGATGGGCTGCCGGATGCGCTCAAGAGCTCGGGCGGCCGCGTGGTGGTGGCGCCCAGCATCGACCATGTCGAGCGCGCCTTCGACTGCGCCAAATATGGCCGCGTCTCCGACAGGCCGGCGCTCGAGATCGTGATCCCGACCTTGAGCGATCCGAGCCTGGCGCCCGCCGGCAAGCATGTGCTCTCGATCCTCTATCAATATGCGCCCTACCGCCTGCGCGAGACGCCGCCCGACCAGGCCCGCGCGCAGGTGTTCGAGCGCGGCCTCGACATGCTGGAGCAGGCGGCACCGGGAACGCGCAAGCTCGTGCGCGCCGCCGAGACCCTGACGCCGCATGACCTCGAGACCCAGTTCGGGCTTTCGGGCGGGCAGTGGCATCAGGGCGAGGTGACGCTGGACCAGGTCTTCTTCCTGCGGCCGGCCGCGAGCTTCCAGCGCTATCGCATGCCGATCCCGGGCCTCTGGCTCTGCGGCGCCGGCGCCCATCCGGGCGGCAACGTGTCGGGAGCCGCGGGCGCCAACGCCGCGCGCGAGATCCTCAAGGATGTGAAGGCGCGCAAGACGAGGGCCGCCGCATGACCCACGTCCAGTATCTGAAACCCTTCCTGAAGCAGACGCCGTTCCATGCGGCGATCGAGCCGCTCATGCATGGCAATGGCTGGGTGCGCTGGCAGGGCTATTACTCGCCGGCCTTCTATGACAGCGAGCAGTCGGAATATTTCGCGACCCGGCACGGCGCCTCGGTCTATGACGTCTCGCCGCTGATCAAATATTCGATCACCGGCAAGGACGCGGCGCGCTTCGCCAATTTCCTGGTGACGCGCGATCTGACCAAGGTCAAGCCGATGACGGCGGCCTACACCGCCTGGTGCGACGACGACGGGAAGATGCTCGAGGAGGGCACGATCTTCCGGCTGGGCGAGAACGAGTTCCTGCTCAACGCCGCGCTGCATCAGCTCCATTGGCTGGGCGACGCGTCCTACGGCTTCGATGTGAAGATCGAGGAGGTATCGGAGACCCTGGCGGGCCTGTCGCTGCAGGGCCCCAATTCGCGAACGATCCTCCAGGCGATGGGCGTCAAGGGCATCGAGGCTTTGCCGCATTTCGGCATCATGGAGACTCAGCTCGACGGCAGATGGCTGCGCATCGACCGCGCCGGCTTCACCGGCGACCTGGGCTACGAGATCTGGGTGAAGCCGCAGGACGCGCTCTGGCTGTGGGAGACGCTGTTCCGGACCGGCACCCCGCACAAGATCGCGCCGATGGGCAGCCTCGCGCTCGACATGGTGAGGATCGAGGCGGGCTTCATCCTGGTCGATGTCGATTATATCGGCGCCAAGCATGCCGTGCGCCCGACCGCCGCGGTCTCGCCCTTCGAGGCTGGCATCGGCTGGTGCGTGGGGCTGAAGAAGGACAGCTATTTCGTCGGCAAGCGCGCGCTCGCGGCCGAGAAGGAGAGGGGCTCGCGCCATATCCTGATCGGGATCGAGATCGAGGGCCGCAAGCCCGCCCCCGGCGCCTTCCTCTATGCCGACAAGCCCGGCAAGGTCGAGCTCGGCCTCACCACCTCGGCCATGTGGTCCCCGCATCTGAAGAAGAACCTCGCCTTCGCCAAGGTCCCGCCGGCCTACGCCACGCCCGGCACCGAGATGTGGATCGAGATCTGGTACGGCAAGGAACAGAAGATCGAGCGCTCGATGGTGAAATGCTGGGCCCGCAACCGCATGTTCTTCGACCCGCCGCGCAAGAAGGCGATGGCGTGAGGCGCTAACGCGCGGGGAACGGACGCGCTGCGCGCGAATCTTTTGTTTCGACCCGCGTGCCACCACACCCGCCTGTCATCGCCGGGCTTGACCCGGCGATCCAGGGGCCGAAGCACTGGATGCCCGGATCAAGTCCGGGCATGACAACAAGGGGGTAGGGGCCTGTCCTCCGTAGCCCGAAGGGCGAAGGAGGAGACGGGTGACAGAGACTCCACCTATCCAGAGATCATGCCCAAACGCACCACCCGCCGCACCACCCGCCCCAACGACTCCATCCGCGACCGCCGCCGCCGCGAGCTGGTCGACGCGACGGTCACCGTGATCGCGACCCACGGCTATGCCGGCACCACGGTCGCGCGCGTGGCGAAGCAGGCCGGCCTCTCGGTCGGGCTGATGAATTTCCACTTCAAGTCCATCGACAAGCTGTTCGACGAGACCTTCCGCTTCATCTCGACCGAATATGACGATGTCTGGCGCGAGGCGATGGCCAAGGTCGCGGGCGCCCCGCCGGCCGACCGCCTCAGAAGCATGATCGAGGCCTATTTCGACCCGCGCATCTTCACCCACCGCAAGCTCGCGGTCTGGTTCGCCTTCTGGTCGGACGCGAACCTGCGGGACCGCTACCGCTCGCTGGTCCTGCGCGTCGAGCGCCGCTACAGCCGCGAGGTCGAGCGCACCGTCCTGGAGCTCGCTAAGGAACAGGGCATTCCCGCCGCCGACGCGAAGGTCATGGGCACCTCGCTGACGGCGATGATCGACGGCCTCTGGCTGCAATTCATGCTGAGTCCCCGGACGGCCGATCGACGCTACGCGATCAGGACCTGTCTGGGGATGGTAGGAAAGTGGTTTGGCTCCTGTAACTAACAGCCTCCGCAGATCCTACATATGTGCCTTCCTCAGTCATTAGAAGTAGCCACCGTAAGCCTCACTGCCCCAGACGGGCACGCAAAGTACGGTAGAAGTCCTTGGTGCCCTGTCCCCGCGCCTCACGTTCAGTCAATATGCTCTTCTGCAGGGAATATGTTCTGGCGGCTTGCTTTGAAGCAGTCGCGTAGGCGTCCAGATCTTCCTGGGACTTTAAATAGGGCCATTTCTTGAGATACTCCGGCAGCGAAGTGCCGTCACCTGCGAAAGTGGCGATTGGATAGTCTTTCTCAGTCGCAATTCCAATTTCCCAGGGCACCCACCAAGATGTCTTTGTATTGAAAGAGACAACAGCCAACAGTTGCGTACATTTCCCGAGGATCGCACGCAAATATTCGCCAAGAGCGTCACCAGCCTGGGTCGCATTGGGATCAATCACATCCAGATAGGTCTCGATTGAATGACCATCTTTAAGGCGCGCCGCAATTCCAGTCGCCAGTGCAGAATCCGCCTTCTGATGTGATACAAACACTTTCATTGAGGCCTCCGTCAGATGCTCTGAACGATTTGGTTGAAAGGATCGATATTTCTAATCCGACGTTTCAATTGATGCGCGTATTCAATAATATCCGCTGTGCCGCCCTCTCCCCTGGAGGGACTGCCATCCCACACCGCAATCATTACGTCGGAGTTTTTCACAATGTATTTTCCAGCGTTAAGAAACGCTTGTTCTGGATTCTCAGAACAGATTAGCTGAACGACTGCGCACTGTT
>CAVOLB010000123.1:0-70085 GCA_963696655.1 uncultured Alphaproteobacteria bacterium
AGGGCCGGCAGGCCCAGGGCTTCGGTATAGCCCAGCGCCTCCTGGTCGAGCGCGCGGTGCGCGGCCTCGATCACCGCCTGCGGCGCGCCGGTTCCGGGCTGCCCGACTTCAAGATGCAGGACGTCATGGCCCGCCGCGGCGCGCTCGTTGGCATGGCGCAGCACCTCCATCGCAATGAAGGGCGGCACCTTCCCGCGCCGTGCGATCTTGAGCGCCATCGTCGCCGCTACTTGTCGGTTTGGACCACGGCCAGGCCGAACGCGCGCGGATCGGCGTCGGCACTGCAACTGGACGAATCGCGCTGGAGCGATTTCGGACACCAGATCGCATTGACCCGGCCGATGGAGTTGATCTGCTGGATCTGATGGCCGCGCTGGGTCAGCGAGCTCTCGCTCTGCGAACGGTCGAGGCTCTCGGTATAGACGAGGTCCGGCGAGCCGTTGTGATGGAAGCGGGGCGCGGCCTCCGCGTCCGCGAGCGACTGCTTGGCCTCGGCCACCCGCACGAACACCTGCGCCAATGCGGTGGCGGCGGTCTCGCCCCCCGAGGCTGCGCCGGCGAAGAAGAACTCGCCGGTGGACTTGTTGGCCAGCAGAACCGGCCCAAGGGCCCGATAGCCGGCGCCGCGATCGTTGGGCGCCGGCGCCAGCAGGATGCCGGTCCCGGGCGCCATCCGGCCCGCCCCGAAGAGATTGTTCATCGTCACGTTGCAGGCGACCGCATTGCCGTCGGCATCGGCGGTGACGAAGCCGCTCGCCCAGGGATTCTCCGGGACCGCGACGAAGGGATTGGCCGGCGTCGCATGGCCCTTGTCATATCCCTTCATCAACATCTTGGCGTAATCCTCGGTGACGAGGGTCGCCGGGTCGACCTTGCTGCTGCCGTCCGGCTCCATCCAGCTCGTCCGGTTGACGAAGGCCCGTTCCGAGGCCTCGGCCACCAGATGCGGCCGCTCGCT
The DNA here is from genome assembly GCA_963696655.1 of uncultured Alphaproteobacteria bacterium. Taxonomy (GTDB): domain Bacteria; phylum Pseudomonadota; class Alphaproteobacteria; order Dongiales; family Dongiaceae; genus Hypericibacter. Next base: position 959 of record CAVOLB010000123.1, read on the forward strand.
TTCGGGCGTGTCGGCATAGTCCTGAACGTCGATCATCATTTCGACCAATTGTCCGAAGACAACACCGCCGGCAGCCGGCGGCTGCGACAGATAGATCGTGTGGTTGCCGAATGGCACCTCGAGGGCAGGCTTGAATTCCGGCTTGGCATTGCGCAGCGCCTCGATGGTCAAGGGCGCGCCCAGCCTTTGCGCGGCATCGGTGAGAGTATGAGCCAGCGTCCCGGTATAGAACTCGCCCGCGCCCTTGATGCGCAACTGGGTCAACACGCCGCCCAGCAACTCCTGGCGCAAGGGCTCGCCCTCCTGCAGCGGCGTTCCGTCCGGATGCAGGAAGATCCGCGCCATTTCGTCGTCTTCGCTCAGTCTTGCGCCGGCGGTGACCAGTTCGCGCGCCAGCGCCCGGCTGGTGGGCGTGCCGAGCCGCGCCATCTGCTCGGCCGGCCCCAGCAGCTGCTCCCAGCGAAGTTTGCCATAACGCGCCTGCAGGGCCGCCATGCCGCGCACCGCGAGCGGTACCGCCACGCGACCGTCGGGTGCCGCGCGCGGCAGGAAGTCCAGAACCTCGGTGGTCTTCTTGTCGGCATCATGGACGATGCAGACCCCGCCCCCGCCCAGGGCGGCGGTGGAAGGCATGGTCACGGCCAGTGCAAAATAGAGGGCGACGGCGGCATCGGCGGCGCTGCCGCCGGCGGAAAGCACGTCGCGGGCCACCACCGCCGCGCGTGGCTCGTCGGCCACCGCCGCACCGGCGAAGCCGCTGACGCTCCCGATCATTCCGGGCGGCTTCTCGGGCTCGCAGGCGGCGAGCAGCAGCAGGGCGGCCACGCCGACAAGCGCGCTTCCGGCGCGAATCAGGACCCATTGCCGCACGCCCCGGCGGTTCCCATTTCTCAGTGCGTCGGATAAGGTCATGCGCATCATGCGGTTCCTGAGATCCTTGGTGACGTTGGTCGCAGCCTGGTTTGCGTTCGCGCCGTCAATAGCCGTCGCCGCGAATGGTCCCAGCCTGATCCGCGACGCCGAGATCGAAGCTTACCTGCGCGATTACACCACGCCAATCTTTGTAGCGGCCGGGTTGGACCCGGCCTCGGTCCATATCTATATCGTGAACGACCCGCGCATCAACGCGTTCGTCGCCGGCGGGATGAATCTCTTCCTCCATACCGGGCTTCTGGTGCGCGCGCAGACCGCCAATCAGGTGATCGGCGTGATCGCGCACGAAACCGGCCACATCGCCGGCGGCCACCTGGTCCGCTCCAAGGACGTCCAGCGCGCCGCCACGATCGAATCGATCATTGCGATGGTGCTCGGGATCGGCGCCGGCATCGCCTCCGGCCAGCCGGGCGCCGCCGGCGCCGGCGTCATGGTGGGGCCCGGCATCGCCACGACACAATTGCTGAAATACACCAGGACGCAAGAGGCGTCGGCCGATTCGGCCGGGCTCGGCTTCCTCGAAGCCACGGGCCAATCGGCGCGCGGCATGTACGAGATGTTCGACACCCTGCAGAAGGACGCCGTGCTGACGGGCTTCGCGGACGAAAATCCATTCCTGCAAACCCACCCCATGACGCAGCAGCGCATGGATCACATCCAGCAGTTCATGGCGTCGTCGCCCTTTACGAACGCGCCCCTGAACCCTCAGTTCGAGGAAGACCAGCGCCGCATTCGCGCCAAGATCGTGGCCTTCATGAACCCGCTCGGCGACATCATGAAGGCCTATCCCGAGAACGACACCAGCTTCGCCGCGCGTTATGCGCGCGCCATCGCCTGGTACCGCGCCGCCGATCTCGCCAAGGCCACCCCGGCCGTGGACCAGTTGATCCTGGAAGAGCCCGACAATCCCTATCTGAAGGAGCTGAAGGGCCAGATGCTGTTCGAGAACGGCCATACGGCGGAGTCCGTCGAGGCCTATCGACAGGCGGTCAAGCTGGCGCCGGATTCGCCGCTGCTCCGCATCGGGCTGGCCCAGAGCCTGGTCGAGACCAACGACGCCACCGCCAATGGCGAAGCGATCCAGCATCTCGAGGTCGCCACCGGTCTCGAGCCCGCCAACATCCAGGGCTGGCGGCTCCTGACAGTGGCCTATGGGCGCAACGACCAGTTGCCGATGGTGGCGCTGGCTCAGGCCGAAATCGCCATGCTTCAGGGGCAGGACAAGAAGGCGAAGGAGTATGCGCGCCGCGCCCAGGACGGGCTGCCGCCGGGCTCGCCGGGCGCGCTGCGCGCCGAGGACATCCTGTTCCAGGTGAGCCAGGATCAGGACTGATGCGGCCCTCTCGACCGTGATCCCGCCCCAGCGCTTCGGGGTTGCGCTGGCGAGGCCGACCCGCCGATAATCCGGCGCCTCCCGCCCCCATCCGCCCCGATTGGAGTCCGTTTCCGATGCGTTTGATTGGATTGGCCGCCGTCTCCGCCCTGATCGGCGCCGCCGCGGCGCTCGCCGTCGTGATGGCGCTTGGCCATCCGGGCGCCCCGAAACCCGACGACGCGGCGCTGCGCCAGATCGTGCGCGACACCCTGACCAACGAGCCTCAGCTGGTCGTGGGCGCGTTGCAGGCCCTCGACCAGCAGCGCCAGAACGCCAGCGACGGCGCCCGCATGGCGGCGGTGGCGGCCAACAAGGACGCGATCTATGCCGACCCGAACAGCCCCAGCATCGGACCGGCCAATGCCAGCGTGACGATCGTCGAGTTCTTCGATTATCGCTGCCCCTATTGCAAGCGCGTGGCGCCGGACATCGCCAGCCTGCTGGCGAGCGATTCGGATCTGCGCATCGTCTATAAGGAATTCCCGATCCTGGGGCCGGAATCGCTGGTCGCCTCCAAGGCGGCGCTCGCGGCCCAGAAGCAGGGCAAATATCGCGAGATGCATGAGGCGCTGATCGCCCAGAAGGGCGAGCTGACCGACGACGAGATCCTGTCGCTGGCGCAAGGGGCCGGGCTCGATGTCGAGCGGCTCAAGGCCGACATGGAGGATCCCGCCATCATGGAGCAGCTGAAACAGGTCCATGAGCTGGCGCAGGCGCTCAATATCGACGGGACGCCGGCCTTCTTCTTCGGTGCCCATTTCGTCGGCGGCGCGATCTCGATCGACCAGATGAAGCAGCTGATTCAGCAGGCCCGCCAGCCGAGCTGAGCCCGACGCCGCCGCCCCCTGGTTGCATGATCCCGGTCATCCTCCTAGCCTGCGCGGGCGAAGCCGGCAGGAACGATCCGGCATCACGCCAGGGAGGATTTTCATGAGAAATCTCGAAGGCCGTTCGGCCATCGTCACCGGCAGCTCGCGCGGGATCGGCCGGGCGATCGCGCTGCGCTTCGCCGCGGACGGTGCCAAGGTCTGCGTCAACTGCGTCTCCACGGTGGACAAGGCCGAGGCGGTGGCCGCCGAGATCCGGCAAGCCGGCGGCGAGGCGATCGTGGTGCCGGCCGACGTCTCGAAGCGCGCGGAGGCCGAGACGCTGGTGGCGGCGACCGCCAAGGCCTTCGGCAAGGTCGACATCCTGGTCTCGAACGCCGGCATCGTCATCGACCGGCCGTTCGTGGAGAGCACCGACGAGGACTGGACCCGCGCCATCGAGAGCAATCTTCATGGTTTCTTCAACGTCGCCCGCGCGGTGCTGCCCCATATGATCGAGCGCAAGCATGGCAGGCTGATCGCGACCGGCTCCTGCATCACCGAGATCGCCGATTTCGGCGGCAATAAATACTCCGTCTGCACCGCCTCCAAGGGCGGCATCACCGCGATGATGCGGCCGATCGCGGCCGAGGTCGCGCGCCACGGGGTGACCGTGAACGCCGTGTCGCCCGGCTATATCGCGACCGAGATGCTGGGCGAGATCGACGCCGCCGGGCTCGAGGCCGCGCTGACCCTGGTGCCGATGCGCCGCTACGGCAAGCCAGAGGAAATCGCCGCCGCCATGGCGTTCCTCGCCTCGGAGGATGCCGCCTATATCACCGGCCAGGTCATCCGGGTGAATGGCGGTATGTCGATGGGCGGCTAAGGGGACTCGGGGGGCAGGAGACGGACCGGATCGGTTTCGCGGGCTTCGGGGCCTGGCCACGCGCCCAGCCCTGAAAAAGCCCGATTTCCCAGCGAAGGCTGGGGGTTAAGGCGGCTTCCGGCGCGAAGTTGCGCCATCCCTGCCCCATGCTATAAGGGCTCATTCAACCGTTAGATTCGCGGAAATCCATCCCCTTGGCCAAAACCCCGACCGTCCTGATTCTGAACGGGCCCAACCTCAACCTCCTCGGCGAGCGCGAGCCGACCATCTATGGCCGGACGAAACTTGCCGACATCGAGAAGAGCTGCAAGAAGCGGGCGAAGGAACTGGGTTTGGCGGTCGATTTCCGCCAGTCCAACCATGAGGGCGAGCTGGTCGATTGGATCCAGGCGGCGCGGCGCAGCCACGCCGCGATCATCATCAACCCGGCCGCCTACACCCACACCTCGGTGGCGCTGCTCGACGCCCTGACGGCGACGGACCTGCCGATCATCGAGGTCCATCTCTCCAACATTCACCGTCGCGAGCGATTCCGGCATCATTCCTATGTGAGCCTCGCCGCGACCGGCGTCATCTGCGGCTTGGGCGCGCAAGGCTATCTGCTGGCGCTCGACGCGATGGCCACAACGCTCAGGACCCAGGAAGAAACGTAATGGCGAAGTTCGACGTCGACGAGGCTCTGATCCGCAAGCTGGCCGAATTGCTGCAGCAGACGGGCCTCACCGAGATCGAATATGAGAACGGCCCGCAGCGCATCCGCGTGAACAAGCAGATGCTGGCGGCCGCGGCGGCGCCCGCTCCGGCGGCGGCGGCACCGGCGGCGCCGGCACCGGCAATGACCGCGGCCGACGGCCCGCCCGCCGGCGCCGTCACCTCGCCCATGGTCGGCACCGTCTATCTCTCGGCCGAGCCGGGCGCCAGCCCCTACGTCAAGGTGGGCGACCGCGTGACCAAGGGACAGACCCTGCTCATCATCGAAGCCATGAAGGTGATGAATCCGATTCCCGCCACCGACGGCGGCACCGTCCGCGAGATCCTGGTCGCGGATGGGCGTCCGGTCGAGTATGGCGAAGTGCTGATGGTGATCGATTGAGCGACGGGACGGCACGCCAACCGGCTTTGGAGCGGGCATGTTCGAAAAGGTCCTGATCGCCAATCGCGGCGAGATCGCGCTTCGCATCCATCGCGCCTGCCGCGAGATGGGCATCCGCACCGTCGCGGTCCATTCGACCGCCGATTCCGATGCGATGCATGTGCGCCTGGCCGACGAGACGGTCTGCATCGGCCCCCCGCCCTCGCGCCAGAGCTATCTCAACATCCCGGCGATCCTGTCGGCCGCGACCATCACCGGCGCCGACGCGATTCATCCCGGCATCGGCTTCCTCTCGGAGAATGCGCAGTTCGCCGGCATGGTGGAAGAGCACGGCTTCACCTTCATCGGACCGGCGCCCGAGCATATCCGGCTGATGGGCGACAAGGTCGCGGCCAAGGATGCGGCCCGCTCGCTCAACATCCCCGTGGTGCCGGGCTCCGACGGCGCCGTCACCAACGACGCCGATGCCATGGATCTGGGCGAACGCATCGGCTATCCGATCCTGGTCAAGGCGGCGGCGGGCGGCGGCGGCAAGGGCATGAAGGTCGCCAATTCGCGCGCCGAGATGAGCGAGGCCTTGAGCCTGGCCCGCTCCGAGGCCAAGGCCAATTTCGGCAACGATGCGGTCTATATCGAGAAGTATCTCGACCATCCGCGCCATATCGAGATCCAGATCCTGGCCGACGCGCATGGCAATGTCGTGCATCTGGGCGAGCGCGACTGCTCGCTGCAGCGCCGTCACCAGAAGGTGCTCGAGGAGGCACCCTCGCCGGCCCTCAACGCCGCGCAGCGCCAGAAGGTCGGCGAGATCGCGACCTCCGCGATGCGCCGCCTGGGTTATCGCAGCGCCGGTACGATCGAGTTCCTGTTCCAGGACGGCGAGTTCTATTTCATCGAGATGAACACCCGCCTCCAGGTCGAGCATCCGGTCACGGAGATGATCACGGGCATCGACTTGGTGCGCGAGCAGATCCGGGTCGCGACCGGCGCGCCGCTGAGCTTCCGGCAGGAAGACATCACCTTCACCGGCCACGCGATCGAATGCCGCATCAATGCCGAGAATCCCGACACCTTCGCGCCGTCGCCCGGCCGCGTCACCGACTATCATGCGCCGGGCGGACTGGGCGTGCGGGTCGATTCCGCGCTTTATAGCGGCTACCGCGTGCCGCAATATTACGACAGCCTGATCGCGAAGCTGATCGTGCATGGCACCAGCCGCAACGAATGCCTGATGCGGCTGCGCCGGGCGCTCGAGGAGTTCGTGATCGGCGGCATCGATACCAGCATCCCCCTCCATCGCAAGCTGGTGGGGGCGACCGACTTCATCAACGGCGACTACGACATCCGCTGGCTCGAGAAGTTCGTCGCGCCGAAGGATTGAGGCCTGGAATCGCGAATGAGCGATCTGAGCAGAGCCCCGACGATATTCGAGAACTCCAAACCGGCGCCTCGCGCCCGCCCGGCACAAGATGTCGAAGACCTTCGCGCGGATCCTCCCCTCCCCCTACCCCCTCCCGCAAGGGGAGGGGGCGTGCGTAACGTGGATCTCGTTCTGAGCTTTAAAGTAGAGCGAAGCGATCACATCAAGCGAGGCCCTGAGTGAGCGGCCGGGAACGCATCACCGCCGACATGCTGCTGCGAGCCTATGCCTGCGGGGTCTTCCCGATGGCGGAAGGCCGCGAAGATCCCGAGCTGCACTGGATCGACCCGAAGCGCCGCGGTGTGCTGCCGCTCGACCGCTTCCATCTGCCCCGCCGCCTGGCCCGCACCGTCCGCTCCAACCGCTATGAGGTGCGCTGCGACAGCGCCTTCACCGAGACGGTGATGGCTTGCGCCGAGGCCATGCCCGGGCGCAGCGAGACCTGGATCAACCAGGACATCCTCCGGCTGATGCGCCAGCTCTTCGAGCTCGGCTATGCGCACAGCGTGGAAACCTGGGATGACGGCAAGATGGTGGGCGGGCTCTACGGCGTCTCGCTGGGCGGCGCCTTCTTCGGCGAGAGCATGTTCAGCCGCGCGCGCGATGCCAGCAAGGTGGCGCTGGTCCATCTGGTGCTGCGCCTGCGGATCGGCGGTTATCGCCTGCTCGACACGCAGTTCGTCACCGAGCATCTGAAGCAGTTCGGCGCCATCGAGATCAGCCGTGCCGAATATCAGCGCCAGCTCGCCGCCGCCATTCCGGCGCCGACCCGCTTCTACGGCGTGGTGCCGGACTCGCTGGTCTCGGACTTCACGCAGTCCACGACCCAGATGTCGTAGATCGGATGCTCGAGCGCCGAGAGCGACGGGCTCGAGGCGAACATCCAGCCCGAGAACACCATCTTCGCCGGCTCGCCTTCCTTGGTCTCCTGGATCTCGAGAAAGGCGGCGCTTTCCGGCGTCTCTTCGGGCGGACGCTTGTCGCAGGCGCGCACCGTCACCTGGAGCGCACCCAGCTCGGTCGAGCTGCCAACCGGCACTTCGATGGTGTTGACGCGCGCCGTCACCTTGTCGAGCGTGCGCAGGACGGCGATTGGCATCGGATCGGCCATCGCCTGCCCGGTGGCGAGGACCATCGGCACCGCCACGGCGAGGAACGACAGGCAGCGAACGGCGCGGCCGGAAGCGGCGCGGGCGTCAGGATGGGGGCCGGGCTTCACTTGTGCTTGCGATAGGGGTTTTCGAGCGAGACGACGAGATCGTTCAGCACCTTGCGCACCTGTTCCTCGTCGCAACCCATCAGGATCGCATCTTCTAGCGCATCCTGGGCGAGCTGGCGGATCTCGGACAGATTCTCGTTCAGCACTTTGATCTTTTCCGTGCAGGAAACCACCTTGCCGTCCGGCTGGCGCCAGGTCGGATAGGCGGGTCCTTGCGGGTTGCGTTTGATCGGTTGGTTCATCGATGCCTTGCCCGAACCCTAGATGGGCGTCTGGCCTCACCATAGCAAGCCCGGCGCGCCCGGAGAAGGGTTGCCTGCTGGCGTTAATCATTGATGAATCAAGGCTTTTCGACAGCGAACCGGAGCCGCACATAGTCGGCATGCCATTGTCCCTGCGCGTTCCGCAATTTCGGCGCCAGGGCCGCCTCGACCTCGGCGATATAGGCTGCCCGGTCCGCTTCCGGCAGGCGGCGGATGAAGCTTTCGGCGAAGGTCTCGAGCCACCCCGCCATGGCGCCTGGCAACGGCGTCGGCCGCTCGATGAGACCGATGGTCCGGACCCTGAAGCCGCGCCGCTCGAGCCTTGCCCGGTAATCCTCGACGCTCGGGAAGAACCAGGGCACCGCACCGGCCCCGTCGAGGCCGCGCCGGTCGAGCCCCGCCACCAGCGCGCCCATGATCGCCGCGACGTTGGCGCCGCCGCCCATCTCGGCGACGAAGCGTCCGCCCGGCTCGAGCGCCCGCCAGACGCCGTCGATGACGGCATCGGCCTGCGTCATCCAGTGGAGTGCTGCGTTCGAGAAGACCGCGTCGAACCCGCCCGCGAAGGTCAGGGCCTCGCCGCTCATGACGCGCGCGTCGAGCCCGCGGGCCCGCGCGGCGGCGATCTGCTCCGCGCTCGCGTCGACGCCGACGACCCTGGCCCCGGCGGCGACCAGCTTCTCGGTCAGCACGCCGTCGCCGCAGCCCAGATCGAGAATGCGTTCGCCCGGCTGCGGCGCCAGAAGCTCGAGGACGGGCGCACCCAGCACCGGCACGAAGCCGGCATTGCGCTGATAGCGTGCGGGATCCCAATGCTGGGAGGGCGCCGGTTTCGGATCCTGGTCGGCCGGCATGGAACCGGCGCCTATTGCGGGTTCTGCGAACTCGACGGCGTCGACGAGCCCGAATTGGTCGAGCTGAAGATGAAGCGTCCGATCAGGTCGACCAGATTGAGCGGGTCCTGCGTCTTCCGGATCTCGCCGCCCGGCGGAATCATCTTTTCGTCGGCGCCCGGCTCGAGCGCCATATAGGGATTGCCCAGCAACCCGTCGGACAGGATGCGCGCCGAGCTGTCGGTCGGCAGCTTGACGTCGTTGAGGATGCTCATCCGCACCTCGGCGAGATAGGTGTTCGGATCCAGATGGGTGGAGAGCACCGAGCCGACCTTGATGCCGCTCAGGCGCACTTCGGTGCCCGGCGCGATGCCGTCGACGCGATTGAAGCGCGCCAGCAGCTCGTAGCCTTCGACGCGGCTCACATTGCTGCTGCTATAGGCGAAGGCGAGGAAGGTCGCCGCCACCAGCAGCACCACCGCACCCATCATCGTTTCGATTGCATTGCGCTTCATGCCACGCCCCTTCGCGGCGTCCGGACGGGCATCGCACCCGCCGAAATCGGTGTTCTGTTCCGCGAGAGCGATGTCAGTTGGGGACCCACGGTTCGTAATCGCCGCTGGCCTTGGCGCGATGGCCGCCTTCGAGCACATGGCCCGGCGGACGGTAGGCGAGCGACGTACCGGTCAGGTTCGGCTCATGCTCTTTCTGCCAGGGCCGGTGCGGCTCCTTGCCCGTCGGCGGCGGAACCGGGCTGCCATGCAGCCAGCCATGCCATTCGGCGGGAACCTTGGAAGCCTCGGGCGCGCCGTTATAGAGCACCCAGCGCCGTTCGCGGTTATGCAGGAGCCGCTTGCCGCGGAAATAGCGATTGCCATAGCGGTCGGTGCCGACCGGCACGCCCCAGAGCAGTGTGTAAAGACGCGTACCCAGGCTCATCGCTCGATCAGGCGCTCCTTCAGCGCGGAAGATAAGGCTGTCGGTCTCAGGCACCAAAACAGGGGCAATCCTGCTGGGACGCCCCTCTTTTTGGGGGGCCACTATGGCATCCGACCGCCGGCCCGTCCAGCCGGTCGGGGCCCTGGACAGCGGCAATCTGGCCCGATAGATCAATAGCTTGCCGGAGTCGCCCTGGCTTCCGGCGGCTGCCCTCGGGAACCTCCATGACCGCCCCCGCTTCCTCGTCAAACTCCGCCGGCCTGGCCGCGCAGGCCGCGCATGATCTGCACCGCCGCGAGGGTATGGGCTTCGCCTTCATCATCGCCTGTGCGGCGGCCTTCGCCTTCATCACGCCCTTTTCGCGCATTTCCTACGACAGCGGCTCGACGCCGCTGACGATCGTCACGCTGCGCACCGGCGCTTTCGTGCTGGTGGCGCTCGGGATCCTGCTCGCAAAACGGCAACGGCTGCGGGTATCGCGTCACGGGCTGCTCAACAGCCTGTGGCTGTCGGTCACGGCCTATGGCATGTCGGTCGGCTATCTGAGCTCCGTCGCCTTCATTCCCGTCTCCCTCGCGGTGCTGATCCTCTATACCAGCCCGCTTCTCGCAGGGCTGATGAGCGCCGTCTCGGGCCGCGAGCGGCTGACGCTCGGCAAGAGCGTTGCCATTGTTCTCGCCTTCACAGGCCTGGCGGTGGCGATCGGACCGACCTTCGCCGCGCTGGATTGGCGCGGCATCGCCTGGGCGCTGGCCGCCGCCTTCTCGGTGGCCTCGACCAGCGTCTTCGGCGGCCGCGCCATCGCGAAAGATCCGCCGCTCACCATGAACTTCTTCACCAACCTCTGGCTCCTGCCCCTGGTGCTCCTGCTCGGGCCCTTCACCGGCAGTTGGGGCCTGCCCGGCAGCACCATCGGAGGCCTGGCGGCCGCGGGCGCCATCTCCTGCTACATCGCCGGCTATATGCTCTGGTTCCTGGCGCTGCAGCGGATCACCGGCATGCAGGTCGCGATGATGATGAACATCGAGCCGGTGGTGACGATCGCCTTCGCCGTCCTGGTGCTGGGCGAGCATCTGTCGCTGATCCAGTATGGCGGCGTGGTGCTGACCATTCTCGCGCTGATGGCCTTCACGCTGGGCAGCCGGCGCCGGCGCGCCGCCTGACGCGGCGTCAGCCGGCCCGCGCGAAGCTCTGGCCCGCCTCGTCGAGCAGCCAGTCGATGAAGGCCCGCACGCGCGGCACCTGCAGCTCGTCGGGATCGCAGACGAGGTAGTAGTAGGAGGTGGCCGGCACGCCGAGCCCGAAGGGCCGTACCAGCAGGCCCGTCGCCAGCTCCTCGGTCGCGATCGCCTTATCGCCCAGCGCCACCCCCAGCCCCTGCACCGCCGCGTCGATGCTCAGGAGCGCCGTGCCCATGCGGATCCCGGAATTGGCATCGACGCCTTCCACGCCGCCGACCAGGAGCCAGTTGGCCCAGGCCGTGCCGTCGTCGTCATGGATCAGCGTGTGGCGGGCGAGATCGGCCGGGTCGCGCAGGGGTGCCGCGGAATTGATCAGGCGCGGGCTGCAGATCGGGAAGAGATCGATGCTGGCGATGAGCCGGGTCCATTTCCGCTTCCAGGGCCCGCGCCCGTAATCGATCGTGAGGTCGGCTTCCTCGTTGCGATCGCGGGCCCCCGGCCGGAACGGCAGCAGCGACAGCTCGATCTGCGGATAGGCGTCGCGGAACCGGGCCAGCCGCGGCAGCAGCCATTTCGAGGCGAAGGCGATCGGCAGCTTGATGGTGAGGCGGCCGTCGAGATCGGGTCGCGACAGGCGCGCCGACGCGTCCGCGATGAGGTCGAGCGCCTGCTGCACCGAGGGCAGCAGCTGCTGGCCCGCGAGCGTCAGCGCCAGATGCCGGCCCCTGCGCTCGAACAGCTCGACGCTGAGCGCTTCCTCGAGCGCCCGGACCTGATGGCTGATGGCGCCGTGCGTGACGTTGAGCTCGCTGGCCGCCTTGGTCATGCCGCCATGGCGCGCCGCGGCCTCGAAGGCGCGCAAGGGGTTCAGCGGCGGGAGGCGGCGTGGCATGGTCCCGGCTTCAGTTATATTTTCTCACAAAGACGGGCCAATCTTTGTCCATTGCGAGAGAGTTTTTCAAGCCATAGGATCGCCGCCAACGAGACCACTCAGCGGGAGGACGGCCATGACGAAGGCAAATGGTGGCGGGGCAAGCGGCGGCAAGGCCTGGGGCGTGAATTCGGAATATGGCCGGCTGCACGACGTGCTGCTCTGCGAGCCGGTGAATTTCAAATGGCTGCCGACCAGCTCGATCTCGAAGGCCACGCTGCGCTCCGGCGCCAAGTTCGACCGGCAGCTCGCCATGCGCCAGCATCGCGAGATGGTCCAGGCCTATGAGGAAGGCGGCACCAAGGTGCATTTCCTCGAGCCCGACGAGGCGCTGCCCTATCAGGTCTATGCGCGCGATTCGAGCTTCATGACGCCCTACGGCGCGGTCGTCACCCAGATGCATCAGTGGTGGCGGCGCGGCGAATATGCCCCGGTGATCGACTTTTACCAGAAGAAGGGCATTCCGATCTTCAAGATGATCACGGCCTCGGCCTTCGAGGGCGGCGATTTCGACGTGATCGAGCCCAACACCGTGCTGATCGGCTTCTGCGGCGAACGCACCCAGGAGCCGGCGGCGCAGCAGGTGAAGGGTTGGATGGAAGAAAAGGGCTGGGAGGTCAAGCTCGCCCCCATCGCCGAGCATTACGTCCATATCGACCTGATGGTCTGCATGCTGGCGCCCAAGCTGGCGGCGGTCTGCCCCGACACCACCGAGGATTGGGTCCTCGATTGGCTGAAGTCGAAGAAGATCGAGATGGTCCCGGTGAACTACCGCGACACGATGGGCCTCGGCTGCAATGTGATGTCGCTGGGCGACAACAAGATCATCTCGACCGCGCAGTCGAAGGACCTGAACAAGACACTGCGCGCCGCCGGATTTACGGTTTATGATCCGGACATGACCATGTTCACCATGGGCGGCGGCGGCGTGCATTGCATGGCACAGGCGCTGCGCCGCGATCCGGTCTGAGGCCCTGCCAGCCGAGGACGAAAGGTCTGCCGGGGAACGGGCCCATGAGAGGCCAGGCTGCGGCGGGTCCGATAGCAAGGGGGAAGGCTGCGCCGGTGCAGGGGACAGCGACTGCGACCCATCCGACGTCGATTCATCAGGCCGCCGCGGTTGGTCTTGCCTTTCGCGGGGTCTCCAAACATTACGGAATCGTGCGCGCCGTCGACGGCGTCGACCTCGAGGTCGCGCGCGGCGAATTCCTGACGCTGCTGGGGCCCTCGGGCTCAGGCAAGACCACGATGCTGATGATGATCGCCGGCTTCACCACGCCCTCGGCCGGCGAGATCCTGCTCGACGGCAAGGCGATCACCCATCTGCCGCCCGAAAAGCGCAATTTCGGCATGGTGTTCCAGGGCTATGCCCTGTTTCCGCATCTGTCGGTGTTCGACAATGTCGCCTTCCCGCTCAAGGTGCGCCGCCGGTCGGCGGAGGACATCAAGCGCGAGGTCGGCCGCGCGCTGGAGCTGGTGCAGCTCACCCCCCTCGCCGACCGGATGCCGCGCCAGCTTTCCGGCGGCCAGCAGCAGCGCGTGGCGCTGGCGCGCTCGCTGGTCTTCACGCCGGACGTGCTGCTGCTCGACGAGCCGTTGGGCGCGCTCGACCGCAAGCTCCGGACCGAGGTCCAGATCGAGCTCAAGCAGCTCCATGAGCGCATCCGCACCACCTTCGTCTATGTGACGCACGATCAGGAAGAAGCGCTCTCCATATCGGACCGCATCGCCATCGTGCGCGATGGGCGGTTCGTGCAGATCGGCCGGCCGGCCGATCTCTATGAACGCCCGGCGACGCGCTTCGTCGCCGGATTCCTCGGTGAAAGCAATTTCATCAAGGGCCGGGTCAGCGGCGCGGCCGAGAGCGGTTTCGCCTATGCGGTTGGCGGCGAGACCTTCCGGCAAAAGGCGACGTCGATGCCCGCGGCCGGCGGCGAGATTTTGCTGGCCATGCGGCCGGAGAAGATCACGATCGCGAGCGAAGCCTCGCCGACCGCGACCAACCGAATCCAGGGGCGGGTCACGAGCTGGAACTATTTCGGCAGCGATTTCCACTTCACGGTCGCGACGGCGAGCCTGGGACAGCTGGCGGTGCGCTGCCCCGCCTGGCGCATGAAGCTCGAGCCGCAGAACGAGATGCCGGTGTGGCTCGGCTGGGATGCCGATGCCGCCGTCGTGGTGAAGGACGATTGAGCGAAGCGTGTGGCTTCCCAATCTTCATTCCTCTCCACCCGCGCAGCGGGGGAGAGGTTAGGCGAGGGGGGCCTCGATGATGGGCGAGGTGGTCAGGGATTCGCTCTTTTCTGCAGCCGCCCCCTCACCCTGCCCTCTCCCCCACCTTGTGGGGGAGAGGAAAGAAAAGACGGCGATGACATGCGCCGACAAGCTCGACTCACCCCACCATGGCGACGATTTCGATTTCGATCACCATCTTCTCATAGGCGAGGAAGGGCAGCGGGATCCCGGTCGTGGCGGGGCCAGGTTCGGTGAAGCAGGCCGACCGCACGCTCAGATTCTTGTGCAGTTGCTCGCCCGAAGCGCCGCCTTCATAGAAGGCCGTCACCTTGACGACGTCGTCGAAACCCGCACCGAAGCCCGCGAGAACGCGGCGGATATTCTCCATCGCGATCCGGGTCTGCGCCACCAGCTCGCCCGGCTCGATCACCTGGCCCTGGGGCGTGAGCGCCACCTGGCCGCCCAGATAGATCATCGGCCCGCAACGGATTCCATGCTTGTAGGGAAGATGGATCGGCCAGTCCCAATGGCCCTCGGGCCAGACATGGGAGCGCGGCAGATGACGACCGTCGCTGCCGAGCATCGCGGTGATCTCGCTGCGCGTCATCAGACCCGGCAAGGCGTGACGCGGCAGTGGCAGGCCGGTGGCTGCCGGCCCCGGCTCGGTGAAATAGCGCGCCCGCACGCGCGCGGCCCCTTCCCAATCGGCGAACTGGCCCCCGCCGGCATAGTAGGTGTTGATCTTGACGGCATCGTCATGCGCGGCGCCGAAGCCGTGCAGCACCTCGCCGATGCGGTCCATCACGATCTGGCTCTGGCGGACGATATCGCCCTTCGCGATCACGGTACCGGTCTCGTCGACGGCGCTGAGACCGCCGACGAAGATCATCTCGCCGCAACGAAGGCCGTGGGAGAGCGGCGCCGGCAAGGGGGCGGCACCACGCAGCGCGATGCCCTGGCGCTCCAGCCGGCGCCCGTCGGCGCCCCGCATCGCCACAGCTTCGATCTCGACCAGCATCCCCGGATAGGCCAGGGCCGGCAGCGGCACCGCCGTGATCACGGGTCCGGGTGCGCCGCCAGGCAATTGTCGTGCGACATCGGCCAGGAACCGGTGCTCGTCGCGGCTGCCGTCGTTCTGATAAAACGCGATCAACTTGACCAGATCGCCCAGATCGGCCCCCAGGCCGCGCAGGACCTTGTCGAGGCTGGCCATGACGGCGACGGTCTGGGTGGCGAGATCGCCCGCATGCTGGACCTTGCCGCTGCTGTCGAGATCGACCTGGCCGCCCACGAAGATCATCTCGCCGCAGCGGATGCCATGCTTGTGCGAGACATGGATCGGCCAATCCCAATGCCCTTCCGGCCAGCAATGCGTGCGAGACAGCGCCATGATCCGGTATTCCTTTCGTCGAGAGCGGCAAATTGGACCGCTGCCCTTGGCGTTCCGAGCTCACGAGTGATAGGATTCGAGCCAGTCCGCAGTCGGGCGGCATTCCTCATTCGGTGAGGCATAGAAACATAATCCGACATGCTTAGGGAGGTCTCATGACTGCACAGCGTTTTGCCCAGGATTCCGTCGAGGTGGCGCTCGCCAACCTGAAGGCCGGCCGGATCAGCCGCCGCACCTTCCTTGCCGCCAGCGCGCTTGCGGGTGCCGGGGCCGTTGCTTTGTCGTCGGGCGATCTGCTCGCCGCCGGCAAGCCCAAACAGATCGTCCATGCCAACTGGGGCGGCGACGCCGTCCGCTGCACGGGCGACATCTACGGCAAGGCCTTCACCGCGAAGACCGGCGTGCCGGTCGTGGTGGACGGGTCCGGCCCGCTCGAAGGCAGCATCAAGGCGATGGTCGAAGCCAAGAACGTCACTTGGGATTGCTGCGACGCCGATTTCTTCTCGGTCCTGCGCATGGGCCGCGTCAACGAGCTCGAAGCCGTCGATTATTCGATCGTCGATCGCGCCGGCTATATCGCGCCCTACACCCATGACTACGGCGTGCTGGGCTACTGGTATAGCTATGTCATGACCTGGGACACCGAGAAGGTGGGCAAGGCGGCGCCGACCTGGGCGGACTTCTTCAATGTCGAGAAGTATCCCGGCAAGCGCACCATGTACAAATACATGAACGGTGCGATCGAGGCGGCACTCCTCGCCGACGGCGTCGCGCCCGACAAGCTCTATCCGCTCGATGTCGACCGCGGCTTGGCCAAGATCGAGAAGATCAAGGACCATATCGTGTTCTGGGATTCGGGCGCGTCGAGCCAGCAGATGTTCCTGGACGGCGAGGTCGTCATGGGCAGCCTCTGGCAGACCCGCAGCCAGTTGCTCAAGCAGGACACCAAGGGCCGCGTCGACTGGACCTTCGACCAGGGCAATGCCTGCCCGGCCGCCTGGGTGATTCCGAAAGGCAATCCGGCGGGGCGCGAATGGGCCAACCGCTGGCTCGCCAATCTCCAGACTCCCGAGCTGCAGCTCGAGGTCATGCGTTGTTACGGCCAGGGCCCGGCCAATCCGGCGACCTATGACATCATGTCGGCCGACGAGAAGGCGATCACGCCGGGCACCGCGGAGAATCTGAAGAAGCAGATCCCGCTCGATTCCGAGTATTTCGCCAAGCATTACGACGACGTGCTCAACGCCTTCCTCGACATGATCTCGGCCTGATCGCCGGATCTTCGAGGACCGCTGCGGCGGTCACGAAGGAAGCATGAGCTCAGGCACAGGGACGATCGCCCTGGAAGGAATGGATCCGCGGGGGAAACAACCCTCGCGGATCAATCCCTATTGGGTGCTGGTCCTGCCGCTCGTGCTGTTCCTGCTCGTTCTCTATCTCTATCCGATCGGCCAGGTGCTCTGGATCAGCTTCTCCGATCCCGAGGTCGGGCTGCAGAACTACGAACGGCTCGTCACCAACCGCGGCATCCTCAAGATGCTCGGCAACACGTTTCGCATCTGTCTGATCACCACCAGCATCAGCCTGGTGCTCGGCTATCTCATCGCCTATGCCATGGCGCATGTAACCGACCGGCACCGGATCTGGATCCTGATGTTCGTGCTGGTGCCGTTCTGGGTGTCGGTACTGGCGCGCGCCTTCTCCTGGGTCGTGCTGCTGCATGACAACGGCATCATCAATCGCGCGCTGATGGATTGGGGCGTCATCTCCGAGCCGATCCACCTGGTGCGCAACGAGCTGGGCGTGCTGATCGGCATGGTCCATTACATGATTCCCTACGCCGTCCTGCCGCTCTATGCGAACCTGCGCGGCATCGATCCGCGCCTCGTCAGCGCCGCGCGCGGGCTGGGCGCCGGCCCGTTCGAATCCTTCTGGCGCGTCTATCTCCCCTTGAGCCTGCCCGGCATCGCCGGCGCAGGCCTGCTGGTCTTCATCCTGACGCTCGGATTCTTCGTCACGCCCTCGATCCTCGGCGGCGGCAAGACCCTGATGATCGCCGAATATGTCAGCGTCCAGATCCTCCAGACCGTGCGCTGGGGCGTCGGTTCCATGCTGGCCATGGTGCTGCTGGTGCTGGTGTTCCTGGTTTTCGCCGTGATGTCGCGGGTGGTCGATCTGCGCACCATGTTCGGGGCCAAGTGATGGGGGCCGGGCAATGAGCGAGGGCTATGGCTGGCGCTTCAGGATCGTGCTGGCGGGCGCCTGGGTCGTGCTGCTGTTCCTGCTGGTGCCGATCTTCGTCTCGGCACCGATCTCGCTGACGCCCGATCGATTCCTGACGCTGCCCAAGGACGGCGTCAGCCTGCGCAATTACGAGAACCTGTTCACGAACCCCGACTGGACCTCGAGCATCTGGCAGAGCTTCGTCATCGCCGTCGTCTCGACCGTGATCGCCACCAGCCTCGGCACGCTCTGCGCGGTCGGGCTCTGGCGCATCGCCAGCCGATGGTCAGAGGTGGTGCGGGGGTTCGTGCTGCTGCCGATCATCATCCCCTCGATCGTGTCGGCCCTCGCCTTCTACCGCATCTTCGTCGATCTGGGGCTGCTCGACAGCTATCCGGGCGTCATCATGGCCCATGCGGTGCTGGCGGTGCCCTATGTCGTGATCACCGTCTCGACCTCGCTCGCCAATTTCGATCTCCGGCTCGAGCAGGCCGCGCGCAATCTCGGCGCCAACATGAAACAGACATTACGGATGGTGATCCTGCCCTGCATCGCGCCCGGCGTGCTGGCGGGCGCCGTCTTCGCCTTCATCTCGTCCTGGGACGAGATCGTGGTGACGCTCTTCATCTCCAAGCTCAACATCTTCACCCTGCCGCGGCGCATGTGGAGCGGCATCCGCGACCAGGCCGACCCGACCATCGCCGCTTGCGCGACGACCCTCATCTTCCTGACCATCCTGGTGATCGGCTCGCAGATGTGGCTGCGCGCCCGGCGCCTTCGGGCGCAGTCCCAGGCCGAAGGCGCGGCCTGAACCCGATCCTGAGCCCCTGAGGAGACCGACCATGCCCGACGATCGTCCGAGCCAGACCGCGGCGCGGTCCTGGAGCTCCAGCGGCCATGACCATGGCCAAGCAGACCGCGTTCGACTGGGTCAAGGCGCATGAGGGCTGGCTCTCGAAGCGCCACACCGAGGTCTGGAACTTCCACGAGACCGCCTGGCGCGAATACAAGTCCGCCGCCTGGTATGTGAAGCTCCTGCGCGAGCAGGGCTTCGATGTCGAGGAAGGCACCGCCACCATGCCGACGGCGTTCCGCGCCACCTTCGGCAAGGGCAAGCCCGTCATCGCCACCTTTGCCGAATATGACGCGGTCCCGGCCAACAGCCAGGATCCGGTGCCCTACGAGAAGCCGCGCGACGGCGTTCATCGCTATGCCGCCGGCCATACCGATCCGCATTCGGCGCTGGGGCTGGGCGCGCTGGGCGGAATTCTGGCCGCCAAAGCCGCCATGCAAAAGCATGGGCTTCCGGGCACCCTCGTGATCTTCGGCGAGCCGGCGGAGAAAGTCTGCGGCTCGAAGCCGGTCCATGCCGCCCATGGCTATTACGACCATCTCGACGCGGCGGTGAGCTTCCACCCGGCCTTCACCCCCTCCCATACCAACACCGCCATCTGGGATACCCATTGCGGGGCCTATTGGAGCCGGATGTACAGCTTCGAATGCCCGCATCCCGAAACCTGGAACGGCATGGGCGTGGGCGACGGGGCTTCCGCCCATACCTCGGCGCGGGCTCCCGGGGCCATCGATGCCGTCTGCCTCATGTATATGACGAGCAAGATGACCAAGGAGGCGATGCTGCCGCATACCGGCACCTGGACCATCAACGAGGCGATCCTCGCCGCGGGCCAGGCAACGGCCGACAATCTCGCGCCCAATTTCAGCCAGATCCAATATTCCAGCCGTTCCCCGACGCTCGCGATGCAGGAGCGGATCTTCGCCATCCTCGACAACAATGCCGACCATGTGGCGCAGATCACCCATTGCACGGTGCGCAAGGAATGGGTGACCAAGACCCGGCCCGGATTGCCGAACTATGCGATGACGACGCTCACCTACGCCAATCTGATGCTGGCGGGCACGCCGCAATGGGGCGAGGACGCGAAGAAGTTCGGCCGCGAGATCCAGCGCAATCTGGGGCTGACGCCGATGGCGGAGCCGATGCATCCGGCCATGTCGGCGCTGGTCGATCCGGAGGAGGACGAGGCGCGCATGCGCGCGATCCTGCCGCCCTGGCAGAAGAACTACACCTCGGACGACTACACCGATTACACGTGGCATTGCCCGACCTCGCGCCTCTATGTCGGACGCGCGATGCTGGCCTCGCCGAAGCCGGGCTTCCAATATCCGAACTGGGCCTGGAACGCGATGGGCGGCTATCCCGCCACGATCGATCCGACCATCTTCAGCGCGGCGCGCGCGATCGGCGGGACGCTGGTGGATCTCGTGAGCGACCCGCAGACCGTGGCGGCGGCGCAGGCCGAGTTCCGCGAGCGCACCGGCGGCGGCGTCGGCGGCACGCAATGGGTGCCGCCGCTCCTGCCGCGCAACTTCCCGGCGCCGATCCATTATCGCTGGCCGGAATATGTCTCGACGCCGCGCGGCGAGGAATGGTGGATTCCGCAGGGCGCCTGAACCCGGTTCATCGGAAATGCAGCAATCTTCAGTTCCGGCCGCGGTCGGCAGCGGCCGGCTCGGCTGGCTCGACGACATCCGTGTGCTGGCGGGGCTGCTGATCGTCTTCTTCCATGCCAGCCTCGCCTATAGCGGCGGCAATTGGTGGTATGTCGGCGACGCCAGCCGCGCCGAGTGGCTGCAGCCTTTCTTCTCGCTGCTGCGGCCGCTGGCGCTGGGGCTGTTCTTCCTCGCCGCCGGCTATCTTCTGCCGGGCGCACTCGAGCGCCACGGCCCGCGCCTCTTTCTCAAGCAAAGGCTGATCCGCCTGGGGATCCCGCTGCCGGTCGGGCTGCTGCTGGTCTTCCCGATCCTGATGTATGCCTACTACGTCAATTTCCGCGGACTTGGCCCGATCGATTTCGGCAGCTATCTCTGGCGCATCTATGTCGGCATCGGCGGCCACCACCCCGTCGGGCTGGACGGGGCCGAGCTGGCCGGATTACCAGCTGGGCCATCTCTGGTTCCTGGAATCGCTGCTGATCTACAGCGCCCTCTATGTCACCGCGGATGCCCTCTGGCGGCGCTGGAAACGGCGCAAGGGCCGGACCGAGTCGGAGACGGTGCCGGGCGCACGACCGCTGCCCGACCTGCTCAATGTCGCCATCGTGGTGGTCGGCATCGGCCATCTCGATTTCCTGATGCGCATGCATGAGCCGCTCTATCACTGGCGGGCGATTATCGGCGTCTGGCAGGTGCATCTGGCGGACATGCCGCGCGAGGCCCTCTGCTTCCTGCTCGGCACCATGGCGGCACGCCGCGGCTGGGCCGAGGCCCTGCCCTCGCGCATCGGCAAACCCGTCCTCGCGGCCGGCATGGCCGCTTTCCTCGCGGTTGTCGTCGCCGAGCTTGCCGGCATTCCGGTCTTCATCGCCGGCGGGGCCACGCTCCATGCCTGGCTTTACGCCATCGCCGAAACGTTTATTCTGGGGCTGCTGGCCTTGGGCCTGATCGTCACGTTGCGCGATCGACGACGGCCCCGCCCCCCACGCGGGCGTGAGTGCCTCATCGCCAACAATTACGGCGTCTATCTGCTCCATCTGCCGATCCTGGTCGCGCTGCAATACGGGCTGCGCGGGCTCGATCTGCCCGGCTTCGTGAAATGGCTCCTGGCGGGTGCCGCCGCGCTGCTGCTGTCGCTTCTGCTGAGCGATCGCCTGCGCCGCCTGCCGGGTTTTCGCAAGGTGCTCCAGGCATGAACACCGACATCCTCGCGCCCGGCTTCAAGGCCGAACCCTATTGGTGGGAGGCGGCCCCCCGGCCCCGATCCAACCCGAAGCCCCTGCCGGTGAAATGCGACGTGGCCATCGTCGGCTCGGGCTATACCGGCCTGACCGCCGCGCTCAATCTGGCGCGCGCCGGCCGCCATGTGGTGGTGCTGGAAGCCGAAGCGGCCGGAGCCGGCGCCAGCTCGCGCAACGCGGGCTTCGTCGGCCGCGCGCTGGTGCCCGATTTCGCCGACCTGATCGACAGCGTCGGGCTCAACCGGGCCAAGACGCTCTATGGCGAGGTCTGGGCCGCCTACGACCAGGTCTACCGCGTGGTCGAGGCAGAGAAGATCGACTGCCAGCTCGAGCGCTGCGGCCGTTTCATCCCGGTCTTCTCCCAGCGCCAGTATGAATCCTTCGCCCGCAAGCTCGAGATCCAGCGCCGCCATCTGGGCGAGGAATTCGAGATGGTGCCGAAATCGCGCCAGCATCTCCATCTCGGCACCGAGCTCTATCAGGGCGGCAGCTACGGGCCCGACCGCGGCGCGATCCACCCGGCGCTCTATCACCAGGGATTGCTGGCGAGCGCGCGGGCGGCGGGCGTCGCGGTCCACGATCTGACCGCCGTGACGTCGCTCGATTTCTGGCCCGACAAGGTGACCCTGCAGACGACGCGGGGCGGCATCGCGGCGCGCGACGTCGTCATCGCCACCAACGGCTATACCGGCGGCCTGACCCCGGCGCTGCGGCGGCGGGTGGTGCCGTTCCACGGCTTCATGATCGCGACCGAGCCGCTGGCGCCCGAGCGCCTGGCCCGGATCCTGCCCAACCCTCGCATCGTCGAGGATTACCGGATGAACATCGATTTCCTGCGGCTCTCGCCCGACCGCTCGCGCCTGCTCTTCGGCGGGCGCACCGGCGGGCCCGCGCGCGACCTCAAGGCCAAGGCGGCGATCCTGCATCGCCGGCTGGTTCGGCTCTTTCCCGATCTGGCCGGGACCCGGATCAGCCATGCCTGGACCGGACGCTGCGCCGCCAGCTTCGATGTCCTGCCGCATATCGGCCGGAAGGACCGGGTGCATTACGCGCTGGGCTACAACTATATGGGCATCCCGATGGGGAGCTGGCTCGGCCTCAAGCTGGCCCGCCGGATCCTGGGCGCGGCCGACAGGGCAACGGCCTTCGACGACCTGCCGTTCCCGACCCGTTTCTATCATCGCGGCAAGGCTTGGTTCGTACCCCTGGCGATGGCCTGGTTCGATCTCAAGGACCGGCTCGAGCGCTGACCGGGGCCTGCGAAGGCTGGATTCGAGAAGAAGGACTGGCCGCCCCCGCCTCAGCGGAGAGCACCGCCCCCAAAAGCGGGCGCGGGCGATCTGAATGACGGGCACAGCAGGAGTTCATGGCGCGCCGCGAAGTCGCGGCACTCGCCGGCGCTGGCGACCTCGCCCGCTTCGTTTAGGATATCGCACCATGCCGCCACGTCATGGCCGGTGCCTTGGCGCAAGAGCCGATAGGCGAACTCGTTCGGCGAGTCCGACGCGTAGGGATCAGAGACCAGGATCGGCATGATATGGCCGGGCGTGCGGAGATCGGCCCGGCCGGAGCGCGGGTCGCCCGCGATCCGCATGGTCAGCGCGCGATCGGAGGCCGATATCCCGGTTCCGTCGCAGGAGGCCGCTTCGATCGAGGTCAGGAAATAAGGGCGGCGATCCTGGGGCATGATGGCGCCCTGCATATGGACGAGGCCGAGCCTCGCGGCCGCGGATCGATCCACCAGGATCGAGAGAATCCCACGGCCCCGCACGGCCATGAGAGTGGCTTTGTCGGCGTTCATGAGCAGCGCCGACGAGACGATGCCGCCCCGGCCGACATGCGGCAGCGATGCTTCCTGGACGACGACCACCAATTCGCCGCTTCGCAAGGCCTCTACCGCCGCGGCCATCGAAGACAGTCCCGTCACCGCGCCCGCGTCATGGCTCACGACCTCGATCTCCCGCATCAGCGTCGCTCCGGCTGGCCCGGCTCGAGACGATCCCCGATATCCGCGCCCAGCGTCTTGCAGGTTCCGTCGAGATGGATGAGCGGCTCGATGGGATGAGCGACGCGGGCTTCCAGCACCCGCCCGATCACGATGGTGTGGCTGCCGTAATCGAGCGTCCGGTCGACTGTGCAAAAGACATTGGCCAAGGCATCGGCCAGATAGGGCAGCTCGTGATCGTCCTGGCACCAGGTGCCGACATCGAAGCGCTCGGGCACCGCCAGCTTGCCGCTGAAGACGTCGCTGCAGGGTTGATGCCTGGCGAGCAGCAGGTTGACGCAGAAGCGGCCCCGCCGGAGCAATGGATCATGGATCGAGGCTCGGCGATTGATGCTGACGAGCAGCGAAGGCGGATCCATCGAGACGGAAACCACCGAAGTCGCCGTCATGCCATAGCGGGCGCCCTCCTCGAGTGTGGTGACGACCGACACCGTGGCGGCGAGACGGCGCATGGCGAGGCGAAACCGGAGGCCCGGGTCGCCGCCATCCGGAAGGCTGCTCTGAGGATCGATGGGAAGGGGCTGAGAGCGGGGCATTGCAGGCTCTCGCATCAGTGACTGAGTGATCATTCATATATATGGCAAGACCGGGATTGGTCAATCCTCAAACGCCGCAATCAGTGCTTTTGCCGGACAGGTAATCCCCCGGCCATGCCGTATCGAAGAGGCTGAGAGTGAGCTTTTGCGTGGCTCGGCGTGGCAGCCCATAGACTTGGCCGAGCCGGTGTGGCGGCTCGTGGCCAGGAGGCAATCCATTGATTTCTATGGCTTCCCCTCGCGTTATGCCCGCGCTGGCCAATCGGGCCAGGGTCGCCTCGGGATGCGTCGAGCGCAGACAGACGAACATCGCGCCGGCCTTGCTCTTCGCGTACTGGGCGCCGAAGGGGCCCTGATCGGACCAGGGGCGGCTAAGCTCCACATAGGCGCCCTCGAACAGCAGGAAGGCGCTCGTCGTCATGAAGTCCGGGAAACGCCACTGCCCCAGCTCGGCCGACGCCTCCGAGCCCGAGTGGGCCTTGATTTCGGCTAGGGCCGGGTCGAGGTCGCCGACCACAAAGGCGATGTGGTCGAGGTCCAGGTCCTGCTCGGAAACGCGGACCTCGAGCGCCGGCGCATGGCCACCGAGCAGAAGGAGGCCGCTTTCGGGAAGCCCGATCAGGCCGAGCATGGCGAGAGGCCCCGAACCGCAGAGCGGCGGACCGCCGGCCACCAACCCCTCCGCCGGCCCGAACGCCACGAAGCCTGGACCTCGGGTCTTCAGAAAATCCGCAACCGGGTTCCCGTCCTCGCGCGGCTCGACGACGAGCAGATCGCCGCTCGCGAAGGCATAGAGCGCTGCAACGAGCGGGCCTTCCCGCGTGGACCAAGCGCTCGCCACATCCAGCCCTTGCCGCATGAAATCGGCGAAGGGATCGAGCGCCTCGACCGCCGCCAGAATCCGCAATCGCGGAAGTTTCTGTTTCATCGTCCCGCCCGACGGGCGCGCCTAGCGGAAGACCGGCTTGCGCTTGCCCAGGAAGGCATTGACCAATTCCCGATGTTCTTCGGTCTCGCCGAGAACGCTGTTGCCGAGCCGCTCGAGCGTGCGCGAGGTGTCGAGATCCGCGTTGGCGCAAGCCTGCAGAATGATTTTCGACAGACCCACCGACATGGGCGAGTACTCGCAGATCTCGGCCGCGAAGCTCTTGGCGCGCGTCATCAGCTCCGCGTCCGGAACCAGCTCGGTCGCCAGGCCGTAGCGATCGGCGGTGGCGGAATCGACCATGCGTCCGCGCATCACCAGCTCCTTGGCCCGTAGCAGCCCGATCGCCTTGACCAGCCTCGAGCAGCCACCGGAGCCGGGGATGAGCCCGACCCGCATCTCCGGAAAGCCGAGGCGCGCGCTCTGTGCGACGAGGCGGAAATCGCAGGAGAGAGCGAGCTCGAGACCGCCGCCGGCACAGACGCCGTTGATGGCAGCGATGACCGGCACCTCGGTCTGCTCGATATCGTCGAGGAAATTATGGATGCCGCGCGCGAGCGTACGGAAATCGCGCGACGTGACCTTCTCTTTGCTGCGCTCGCGCATCTCGTTCACGTCCTCGCCGGCCGAGAAGGCGCGGCCGGTCCCGGTGATGATCATCACGCGAATCTTGTTGTTGCCCTGGATATAGCGCATGAGGTCGCGCATCTCGACCCGCATGGCCTCGTTCCAGGAATTCAGCGTCTCCGGTCTGTTCAAACGCACCGTGAGGGCGCCATCTTCCTCGTCGACGACGAGATAGCGATAGCTGGACATTTAGTTTCCTTTCGCCGGTCCTATCGGATTTTTGTGCTTCTCAGAAAATCGAGGCAGACGCGGTTGAACTCGTCGGCCATCTCCCACATCGCGACATGGCTCGAGCGCGGCCCCCGGAAGAAGTGGTAGGCCGAATGCCCGATGGCGGCATGGACCTGCTCGCCATAGCGATAGGGCGTGTTCATATCGAGTTCGCCCGCGGTGATCAGGGTCGGCACGCGGATGGTGCCGAGGCGATCGAGGGTGTCATGTGTCGCATCGGCATGGAGCTGGCCGCCGAAACCGGCATCGGAGGCAAGATGGGGATTCTTGATCAGGCAGCGATCGACCATCTCCGCCACCGGCGCCGGCCCGCGGCTGTTGAGATAGTCGGGGCTCATGATCAGCGCCTGCCCGAACTTGAAGGCCAGCCGCCGCTCCTTGGCTTTCAGGAAATGCAGCATGGGATCGACGAATGCCTGCCGGAACCAGGCATCCGTCCGGCCCCAGGTGGCATGGAGCTGGATGCTCAGCACGCGATCGGCGTGGTTGAGCGCCATCTCCTGAGCGATGGCGGATCCCAGCGACATGCCGGCGATATGCGCCCGCTCGATCTTCAGCACATCGAGCAGGGCGGCGATATCGTCGGCCATAATGCGCGCCGAGTAGGCGTTCGGGTCCTCCGGCGCCGAGGTCTGGCCCGAACCCCGGTGATCGACGGCGATGGTGCGAAACCCCGGGGCGAAGGCCGGCAATTGCAGATGCCAGGCCTCATGGCCGAGGCTCGTGCCCGCGATCAGCACCAGAGGTTCCCCCCGACCGGTCTCCTCGTAGAACATCGAGATTCCGGTCGACAGAGCCGCCTTCATCGGTATTTCTTCCCCGCCTGCGCCCCCATCATCCCAACAGCGCCTGCGCCTCGATCTCGACCTTCGCGCCCGGATCGACCAGCTTCGAGATTTCCACCAGCGTCATCGCCGGGAAATGCTTGCCCAGATTCTTTCCCCAGGCCTCGCCGACCGCAGCACCCGCGGCGTGGAACTCGGCGATGCTGGTGACATAGGCGCGCAGCAGCACGATCTGCTCGGCCTTGCCGCCGGCGCATTCCACAACCTTGACGACATTGCCCAGCGCAAGGGCGAACTGCTTGCCCATGTCGAGATCGGGCTCGATCGGGAATTTGGCGTTGACCGCCGGCAATTGGCCGGCGACGAAGAGCCACTTCTGGCCTTGCGTGGCAACCGCATGCGAATAGCCCCGGCCGCGCGCCCAACCTTCGGGCAGGATGGATTTGATCTGTGTCTCGCTCATCGCTTCTCTCCTCGAGTTGAAAACGTCTGCGTCGAATCCCGGCTAGGCGCGGCGACGCCGGTCGAAGATGCGCCGCACCTTCGGCTCCTTCCCGGCGCCCGTGATCTCGGCGGTGCTGCCCGGCGCCACGAGGGTGAGGTCGAGCGCGCGCAGATTGAGCTTCTGCCCGATCTCGCGTGTCAGCCTTTCCCTGAGGCCGGAATCGTCCGGGTTGCTGGTCTCGACCCGGATCGCCAGGCGATCGCCGCGCTCGGTGACGACGGCTTCGGCCAGCCATTCCGACAGATGCGGCGCGGCCCCCAGGATCGCGTTCTCGATCGCCATCGGAAAGATCGTCGTCGCGTTGAGCCGGAGGACATGATCGACGCGGCCCGCCACCGGCATCATGCGCGCGAGCGTGCGGCCGCATTCGCAAGGCTCTTCCTTGACCGCGATCAGATCTCCGGAGCGGAAACGGATCTTGGGCGAGGTGCGCCAGGCCCAGCTGGTGATGCACATCTCGCCATATTCGCCGGGCGGGACGGGCTTGCCGTCGGGATCGAGCACCTCGATCTTGCAGGCATCCTCCCAGATATGCATGCCGAGCGCGCCATACTTGGCGCGGCTCGCCTCGCAATCGATCGAGCTCCAGGTCAGGGTGTCGACGGAGCCGAACAGATCATAGACCTTGGCACCCCAGGCATCCTCGATCGCCTTGCGCGTGCCGGGGGAAGCCAGCTCACCCGCCACGATGACGGTGCGGACCTTCCACTGCGAGGGATCGTGGCCCAGCCTCTGGGCCACCTCGGCGAGATGAAGGATGAAGCTCGCCGTGCCGGTCAGCCCCGTCACGCCGGCGCGGCGGATGAGATCGACCTGCCGCGCGCTTTCGGTCGTGCGGCCGCTGCTCGCGGGCAACAAGCCGACGCCGGCCCCCTGCCCCGCCCAGGTGCAAGCCCATGCGGCACCCATCGTCGCGTAGGTGAAGGTGATCTGCATCAGGTCTTTCGGCCCGAGTCCGACCGAGTGGTAGCAGCGGGACATGATGTCCTGGAAGCCGGGAATGTCCTTGTAGGCGACCGGGAACAGGCGCGGCACGCCGGTCGTGCCGCTGGTGGACAGCATGAAGGCCAGGTTGCCGTCGAGCTCGGAGGAGTAGCAGCTGCCATAGGGCGGATGCGCCTCGATGTTGCGCCGCTGGTCCTCGACATTCCAGGTCGGCAGCTTCTCCAGATCGTCGATCGTCCGGATCTCGCGGATATCGACCTTCTCGCGGCTCCACAGATCGCGATAGAAGGGGACTTCCCTGAGCGCGTGCCCGACGATGTGCCGAAGCCGCGCCGACTGGATCTCGCGCACGCGATCGCGCGAGGCATGGCTGAGATGGGTTTCCAGCTCCGCGCTGTAACGCGGGAAACGGAAGGGCTCGGGGATCAGGAACTCGGGAAGCTTTTCCATATCTATCCTCGTTTGCTCTCAACCGCCTACATAGGCAGCGAAAAGCTCTTCTGACGATGTCCCCTCTGTCTTGAGGCCCGCCGTCACCACGCGCCCTTGCGTGAGGACCATGAACCGGTCCGCCAGCCCGAGCGCGAGCGACGCATTCTGTTCGACGAGAAGGATGCAGAGTCCCGTACGCTGCAGGGCCTGGAGCGAGGCCAGCAGGGTCTCGATGACGATGGGAGCCAGGCCCATCGAAGGCTCGTCGAGCAGCAACAGCTTGGGTGTCGTCATCAGCGCGCGACCGATCGCGAGCATCTGCTGCTCGCCCCCGCTCAGGGTCGTCGCGATCTGCTTGCGCCGTTCCAGCAAGCGGGGGAACAGGTCGTAGACCCGGTTCAGATTGGCGCGGAACCTGGTCTTGTCCGTGACGATGAAGCCGCCCATCAGCAGGTTTTCTTCGACCGTCAGGCCGGCGAAGATGCGCCGTCCCTCGGGCACATGCGCCATGCCGAGCCTCACGATCTCCGCGGGCGCCCGGCTGGTGATGTCCACGCCGTCGAACGTGACCTGCCCCGCCATGGGTCGAAGCAGCCCCGAAATCGTGCGCAGAAGAGTGCTCTTGCCGGCGCCATTGCTGCCGACGACGGTGAGCACCTCGCCGGCTTCGACGACAAGGTCGACCTCGTGCAGCACGGGCGTGCCGCTATAGCCCGAGGTGAGGCTTCGAACGGTCAGCATGCGAATTCCTGGTGCCGAGATAGGCGGAGATGACGGCCGGGTCGCTGCGAATGGCATCGGGATGTCCGTCCGCGATCTTCTGGCCGTAGTTCAACACTGTCACGTAGTCCGACAACCCGAGGACGAGCTTCATATTATGCTCGGCCAGGAGGATGGAGGCGCCGAGGGAGCGGATCCGCAGGATGACCTGCGACAGCCGCTCGGTCAGCTCGGGGCCGAGGCCCGCCGCCGGCTCGTCCAGCAGAAAGATCCTAGGGCGAAAGGCCATGACCTTGGCGAGGTCGAGTAGCTTCTGCTCGCCGTAGGAAAGATCGCCCGCCCGCACATGGGCCCGTTCCGCCAAGCCGACGCTGGAAAGGCATTCGAAGCACCAGTCCTGGAGCGCCGCATTCTTTCGCGCCACCATGCGCTGGCGAAAGAGCACATTGACGAGCTTTCGCCCCGAATGCTCGATCGTGTGGCAACCGACCAGCACGTTCTGCAAGGCCGAGAGATCGCTCAGCACGGCCGGAGACTGGAAGGCGCGGCCGATGCCCAGGCTCGCACGGCCATGCGCCGGCAATGTCTCAATACGACGCTGCTCGAGCTCGATCGCTCCCGCATTGGGCCGCAGGAAGCCGCTCAGCATGTGAATCGTCGTGCTCTTGCCCGAGCCGTTCGGACCGATGAGACCGTGGATCTGATGCGCCTCGACGGCGAAATCTAGCGCCCGCACGGCCTGAACACCACCGAAGTTCTTCGTCAGACCCGTCACTCGGAACAAGCTCGCCATCACTGCGACTTCCTGGAGTCGGCCAGACGAGCGGCGGCCACCGCTGCTGTCTTTTGCTCCGGGCGTCGGGCACGACGCGATCTCCAGCCCAGCAACCGCTGGAACATTTCGGGCAGTCCGCCCGGCGCCACGGCGATCACGAACATGATGAGCAGGCCGTAGATAAGGACCCAGGCTTCGGCGATGACCTTGAGATTCTCCTCGAGGAGGGTGAGGCCGATCGTCGTGAGAACCAGCCCCCAATTGTTCCCCATCCCGCCGAGCACGACGATGAGGATGTAGAGAAGGGCCGAATGCAGGCTGAAGGATTCGGGCCCCAGAAACTGGATAAGGAAGGCGAACATGACGCCGCCAACGCCGGCATAGAGCGCGGCGAGCGTCATCGCGAGGGTCCGATAGAAGATCGGATTGATGCCGAGCGCCCGGGCGCCCCGCTCGTTGTTCTTGATCGCGAGCATGGCGAGCCCCAGGCGCGACAACCGGATGCGCTCGGCGACATAGAGGAGCAGCGCCGTCAGCGAAAAATAGAACCAGTAATAGCCAGTGGGAGATTTGAGCGTCCAACCGCCGACGGAGATGCTTGGAATGGGATAGAGCCCCATCGGCCCGCCCGTCAGATCGCCCATATTGACGATGAAGAGCAGCACGATGATGTGAAAGCCGATCGTCACCAGCAGCACGTAATGCGTCCGCACCCGGAAGGTCACCAGCCCGAGTGCCATACCGGCGACGCCGGCTATGAGGATGCCCGCGAGCGCCGCGACCGGGAACGGCAGATCGAGCTGCATCATCAGCAGCGCCGAGCCATAGGCGGCGATCGCGGCGAAGGCCGATTGCGCGATCGAGATCTGGCCGGAATAGCCCAGCACGATGTTCTGCCCAAGCGCGATCACGACATAGACCATGATCAGCTCGGCCAGCTGCAGCACATAGCGGCTGTCGAAGACCAGAGGCAAGGGCAAGAGAATCAGAAACAGGATGAAGATTTTGGCCGCGAGCGGGAGTGATGCGAGGAAATCGGCGAAAGACTTTGTCATCGTTCGTCTTCGGTCCCCTCTTCCCCGAACAACCCGTAGGGGCGGATCAGGAGGATCGCGATCATCAGGCAGAAGGAGATTCCTTCGCGGTAGCTCGCATCGATATAGGTGCCAATCCCGGTCTCGCTGATACCGAGGATCAATCCCCCGACGATGGCGCCAGGGATGCTGCCCAGGCCACCGCAGATGGCCGCGATGAAGCCCTTGACCCCGAGCGGCAATCCCATCGTCGCCGTGAGGAAGGTAACCGGCGCGACCAGGACACCCGCAATGGCGCTGACGGAACCGGCGATGAAGAAGCTCAGGCTGTTCATGCGCCGGACGTCGATGCCCATCAAGAGCGCGGCCTCGCGATCGGCGGCCGTAGCGCGGGTCGCGATACCGAGCCGCGTGCGCCCCAGGAAAAACGTGACGATAGCGACGACGACCAGGCCGATGAGGAAGATCGCCAGCAGCTCGGGTACGAAACGGACACCCGCGATCTCGACGGCCTCGTTACCGAAAACGGTGGGGAAGGAGAATCCGCCGCGGCCCCAGATCAACTGGGTGCCATTCTGGATGGCGAAGGAAAAGCCGATGGTCGCCACCACGGCCGGCAGAAGCCCGCGCCGATAGACGGGAGACAAGGCGACACGCTCGACCAGCGTCATAAGCAGGCCGACCGCGAGGCAGCTCGCGAGAAGCGCCACGATGAAGGGCAGGCCGAGGAGCACATAGACGCTGTAGCCGATCATGCCGCCCAGCATGACGATGTCGCCGGCGGCGAAGTTCAGGACTCGCGTCATGCGAAAGACAAGCGAGAAGCCGCAGGCGATGAGTCCGTAGATCATCCCCATGGATAGGCCGCTGATGATGACTTGGCCCAAAGCTCTGCCTCGTCTTATCTGAGACTTTCAAGGTCCGGCAAGATACGAGGCACAGCGGCCGCCGCTCGGCCGCGGCCGCTGTGCCCGCATCGGATCAGAGGCGGGTCACGAAGGACGGCTTGCCGTCCTTGATCACGCCGATGACCACCAGCTTATCGCCAACCCGTTCGCCCTGGGCGTCGAATTTGACGGGTCCGAGCGGGCTTGCCGAAATGTTAGTCGCCCGGAGAGCCGCGGTGAGGGCCTCCTTGGTGACCGGACCTTTGATCGTCTTCAGCGCTTCGATGACCATCTGGCCCGCGACATAGCCGATCGCATTCACGTCCTTCGGCTCCGCCGTGTATTTGGCCTTGAAGCTGCTGACAAAGCTCTGCACCGCCGGATCGGGATCGTCGGGCAGGATGATCGACATGAAGTTGAGGCCTTCCGCCGCCGATCCCGCCGCCTGGGCCATCTCGGAATTGACGAAGCCCGGAGGCCCGATGATCCGCTCCTTGAGGCCGGCCTGGCTGGCCTGCTTGACCATCAGGCCGAGCTCGACTTCGTAGGCGATCATATGGAGCGCGTCGGGATGGGTCTTGTCGGCGTTGAGCAGGAGTCCCGTGAACTCGCGCTCGCCGGGATTGAAGCTCGCCTCGGAGACCACCTTCACGCCTGCGGCCTCGGCCGCCTTCTTGAAGGTTGCCGCGCCGCTGGCGCCGTAACCGCTGGTGTCGTGGATCACGCCCCAGCTGTTCACGCCGAACTTCTCCTTGGCCCAGCGGATCATCCGTTCCGCCATGATGCCGTCGGAGATCGTGGCGGCGAAGACATATTCGTCGCCCTTCTGTCCGACGGTGGCGCCGTAGCCGGTAAAAATATGCGGAATCTGCGCGTCGGCCAGCGTCTTCTGCACCGCCAGCATGCTACCGGTGCAGGCCGGCCCGATGACGAGGACGGCGCTGTCGAGCATCTTGTTCACTTGGGTGACCGCGTTCTCGGGCGTGCATTCGTCGTCGTCCTCGACGATCTGCAGCTCGTGCCCGTTCACCTTGTTGCCCACCTCTTCGAAGGCGAGCTTGAGGCCGTCCCGATAGCCCTCGCCATAGAAAGCCACCGGCCCCGAGAAGGGCGAGAGCAGATGGATCGCCACGGTGTCGTCCGCCATCGCAGGTCCGCCGAACAGGGCAAACGCCGCGGTCGCCAATCCCGCCATCGCGGGCAATGCACGCCTCATCATCTTTTTCATCCTCGTTTCCTCCCCATCAATGCTTTTTGAATTCGGGTATTACATGCTTCCCGATGAGTTCGATCGCATGCATGAGCTTCTCATGCGACATCCCTTCCATCCGCAGCAGCATCTCGTCGACCCCCATGGCCTCGTAGCGCTTGATCTTCTGAATCAGGGTCTGGGGATCGCCCACGATCACATTGTCCGTGCGATTCAAGCGGTCGAAATCGGAGATGATCTTGTGGGTCTCGGTGAAGTCGAGATTCTGCCCGCCGGCCTTGACCGTCGCTTCGTACATGTTCACGACGCCCTTGAGGTAGCCCAGCATCGGCGGGGCCGCGTCGGCAGCCGCTTCCTCGTTGGTGTCGGCGCAGTGGCCGAGCACGAAGACGGAGAACTTCCTGTTGACGACACCGGCATAGGGCTCGGCCCTGTCGACCGCATCCTGGTAGGCCTTGTATCGCTTCTCCAGCTGGCTCAGCGTCACGCCGACCGTAAGCGACATCACGCCCATGCCCTTGCTGGCCGCGAATTCGTGCGAACGCGGGCTGATCGCGGCGTACCAGAGAGTCGGGTGCGGTTTGCGGGGAAAGGTCGGCGCCAGGCGCCGCGGCGGAATCTTGTAGTACTTGCCGTCGTAGGAGAACTCGTCCTCGCTCCAGGCCTTGATCAGGATGTCCATGCCCTCGGTCCAGCGTCCATCGAGCTCCGAGACGTCGACATTGAACCCGCCGGAGGTGAGCAGCGAGTTGCCCTTGCCCGAGCCGAACTCGATCCGGCCGTTGGACAGGATGTCGATGGTCGCGATCTGCTCGGCCACGCGGATGGGATGGTGATAAGGCAGGAGCGTGATAGCGGTGCGCAGCTTGATGTTCTTCGTCAGCACCGCCAGGGCCGAGAGGAAGATCTCGTTCGACGGAATGGAGCAGAGCGGCGCGTTGAAATGCTGCTCCGACACGCCGAACACCGAGAATCCCATCTCGTCGGCCAGCTTTGCCTCGGCGAGCACTTCGTGATACCGGGCGGAGAAGGTCGGCGCGCCGCCGATCATGCTCGCCTCGGTGATAATTCCAAAATCCATCTGCTTCTCCTTAACTTCACTCAATCTCGACTACGGAGCGGGTGACGAACGGACGCCGGATCAAGGGATTTGGCTCGCAAAGGCGCCCGGCACCCGCAGCCGCGTTCCAGGCACGGCGGCTGCGCATTCAGCTCTCCGTCGTGGATTCACCGAAATGAAGGGAGCGTGAAATCGGGGTGATCGCGAGCCTGCCGGAACTCACGTCCGCGCTCCCAATGCCCGCAAGATGAACGTGATGAGGCTTTCGCGGACCGCGTCTTCGCCATAGCTCGCCAGATTCCAGTGGCGGATGGCCCAGGCCGTGCAGAGGAAGTAGATGTAGTTCGCGGCCAGCCCCGGATTGTCGACCTCGAATTCCGCCGTGGCCTTCCCGTGCTGAATGATCTTTTCCCAGATCTCGACGAAGGACCGGTCCATCTGAAAGATCTTTTCCCGGTTCTCGCGGTTGAGGGACTTGCCCTCGCGATAGACGAGATTGATAAGCTTCCGGTTCTTGCCGCAATACTCGACATACTCCGCTATGACACTCTTGAGCGTTTCGGTCGCGGACGAGGAGGTGTGCAGCGTCTCCTCGAAATGCTTCGTCAAACGGCTGAGATACTCGTTCGACATCAGGTAGAGCAGGTCTTCCTTGGTCTTGATGTAGAGATACATCGTCGGGATCGGCATGCCGGCCGCCGCCGCGATCTCGCGGATCGAGGCGCTGGCATAGCCCTTCTTCGAGATGACCTCGTAGGCGCCGCGGAGAATCTGTTCGAGGCGTTCCTGCGCCACGCCGCCGCGCCGCCGTGGCCCCTCGGGCAGGGCCACGATCTCGGCCTGGCGGAGCTTCTCGCCCTCTTCCTCGCGCGGCTTGAGCGACGGCACCGCGGCCGCGGCATTGCCCTCGGCCGTTGCCTTCGTCGCGAGCAGCGTCTGGGTGACTTCCGCGATGCAGACCCGCTCGTCGGGGCTGGCTCCGGGGCCGCCCGCATAAACCTTCGCGCGCCAGACCAGGACGGGTTCCTGCGTATGAAGCGGAACCGCCTCCGCGGTGTGCGCCTGTCCAATTGCCGGACCGTAGAAGTTGGTCTTGATTTCGATGGTCCGGAACTGGGTGCCAAGCTCGAATCCGGCGATCACCCCCTGCATGATCGCGCCCTGCGCGAGCGCGATGATGGCAGTCTCGCTGATCGGTTCCGGGGACATGTCGGTCTCGGCGGGTAAGAGCTGGCTCATGGGAACCGGTCCTATTCCTTTTTGGATCATTGGTTTAATTGACTGAATGATCCCTCACTCAGTATCTTGTTGGCCGGTTTCCCGGTTGTCAAGGTGCTTGTATGAGTGATCAGTCAGATATCTTGGATCACAGCGTCAGCTGGCTGAGTGCTGCGTTGGCCCGTCGCGAGCTGTCGCCGATCGAGCTCACCCGCGCTTATCTGGAGCGCATCGATCGGGTCGATGACCGACTCAACAGCTATGTCATGGTTTCCGCCGAGCGCGCGCTCGAGGCGGCGGCCGCGGCCGAGACGCGCGCCAGCCGGCGGGAGCGGCACGGGCCGCTCGACGGCATTCCGATCGCGATCAAAGACAATATCGATGTGGCCGGCCTGGTGACGGCGGCGGGCATGGAGGCGCGCCGGATCGACACTGCGCCCGGCGACGCCACGGTCGTGAAGCGCCTGCGCGACGCGGGCGCCGTCATCCTCGGCAAGACCAACATGGACGAAGGCGCCATGGGCGGCACGACCGACAACAAGTTCTTCGGCCGGACGCAGCACCCGTTGCGAGGCGGTTACACGCCGGGGGGATCGAGCGGCGGATCGGCCGTGGCGGTCGCAGCGGGGCTCTGCAGCGCAGCGCTCGGCAGCGACACATTGGGATCCATCCGCATTCCGGCGTCCTATTGCGGCATCGCCGCGCTGAAGCCGACCTTCGGGTTGGTCAGCACAAGAGGCGTGGTACCCCTCGCCTTTCGCCTCGACCATGTCGGGCCAATGGCAAGATCGGTGGAGGATCTGGGGCTATTGCTCGATGTCATGGCGGGCTTCGATCCGCATTGCGCCGATTCCCGAGTGGCCTTACCGCCACAGGGCCGGCCGATCGGAGGAACCGTGATCGGACTGCTGCAGAACTTCGATTCGATCGAGACCGACGCCGAGGTTCGCGATGCCTTCGCGGCGGCGATCCGACGCCTCGAGGAGCTGGGCTGCCGCGTCGAGACGATCGGGCTCGCCAACTATCAACCGCCACAGACGCGCCGCGCCGGACTTCTGTGCTGCGAGTCCGATGCCGCCAACACCCATGGCGACATCCTCGCCAGGAGGCCGGACCAGCTGTCCGACCCCGTGCGGGCCATGCTCGATTATGGCCGGAAGCTTCTGGCACCCCGGCTCGCGGCCGCCCTGCGCCATCTCGACGTCGTCGCCTTCGAGATGAAGCAGGCGCTGACCGCGGTGGATGCGATTCTCTCCCCCACGACGCCCCAGCCGGCCTTTCCCTTCGAGGACAAGGTGCCCGACACACAGGGCGACATGACGGCGCTCGCCAACATCTCGGGCTTGCCGGCGCTTTCCGTGCCGATGGGATTCAACAAGACCGGGCTTCCGCTGGGACTCCAGATGATCGGTCGCGCGTTCGACGAAAAGCATCTTCTCGCCCTCGGCGCCGCTTTCTCGGGATCACTCTGAATACGGAAAATCATCTCCGCTGAAGCCGCGGCCAGCGAGTATCCATGTCGCGCCGCCAGCTTCGATGTCCTGCCGCATATCGGCCGGAAGGACCGGGTGCATTACGCGCTGGGCTACAACTATACAACTATATGGGCATCCCGATGGGGAGCTGGCTCGGCCTCAAGCTGGCCCGCCGGATCCTGGGCGCGGCCGACAGGGCAACGGCCTTCGACGACCTGCCCTTCCCGACTCGCTTCTATCACCGTGGCGAGGCCTGGTTCCTGCCCCTTGCCATGGCCTGGTTCGACCTCAAGGACCGGCTCGCCTACTGAAAAGACGGACGCGAAAACCCGCCCGGTCGAGTCCATGACGCCGACGGCCGAACCTCCGCGGAGGCTGGGTGCGGGGTGCCCGACGATGGTCATTGCTGCACTGCAGCATGCGTTCATCGTTCCTTAACCATAAGGCGCGGAAAACCGCCATACGCCACCCACTAGGCCTATTGCGATGCACTACATTTAGTGTTTTGCCGAAAAACCGGCCACAGAATGTGGTTGCAAACTCATGACTCCGCGATCAATATGT
Organism: uncultured Alphaproteobacteria bacterium; assembly: GCA_963696655.1. Lineage (GTDB taxonomy): Bacteria > Pseudomonadota > Alphaproteobacteria > Dongiales > Dongiaceae > Hypericibacter. Next base: position 38,375 of record CAVOLB010000123.1, read on the forward strand.
TGGGACGCCGGTGCGGTTGGGCCCCAATATCTGGCGGCGGATCAAATCCCTGTAGAGCGTCTTTCGGGCGAAAGCTCAAGAGGGGAGAGGATTCTGCGAATTTCGGCCTCCATGGGGGTTATTCAATGCGTATCAGCCGTCGCTTCACGCGTGCCGGGGATTCTCCTTACGCCGACATCGAGCTCCGCAAGACCACGAGCGAGATCCGCAATCCGGATGGCTCGCTGGTGTTCCAGCTGCGCGACATCGATGTGCCGGCCGATTGGTCCCAGGTCGCCTGCGACGTGCTGGCCCAGAAGTATTTCCGCAAGGCGGGGGTTCCGGCCCGGCTGAAGTCGGTCGAGGAGAACACGGTCCCCTCCTTCCTCTGGCGCCATATCCCGGACGAATCCGCCCTCGCCGAGCTCGAGCCGGCGCAGCGCGTGGTCGGCGAGACCTCGGCCACGCAGGTCTTCGACCGCCTGGCCGGCACCTGGGCCTATTGGGGCTGGAAGGGCGGCTATTTCGACGGCGAGGAAGACGCCCAGGCCTATTACGACGAGATGCGCTTCATGCTGGCGCGCCAGATGGGCGCCCCCAACAGCCCGCAATGGTTCAACACCGGCCTGCACTGGGCCTATGGCATCGACGGCCCCTCGCAGGGCCACTATTACGTCGATTTCCAGAGCGGCGAGCTGGTGGCCTCGGCCTCGGCCTATGAGCATCCCCAGCCCCATGCCTGCTTCATCCAGTCGGTGTCCGACGACCTCGTGAACGAGGGCGGCATCATGGATCTGTGGGTGCGCGAGGCGCGCCTGTTCAAATACGGCTCCGGCACCGGCTCGAACTTCTCGATGCTGCGCGGCTCGGGCGAGAAGCTCTCGGGCGGCGGCAAGTCGTCGGGCCTGATGAGCTTCCTCAAGATCGGCGACCGCGCGGCCGGCGCCATCAAGTCGGGCGGCACCACGCGTCGCGCCGCCAAGATGGTCACGGTCGATCTCGATCACCCGGACATCGAGGAATATATCGACTGGAAGGTGGTCGAGGAGCAGAAGGTGGCGGCGCTGGTGGCGGGCTCGCGCCTGGCCGGCCCGCATCTGAACGCGATCATCGCCGCCTGCCATGCCGACAAGACCGACGGGCGCTTCGATCCCAAGCAGAACAAGGCGCTCAGGGCCGCGATCAGGGCCGCCCGCAAGGTCATGCTGCCGGAGAACTACATCCAGCGCGTGATCCAGTTCGCCCAGCAGGGCTACAAGTCGATCGAGTTCCGCACCTACGACACCGACTGGGATTCGGACGCCTATCTGACCGTGTCCGGCCAGAACTCCAACAACTCGGTGCGCGTCACCAACAGCTTCATCGAGGCGGTCAAGTCCGACGGCGACTGGAAGCTGATCCGGCGCACCGACGGCAAGGTCTCCAAGACCATGAAGGCGCGCGAGCTGTGGGAGAAGATCGCGCACGCCGCCTGGGCCAGCGCCGATCCGGGCGTCCAGTACGACACCACCATCAACGAGTGGCATACCTGCCCCGAGAGCGGCCGCATCAACGCGTCCAATCCCTGCTCGGAATACATGTTCCTCGACGACACCGCCTGCAATCTGGCGTCGTTGAACCTGATGACCTTCCGCAAGGAGGACGGCAGCTTCGACATCGAGGCCTACGAGCATGCCACCCGCCTCTGGACGGTCACGCTCGAGATCTCGGTGCTGATGGCGCAGTTCCCGTCGCGCGAGATCGCCCAGCTCTCCTACGAGTTCCGCACCCTGGGCCTGGGCTACGCCAATATCGGCGGCCTGCTGATGGCGATGGGCCTGCCCTATGACAGCGACAAGGGCCGCGCGCTCTGCGGCGCCCTGACCGCGATCATGACCGGCGTCGCCTATGCGACCTCGGCCGAGATGGCGGGCGAGCTCGGCACCTTCCCGGGCTACGACAAGAACCGCGACGCGATGCTGCGGGTGATCCGCAACCATCGCCGCGCCGCCCATGGCGAGACCAAGGGCTATGAGGGCCTGACGGTCCTGCCGGTGCCGCTCGACCATGCCAACATCGTGGACAAGGCGCTGGGCGAGCATGCCCGCAAGGCCTGGGACCTGGCGCTGTCGCTGGGCGAGGAGCATGGCTATCGCAACGCCCAGTCGACCGTGATCGCGCCCACCGGCACGATCGGCCTGGTGATGGATTGCGACACCACCGGCATCGAGCCCGACTTCGCCCTGGTGAAGTTCAAGAAGCTCGCCGGCGGCGGCTACTTCAAGATCATCAACCGCATGGTGCCCCAGGCGCTCAAGGCGCTGGGCTATGACGAGGCCAAGATCGAGGACATCATCCGCTACGCCGTCGGCCACGGCACGCTGGAGCAGGCGCCGGGCGTCAATCATGCGGCCCTGCGCGCGAAGGGCTTCACCGCCGGCGCGCTCCAGTCGCTCGAGGCCGCGCTGGCGACCGCCTTCGACATCCGCTTCGCCTTCAACAAATGGGTGCTGGGCGAGGAATTCTGCGTCGCGGGCCTGAGCTTCACCACGGAGCAGCTCAACGAGGTCGGCTTCGACATGCTGGCCGAGCTGGGCTTCACCAAGCAGCAGATCGAGCAGGCCAACACCTATTGCTGCGGCGCCATGACGCTCGAGGGCGCGCCGCGCCTGAAGGCGGAGCATCTGCCGATCTTCGATTGCGCCAACCCTTGCGGGCGCATCGGCAAGCGCTACCTCTCGGTCGACAGCCACATCACCATGATGGCGGCGGCGCAGTCCTTCATCTCCGGCGCCATCTCCAAGACCATCAACATGCCCAATGCCGCCACGGTCGAGGATTGCAAGGACGCCTACATGCTGTCCTGGAGCCTCGGCATCAAGGCGAACGCGCTCTATCGCGACGGCTCCAAGCTGTCGCAGCCGCTGCAGTCGCAGATCTTCGAGGACGAGGACGAGCTCGAGGAGGTGATGGAGCAGACGGCCGCCCAGCGCGCGCCCATCATCGCCGAGCGCATCGTGGAGCGGATCGTCGAGCGGGTGGCCAAGCATGACCGCAAGCGCCTGCCCAACCGCCGCAAGTCCTACACCCAGAAGGCCATCGTCGGCGGCCACAAGGTCTATCTCCACACCGGCGAGTACGAGGACGGCACGGTCGGCGAGATCTTCATCGACATGCACAAGGAAGGGGCCGCCTTCCGCAGCCTGATGAACAATTTCGCGATCGCGATCTCGATCGGCCTGCAATATGGCGTGCCGCTCGAGGAGTTCGTGGAGGCCTTCACCTTCACCCGCTTCGAGCCGAACGGCATCGTCGAAGGCAACGACGCGATCAAGATGGCGACGTCGATCATCGACTATGTGTTCCGGGAGCTCGCCATCTCCTATCTGGGCCGCTCCGACCTCGCCCATGCGCAGCCGGGCGACCTGCTGCCGGACAGCGTCGGCAACGGCGCGGGCGACGGCAACATGCCGGCCGCGGCCAAGCCGGCGATGGCGATGGAAGCCAAGCGTCTGGTCAGCACCGGCTTCGTGCGCTCGACCAACCTGTTCGTGCTCAAGCAGAGCGGCATGCAGCGGGTGGTCAATGGCGAGGACACGGTGATGACGGCCAGCATCGGCAACGGTCACAGCGTCGTCTCGGCGCAATTGGGGAATGGCACGGCATCGATCTCCGCCGTGGAAGGGCTCGCCGGCAATGGCACCGCCGAAGCGGTTGCCGTCGGGGTCGCCGTCATGCAGGCCGTCGATACGAAGCTCGAGAGGATTCGCGAGGCGAAGCTCAAGGGCTATGAGGGGGACGCCTGCGGTGAATGCGGCAATTTCACTCTGGTCCGCAACGGGACTTGCATGAAGTGCACCACCTGCGGATCGACCAGCGGCTGCTCGTAAGCGGCCGCGGTATGGGCTCAAGACGTGCCTGACCAAGAGGTGACGTTGATCTGAGTCTCCCTGTCAACTTCCGGGCGCGCGACGGCGGCACGCGCCCGGAATTTTCGACCCCGACGAAAGACAGGGCCGCCACCAATTCGAGAGCGCCTGCCCTGGCCGCGGCGCCTCCGGTCCGAACGGCCCGCCCTCACCCGGCGGGCCGTTCCCGTTTCGGCACCCGCAAAAGAAAAAGGCGGCCCGCGCTGGCGAACCGCCTCTGTAAAAACGGACCGGACCGCTCGAGGCTCAGGCCGCTTGCCGCTGCCGTTCCTCGATATGGCGGCCGAGCTCGGCATGCGCCGCGCCGATCGCCTGCTCGCGCGCCTCGGGGCCGAAGGCCAGCTTCTCGGCGCGGACGAAGGTGACGTCCGTGATGCCGATGAAGCCCAGCAGGGTCCGCAAGTGCGGCTCCTGGGAGTCGTAGGACTGCGCCGGGCCTTCGCTGTAGAGGCCGCCGCGGCTCTCGATCACGATCGCGCGCTTGCCGGTCACGAGGCCCTCGGGGCCCTTCTCCGTATAGCGGAAGGTGACGCCGGCGCGCAGCACATGGTCGAACCAGGCCTTGAGCGTGGAGGCGATGCCGAAATTATACATCGGCGCGCCGATGATGACGGTGTCGGCCGCCTTCAGCTCGTCGATGAGCGTGTTCGAGAGAGCCTGCGTCGCGGCCTGGGCCGCATTGGCGGGCTCGCCGCCGCGAATGGCCGTGGCGGCGTCGGTGGTGAGATGCGGGACCGGCGTCTCGCCCAGATCGCGGGTGACGACGCGCAGGCCCGGATCCTGGGCGCGCAGATGGGCAACGGCCTTCTCCGCCAGTTGCCGGGAGACCGACGCGCCGCCGAGCGCGCTGCTGTTGACGACGAGAACGGTGGACATGGAATGAACCCCTTCAAACATGAAGCTTGTTTCCGATGGCCTGAAGGTAGTGGTTCACAATCTGCATCAGTATGCCCATAATCCGCACCTTACTGTTGCTCTGATTGGAACACTGCCATGGCCGAGCTGGAAGATCTCAAGGGCTTCGTCGAGGTGGTCGAAACCGGCGGATTCGGACGCGCGGCCAAGCGGTTGGGGGTGTCGAAATCGATCATCAGCCGGCGCGTCGCCCGGCTCGAGGCCGAGCTGGGGACCCGCCTCCTGAGCCGGACCACGCGCGGCGTGAGCCCGACCGAGGCGGGGCTGGAGTTCAAGACCCGGAGCCAGCGGATCCTGGCGGACCTCGAGGAGGCCCAGGATGCGGTCGCGAGCCGGGGCAGTGGCGTCATCGGCCAGCTTCGGCTGTCGGTCCCCGTCTCCTTCGGGATCCGCCATGTGACGCCGATCCTGGGCGAGCTCGCCAAGCGCCATCCGCGGCTCGAGATCCTCGCCGAATATAGCGACCGGTTCGTCGACCTGATCGGCGAGCGCTTCGATGCCGCGATCCGGTTGGGCCAGCTGAAGGATTCCACCCTGGTGGCCCGGCGGATCGCGCCCATCTATGGCGCCGTGGTGGCGAGCCCTGCCTATCTCGCCGAGAAGGGGCGTCCGCAAACGCCTCAGGATCTCGCCGCTCACGAATGCCTGATCTATACCGGGAGGACCGTGGCCGAATGGTCCTTTCGGGTCGGCAAGCGATGGGTGGCGGTCCGCCCCGCCGGGCGCCTTCGCTCGGACAGCGGCGAGGCCCTCCTGCAATGGGCGACCGCCGGGCTCGGCATCGGCGTGCTGCCGACCTTCATCATCTCGGAGGCGATCCAGAGCGGGCGTCTCGAACCCCTGCTCACCGAGTTCCCGATGCCCGAGGCCGGCCTGTTCCTGGTGCGGCCGCCCGGCGCGCAGGTCTCCGGCAAGCTCCGCGTCCTGATCGATGCGCTGGTCGAACGCTTCGGCGGTGAGACAGAATGGGATCCCTGCCAAATGGCGGCGCGGCGGCTGGCCCAGCAGGCCGCCGCGTCCTCGGCGGAATGATCCAGGTCGGAAAGGCGTCCCCGCCGATGCAGAAACTCCTCGTCTTCCAGTCGCTCTGGGCGATGGAGCGCCGCCGGCCCGACGGGCTGGAATGGCTGCTCGAGGAAAAGATCCGCATGATCGCCGAGGCCGGTTTCGACGGCGCCAGCGTCGATTTCGGCGATCTCGCCTTCGCGCGGCAAGCCACGGGCCTGCTGCGCGAGCATGGCCTCACCTGGCAGATCGAGGCCTTCATCTCCACGGTCGAGGCGCTGAAGCCGATCCTCGTGGGCGCCCGCGAGCTGGGCGGAACCCATATCAACCTCTTGCCGGTGGTGCGGCCCTATACGCTCGAAGAATGCGTGCCCTATATCGAGGGCTGGCGGGCGCTGGCGAACGAAGCCGGCGTAAAGCTCAACATCGAGACGCATCGCAACGAGATGACGACCGACCTCATCTTCACATTGCATCTGCTCGACCGCTTCCCCGACCTGCGCCTCGAAGCCGATCTCTCCCATTTCCTGGTGGGCCGCGAGTTCTGGTATCCGATCTCGGAAGAGAACCACGCGCTCATCCATCGCATCCTCGACCATGCCTGGGGCCTGCAGGGACGCGTCGGCAGCCGCGAGCAGATCCAGATCCAGATCGACTTCCCGCAGCATCGCCATTGGGTCGAGCTGTTCCTGACCTGGTGGGAGTACGGAATGCGGAGCTGGCGCCGGCGTGCCGGGCCCGATGACAGCCTGACCTTCCTGTGCGAGCTTGGGCCCAGGGAATATGCGATCACGGGGCCGGACGGTTACGAGCTTTCCGACCGCTGGCTCGAGGCGCAGAAATTGAAGACCATGGTGCGCGACCTCTGGGCACGCATCGAGGCCGAAGACGCCGGCGCGCCGGGCGATCGGGAGAGGACGCGATGACCAAAACCCTGCTGCCGGTCTCCTGGTATATCGATGCGGATGCCTATCAGCGCGACCGCAAGCGCATCTTCGCGCGCAACTGGTCGCTGTTCGGGCCGGAAGCGGGCCTGCGAGAGGCGCGAAGCTGGCGCGCCGACAGCGTCAATGGCTGGCCGGTCTTCGTGATCCGAGGCGATGACGGGATCTTGCGCGGCTTCCACAATGTCTGCCGGCATCGCGCGGCGCGGCTCCTGACGGGCGAAACGGGATCTTGTGCCCGCATCGTCTGTCCCTATCACGCCTGGACCTACGATCTGACCGGGGCCCTGCGCAAGGCGCCGAATTTCGGCGCCGAGGGCGAGCTCGATCTCGCCGAGCGCGGCCTGTTCCCGATCCGGGTCGAATGCTGGAACGAGCTGGTCTTTGTCTGCTTCGACGAAAGCGCGCCGGATCTCACGACCTGGCTCGGCAGTTTGCCGGCCTTATGCGACGAATTTCCCAGGCCGGCCGACCTCGCCTTGAACGGCAGCTTCTCGGCAGAGGGCGATTGCAACTGGAAGGCCTATTGCGAGAACACCGTCGAAGGCTATCACCTGCCGCTGGTGCATAAGCGGCTGACCGCCGCGGTCGATCGCAGCCATACGCAGATCAAGGCCTATGACGAAGGCCGGCTGGTCGTGTTCCATGTCAGCTATGCTGGCGAGGACAGCGCGCTGCGCGGGAACCAGGGCATCTGGTTCTACCGCTTCCCGGGATTCCAGGGCGTGGCCGGCGCGCGCAGCTTCAAGGCCGAGCGGATCGAACCCCTTTCCCCCACCCGCATGAAGCTCACCAACTGGTCCTGGTTCGCCGATCTCTCTGCCGAGGAGCGCGCCGATTCCACCGCATGGAACAAGCAGATCACGGCTGAGGATATGGGCGTCTGCGAGAGCGTGCAGCGGAACTTCGAGGCCGGGGTCTATCAGTCCGGTGTGCTGTCGCCGCTGCAGGAAGGCCATCTGGCACGGCTGCAGACGCTGATCGCCGAGGCGATCGGCGGCGCCTAGAGAAAATCCGGCGCGACCGGTGGCGGTCACTGTCACGAGATGAACAGCGGAACATGAGAGTTCTCGGCAGGCTGCTGGTCGTCCTTCTCGTCATGGCGGCCATGCTGTTCGCCGCCGCCGGAACCCTCGACTACTGGCAGGCCTGGCTGTTCCTCGCCGCCTACGCCGCATCGTCCCTCGCGATCACCCTCTATCTCATGAAAAGGGACCCGGCGCTCCTGGAGCGCCGAAAGCGGGGCGGGCCCACGGCCGAGAAGGAACCGACCCAGAAGATCATCATGTCCTTCGCGTCGCTGGCCTTCATCGGCCTGCTCGTCCTGCCCGCACTCGATCGTCGCTTCACCTGGTCGGAGATGCCGCCATATGCCGTGTTGGCCGGAGACCTGATTTTCCTGCTGGGCTGGGTCGCCATCTTCTTTGTGTTCAAGGAGAACAGCTTCGCCTCCGCCACGGTCGAGCTGGCACCGGAACAACGAGTCGTCTCGACGGGTCCTTACGCGCTCGTCCGGCACCCCATGTATGCCGGGGGCCTCGTCATGCTGCTGGGAATCCCGATCGCGCTGGGTTCCTGGTGGGGCCTGCTCGTCATCGTCGCGATGATCCCAGCCCTAATCTGGCGACTGATCGACGAGGAGAGATTCCTGGCGAGGAATCTGCCGGGCTATGCGGTGTACCAAAGAAAATTGCGCTATCGCCTGATACCCAAGATCTGGTAGCGCGCCAGTTGGGCTGTCATCGCGAACATGGCCTCCCCTGCCGCCGCGCATTCAACCTGCCATACGGCGTCGCCCTGGTGAGTCCAGGGGGTATGCGGGCTAGGACAGGGGTAGCCATCGCTTGGGATCGTTCAATTCATCTTCCGCGACAATCGGCCTGTCTTTCTTGTCGGCCTCATTGTGCAGCACCCAGCGGACCGGGCTCTCGATTTCACTGCTGGGACCAACAACAACATAGAGTTGGCCCGCATGAACCCCTGAGAGTTTCTTGTACCGGGTATTGATCATCGTCGTTGTCCTCCAGGTTGCGAGCGCCAAGGAACCTGACCAGCTCGACGTTCCACCGAACGGTGAGCCTTTCGGGATTGGAGCCTTGCGGTTTGATACGCCTCCTGCCAAGGCGATGGCAAGGGACCCTCGTGCGGAGCTACAAGCGCGCAACAAGAGGTGAACGCGAGCTAGTGGGCCCTGCGCCACTCCGATGGGACCATGAACGAGCCGGCCCAGATCCCGCGCTTCCCCGCCTGCGCGGCATTCTCCTGCGGCACATAGTCGAGGCTGTAATGCCGGTACGCCACCGCCCAGCCATTTGCGACCATCCAGGCGTTCACATCCTCAGAACCCAGATGGCAAACTGCAACAGTGCGGCCGAAGCGGTCGACGCCGCGTGCGCGGCAGGACACCGTGCCGCCGGCGATGTGATCGACCAGGGCGACGGTTGCCTTCCAGCCGCAGTCGAAAACCTGGCCGGAGGCACTCTTGCAAGTCTGATGGCTCTCCGGCGCATCGATCCCGAAGAGCCTGATCCTCGAGCCGTGAATGTTGATCGTGTCGCCGTTGATGACGCGAGGATAGCCGGAGGCGGCGATATTCGGCGAAGCCCCACTGTGCAGTTCCGGGAGCGAAACCGGGCTGTCCCGGTCCGGTGCATTGTGGCTTGCCACAGCGCTTGCCAAAACAGCCGCAACAAGCGTCAACCAGGACAGTCGGAGCGAGGCGTCCGAAGAATTCGCGATCTCCTTCGGAGTACCGGCGCTGCCATGCTGCGGCCAGAACTTACGCACCGCGCACAAAACAATGAGCGCGCCGATCATCGCCAAGGTTGCAATGCGAGCGGTACTCACGGGCATCGCCTGTGCTCCCGGAACATTGCCGCCGTTCCTTGCCCAGGGCGTCAAATACAGGGGGCGACCGAGCCCACGCCAACAGAGCTCTGGCGGCGGCACATATCTGCGTTTCCCAAGCGTGCGCCTGTTGTTGTTGACACTCCCTTAAGGACCCGAAGGTGGCGCCCACGGCCTCACTCGACCGGTTTTCCCTCACCGTCAGGCGGCGCCGTGCGCGGCAAGACACCGGCTTCGGTGTCCTTCGGAATTCCGGGGCGATCCGCCGAAATTGAAAGAGGGCCGGCATGAAGGGGCGGCGGGCTTTTGGCCCGCCCGCACCCTTCACCCGACCCTCATTCCTCGAAACGAGAGACGGATGCGCCGCAGCCTAATGCGCCACGATCACCATCCAGCCCACGCCGAACTTGTCCTGCAGCATGCCGAAGCGCGGCGAGAAGAAGGTCTTGGCCAACGGCATCCGTACCTGGCCACCGTCGGCCAAGGCGTTGAACCGCTTGTCGGCCTCGGCCTCGGTCGGCACCGTGAGCGTCAGGGAGAAGCCTTCGAAGGCCGCCTTCTGCTGGCAGCCGCCGTCCGTGGCCATCACGACCGAGTCACCGATCCTCATCGCGGCATGCATCACCTTGTTCTCGGAGCCGGGCGGGACCATGCCCGGTGGTGCCGGCTCCGGGCTGTCCTTGAAGCGCATCAGCATCGTGGTCTCGGCGCCGACGGCGCGGCGATAGAACTCGATCGCTTCCTCGCAGCGGCCATCGAACATCAGATAGGGTTGAACGAGCATGGTGTCTCCTTGTCTGGGGTGGAAGTGATTGACGTCGTCGATGTCTGGAAGGCGTCGGCGGTGCGGCAAGGTCGGCTGCCGCCCATCCCTGTTGTTATTGTTGCGTCCGGCTGGACGAAGCGAAGATGGTGGCTCCTGGGCCTATGACGCGGGCGCCGACTCCACCAGGGTCTTGAGCTGTGCCAGTCCCTGCTCGAACTGGCCGCCCACCATCTTGTCCATGTTCATGAACAGCCCCACGGCTTTGAACATGAAATTGTTGTGACCGGTCATGCTCCAGGTGATCGCGGTCTGGCCGCCCTGGGGCGCCAGGCTGAACTCGGCCATGTTGGTGGCGGCGAAGGGCTTCAGGAAATCCAGTCGGATCTGAACAAGCGCGTTGGGCCGGCTGTCGGTGATCGTCGCCTTGCCCTCGCCGACATTCTTGTTGCCGACCCACTCATAGATGGCGCCGACACCGGCGGGAGCGCCGCCATAGGTTCGCTTCAACGCCGGGTCGATCTTGTCGTAAGGCGACCAGGCCTCCCATTTGTGGAAATCGTTCACCTGGGCGAAGACGGCGTCGGCCGGTGCTGCGATCGTGGTCGTCCGCTCGATGCGGAAGTCCGAGGGTTGCAGCGCCACGACGACGACGAAGACGAGGATGATGGCGGCAATGCCGATCAGGATTTTCAATAGCATCGAAGATCTTCTCCAAAAAATGGGGGACGTCGGACAGGTCCGGGTCTTCTCGCTGCGCTTATCGCTCGCGTTCCAAGGCCCGCCCCAGGCTGTCCAGCAGCCCGTTCGTGCCTTCTTCGCGCGACTTCACATTGTCGTAGCCGTCGAGGAACGCGCCCTGCTCGGTAAAGGTGAGCTTCGTGCCCTTGCCCTGCGGCTTGACCTGCACCGTGGCCAGCGACACCGAGATCCGGACCTTGTCGAGATGCATGTCGTAACAAAAGACGATGCGCTCGCCTGGCACGATGTCCTGGTAGGTCGCGTTGTAGATGTGAGCCTTGCCGCCTTTCTGGCGGCTGGTGACCTGATCGCGGCCGCCGACCCGGAAGTCGAGATCGAGCTTGCCGGTTTCCCAGCCCTCCTCCTCGCCGGCGAACCAGCGAGCCTTCGCCTCTGCCGACGCCCAGGCGGCGAAGACCCGCGCCGGCGGAGCGTTGTAGATCCGTTCGATGGTGAAGGTGGCGTGCGTCACGGATCGTTCCGTCATCGCTCTCTCCAGGGGTTTGGTACTCGTCGGCGGGGGCAGCCTCCGGTCATCCCGCCTTCTCGAGCCGCGCGCGCATTTCAGACACCGGATCGGCCTGAGCGTCGCAGCAGGAGTCGCTGTTGGCGGCGGCATTGGGCGGGGCGTCATAGCGGTCGTGATGGCGCACCCAGTCCATGCCTTCCTTCTCGTTGCGGCCCTTGGGCGTCATGTCGAGGAAATGATGCGCGCCCAGCAGGATGTCGCCGCCGCGCGCATAGGCCGAGTAGGTGTGGAAGATCCCTCCGGACGGATCCTTGTAGAACACGCTGACGCCGGGCAGCTCGTCGAACATGTAGTCGACGGCCTCGAAGTTATAGACGACCTTTCCCTTGGCCTTTTCGGCCTCGGTGAAGGAAACGTGATAGTCGAAATTGAAATCGCATCCGTCCGACGAGACCCATTTGAAGCGCCAGCCCATGCGCTTCTTGAAGGCCTCGATCTTGGGCCAGGGTGCGCGCGAGACCGCCATCAGCGTCACGTCATGATGCTTGAGATGCAGAATGGGGCCGTCCATGTGATCGGCCATGAAGGAGCAGGAGGGGCAGCCCTGCGGCCAGTCCGGGCCGAACATGAAATGATAGACGATCAGCTGGCTGCGGCCGGCAAAGAGATCGGACAGCGTCTGCTTTCCGCGGGGGCCCTCGAAGACATAGGTCTTCTCGACCTTGACCCAGGGAAGCCGCCGGCGCTCGGCGGCGAGCTCGTCCTGCAGCCGGGTCAGTTCCTTCTCCTTCGCCAGATGGGCCTTGCGCGCGGCCAGCCATTCCTGCTCCGAGACGATCTTGCGCGGTTGCATGTCGAATCTCCCTGATAGGTCAAGGCCGGTCGGCCAGATGACGTTCGAGATGGTCGATGCTCTGATTCCAGCCCTCTTTCATGCCGTTGAGCATGGCGGCGGCGATGTCGCCCGCCCCTCTTGCGGTCGTCCTCAAGACGAACGCCGTCCCGCCTGCCGCCTCCGACAGGGTCACATCGATGACGGCCTCGAGCTGCGGCATCTGCTGCGAGTCATGGGCGGTCGTGACGAGGACGAGGCGTTCCGGCATGACGACCTCGCGATAGCGGCCATGCATCCAGTAGTCGCCCTGGTCCGCCCAGCGCATGCAGACATTGAATGCGCCGTCAGGCTGCGGATCGGCGTCACAGGCGGGAACCGTGAATCCGTCGGGCGCCCACCATTGCGCGATGCGCCGGGCGTCGGTCCAGGCCGCGAAGACCCGTTCGCGCGGTGCCGCGAAGACCCGCGTGAGGGTGATCGTCCGCTCAGTGGGTTTCGCGGCGGCGGCGTTTCCTGCCTTTGCGGGCATGTTTCTTCTCGTTGCTGTCGAGTTCACGCAGATAGGCGTCCAGCCGGTCGAGGCGCGCTTCCCAGAAGCGGCGGTAGCGATCGACCCAGTCGGCGACTTCCCGCAACGGCGCCGCATCGATCCTGCAGGGCCGCCATTGCGCTTCGCGGCTGCGGACGATGAGACCGGCGCGCTCCAGCACCTTGAGATGCTTGGAGACCGCGGGAAGGCTGATCTCGAACGGCTCGGCCAGCTCCGACACCGAACTCTCGCCCAAGGCCAGCCGCGCGAGGATCGCGCGCCGCGTCGGGTCGGCCAGGGCCGCGAAGGTGGTACTGAGCTGGTCGGGTGTCATCGTTATTACACCGCGTCATTAATTAACCTCACGGTTAAATACTCTTTGCAGTCGGACGTCAAGACGTCACTTGGGAGAGATAGGCGACGAGCCGGCCGGAAGCGCCGGCCATCACCGAAATCACACAGGGGAAGAAAGCCTAGGCTTCGACGATCACCTTGAAGCCGCCATAGGACATGCGCTTCGGGTCGAAAGGCATGCCTTCCGGCATCGCCATCTTCGCAAGGCGCGGATCCTTGATCACCTTCGCCACCACGCTATCGCGATGGGCGCGCGATTTATAGACGACCCAGGAGAAGACGACGGTCTCGCCGCGCTTGACCTTCACGACCTTGGTAAAGGGCTGCCCCATCTTCGCTGCGAGATCGTCGCCGACACATTCGCGATATTCGAGCGCGCCATGCTCGCGCCAGACCTTGCTGGCCAGCTTCGCCATGCGGCGATAGACCGCCAGGTTCTTCTTCGGGATCGGCAACAGAAATCCATCGACGTAGACCATCGGGGTCCCCAAAATTTGAATGGGATCAGGAAAGCGCTATCAGATCGCTGCGCAGCCGGTCGGGGCCGGAAGCGCCGAGCAGCCGGTCGATCGCCGCGTGCGTCCGCTTCCAGATCGGAACGGCCGCGGCCAGGAGCGAACGGCCGGCCGAGGTCAGGGCCATGCGCCGGCTGCGCTTGTCGGCCTCGTCGACGGTCACGGTCACCAGCCCCCGCCGCTCCAGCGGCTTGAGATTGGCCGTGAGCGTGGTGCGGTCCATCGCCAGCAGATGCGCCACGCTGCCGATGCTGGGAGGCTCGGGCCGGTTGAGCGACATCAGCAGCGAGAACTGCCCGTTGGTCAGCGCCAGCGGCCGCAAGGCCTCGTCGAACCGCCGCGCCACCGCCCGCGCCGCCCGCTGCACATGCAGGCAGAGGCAGGTGTCGCGGACCAGATGCGTGATCTCGTAAGGGACTTCGTCGCGTTTCGACATCGCACCATTATGTTGATATCAACCTATCTGTCAAGATGACAGCGGCGCGATCGCCCGGGGCCGGAAATTCTCGGGTTTTCATGCCGAGAACGGGCCCATCCCCTTGGATTCCCGCGCGATCTTGCCGCAGCCCCCTCGCCTTCCCCGCCGCGCCGCCCGATATATGCTGTGGGCGTCTGTGTCGCCGGTCTTTACGGCGCCGTCCTCAAAGGGGAATCTGTCGCCTTGAAGCGTGGCCTCTTCCTTGCCGGACTGGTGATCGTCGCCGCGGTCTTCGTGACGAGCGTCGCCGTCCTGCTGCTCGAATGGCGGGCCCGCGAGACCGGCCAGACCACGGCCGCCGATATCGGTGGACCCTTCAGCCTGACCGATCAGGACGGGAAGAAGGTCACGGATGCCGACTATGCCGGCCAGTGGAAACTGGTGTTCTTCGGATTCACTTACTGCCCCGAGGTCTGCCCGACGACCTTGAATCGCATCTCATTGGCCTTGAAGGCGCTGGGGCCGCTCGGCGACAAGCTGCATCCCCTCTTCATCACGATCGATCCGGAGCGCGACACGCCGGAGGTGATGAAGAGCTATGTGAGCGCCTTCGACAAACGGATCACCGGCCTGACCGGCACGCCCGCCGAGATCGCCGCCGTCGCCAAGGCCTATCATGCCTTCTACCAGAAGGTGCCGCAGGGCAACGACTACACGATGGACCACAGCACGCTGATCTATGTGATGGGGCCCGACGGACGCTACGAGACGCTGCTGCGTTACGACGACAGCCCGGCCGAGATGGCCGAAAAATTGAAGCCGCTGCTGCAGCAGGGCTGACCCCAGGCGCGACCGCCGCTGGCGCCTCGACCCTTCAGGAACGGGATCGAACCCATGATTCTCAGAGACATGCTCGGCGGGTTTCTCGCCCTTTTCATCGCCGTCGCGAGCGCCGGCCAGACCCATCACTACAAGCAGGGGCCGCTGCAGATCGACGATCCCTGGTCGCGCGCCACGGTGAGTGCGGCGCCCAACGGCGTCGTCTATCTCACCATCAAGAACACCGGCACGACGGCGGACAAGCTGATCGACGTCGCCTCGCCGGCGGCCGATCAGGCCCAGGTTCACGACATGAAGGTGGAGGGCGACGTCTCGCAGATGTGGCTGGTCGGCAGCGTCGAGCTTCCGCCCGGCCGCACCGTCACGTTGGCACCCAACGGCCTCCATATCATGCTGCTCGGCCTCAAACAGCCGCTCGAGGCGGCACAGACCTTCCCCGTGACGCTCACCTTCGAGAAAGCCGGCAGCATCACCATCGATGTGCCGGTCGAACTCATGGGTGCCACGGGACCGTCGCAGGGGAGCTAGGACGCAACGCGCACGTCGTAGAGAACCCCTCCCCCTACCCCCTCCCGCAAGGGCAAATATATACTTGACATACATAGAGTGACTCTTGCGACCTGAGGCGATAGTGTGAACTCGCCCCATGGTTGAGGAGATCACCATGAATAACGAAATTTTGGCTGCAATCAATGGTTTACGGATAGTCCGTCTTTACTACGAGCCCGGCTGGCGCACCATCGAGTGCCATGCATACGGGACCAGTACCGAGGGCCACGAATTGCTGCGCGCCTATCAGACCGAGGGGGCCAGCGCTTCCGGAGAACATGTCAATTGGAAGCTTTTCCGCGTCGATCGGATAGGGAAGCTAGAGACTCTCGCAGGAACCTTTGCAGGGCCTCGACCTGGCTATAAGCGTGGCGACTCAGCCATGACGCAAATCTACGGTCAGCTATAGCGGCGCCGCAGTCACACGGCCCCGCTTCATAGGCGGGGCCGTTGTGCGCGGCACAGTCCGAGCTATGGGGGCTAGCGGGTCTCATGTACCAAATCCTGTCTTGGGGTTGGCGCAACAACCATGGGGGAAGCAATGACCCATTACGTCATCAGTTACGATCTTCACAATCAGCGCACATATCAGCCCGTATGGAATCTATTGAACCAGTGGGGCGCGGCCAAATTGCTGGAGTCTCTCTGGCTTGTGACCCTAGATGCCGGGGCCGGTCCAGTTCGGGACGCCCTACTGGCGGTCGTTGATGCCGATGACAGCATCGCAGTCATAGAACTAAAGACTGGCTCTGATTGGGCTAGTATTAGAGTCGTTCCTGCGGGCCTCACATGGCTCAAGAACAACATCCACGCCTAAGAGGCTGACTGAAAAAGGAGTTGGGTGATTTCAATCGGTTGTGATTCCGTTGGGTTGCGAATCTCAATGGAGATCACGATGGCCTGGACTGAAACCACCCGACCGCACTATCGGCGCGATGCCTTGCGATACGCAAGCGACCTGACGAATGCGGAATGGGCGTTGATCGCGCCCTTGATGCCGATGGCTTCCAAACTGGGGCGGCCGAGAAAGACAAATCTGCGCTCGGTGGTGGAGGCGATCCTGTACATGGCTTCGACCGGCTGCCAATGGCGCGCGATCCCCAAGGAGTTCCCGCCCTACTCGACGGTGCAGAGCTACTTCTACGCCTGGTCGCACAAAGGCTTACTGGCGCACATCAACCACATGCTGGTCACGGCCCTGCGCGAGAGGGTCGGGCGAGAGGCCAGCCCCACGGCGGGGGTGATCGACAGCCAGTCTGTGAAGAGCACCGAGTGTGGCGGGCCACGAGGCTTCGATGCCGCCAAGAAGATCAAAGGCCGCAAACGCCATATCGTCACCGATACCGAGGGCTGCCTGGTCGGGGTGCAGGTTCACGCTGCGGATATCCAGGATCGCGATGGCGCGCCCGACGTGCTGATGTCGATCCGCTCTCTCTACCCGTGGCTGCGCCATGTGTTCGCCGATGGCGGCTATGGTGGCGACAAGCTACGCGACGCCATGGCCGCGCTTGGTCAATGGACCTTCGAAATCATCAAGCGCTCCGACGCCGCCAAGGGCTTCGAGTTGCTGCCTCGCCGATGGGTGGTCGAACGCACCTTCGCCTGGCTCGGCCGATGTCGCCGCCTCGCCAAGGACTTCGAAGCCACCATCGAAAGCGCCGTGGCCTGGATCCTCGTCGCCCACATCCGTCGTCTCACGCGACGCTTGGCGAGACCTTGAAAGGCGCACAGCTTTATGAGTCAGAACTCTAAGTAACTCTCCCGAATTTTGACCGGCACGCGCAATAGGCGGGCGACCGCCACGATCAGGGCGGCCCGCAACTCTTTCATGGGCTGGTTCCTCGTTAAGTGACGGGAGCGGCCTTGCGTTTCTTGGCCGCCGGCTTCGTCGGTGCCGTCTTGTGCTGCGGCGGGGCCGCAAGTATGCGCCGCAGGGCGTCATCTAGCGACGGCGGCGGCTGACTGTCTTTGGGCGTGCGTTTTGAGCGATCCGGGGGCTTTGGCATGTATCTGATTTATATCGATGACTCACAGGACCAGAAATCCAAATTCTACACCTTTTCTGCAATCGCCATCAAAGATGACAAATGGAAGGACATATTCTCGGAGTTAAAGGCCTTTAGACGTAGGTTGCGCGCGTCCGATGGCATTTTTGTATTTAAAGAACTTCACGCTTGGAAATTCGTATCGGGTCGCGGCCACATTGCTCCGGGCATAGTGACCAAATCTCGGCGATGCGACATTTTCCGGGAAGCACTCACGCTGCTGTCCCAGCAGAAGGGCCTTAGAATCTTCAATTCCGTTATTCAGCATCATCAAGACCGTGCCTTTGAACGCCTATTGAATCGGATACAGCGCACAATGAAAGCGGCTGACAGCCAGGCGCTCTTGATATGCGACGAAGGCAAAGAAGCCGACTACACCCGACTCGTTCGTAAGATGAGCGTTCACAATCCTATCCCCAGCCGCTTCGGCACTTGGGTTGGGAGTAGCAAGACAACCAAGAACATCCCGCTAGATAGAATTATTGAAGACCCGTTCTTCAAAGATTCTAAGAAATCTTACTTCATCCAAATGGCGGACTTTTGCGCCTACTCCCTGCTTCGAAAGGAGCGACCGCTTGCGTCTAAAACGGCCTATGGCTTGGATAAAGCATTTGCCCTACTCGGGCCGCGTTGCGTAAAGGTCGCGAACCGCAACGATCCCTTCGGGATCATTCGCTAAAAGCGACGGGGCCCCGCATTTCGGCGGGGCCCCAATAGCAGGGCCTACCCCCACCACTGTAGATGGAATCGGTCCTGCACCGGACAGCAGACTCTCTCTGCTGAATACCGTCAATCCCTTTTCCGGCTAGCGACCCTGAACGAGTATTCCCAGTCCGCGAGTCGAAGCAATTTTAGGAATTGTTTGAACTCGTTAGCGGACATTCTCTTACGCTTCCGACCGACGAGGCCCCCCCATAGGTCAGCCGCTTGCCTTCGATGCCCTTGAGCGCCTTGTTCGTGCGCTCGACATCACTCACGCCAAGGCCTGAGCGCTCGTTGTAGCGGAAGTCAAACTCCGCCAGATAACGCTTCAAGTGCTGCTGGCTGACGTGGTGATACACGCCATTGATGCCGCGCTTGAGGATCGAGAAGTAGTTCTCGACCGTGTTGGAGTGTGCTTCACCGCGAACGTACTCGCCGGCGCCATGATTGACCGTCTCGTGCTTCGCGAACTCTTTGCCAGGGTGGTAGTACTGGCCCGCTTCGTCGGTCATCAGGAACGACTTGCGGTCGATCTGGGCCACAAGGATCGGGCGCAAGGTCTTAGCGTTGACCTCGGGGATATGATGCGACCGGACGCGGCCCTGACGCTCGACCAGCGACAGAACGGCCTCTTTGCCCTTGCCGCCAATGTTGCCATCGGTCCGCTTGTTGCGGTGCTTGTTCTTTTCCTTGCCGCCGATATAGGTCTCGTCGGACTCGACTACCTTACCCTCGCCACCCAGCGGGCCGGAGAAATGGCCCTCGCGCATCGCTTCACGGATGCGATGGGTCATGAACCAGGCTGACTTGTAGGTGATGCCCAACATCCGCTCTAACTGCTTTGAACTACAGCCTTTTTTGGAGCAGCAGAGCAAATAGGTTGCGGCTAGCCATTTGCTCAAGGGGATCTTCGACCGCTCGAAAACCGTACCGACCGTGACCGTAAAATGGCCGTTGCAGTCCCGGCAGGCATAGAGGCCCGCGCGGTGCGACTTACCAGCAACTTTGTGGATATGGTCCATACCGCCGCAATGGGGGCATACCGGGCCATTGGGCCAACGGACGGCCTCAAGATGCTCGCGGGCTGCGGCGTCATCGCGGAAGATCGGGGCGTCTAAGGTTGCGGCGGCCATTTCATATTCTCCTTAACGGAGAATATGGGGTCTGGCCCGGCGTACGTCAAGTATATATTTGCCCCCGCAAGGGGAGGGGGCATGAGTTTTTCTCGGCGCCGTCTCTTCTCGGAGAAAACGCGAGTTTGTCCGGGGCCCTTACTGTTTGCGGGCGTGAGGGTCAGAACTTCGGAGAAACAAAATTGATCCACGCCCCCTCCCCTTGCGGGAGCAACCATGATCCGAAGTTCAAGGGGTGGCTTCGCTATCGCGCCATGGAGTAGCTCTGGCGAGAATGGCATTGGCGATCTCGACGAGCTTTCTGGCGCAGGCGACGGTGGCGACTTTGTGATGCTTGCCTGCGGCGGTGAGGCGCTTATAGAGGGCCACGAGGATGGGATTCCAACGCTGGGAAGCGGAGAAGGCGGCCTGGTAGACGCTGCGTCGAAGCCGCTTTCTGCCGCCGGCGATATGTCGCTCGCCGGTATGCTCGCCGCTGTCGTCGTCGAGGGGGGCGAGACCGACCAGGGCGGCCGCCTCGGCGCGGGTCATGCGGCCGAGCTCGGGCAGGCGCAAGACGAAGCTGAGGGCGGTGAGCGGGCCGAGGCCGGGGATGCTCTCCAGCAGATCCAGCTTGAGGGCCAGATCGGCATGGTGGCGCAGCTTGGCCAGCAGAAGGGCGATCTCCTTGTCGCGCCGCTTGGACAGACGAAGGATCTCGCTCTCGAGATAGCGTTTGGGCGCCGGCAGGCTATAGCGGTCGCGCCGGGTCTTGAGCCGGGCGACATCCTCGCCGATCTGCTCGATCAGGGTGAGATGCTCGGCAAGGGGCGCCAGGCGCTCGTCGGGCGCCGGACGGATGCCGTCGGGATCCATGGCCGCGGTTACCGCCGCGATCAGGCGAGCGTCGATCGCGTCGTTCTTGGCCCGCTTCTTCTTGAACCGTCGAAAGCCTTTCACCTGACCCGGCTCGAGCAGCAGGACGCAAAACCCCGCCCGGCGCAGATGCACCGCCACCGCCGCCTCGTAGTGGCCGCTCGCCTCCAGCCCGACCCGCTCGACACCGTGCACACGCAGCCAGCTCTCGATCTGCTGGTGTCCCACCGGATCGTTGCTGGCCTGCAACTGGCCCGGCCCACCGGCCAACGCCACATCGAGCTTGCGCTTCGACACGTCGATACCAGCACTTTCCGTGATAGACTTGCTCATCTTCGTCGACCCCACCTTGCGTTGATCCGAACCAGGGTGTTCTTGCAACCATCCGGGTCCGATGAAGGGTCGGCTGCGATCCCGCTCCCGCGCAGTCCAGAAGACTTCGAGGGTGTCGATCCGACAACCGACCGTCCGGGCCGGGGTGGCCACCCCGGCCCGGACCTTCCTCAATCCTCGCACATTCCCCTCATACAAGGGGGTAGGGGGAGGGGTGCTTCGCACTCGCTGACGGCAGCGAGGAAATTCCCCCGTCAGATCGACCGCAGCATGCCGCCGTCGCAGGCGATGGCCTGGCCGGTGATGTAGCCGGCGGGCTCGGAGGCGAGGAAGCAGGCGAGCGCCGCGAACTCCTCAGGTCTGCCGATGCGGCCGAGCGGCACGGTCTTCGCCACCTCCTCCGCCTTGAAGCCGGCCTCCTTCAGCCGCTCCGTCAGCGTATAGCCCGGCATCAGCGCATTGACGGTGATGCCGTCGGGGCCGATCTCGCGGCTCAGCGCATTGACCATCCCATGCAGGCCCGCGCGCAACGCGTTCGACATCATCAGATTCGGCAGGGGCTCTTGGGCCGCGATCGAGGTGACAAGCAGGATCCGGCCCCAGCCCTGCGCCCGCATGCCCGGCAGGACCGCCCGGATCGTCGATACGGCGCTGAGCCAGAGCGATTCGAAACCGGCGCGCCACTGCGCATCATCGATCTTGTCGAAGGTCGCGGGCGACGGCCCGCCGGTGTTGACGAGGAGGATGTCGATCGTCCCGCCCAGGCGCCGGGCGGCCTCCTCGACCAGCCTGGCGCCGGCGCCCGCCTGCGACAGGTCGCAGGGAATGGCGACGGCACCGATATCCTTCGCCGTCCGCTCGAGCCGCGCGGGTTCGCGCGCACAGATCGCCGTCTCGACGCCTTCCGCCAGCAGCGCCTCGGCCACCGCGCGGCCGAGCCCCCGCGAGGCGCCCATCACCAGGGCGCGGCGGCCCTTGATCCGATAATCCACGATTCTGTTCCTTTTCTCAGCGCACCGTCACATCGACATGACCGAGGCCCGACACGTCGAAATCGTAGCGCTCGGGCCCGGCCGGAAAGCGCGTGGTCACGAGACTGCCGGTCATCACGAATTGCCCGGCCTTGAGTCCGATATCCAGTTCCGCCAGGTGGTTGGCGAGCCAGGTCAGCGGCTCGAAGGGATGGCCCAGCACGTCGGCGCCGGTGCCACGGCCGATCTCGGCGCCGTCGCGCCGCACGACGCCTTCGACCGGCGCCAGATCGGGCCAGCCCGTCCTGAACTCGCCCAACACCACGCCGGCGTTCCAGCTGTTGTCGGCGACGAGCGAGCGCACATCGAGCCCGGCATAATCGGCGCCGCGGTCGTCCACCACCTCGAAGGCGGGACAGACGGCATCGACCGCGTCGGCGATCATCTCCCGGTCATAGGGCGCATCGCCGGGCGGCAGGGCGCGCCCGAACCGAGCGCAGATCTCGAACTCGAGCCCGAGATGAACATGCTCGGCCAGCGCCAGCGTGGCACCGCTGCGATGGATCCGGTTGGCCAGCACCGCGCCGGCGATCGGATGATCGATCCCGCACATATGCTGCATGCGTTTGGTGGTGAGGCCGATCTTGTAGCCGGCGATCGCGGCCCCGCTCTCGGTGCGCATCAGATCGACGAAGCGACCTTGCACCTCGTAAGCGGCCTCGAGATCATCGACCGGCCAGGCCGGCGACAGGGTCTTGAATTTCTCGCGCTGCCGATGCTGGCGCATCAATTCCCGCGCGATCCGGTCCTGGTCCTTCGGCATGCCGCCCTCGTTCCCCATTTTTGATCGATCGGCCTCGTTCCCCGCCCCCGAGGCCCCGGGGCGCCGGTCCGGGCCAGACTAAACCCCTTCCCGGCCGACCCGACAAGGCGCTCGAAAAACTCCGGGCGACGGTCTGGAAGGTCAACGGTCAAGCCGCTATGCTCCGCCCCCTGTTTCGCGCCTCACACGACCCCTAGGGAGACCCTGGCCATGACCGGACGCATCGACAAGATTCTCGCCGACAAGAAGATCGAGCTGCCCAAGGCGGCGGCACCCGTGGCCAACTATGTCCCGGTCGCGATCGCCAACGGCTTCGCCTATCTCGCCGGCCAGGTCACAGTGTGGAACGGCGAGTTCAAGTTCATCGGCAGGCTCGGCAAGGACTTCGCGGTTGAGCAGGGCCAGCAGGCGGCGCGGATCTGCGGGCTCAATATCATCGCCCAGCTCAAGGCGGCGCTCGGCGGCGATCTCGACCGGGTGAAGCGCGTGGTGCGTCTCGGCGTGTTCGTGAATTCGACCGACGATTTCTACGACCAGCCGAAAGTCGCCAACGGCGTCTCGGACCTGATGGTCGAGGTGTTCGGCGATGCCGGCAAACATGCCCGCTCGGCCGTCGGCGTGAACACGCTGCCGCTCAATGTGGCGGTCGAGGTCGACGCGATCTTCGAGATCGCCTGACCGCCCGGCCCCGATCGGCGCCGTCACCCGAGGCCGCGGCACCCGCCCTCGCTCCTTTCGGCTGTCGCTGACAAAGCGGTAATGGGCGGGATCGTTCTATCCGCCTGTGGGCCTCGGGGTTTAATTAACTCCGTGCGCTGCCTGGTCGCGTGGAGCGCGGTTGGCGACCCGCATCGGATATTTTTGCCCGCAAAGGGAACGCCGCGCCAGCTGCGCCGCTCATCAACAGCGCCAACCTTCTTTCCCTCGAGGTCGTTCCATGATCCGCTCCCGTTTTTCCCGCCTGTCGCTGACGTTGCTCGCTCTCGGCCTTGCCGTCGGCACGGCCCAGGCCGCCTCAAGCCAGTCCGGCGACCTGGTGGGTGCCGATGGCGGCACCATCGGCAAGATCACCGTGACCGATGCGCCCCACGGCGTGCTGCTGCGCATCACGGCCAAGGGCCTGACGCCCGGCTGGCACGGGGTGCATTTCCACGAGAAGGCCGATTGTTCGGCCCCGACCTTCAAGAGCGCGGGCGCTCATGTCCACAGCATGACGCCGGTGACGCACGGATTGCTCAATCCGCAGGCCAATGACGATGGCGACCTGCCGAACCTCTACGTCGCGGCCGACGGCAGCGTGACGGTCGAGTTCTATTCGACCCTGGTATCGCTGAAGGGCGCGGGCGACCGCCCGGCGCTGCTCGACGCCGACGGCTCCGCGGTCGTCATCCATGCCAACCCCGACGACTATATGACCCAGCCGATCGGCGGCTCCGGCGATCGCGTGGCCTGCGCACCGATCAAATGAGCGGGATGGGCTGAGGCTGCGATCTAGGAGATCGGCGGCTCGTTGCAGGCCGTGGCGAGCGGAACCGCGTCCTCCGCCGACCCGGCGCGGTTGCCCGCCCGCATCAATCGGCCGATCAGATCGTTTTTCCAGGCCTTCAGGCCGAAGCCGTTGAGGAAATCGGCGCCGCTGTCGCTGAGCTCGTCCGGCCGATCGGCCAGATCCAGCGCCCGTTGCCATTGCTGGACCGCCTGGCTGGTCTCGCCCAGCTTCCAGAAGGCGTCGCCCAAATGCGCCTGCACCTCGGGATGGCCGGGGTCATGCATCGCCGCATCGCAGAGATAATGCAGCGCCTCGTTGTAGCGTCGAAGCTGATAGAGGGCCCATCCGTAGGAGTCCAGATAGGCAGGCTCCCGGGGCGCCGCGCTCAGGACATCCTGGAGCATCGCCAGGGCCTGATCGATGTTCCGGCCGGAATCGATCCAGCTATAGGCGAGATTGTTCTTGGCATTGACCACGCCGGCCTCGGTCGCGCGCTGATACCAATATTCGGCAAGATCGTGATTCTGCGGGAGGCCCAGACCGAAATCATAGGCATAACCCAGCGCGTCCTGGGCGTCGGGAAAGCCCGCGTTCGCGGCGGCCGAGAAATGCTCGGCCGCCGCCGCTTCGTCGCGCGGTGCGCCCCGGCCATCGGCCTCCATCAGTCCCAGGCCGAAATTGGCTTCGGCATCGCCTTCGCTCGCCAGCGATTCGAACAGGGCCCGAGCCTTCGCGTTGTCGCCGGCGCTATAGGCGGCCCAGGCCTCGCCCAGCTGATCCTCGCGCGACTGCGCGACCGCCGGCCCGGCCGCGAGCGTACAAGCCAGCAGCAGACCCGCCATCAGACCGACCGAAATGCGCCATCGGAAAGGGCTCATGGGACGGAGGAAATCATATCACGACGGCTGAGGCGGAAATGCGGCAGGATTTTCGGGGCAGAACGCCGGCAGATCGGGGTTGTCGGACGCGCCGCGGCGCACCATCCTTTGAAGCAGATGTCCATGTCCCCTGGCGGCCCATCCTCCCATGGCTGATGACGGCGAACGGATCGAGGCGCGGCTGCTCGGGCGGATCGCGGACGTCCCCGCGCCCGAGTGGGATGCCTGCGCCGGCGCCGACAATCCCTTCGTCTCGCACCGGTTCCTGAGCGCCCTCGAGGAGAGCGGCTCGGTCGGCGGCGACAGCGGCTGGATTCCGCGCCATCTGCTGATCGAGGACGCTGCCGGCCAGGTGCGGGCGGCCGCGCCGCTTTATCTCAAGACCCACTCCTATGGGGAATATGTCTTCGACCATGGCTGGGCCGAAGCCTATGAGCGCGCCGGCGGCCAGTATTATCCCAAGCTGCAGCTCTCGGTGCCCTTCACGCCGGTCCCCGGGCCCCGCCTGCTGCTGCGCCCCGCCGAGGACGCGGGCCGCTATCGCGATGTCCTCGCCGCCACGCTGGTGGCCGCGGCCGAACAGCTCAAGGTCTCGTCCCTGCACGCCACCTTCCTGCCGCCGGAGGATGCGGCGGCGCTGGCCGAGGTCGGATTCCTGCTGCGGCACGGCTACCAATTCCACTGGCAGAATCGGGGCTATCGCAGCTTCGAGGAATTCCTGGGCGATCTCTCCTCGCGCAAGCGCAAGGCGATCCGGCGCGAGCGCCGCGAGGTGGCCGAGGCCGGGGTGACGCTCCTCGCCCTCACCGGCCGCGACATCCAGGAGAAGCATTGGGACGCCTTCTTCCGCCATTATCAGGCGATCAGCGACCGCAAATGGGGCACGCCCTATCTGACGCGTTCCTTCTTCAGCCTGCTCGGCGAGCGCATGGCGGACCAGGTCCTGCTGGTGCTGGCGGAGGTAGGCGGGCGCTTCGTCGCGGGCGCGCTCAATCTCATCGGCAGCGAGCGGCTCTATGGCCGCAATTGGGGCGCCACGCAGGAGATCCCCTTCCTCCATTTCGAGGCCTGCTATTACCAGGCGATCGAGTTCGCCATCGCGCGCGGCCTGAAGGTGGTCGAGGCGGGCGCGCAGGGCGAACATAAGGTGCAGCGCGGCTATCTCCCGGTCGAGACGGCAAGCGCGCATTGGATCGCCGACCGGGGCTTGCGCGCCGCAGTCGCGAATTTCCTGAAGCGCGAGACCGCCGCGATGCGCGCCGAGATCGGCATGCTGGCAGCGGACAGCCCGTTCAGGCAGGACGGGTGCAACAATAATGACGCATGAATATCCCCTCCCCCGTCTTCCGGGGGAGGGTCAGGGAGGGGGCCGCTCGGCATCGACATCGCGTCATCCCCCTTCCTAACCTTCCCCCGTTCCGGGGGAAGGGACGATAACGAGTATCCTTCCGCCAAGTTCGCTGATTGCAGCAAAGCAAAAGGCCCCGTCCCTGAAGGACGAGGCCTTTCTTGTCTTATCTCCAACTCCGCGCCGGCGTCAGCGCGCCAGTTCGGGTTCCTTCGGCTTGGCGGGACGCGAAGCGCCGCCATCGCCGTCGCCGCCCTCGCCCTTGTTGGGCTTGGTGGCTTCGGTATGGGTGAAGACCAGCTTGCCGTCGGCCACGTCGACCCGCACGGTGCCGCCCTTCTCGAGCTTGCCGAACAGCAGTTCCTCGGCCAGCGGCTTCTTGATGTGCTCCTGGATGACGCGCGAAAGCGGCCGCGCGCCATACATCGGATCGAAGCCCTTCTTGGCGAGCCAGTCGCGCGCGCCGTCGCTGAGCTCGATCGTGACGTTGCGGTCGGCGAGCTGCGCCTCGAGCTGCATCACGAACTTGTCCACCACCCGTGACACGATCTCCGGCGAGAGATTCTGGAAGGTGATGACCGCGTCGAGACGGTTGCGGAACTCCGGCGTGAACATCCGGTTGATCGCCTCGGTGTCCTCACCCAGCCGCACCTCGCGGCCGAAGCCGATCGCCGTCTTGGCCATCTCGGCAGCGCCGGCATTGGTGGTCATGATCAGGATCACGTTGCGGAAATCGACCGACTTGCCGTTGTGGTCGGTGAGCTTGCCATGGTCCATCACCTGCAGCAGCAGGTTGAAGAGATCGGGATGCGCCTTCTCGATCTCGTCCAGCAGCAGCACGGCGTGCGGATGCTGATCGATGGCATCGGTGAGGAGCCCGCCCTGGTCGAAGCCGACATAGCCCGGAGGCGCGCCGATCAGGCGCGACACGGTATGCCGCTCCATATATTCCGACATGTCGAAGCGGATGAGCTCGATCCCCAGCGTGCGCGAAAGCTGGCGCGCCACCTCGGTCTTACCGACGCCGGTGGGGCCCGAGAACAGGTAGGAGCCGATCGGCTTCTCCGGCTCGCGAAGCCCTGCGCGCGCGAGCTTGATCGCGGCCGAGAGGGCGCCGATCGCGGCATCCTGCCCGAACACCATCGTCTTCAGATCGCGCTCCAGGTTCTGCAGCACGCTCTTGTCGTCGCGCGAGACGCTCTTTGGCGGGATCCGCGCCATGGTGGCGATCACGGCCTCGACGTCCTTCACCGTGATGGTCTTCTTGCGCTTGTTCTCCGCCAGCAGCATCTGCGCGGCACCCACCTCGTCGATCACGTCGATCGCCTTGTCCGGCAGCTTGCGGTCGTTGATATAGCGCGACGCCAGCTCGACGGCGGTCCGGATGGCCTCGCCCGTGTAGCGGACGCGGTGATGCTTCTCGTAATAGGGCTTGAGGCCCATGAGGATCTTCACCGTGTCGTCGACCGTCGGCTCGTTGACGTCGATCTTCTGGAAGCGGCGCACCAGCGCCCGGTCCTTCTCGAAGTAGTTCCGGTATTCCTTGTAGGTGGTCGAGCCCATGCAGCGCAGCGAGCCGCTCTGGAGCGCCGGCTTCAGCAGGTTCGAGGCGTCCATGGCGCCGCCCGAGGTGGCGCCGGCGCCGATCACGGTGTGGATCTCGTCGATGAAGAGGATCGAGCCCTCGGTCGCCTCGAGCTCGGAGATGACGGCCTTGAGCCGCTCCTCGAAGTCGCCGCGATAGCGGGTGCCGGCCAGGAGCGAGCCCATGTCGAGCGCGAAGATGGTGGCGTTCTTGAGCACATCGGGCACTTCGCCGCGGATGATGCGCCGCGCCAGGCCCTCGGCGATGGCGGTCTTGCCGACGCCCGGATCGCCCACATAGAGCGGGTTGTTCTTGGTGCGCCGGCACAGGATCTGGATGGTCCGGTCGATCTCGGCGTCGCGCCCGATCAGCGGATCGATCTTGCCCGCGCGGGCCTTCTTGTTGAGATCGACGCAATAGGCGTCGAGCGCCTCGCTGCCGGTCTTCGCGACCTTCTCGGCCTGGGCGTCGCCGTCGGCGCCCGAGACGCGGCGCTGCTCCTGCTTGCCGCGCGACTTGGCGATGCCGTGGCTGATGTAGTTGACGGCGTCCAGGCGCGACATCTCCTGCTCCTGC
Organism: uncultured Alphaproteobacteria bacterium; assembly: GCA_963696655.1. GTDB lineage: Bacteria > Pseudomonadota > Alphaproteobacteria > Dongiales > Dongiaceae > Hypericibacter. The sequence continues at coordinate 66,724 of CAVOLB010000123.1, forward strand.
AGGAAATAGACCGCGTGGCTCTCGCGCTCGGAGAAGAGCGCGACCAGGATGTTGGCGCCCGTGACCTCTTCGCGGCCCGAGGACTGGACATGGATGGCGGCGCGCTGCAGCACGCGCTGGAAGCCGGCCGTGGGCTTGGCTTCGCGCGGCGCCGGGCCGACCAGGTTCGAGAGCTGGTTGTCGATATAGTCGATCAGGTCCCGCCGCAGCCGCTCGACATCGACATTGCAGGCGCGCATCACGGCGATGGCGTCCTGGTCTTCCGTCAGAGCCAGCAGCAGATGCTCGAGCGTGGCGAAATCATGCCGGCGTTCGTTGGCATAGGCGAGGGCCCGATGCAGCGTCTGTTCAAGATTTGGCGACAACATGGGCGCCCTACTCCTTCTCCAAAGTGCATTGAAGCGGATGTTCGTGCCGGCGAGCGAAATCGATCACCTGGTTCACCTTGGTTTCCGCCACTTCGTATGTATAGACACCGCACACGCCGACGCCGCGGCGATGCACATGGAGCATGATGCGCGTTGCATCTTCGCGGCTCTTGCTGAAGAACCGCTCCAACACATGGACGACAAACTCCATCGGCGTGTAGTCGTCGTTGAGCAGAAGCACCTTGTACATGGAGGGCTTCTTGGTTTTCGGCTTGCTCTTGACGACAACCCCGGTCTCGCGGTCGTCCTTGGTCGTCTTGTCGTTGTCGCTCATCTCCTCGCAACCGACCCCCGGGTTCGGTTTCTTGCGGGGGCCTGTGCCTATAATATGGAATTCGCGGCCTTGGTTAAAAGCCCCGTCCACAGAGCCACTTGGATCGGTAGGGGCTTCATGGTCCGGACCGGCCCAGTCTGCACCCTTTTTCGTCAAACAACTGTTAGCGACTTTTGGTCGCGCGGGGTTCCCGAGGCCCGGGTGCTGTTTCGGCGCTTTTGTCCGGGCCCGGGCAGGGCCGTTCAAAACAGCGACCCCCGTCCCAGGCCATCGTCATGGATCGTAATGTTGAAGGGCGCATTCGCCCCCTCGTCGATCGAGCGGCTCGGCGAGCTTTCGGTGTTGCCGTAACCGAGAGGATGGGGCTGGTTGAACGCCAGGCCGGTCTGGTCGCGGGCCAGCAGCAGCGCCGGAAACGTCAAGGCGTCGAAATCGTCGGACGGCCAGATCCAGGCACCGAAATGGAACTGCCCATCATGACAACCACTCACAAGCCAATAAAAATTGTTGGAGGAAAAGCGCCGCCCGACCGTTTTGGGCGGCTGCAGGAATCCGTCCGCCGCCAGCGCCTGGATGAAGAGCTTGAATTGGGCCGGATTCAGCTGCGTCCTCGATTCCTGCCAGCGCCAGGGCCCCAGCGGATCGTCCAGGGAGACCGTCGCCAGATTGGCATAGGCCCCGGTCGCCCGGGACGTCAGATAGGCGCCACCGGCGCCGTCGCCCACCAGCTCATAATCCCGGAGCTGCTCCGCATAGCGGCCATTATAGACGAAGCGATAGCGATCGACGCTGCCGGGGTGGCAGGCGTCCTTGATATCCTCCCCGCCGATGAAGCTGAACCATTGGAACCGGCGCTGGATCGGATCGTCGAAATTGCCATGATAGGCACAGGCGCCGAGGGCGACTCCGAGCGCCAAAGCCAAGCCCCATCCCCAAAACCGGCCGACCGGCCGGCCCGGCGTGGTATCCTGGGGCCGCCGCCGACTCGGGCTGGATGGCCGAGTCGCGCAATCTCTGAGTCGCATCAATGCCTTGCGGGGCAAGTGGCCCGGTCTCTAGAGGGTGACGTTAAAGCAATCTTAAAGACCCTGTGTTTAGCTAGACAAGATTCTTGATTCTTTTTAGGTTAACGCCTTCGACTCAGGAGGCGTTAACCCCGGGATGGGATGCTGAGGGGATGAAGCTCGATTCGACCGTTCGCAAAGCTCTCCGGGCCGCCCTCGTGGGTGCGGTCGCCCTTGTCGCCGTCCTGGCTTCGTCGGGATTCGGCGGAAACCGGGCCTGGGCCGGGTATGCCGATATCGTGATCGACGCCTCCAGCGGGGAGGTCCTTCACGCCCGCAATGCCGACGTCCAGAACTACCCCGCGTCTCTCACCAAGATGATGACGCTCTATCTCCTTTTCGACTCGCTCGAGAAGGGCAAGCTCAAGCTCGATGACGGGCTTTACGTGTCCTCCCACGCCGAGGCGCAGCCGGCGACCAAGCTCGGCCTCAATGCCGGCGACACCATCAAGGTCGAAAAGGCCATCCTCGCCATCATCATCCAGTCCGCGAACGACGCCGCGGTCGTGGTCGGCGAAGCCATCGGCGGCACGGAAAACAATTTTGCCGACCTGATGACCAAGAAGGCCCGCGCGCTCGGGATGACGAACACAAATTTCGAGAACGCCTCGGGCCTGCCCGACACGAAGCAGCACAGCACCGCGCGCGACCTGGCCGTGCTGGCCCGCGCGCTGATGACCGACTTCCCGCAGTATTATCACTATTTCAGCGTGACCAAGTTCGTCTGGGGTGGCCGCACCATCAAGACGCATAACCGCCTGATGGTTGCCTATGACGGCGCCGACGGTCTGAAGACCGGCTATATCCGCGCCTCGGGCTTCAACCTCGTCACCTCCGCCATCCGCAACAATACGCGCGTGATCGGCGTGGTGCTGGGCGGCAAGTCGCCTTCCGCGCGCGACCAGCAGATGGCCAAGCTGCTCGATGGCGGCTTCGCCGAGATGGCGATGGCCGACAACGGCCGCGACCGCAACACCGTAGTGCCGGGCGTGAAGCCGGCCGATCTGGGCGTGGCGATCGCCTCGCTCGACGACCAGAGCGACACCAACGCCATGGTCGAAGCCGCGAACACGCCCGAAACCGCCATGGCGGTTGCCGATGCGAGCGACTCCACGGGCGAAGGCGATGTCGATACCGGCGACGATGGCGAAGGCTCGAATGCCGCAGTGCCGCCCGATGGCGGCTGGGGCGTCCAGGTCGGCGCCTTCCTGAAATATGCCCCGGCCAAGCTCGCCGCCACCAACGCCCAGCGCGAATATCGCGGCCTGGTGGACGCGCACATCCTGGTCGACGAATCGAAGACCCATAGCGGCGCAACCATGTACCGCTCGCGCCTCATCGGCCTGACGCAGGCCGATGCGGAGACCGCCTGCAAGGGCCTGCGCAAGCTCGGCACCGCCTGCCTGGTGGTCAAAATCACGGCCGCGACGGTCGCCGACAACGCCCAGTAAGCGCCGGGCGGCATCCGCGCTGCCGGAGACCCTGGAATTCAGAAGCGCCGCCGGAAAGATCCGGCGGCGTTTTTCATTTTGTGGCCTCGCCGGTCGTGCCCTCTCCTTTGGTCATCCCACTCCCCATTGTCACCCCCGCGAAAGT
>CAVOLB010000124.1:0-75490 GCA_963696655.1 uncultured Alphaproteobacteria bacterium
CCCTTGCGGGAGCAACCATGATCCGAAGTTCAAGGGGTGGCTTCGCTATCGCGCCATGGAGTAGCTCTGGCGAGAATGGCATTGGCGATCTCGACGAGCTTTCTGGCGCAGGCGACGGTGGCGACTTTGTGATGCTTGCCTGCGGCGGTGAGGCGCTTATAGAGGGCCACGAGGATGGGATTCCAACGCTGGGAAGCGGAGAAGGCGGCCTGGTAGACGCTGCGTCGAAGCCGCTTTCTGCCGCCGGCGATATGTCGCTCGCCGGTATGCTCGCCGCTGTCGTCGTCGAGGGGGGCGAGACCGACCAGGGCGGCCGCCTCGGCGCGGGTCATGCGGCCGAGCTCGGGCAGGCGCAAGACGAAGCTGAGGGCGGTGAGCGGGCCGAGGCCGGGGATGCTCTCCAGCAGATCCAGCTTGAGGGCCAGATCGGCATGGTGGCGCAGCTTGGCCAGCAGAAGGGCGATCTCCTTGTCGCGCCGCTTGGACAGACGAAGGATCTCGCTCTCGAGATAGCGTTTGGGCGCCGGCAGGCTATAGCGGTCGCGCCGGGTCTTGAGCCGGGCGACATCCTCGCCGATCTGCTCGATCAGGGTGAGATGCTCGGCAAGGGGCGCCAGGCGCTCGTCGGGCGCCGGACGGATGCCGTCGGTATCGATGGCCGCGGTTACCGCCGCGATCAGGCGAGCGTCGATCGCGTCGTTCTTGGCCCGCTTCTTCTTGAACCGTCGAAAGCCTTTCACCTGACCCGGCTCGAGCAGCAGGACGCAAAACCCCGCCCGGCGCAGATGCACCGCCACCGCCGCCTCGTAGTGGCCGCTCGCCTCCAGCCCGACCCGCTCGACACCGTGCACACGCAGCCAGCTCTCGATCTGCTGGTGTCCCACCGGATCGTTGCTGGCCTGCAACTGGCCCGGCCCACCGGCCAACGCCACATCGAGCTTGCGCTTCGACACGTCGATACCAGCACTTTCCGTGATAGACTTGCTCATCTTCGTCGACCCCACCTTGCGTTGATCCGAACCAGGGTGTTCTTGCAACCATCCGGGTCCGATGAAGGGTCGGCTGCGATCCCGCTCCCGCGCAGTCCAGAAGACTTCGAGGGTGTCGATCCGACAACCGACCGTCCGGGCCGGGGTGGCCACCCCGGCCCGGACCTTCCTCAATCCTCGCACATTCCCCTCATACAAGGGGGTAGGGGGAGGGGTTGATGCAGGCCCCGCTCCTCATCCTCAACGCCGGCTCCTCGAGCCTGAAGTTCGCGCTCTACCAGCCCGGCGGCGCCGAGCCCGCACTGCTCGCCCGGGGCCAGTTCGCCGGCATCGGCCGCCCCCTCGCCTTCTCAGCGAAATCCGCCGATGGCCGCGCGCTGACACCGCCGACCGCCTCGGCACTCGCCGCCATCCGCAATCACGCCGACGCGCTCCTGCTCCTGCCGGCCTGGCTCCAGGCCAACGGTCTCGGCAGCGCGCTCGCCGGCGCCGGCCATCGCGTGGTCCATGGCGGCACGCGCTTCACCCTGCCCGAGCGCATCACGCCCGAAAGCCTCGACGCGCTGGCGGCGCTGGAACCGCTGGCGCCGCATCACCAGCCGCATAATGTCGCCGCGATCCGCGCGCTGATGGCGCAGCAGCCGGACCTGCCGCAGGTGGCCTGCTTCGACACCGCCTTCCACGCCGCCATGCCGGCGACCGCCCAAAGCCTCGGCCTGCCACGGGCTCTCGAGGCCAAGGGCCTGCGCCGCTACGGCTTCCACGGCCTCTCCTATGAGTATGTGACCGGCCGCCTGGCCGAGCTTTGCGGCGGACGCCTGCCGAAGCGCGTGATCGTCGCCCATCTCGGCAACGGCGCCAGCATGGCCGCCCTGCTCGACGGCAAGGGCCACGCCACGACGATGGGCTTCTCGACCCTCGACGGCCTCGTCATGGGCACGCGCATCGGCAGCCTCGATCCCGGCGCCATCCTGCATCTGATGCGCGAAGAGAACATGGATCTGAAGGCGCTGGAGGACCTGCTCTACAACAGGAGCGGTCTGCTGGGCCTCTCCGGCATCAGCGCCGACATGAAGACGCTGCTGGAGAGCCGCGATCCCCGCGCCGCCGCGGCAGTCGAGCAATATGCCTATGCGATCGTCCGCCACGCCGGCTCGCTCGCCGCGGCGCTGGGCGGGCTCGACGCGCTGGTCTTCACCGGCGGCGTGGGCGAGAACGCAGCGCCGGTCCGCGCACGCGTCTGCCGGGCCCTGGCCTGGCTCGGACTCGATCTCGACGAGGCCGCGAACGCCCGGAATGGTCCGCTCGTCACGACAGGAAGTTCCCGGATCGAGGCCTATGTCGTGCCGACCGACGAAGAGCTGGTGATCGCGCGGCATACGGCGGCGCTGTTGAGGCTCTAGACGTTCAGTCGAGCAATCCTGCCACCGCCCGGACCAGCGCGACCGCGGCGACGCTCGCCAGCACCATCAGCGCCACGCGCCGATAGGCGCTGGCGCTGCTCTTGGTGAAGAGATGCGCGCCCACCCAGTTGCCAAGCGACATGGCGGGCAGCAGCAGGATGGTCAGCAGCACGACATGGACCGTGACGAGGCCGCCGACCGCGGCGGCGCCCAGCGTGATCCAGGAGAGCAGGAAAAAATAGACCAGCAGCGAGGCGCGGCCCACGGCGGCGCCGCCGGGCGAGGCCAGGAAGAAGATGATGACCGGCGGCCCGCCCATCGAGGTCGAGCCGTTGAGCAGCCCCGAGAGCGTTCCCAATGCCAGGCGCATCGCCTTCGAGGGCATGCTGCGGAAGACGGCGCCGCGCCAGAGCAGCAGCACCGCGGCCAGCACCGTCAGGCCGATGAAGGCGCGCATGAGATCCGCCGGCAGATAGCGCAGCATGGCGACGCCGAAGGGCAGCCCCAGGGCGGCGCCCGCGAGCAGCAGCCAGACCGAGGGCCAGTCCGCTTGGCGCCAGACCTTGACCACGAGCTGCAGCCCGCCCAGCAGCGTGATCAGCGTGACCACCGGCACCATGTCGGCCGGATCGAGGATCAGGGTCAGCGCCGGCACGGCGGCCAGCGCGAAACCGAAGCCGGTATAGCCGCGCAGGATCCCCGCCCCGAACGCCACCAGCAGAAGGAAAGCGGTGCCCCAGGGCCCGAGCGATTGGATCAGGGAGAGGAAGGAGTGGAGCAAGAGGGATCCGTGAGGGTGGAGTCTGAGGCCCCCCCTCCCTAACCCTCCCCCACAAGGGGGGAGGGGATAACAAAGAGAAGACGAGCCTCTCGACACACTAATCCCCTCCCCCTTGATGGGGGAGGGCTAGGGAGGGGGTGGAGATACGAACTGTGAATCGAGGAATCAACTGTCCGCGATAATCGCCGGTATCGCGCCGCTCGCGCAATCAATCCCGCAGCTGCTTGCGCCAGCGCTCGACCGTGTCGGTGATGAACTCGCGGTTGGCGCTGTCCTCGGCCCAGGCATGGGAGAAGGGCGGCGTGCCGTTCTTGGGGCGGAACTGCGGATCGAGCTCGTCGAAGGCGAGCCGCATCGGCACGGTGACGCCCTCGCCCACCACGATCGCCTCGCGCGTGCGCAGGGCCGGCAGCGCCTCCAGCAGGCCGATCGCGGAATCCGGCAGGGCGTTGCGCACGAAGTTGCAGTCGCGCTCGTTGCTCATACGCAGCGCGAAGAGCGTGTTGCACTGCGACAGGATCGTCGCCGACAGCTCCGAGGGCCGCTGGCTCACCAGGCAGAGCCCGACGCCGTATTTGCGCCCCTCGCGCGCGATCGTGGCGACGACCTTGCCGGTGGGACCCGAGGTCCGGCTCTCGTCGCGCGGCACATAGCGGTGCGCCTCCTCGCAGACCAGCAGGATCGGCATGGCGCGGTTGCGGTCGCTCCAGAGCGCGAAATCGAACAGCGTGCGGCAGAGCACCGACACGACCACGTCGGTGATCTCGGAGGGCACCCCGGAGATGTCGAAGATGGTGATGGGCTTGCGCTCGACCGGCATGCGCAGGATGCGCGACAGGATGTCGACCAGATTGTCGCGCACCGTCAGGCCGGAGAACATGAAGGCGAAGCGCCGGTCCTGGCTCAGGGCCTCGATGCGGGCCTTGAGGCGCAGATAGGCGGCGTTGTTCTCGGGCTTCTCGAGCCGGCCCATCGCCGCGTCGATCGAGCGCAGCACGTCGCCCAGGCGATAGGGCACGGGCGTATCGACGGTGACATAGTCCAGCTCCTTGCCGGGGCCGGCGAACTTGCGCTTGGCCTCGACGATGGCGGCCTTGAGCAGCGCATGCTCGGCCTCCATCGTGTCGCCGGTGCGACTGGCGAAGACCGTGACGACCTCCTCGAAATTGAGCAGCCAGTAGGGCAGCTGGAGATTGGTCGGGCTGATCAGCTCCGCGCGGTCGCCGAAGGCCGAGGCATATTCGTTGTGGGAATCGAGCAGCACCACATGGCCGCCCGGATTCTGATCGAGCACCGCGCGCAGGATGAGGGCCACCGAGCAGGACTTGCCCGAACCCGTCACGCCCAGCACGGCGAAATGCTTGCCCAGCAGATCGTCGGTGCTGACGAAGGCCGGCAGCGTGGCGTCCTGATGAATCGTGCCGACGCGCAGATTGGCGCTCTTGGGGCGCGCATAGACGAGCCCGAGCTCGTCATGGGTCGCGGCGAAGAGCTCGGTGCCGAGGCCCGGATGAATCGAGACGCCGCGCTGGAACCCGCGGGCGCTGCCGTCCTTGTTGCGCAGGCATTCCCCCAGGAGCTGGATCTCGGCCAGATGCTTTTCCGTCGGCGAGATCTCGGCCTGAGCGTTCTCGGCCCTGAGGCTGACCACCATGCCGAACACGTCCGACGCCAGGGTCGGCATCCGCACGATCGAGCCGATGCGAACGCCCTCCGCGCCCGGCTTGAGAATGGCCGTCACGGAAGAGCCGGACACCGCGATCACATGGCCGGCCTTGGCCGCTCCCTGCCGGCGCATCGGCAGGGGCTTCTCGTCGATCGCATGGACTGTGGACATGGCTAAAGCTTCCGGCGGATGGGAATGAAAGGGACAGGGAATCAAAGGCCGCGGCGCAGTCCCCCTGGGGGTTTCGCCGCAGCTTTCAACCCTAGCGGGCGAAACCTGAACAAAGCGCTAACGGGCCGTGCTCAGCCCCGCGGCCGGCCGGCTTCTTCGAGCACCGCCGCCAGCCTTTCCACGACGCGCGGCGCCTCCTCGATCGGAATGTTGGTGAAGCTCAACCCCAGCGCTGGCGGGCGCTTGCCTTGTATCAGGGCGCGGCTCATCGGAAACGGCGCCAGCCCTTGCTCCCAGGCCCGCCGGGCGATCGCCTCGTCATCGCTGCCCGGCGGCAGGCCGGCCATCAGATGAAGGCCGCCCGCCTGCAGATCGACCCGCAGGCGATCGCCGAGCCGCTGCTCCAGGGCGGCCGCCAGCGCCTGGCGGCGATCCGCATAGAGCTGGCGCATGGTCCGGATGTGTCGTGAGAAATGGCCTTCGATCATGAAATCGGCGACAGTCGCCTGATCGAGAAAGCCCTGGCTCGGCATCAGGAGCGAGGCCGCCCGATCGAAGCGCTCGATCTCGGGAACAGGCACCACGAGATAGCCCAATCTCAGGCCCGGCAGCAGCACCTTGCTGAAAGTACCGGCATAGAGCACGCGGTTGCCTTCATCGAGACTCTTCAACGCCGGCAGCGGCCGGCCGAGATAGCGATACTCGCTGTCGTAATCGTCCTCGATCACCCAGGCGCCCGCCTCGGTCGCCCAGGACAGAAGCGCCAACCGCCGGTTGAGCGAGAGGGCGACGCCAAGCGGCGCATGATGCGAGGGCGTCACCACGGCAAAGCGCGCCCAAGGGGCCCGCAGCCTGCCGGCGGCGACGTCGATCCCCTCCTCGTCGACCGGCAAGGGCACCAGCGCGGCGCCCGCCTGCTTCAGCGCCTCGCGCGACAGGAAATAGCCGGGATCCTCGAACCAGACCGGATCGCCCGGGCGCAGCAGCACGCGTGTGATGAGGCCGAGCGCGCCCTGATAGCCGCCGGTGATGAAGATCTGATCGCTCGAGCAGGCAAGGCCGCGGGCGATGGCGAGATAATTCGCGATCGCCTCGCGCAGCCGCCGATCGCCGGCCGCGTCCTGATAGGTCATGGCCGAGGGCGGCAGACGCCGCGCATTGCGCGCGGTCAGGCGCGACCAGAGTTTGCGCGGAAACTGGTCGAGCGCGGGCAGCCCCATCTGGAAGGGCTTCGGCAGGGCCGTGTCGGAGGCCGTATCGTTGAAAGGTCGGATCGGAGCGCTGCGCCGGCCGCGCGGGATCGGGCGCTGCGGCGACAGGCGGGCCGTCACGATCGTCCCGGCCGCCCCTTGCGTCTCGATATAGCCCTCGCTCGTCAGCGTCGCATAGGCGAGCTCGACCGTGCCGCGCGAGGTGCCGAGTTGGCTCGCCAGGCTGCGGCTGGAAGAGAGGCGCGCGCCGGGGCCGAGGCTGCCATCGAGGATGGCGGCCCGCAGCCTCTCATAGATCTGCCGGTGCAAAGGGCCGCCGCCTCGCCGCTTCAGGCGAATATTATTCTGATCCAATCTCTTGGGCGCGAGCTTCATGGCCCATTCATTTTATGGTGTTTTGGCCCTGTAGGATAGGCCAACCGCTTTCTACATTTGACGCCATCGACAGGCGCGATGGCCGCGCCGAGCCAACGAAGGATGGAGATCATGGACAGCAGAGTGAACATCGTGAAAGCCGCCCCCGCCGCTTACAAGGCGATGGCAGCCCTCAGCAATACCGTCGAGCAGAGCGGCCTGGAGCATTCGCTGCTCGAGCTGGTCAAGATGCGGGCTTCGCAGATCAATGGCTGCGCCTTCTGCCTCGCGATGCACAGTGCCGATGCGCGCAAGGGTGGCGAGTCCGAGGCGCGGCTCTATCTGCTGAACGGCTGGCGCGAGACGCCGGTCTATAGCGAGCGCGAACGCGCGGCGCTCGCCTGGACCGAGGCCCTGACCCTGATCACGGAAGGACATGCGCCCGACGCCGTCTATGAAGACGTGCGCCGTCAGTTCTCCGACGAGGAGCTGGCCAACCTCACCATGGCGATCGTCACCATCAACGCCTGGAACCGGATTGCCATCTCGTCGCGGATGATGCCTGTCGTCGCGAAGAACATCGGCTGAGCCGCCGCTCTCTCATCCCGGAGAACGCCCATGAACAGAACTCTCGAAATCGACCGGCCGCCGCATGGCAATCGCGCTTGCCCTCTGTGCCGGCTTGGCGCTTGCCGGTGCGGCTGATGTCTTTGCCGCCGGCGCGGGCGATAAAGTGACGCTGGTATCGAGCGAGGCGCTGCCCGATCTGCCCGGTCAGCATCTTTCCACCGTGCTGGTCGAATATGAGCCCGGAGGCAAATCCATCTCCCATCATCATGCGGGATCGGTGATGGCCTATATCCTCGAAGGCTCGATCCGCTCGCAGCTCAAGGGCGGCGAAGTCCGCGTCTATCATGCCGGCGAAACCTTCTTCGAGCCGCCGGGTTCGGAACATCTGGTCAGCGAGAATGCGAGCAAAACCGAGCCCGCCAAGCTGCTCGCCATCTTCGTGGCGCCCGAAGGGGCCGAGCTGACGGTGTTCGATAAATAGGCCGATCCGTCGGAAGTTGGCGACTGACGGTCGTGCTGTTGCCGCATGAACGGCGACTGTCTAGGCTGGGCCCCAGGCGAAGAGATTGCCTGGGGGCGCCGCATGAACGCAAGATGGACGGTGACGCTCTGCCTGCTCGCGGGATTGCAGGGCTGCGCGGACTCCCCATCGGCGCCCGGGCCAACGCCGGCGCCAGCGCCGTCGGCGGCAGACTGGATCAAGGCCGGCGATGGCAGCTACACGCACAAGGCCAGCGGTGCCGTCTGTGCAACCAGCGTCCAGGGCTTCGCTCTCAAGGGCCTGGATCTGTCCACCACCGAAGGCAGTCTCGGCATCTGCAATTACGCCGACGGCGCCGGCCGCGTCGCGCAGATCCGTGTCCGCCATTATCTGCCGGGTGTGGGCGAGACCGCGCTCGCGATCGAGAACGACAAGAAGCTGATGGAAAGCAGCGCCGACCAGAATCTTTCCAGCGCCATCCGCGCGGGTCCCGGCCCCGCGATCGACGGCCAGACATCGTTGCGGGACGTGATCACGGTCCGACGAAACGACCTGCTGGTCGATTGCGCGGCCTGGGAGAAGATGTCTCAGTCCGACGGCACCAGTCCGATCATGGATTTCGCGATCGCCTGCCTGCATATGCCCGGCGAATAGCAAAGGCGCCTCTACTGCCCCGCCGCCTTCTTCGCCTCTTCGATCTTGCCAAAACCGCATCGCCACAACTCATGGAAATGGTGCACCGGCCCATGCCCGCGGCCGACCGTCAGTTGGTCCGCCGACCGCAGCGCACCGGTGATATAGGCTTTGGCCTTCGCGACCGCTGCGGCCAGGTCGCTCGATTGCGGCAGGAGCGCCGCGATGGCGGCGGACAGCGTGCAGCCGGTGCCATGGCTGTTGGCAGTCGCGATACGAGGCGTCGTCATGATGTGCTCGGCAATGCCGTCCCAGAGCAAGTCGTCGCTGCCGCTCCCGGAGAGATGGCCGCCCTTCAGCAGGACGGCGGGCGCGCCCCGTCGATGCAGCGCCTGCGCCGCCTCGCGCATGCCGGCCAGATCCTGCGGCTCGGCCGCGCCGAGCAGCAGGGCCACCTCCGGCAGGTTGGGTGTCACGAGGCTGGCCAGCGGCAAGAGGCGCTCGCAGATGGTGGCAATCGCGTCGGGCGCCAGCAGCGGGTCGCCACTGGTGGCGACCATCACGGGATCGAGCACGATGTAGCGCGGCCGGCGACGGCGCAGCCGGTCGGCCACGACATCGGCGATCTCGGCGGTCGCCAGCATGCCGATCTTGACGCCATCCACGCGAATGTCCTCGAAGATCGCGTCGATCTGATCGGCGACGAATCCCGCCGGCGGCAGATGAATGCCCCGCACGCCACGGGTATTCTGTGCCGTGAGCGCCGTGACGACCGTCATGCCATAGCCGCCGAGCGCCGAGAAGGTCTTGAGATCGGCCTGGATGCCGGCGCCGCCGCTGGGATCCGACCCGGCGATACTGAGGAGATTGGGAATCATGACACCATCGGCCGGGCGGCGATCGCGATGCGGCTCCGGAAGGCGCGCGCCACGATGGCGGGCTCGACGGCATGGCAAAGGGCGGAGGCGACGGCCAGGCCGGCGGCACCGGCACGAATGATGCCGGCGGCATTGTCCGGCGTGATGCCGCCGATCGCGACCGCGGGCAGGTCGGGAAAGAGCCGGCGCACGCGATCGAATCCTTCGGTGCCGATCGCGGGGCCGGCATCGCTCTTGGTCGAGGTGCGATGGATGGGCCCGACGCTCACATAATCGAGGAGCGTGCCGTCGACGCCCGCCGCCTCCGCCGGATTGCCGACTGAAAGCCCGATCAGGGCCTTCTCTCCCAGAAGGCGCCGTGCCGCGGCCGGCGGCAGATCGTCCTGGCCGAGATGGACACCGTCCGCCTCGATCGCCAGCGCCGCCGCGACATCGTCATTCACGATGAGCGGGACATGGTGCGGAGTCAGAAGAGTCTTGATCCGCACGCCCAGGTCGCAGAGCTCGCGCGTGGGCACCGCCTTGCCGCGCAGCTGCACCAGCGTGACGCCGCCCGCGACGGCGGAGGCGACCAGACGATCGACCGGCCCCGGCCCGACCAGCGCCAGATCGAGGACGAGATAGAGGCTGGGATCGAAGGGACGCTTCATGGGGACATCGCTTTCAGGAAGGCCCGGACGACGGCGCCGGCATCGACGGCCCGCATCACGGCGCCCATCGCGGCAATGCCTGCCGCACCGGCTTCCAGACAGGCCGACGCCCGCTCGGGGACGATGCCGCCCAGGGCGATCACGGGAAGGGGCACGGCCTCGGCGATGGCCCGCAGCCCGGCGAGCCCGAGGGGCGGGCGGTGCATCGGCTTGCTCTCGGTCGCGAAGATCGGCGCCAGCAGCAGATAATCGACGCCGGCCGCGACCGCCGCCTTCGCTTCCGCCGCATCATGCACCGAGGCCCCCATCAGGAGGCCAGGTTCCCGCCCGGCATGATCGAGCTGGTCCGACGGCAGATGCAGGCCTTCGGCTCCGATAGCCCGCGCCGTCGCCCGATCCGAATTGACGCCGAGATGCGCCGTGTGGCGATCGGTCAGGGCCTTGAGCTGCCGCGCGAGTTCGAGCTTCGCCGGCTGTTTCATGTCCTTCTCGCGCATCAGGATCCATTTCGCGCCGCCATGCAGGGCGTCCTCGACGGGCGCCAGCAGATCCGCCGTCATATGCCGGTTCGTGATCACCATCAGCCGCGGCGACGGGAGCTTCGGCTTCATGTGCCGATCAAGCCGGTCTGGGGGCTCGAAGGCTCCGCGTGATGGCGCTGCGGGATCCGACCAGCCAGCCAGGCGCCTCGACCGGCTTCGACCGCTTGGCGCATCGCCGCCGCCATCATGACGGGCCGGCGCGCCTTGGCGATGGCGGAATTGACCAGCACCGCATCGCAGCCGATCTCGAGCGCGATCGCGGCATCGGACGCGGTCCCGATCCCGGCATCGACGATCATCGGGATTTGCGTCTGGGCGCGAACGAGCTCGAGGTTGTAACGGTTGATCAGCCCCATGCCCGAGCCGATGGGAGCGGCCAAGGGCATGATGGCGGCACAGCCGAGATCCGCGAGCTTCCGGCAGGTGATGGGATCGTCGCTGCAATAGGGCAGCACGATGAAGCCGTCCCGCACCAGCTCGCCCGCCGCCGCGAGGAGCTCTTCGACATCGGGATGGAGCGTATGGCGGTCGCCGATCACCTCGAGCTTGATCCAGGAGGTGGCCAGCGCGTCGCGCGCGAGCTGCGCCGTCAGCACGGCGTCGCGCGCGGTGTAGCAGCCGGCGGTATTGGGCAGCAGCCGGCATCTGCCATCCAGCAGCATGGCCGTGTCTTCGCGCTGGCCGGCGAGATTGATGCGCCGGATCGCCACCGTCACGATCTCGGCGCCGCTGGCGGCGAGCGCATCGAGCATCGCCTGCTGGTTCGGAAAACCGGCCGAGCCCATCAGCAGCCGGGACGAGAATCGCTCGCCGCCGAGGAGAAACGGATCTTCCATGGCTCAACCGCCTTTCATCGGCTGCACGATCTCGATCTGGTCGCCCTCGGCGAGGAACCGGCTAGACCAGTCCTCGCGCGGCACGACCACGCCGTTGACGGCGACGGCAACGAAGCGCCGCGCCGGATCGACGCCTTGCGCCTGCAGGAGCTCGACCAGGCTGTCCGTGTCGGCGGAATGCGCCCTGCCGTTCAGGATCACGGCGATGCCGGTCATGCGAAGGCCCCGGCGCGTTGGGGCGACGCGGTTTCGAAGCGCGCCGCCGTGAAGGGCCGCAACCGCGAGGGCAATTCGCCACGCAGCACATAGTCGGCGATTCCCGCGGCGGTGATCGGCGTCAGCAGGATGCCGTGGCGATAATGGCCGGCAGCATGGATCAGGCCCGGCAGCGAGGACGGCCCGAGGATGGGTGCGTCGTCCCGGCTCGCCGGCCGGAATCCGCACCAGACTTCCTCGACCGGCAATTCGTCGATGGCGGGGAGCAGTTCGCGCGCCTCGTCCAGGAGCTGGAACAGACCGCCCGCGGTGATGCGGTCGTCGAAGCCCTGCTCTTCGACCGTGGCACCGACGAGAAGCCGTCCGTCGCGCCGTGGCACCATGTACCAGCCCTCGCGCCAAAGGATGCCGTCCGTCAGCGGCGCTCCCATGCGCAAGGACAGCATCTGTCCTTTGACCGGCCGGATCGCGGGCCGGTGCCGCGGCGGCACGGCCTCGATGCCGCCCGACCAGGCGCCGCTCGCCAGAATGACGAGGTCGGCCGCATAGCGCCGTTCGCCGATAACGATGCCGGCCACCTTACCGCCGGCGAGATCCAGCCCCGTGACCTCGGCTCCCTCCTGCAGCATGCCGCCGGCGCCGACGAAGGCCGCGCGCAAGGCCGTTCCCAGCTTGCGGTTGTCCACCTGGTGATCGCTGGGACAGAACAGCGCCGCCTTCAGGTTCGGCGACAGATGCGGCGACCGCTTGCGGGCTTCCGCGACGCTGATCCGCTCCGCCTCCAGCCCGAGGCTGGTCAGGAAATCGCGAAGAAACACCAGCCGCTCGGTCTCGTCGCGATTCAGAGCCAGATGAAGACCGCCGCAGGGCCAATAGTCGATGGCGAGGCCGGCCGCTGCCGTCAGCTCATCGACGAAGGACGTCCACAAGGCATGGCCCGCCAAAGACAGCTCGATCAGCGCCTCTTCCTCCGGCTCCGCTTCGCTGACCGGCGCCAGCATGCCGGCGGCGGCCCAGCTCGCCCCTCTTCCGGCACGCCGGCGCTCGAAGATCGTCACCTCTTGCCCGGCTTGGGCCAACCGCCAGCCGATCGCGAGACCGATGACACCGCCCCCGATGATCGCGATCATCGCGGCCGCTCCCGGGTCGCGGGGCTATAGATCTCGCCGCCGCCGGCGCGGAACTTCTGCGCCATCTCGGTCATGCCCTGCTCGACCTCGCCCGCGTCTTGCGCGCGCAGCTCGTGGCTCAGCTTCATCGAGCAGAATTTCGGCCCGCACATCGAGCAGAAATGGGCGAGCTTGGCGCCTTCCGCCGGCAGGGTCTCGTCGTGATAGGCCTGCGCGGTCTCGGGATCGAGCGCCAGCTTGAACTGGTCGGCCCAGCGGAACTCGAAACGCGCGCGCGACAGGGCGTCGTCCCATTGCCGCGCCCCCGGATGGCCCTTGGCGAGATCGGCCGCGTGGGCGGCGATCTTGTAGGCGATCACGCCCTGCTTGACGTCGTCGCGATCCGGCAATCCCAGATGCTCTTTCGGCGTGACGTAGCAGAGCATGGCGCAGCCGAACCAGCCGATCATCGCGGCACCGATGGCGCTGGTGATATGGTCGTAACCCGGTGCGATATCGGTGGTGAGCGGCCCCAACGTATAAAAGGGCGCCTCGTTGCAGATCTGGCTCTCCAGATCCATGTTCTCCTTGATCTTGTGCATCGGAATATGGCCCGGCCCCTCGATCATCACCTGGGTATCGAGGTCGTAGGCGATCCCGCGCAGCTCGCCCAAGGTCCGCAGCTCGGCGAATTGAGCCGCGTCGTTGGCATCCGCGATCGAGCCCGGCCGCAGCCCGTCGCCCAGCGAAAGCGAGATGTCGTAGCTGCGGCAGATCTCGCAGATCTCGGCAAAGCGCTCATAGAGGAAGTTCTCGCGATGATGGGACAGGCACCATTTCGCCAGGATGGCGCCGCCGCGCGAGACGATGCCGGTGACGCGCCGGACGGTGAGCGGGATATGGGCCAGGCGCACGCCCGCATGGACCGTAAAATAATCGACGCCCTGCTCCGCCTGCTCGATCAGCGTGTCGCGATAGATCTCCCAAGTCAGATCCTCGGCCTTGCCGCCGACCTTCTCCAGCGCCTGGTAGATCGGCACCGTGCCCAGCGGCACCGGACAGTTGCGGATGATCCAGTCGCGGATATTGTGGATGTCGCGCCCGGTCGAGAGATCCATGATCGTATCGGCGCCCCAGCGCGTCGCCCACACCATCTTCTCGACCTCCTCGACCGCCGAGGAAGCGACCGCGGAATTGCCGATATTGGCATTTACCTTGACCAGGAAATTGCGGCCGATCGCCATCGGCTCGCTTTCCGGATGATTGACATTGGCCGGCAGGATCGCCCGGCCCCGGGCGATCTCGTCGCGCACATATTCCGGCGTGATGAGCGCCCGCTCTCCGGTCTCGCCGCCGCTTTCGCGCTGCGCGACATAGGCCATTTCCGGCGTGACGATGCCGCGCTTGGCATAGGCGAGCTGCGTGACGGCCCGACTGGGCAGGGCCCGGCGCGGGCGATGGGGCGCGGGACAGGGTGCTACGGCTGCCGGCCCATCGGCACGTCCGTTATCGAGCGGAGGGATCGGCCGCCCTTCATAGGCCTGCGTGTCCCCCCGCGCGGCGATCCAGGCCCGGCGACGGCGCATCAATCCGTGCGCCAGATCGATGCGGGCGGCCGGATCGGTGTAGGGACCCGAGGTGTCGTAAAGCGGCAAGGCCTGCTGCTGCGCATCATGCGGCAGGTCGACGACGCGCATCGCCACCTCGAGAACACCGAGCTGGACCTTGCGCGATCCGGGGATAGGGCCCGTGGTGAGCGGGCGCGTATCAGAGGGAGCTTTGGCTTCGGGTAAACGCATCTGGATCTCCGCCGATCAGGGTTTCGGAGATCCGGGAGTGACCAAAAGCGAGAGGGGAATTTGAGCGGATAGGTTCCGCGCGACGACTTCCTTCCCTACGCCGGTATGACCCGGATCAGGTTCGAAGGGTCCCAGCGGCGCCGACTTTTCGCCGGCTGCTGGTCTCAGCCCCTTCCGGGGCACCCCTAGGAAACTGTGACAGTACTAACGCCGCCGTCGCCGCACGGTCAATCCTGTTTGTCTGTTATCTTGAAATTGCCCGATCCGCCGCGACCATGAACGCGCCGAGAGGAAGCCACTTGGATTGCCGAATCGGACATTGACGGCGAGCGACAGAGAATCGCAACGGTAGCGTCACACCGCCATGCGTCGTTTGCTCGAAGCCAAATGTGGATTGCAGCGCGGCAAGGGAGAGCCGGGATCCAATCCGATTCCGAGCGAGTCAGCGAGATTCGAAGACGCGATGTCGGCGATCCTTCGTCACTCCGCCGCCTTCTTCGCCTCTTCCACCCTGCCGAAACCGCCGCCGCCCGGCGTCTCGATCACGAAGACGTCGCCCGGATTCATCTCGGTCTTGTCGGTCGAGCCGAGATCGGTGCGGCCGCCATCGGCGCGCAGCACATAGTTCCTACCGACGGCCCCCGGCTCGCCGCCCGCCACGCCATAGGGCGGCACCTTGCGATGGCCGGAGAGGATCGCGGCCGTCATGGCTTCGCGGAAGCGGATCTTGCGTGTCACGCCGTCGCCGCCGCGATGCCTGCCCTTGCCGCCCGAGCCGCGACGGATGGCGAAACTGTCCACCATCACCGGGAAGCGCCATTCCAGCACCTCGGGGTCGGTCAGGCGCGAATTGGTCATGTGGGTATGGACCGCGTCGGTGCCGTCGAAGTCGGGGCCGGCGCCCGAGCCGCCGCAGATGGTCTCGTAATACTGATAGCGCGCATTGCCGAAGGTGAAGTTGTTCATCGTGCCCTGCGAGGCCGCGAGCACGCCCAGCGCGCCATAGAGCGTGTCGGTGATGCATTGCGAGGTCTCGACATTGCCCGCCACCACCGCCGCCGGGTAGCGCGGATTGAGCATCGAGCCCTCGGGGATGACGATCTCGAGCGGCTTGAGGCAGCCCTCGTTCATCGGGATGGTGTCGTCCACCAGCGTGCGGAAGACATAAAGCACGGCCGCGCGACAGACGGCCGAGGGCGCGTTGAAATTGCTCTTGGCCTGCGGGCTCGAGCCGGTGAAATCGATCCGGGCCGAGCGCGTGGGCTTGTCGATGGTGATCGCGACCGTGATCTGGCTGCCGTCGTCGAGCGGATAGGTGAAACGCCCGTCCTTCAGCACCGAGATGACCCGGCGCACCTGCTCCTCGGCATTGTCCTGGACATGCCCCATATAGGCCCAGACCACGTCGAGGCCATAGAGCCCGACCATGCGGCGCAGCTCCTGGACGCCTTTCTCGTTGGCGGCGATCTGGGCGCGGAGGTCGGCGATGTTCTGATCGGGGTTGCGCGCCGGATATGGGCCGGAGGAGAGCAGCGCCCGCATCTCGGATTCGAGGAAGCGGCCGCGGTCCACCAGCTTGAAATCGTCGATAAGGACGCCCTCCTCCTCGACCGTGCGGCTGTCGGGCGGCATCGAGCCCGGCGTGATCCCGCCGATATCGGCATGATGGCCGCGGCTGGCGACATAGAAGAGGACGGGGTTTTCCGATGAGGCGGGGTCGGTTGCCCCACCCCCTCCCTGACCCTCCCCCCTCAAGGGGGAGGGGATAGAATCTCCCGAGCCTCGCTCTGCATCCTTATCCCCTCCCCCCTTGTGGGGGAGGGTTAGGGATGGGGGTGCCGCGGAGACTCGCTCCCGCCTCCCGCGCAAACACCGGCGTCACCACCGTCACGTCCGGCAGATGCGTCCCCCCGTTATAGGGCGCGTTCAGCACGAACACGTCGCCCGCTTCCATGGTGGCGCTGCGGCTGCGGATGATGGTGCGGATGCTCTCGCCCATCGAGCCCAGATGCACCGGCATATGCGGCGCGTTGGCGATGAGCTGGCCCTCGCGGTCGAAGATCGCGCAGGAGAAATCGAGCCGTTCCTTGATATTGACCGAGTAGCTGGTCTTCTCCAGGGTCGAGCCCATCTGCTCGGCGATCGACATGAAGAGATTGTTGAAGACCTCGAGCATGACCGGATCGACCTTGGTGCCGACGGCCGAGGCGCGCTGCAGCGCCACGATGCGCGTCAGCACCAGATGGCCATGCGACGTCATCTCGGCCTGCCAGCCGGGCTCGATCACGTTGGTGCCGATCGGCTCGACGATGATGGCGGGGCCCGTAATCTTGTCGCCGGCCTGGAGATCGGCGCGGTCATAGACCGCGGTGTCGTGGGCCGTGCCGGCAGCGCGCATGGCGACGCGCGCCTTTTCCTGGGGCGCGGGCTTGAGCGCGCGCGGCTCGATCACGGGGTCCGCGACGCTCTCGGTCTTGCCGATCACCTCGACCGACACCGCCTCCAGGATATGGGCCTTGTCCGCGACGACGAAGCCGTAGCGCTGGCGATGCGCCGCTTCGAAGCGCGCGACGATCTCCGCGAGGCTGCCGAACTCCACCACCAGGGCGGCATCGGTGCCTTCATAGCGCAGATGCACGCGACGGATCGCCGAGAGGGCGGCTTCGGGCAGCTCCTGCCCGCGCATCTCCTCGCGCGCCTGCGCTTCCAGGCTGTCCAGCTGCGCCCTGGCATCCCGCAGCGCCGGCTCGCCGAGCCGGGCTTCGATCGCCCGCTCCCGCATCACCCGGACATCGGCCAGGCCCATGCCATAGGCCGAGAGCACGCCCGCCAAGGGATGGAGGAAGATCTTCGTCATGCCGAGCGCGTCCGCGACCAGGCAGGCATGCTGGCCGCCGGCACCGCCGAAGCAGCAGAGCGTGTAGCGCGTCACGTCATAGCCGCGCTGGATCGAGATTTCCTTGATCGCGTTCGCCATGTTCTCGACCGCGATGGTGAGGAAACCCTCGGCCACGGCCTCGGCCGTGCGATGCGTGCCGGTCGCGGCCTCGATCCGCGCCACCAGCTCGCCGAACCGGGCCTTGACGATCTCCACGTCGAGCGGCTGGTCGCCGTTGGGCCCGAAGATATGGGGAAAGAATTCGGGCTGCAGCTTGCCCAGCATCACGTTGCAGTCGGTGACGGTGAGCGGTCCGCCGCGGCGGTAGCAGGCGGGCCCGGGATTGGCGCCCGCGGATTCCGGCCCGACGCGGAACCGGGCCCCGTCGAAGAACAGGATCGAGCCGCCGCCGGCCGCCACCGTGTGGATCTGCATCATGGGGGCGCGCATGCGCACGCCGGCCACCTGCGTCTCGAAGGCGCGCTCATATTCGCCGGCATAGTGCGAGACGTCGGTCGAGGTGCCGCCCATGTCGAAGCCGATGATGCGGTCGAAGCCCGCCTGCCGCGAGGTCTCGACCGCGCCGACGATGCCGCCCGCCGGCCCCGACAGGATGCAATCCTTGCCCTGGAACAGCCGCGCATCGGTCAGGCCGCCATTGGACTGCATGAACATGAGCTTGGCGCCGCCCAGCTCCGACGCGACCTGGTCGACATAGCGCCGAAGCAGCGGCGAGAGATAGGCGTCCACCACCGTGGTGTCGCCGCGCCCGACCAGCTTCATCAGGGGGCTGACGCGATGGCTGACCGAGACCTGGGTGAAGCCCACCTCGCGCGCGAGATCGGCCAGCAGGCGCTCATGGTCGGTGTGACGGTAGCCATGCATCAGCAGGATCGCGACGGCATGGATGCCGTCCTCGAGCGCTGCCTGGAGTCCCGCGCGCGCCGCCGCGACATCGAGCGGCTTCAGCAACTCGCCTTCGGCCGTGACGCGCTCCTCGACCTCGAGCACCCGCTCATAGAGCAGCTCGGGCAGCCGGATGCGCCGCGCGAAGATGTCGGGACGGTTCTGATAGCCGATCCGCAGCGCGTCGGCGAAGCCCTTGGTCACCACCAGCAGCGTCCGGTCGCCCTTGCGCTCCAGCAGCGCATTGGTGCCGACGGTGGTGCCCATCTTGACCGCGGCGATGGCGTCGGCCGGGATCGGCCGGCCCGCTTCGAGCTTCAGCAGCTCGCGGATGCCCTGGATCGCGGCGTCGCGATAGCGTTCGGGATTTTCCGACAGCAGTTTATGCGTCAGCAGCCCGCCGTCCGGCCGGCGCGCGACGATGTCGGTGAAGGTGCCGCCGCGATCGATCCAGAACTGCCAGCCGTGAGCCATCGGAGCGCTGCACTTTCAAAAACGAGAGAGGATGTCGCCAGCCCGACAGTGCATCAATGTCTGACAACGTAATCAAGCGGCAATTTGCTGAGGCTCTCCCCGCCTTTCTCGGTGATGATGATCGTATGACCGAGGGACATCGCGAGATTGGCCTCCTTGTCGGTCAGAATCGCGTGAAGGAACAACACCATCCCCGGCTGGATCGGCATGGGATTGCCGGCATAGAGCATGGGCGGGACATCCATCCAGGTCGGGCGGAAGGTCGCACCGAGGGAATAGCCGCAGGCCGACATCCGCGACGAACCGAAGCCGTTGCGATCGAAGACCGTGCGGTGGGCCTCGTCGATCTCGCCGATCGGCCGACCGGGACGTGCCACTTCGGTCATGGCGAGCAGAGCCTCCCGCGTCACCTCGAACATCTTGCGCTGCTTGTCGTTGCACGAACCGATGGCAATGGTACGCATGAGGCAGACGCAGTAATGGCGGTAGCTGGCGGCGAACTCCAGCGTCATCTGGTCGACGGGATCGAGGTTGCGATACTCGGTCGTCGCCCGCACCAGAAGCGCCCGGTCGCCCGACCCGATGACCGGCCCGGAAGGCGCCGGGTCGCAGCCGCCCTGCAGCAGCACCTGAGCGCCGGCGGCGGCAACATTGCCTTCGAAGGCGCCAGGGCCCGATGCCTCGATCATGGCGCCGAGCGCATCGTCCGCCGACCGGCCGGCCCGGCGCACATAGGCGAGCTCGGTGGGCGATTTGACGACTCGCAACTGCTGGATGGCAGAGGAACCATCGACGAGATGGCACCAGGATTCGAGTCTGTGCCGCACCAACTCATAGTTCGAGGCGCGAAGCCCAAAGCTGTTCAGCTCGATGCCGATGCGCGCCCCCTTCAGCCCCAGCTCCTGAAGGATGGCCTGGAGTTCCCGCGACGGATCGGCATCCGCGGCGTCGAACCAGAGGCGGACATCGTCGATGATGGAGGTTCGCTGAGCCTGCAGCAGGTCGGGGCGGCGTGTCAGCAGGACGATGGGTCGCTCGCTGGCAGTGAGAATCGCACATTGGAAGAAGACGAACCCGGTCGTGTCGAAACCGGTGAGATAGTAGAGGCTCTCCTGGGCGAATATCAGCAACGCGTCGAGACCTCGTTTCTCGAGCGCCTGGCGCGCGAGAGAGATGCGCTGTTCATACTCCTGTCGTTCGAATTGCAAGCTCATGACGCTTCTCCGGTGTCGGACATCAGGCGAGAGCCGAAAGCTCGGCGATCTCGTCGCCCGAATAGACGGGCATATAGGGACGGCGCAGCGCCGCCAGCCAGGCTCTCGCCATGGGACAGCGACGGATCTCGACGGTGTCGCCGAAGAGATCGACGATGCGGCCGATCTCGTCGCCCTGAACCAGCGTCTGGCCGGGCGCCGCTGTCGGGTGAAACACGCCGCCGCGCGTCGAACGGAGGAAGAGGAGTTCGCCACCCTGCTTCGACGGCACCACCCCATCATCGGCGGGAAGCATTTCGAGGAGCGCAGCGGCACCTCGAATCGCGCGCGCGTGATTCTCGATGTCCTCCGCCGTCACCCGGGCGCCGCCGCCGCTTTCCACCAGCACGGCCGGCTTTCCCTTCGCGGCGAAACTCAGGAAAGCGGCGCCGACAAGACCATCGGCGGGCAGGTTGCAGAGGAACGGAGCACCGACGCTCCTCGCCAATGCGGCGGAACGGGATCCCAGCGCCGATCCATCATCATGGTAGAAGACGTGATGGGCGCAGATCAGGTGATCGCCGCCCGAATGGAGATCGAGGGCGGCATCCGCGATCTCCACCGCGATGCTGAAACTACGATGCGCCATGAGCTCGGAGAGAGCACCTTCGGAATGCCCGGGATAGCTCCGATTGAGATTGGCGCCATCCTGCGGCGTGAAGCGGCGGTTGTCGCGGAACGCCAACGGATTGGCGGTGAGCAGGCACACCACGGTGCCACGCAGGGTGTCGAGGCGCAGTTTCGCCAGGAAGGCCTGGATCCCGAGAGGACCGGCAATCTCGGGACCATGAACGCAACCCTGAACCCAAAGCACGGGTCCCTTTGCCGCGCCTTGCGCAACGATGACCGGGGAGGTGATCGACGACCCGTCCGGATATTCTCCGAGGGCTATGGTCCCCTTGCTGATCGTCGAGGATGCAGCTTCTGCCGTACCTATTCTCACGAAATCTCCTTCAATCGACATGCACGCGGATGATCATGGCCGCCATCGCGCAATGGCGGGCATCTTGCGAAGGTCTCAGAAGCTCCTGATTGCGCGATTTGCCTCGCGGGCCGGTTGGGTCAGGAAGATGATCAGAAGTCCTAGCCCGGCGAGCAGCAAGCCGACCAGCATGACCACCACCGCGGCGGCGGGAACGACGGGCGTAACCTCGAGAATCGCCGCCTGCCAGAACGCCTTGGGTAACGTGCGCGTATGGACGCCCGAGAGGAAGAGAGCCACGACGATCTCATCGAACGAAGTCTGAAACGCGACGAGCCCGCTGACCACGAGGCTGCGGCTGAGCAGCGGCAATGTGACCCGCCGAAGCCGAGCCCCCCACCCTGCGCCCAAGGACCGTGCCGCGCGCTCGACGCCGATGCCGATTTCGCGCAACCCCGTATTGCAGATGACGACCACGAAGGGAAGGGCCAGGACCGCATGGGCAAGCGCCAAGCCGAAGATCGTGTCGTCCATGCCCAGGACCGACGCGCTCGAATAGGCGCTCAGGGCATAGACCATCGGGGGAATGAGGCTGGGCGCGAGGAACAGGATCATGGCCAGGCGCGCCCGCCGGCCCCCCGCTTCGCGCAAGCCGAGGGCGGCCAGCAACCCGACCAGCAGGGCGATGGCCGCCGCAAGGCTTGCCACAAGAAGGGAGTGACCGGCCGCCGATAGCCATTTGGAATCCTCGATCAGGGCGTGATACCAGCGCAGCGAGATCCCTTTCGGCGGGAACTGCAGATAAGTCCCCGAGCCGAGCGACATGGGAATGAGGGTCACCAGCGGCAGGAAAAGAAAGATCAGCACCGCCACGAGAAAGACGTTCCAACTGATCCGAGAATCGAGTATCGGAAGGATCGGGGAAAGCCGCCGGAGAATCTTCGTCGCGAGAGGCCCCAGGAATTTCGCTTCCTGGCGCCGGGGGCCGCCTTGTGGCCCGGGAGAACGCCCCACCGCCGTCACCCGGAAGAACAGCCACAGGACCAGGAGGGCGGCTGCCAGCAGGAAGACAGACAGAGCCGCGGCAAGAGAAAAATCGCCGAATATGTTCACCTGCTGCTCGATCAGCATGGAGAAGGTCCGGTCTCGCGGAGCTCCCAGGAGCGTCGGCGTGACAAACAAGCCGAGGGAGACGATGAAGGTCAGGAGCGCACCCGCCACGACACCGGGGATCGAGAGCGGCAGGAAAATGCGAACGAACGCCTGTGTCGGCCGTGCGCCCAGGGTTCGCGCCGCGCGAAGATTGGCGAGGTCGATCTCCGACATCTGAGCATAGAGAGTGAGAATCATCAGCGGCAGCATGATGTACATGCTGCTGACGAGCGTCGCACCCGTCGTATGAAGAAGCCGGACGGGCCGGTCGACGAGATGAAGCGCCACCAGGATGCTGTTGACCAGCCCTTGTCGATCGAGAACGGAGATCCAGGCATAGCTGCGCGCCAGGAGACTGGTCCACATCGGAATCGTCGCACAAACCATGATGAAGATGCGCAAGCGGCGACCGGCGATCCGTGCCTGATAGGCCACCGGATATCCGACCAGCAAGGTGAACAGCGTCACAAGGGCCGCAAGCTCGAAAGTGCTCGCAAGCACATCCCAATACAGGGCCTGGCTCGCGACCTTCAGGTAACTGTCCCAGCCGCCGGCAAACCAGACGAGGCCGAGTATCGGCAGCACGAAACAGATCAGGACAAAGGCGACAGGCACACCGAGAATCAGCCTGCCCCTGAAGCCCCGCGATCCCCCCGGCATCAGAACAGCCGTGTTTTCGACCACTGCCAGCTCACCCGAACAGTTTCGCCCGCGACGCGGGCCCGCCCGACGTCGTCCGTGATCTGTCTGACACGGAACATATCGCCGGACTTCAGGACGACGACAAACTCCGTAACCTCGCCCATGAAGAGAATGTCCTTGAGACGGCCCTCCACGCCTTCGGCCTGCAGCGGCACGAGGGCGGCGTGATGAGGACGGACGGCGACGACCCGTGGTTCTCCGACAGCCTCGATGCCAGAGGCCGGAACGTCGCCGCCATAGCCCTGGATTGAGACCCGGCACGCCGCACCGCGACGCTCGACATGGCTCACGGGCAGAAAATTGCAGTCGCCGATGAAACCCGCCACGAAGCGGTTCCTCGGCGCGCCGAAAATCTCATGTGGCGTTCCCAATTGCACGACCCGTCCCTGCTCCATGACCGCGATCCGGTCCGCCATGGCGAGGGCTTCCTGTTGGTCATGCGTCACATAGACGATCGTCGTTCCGACTTCACGATGCAGCGCACGGAACTCATGCTGCATGGCGTGCCGACGGTCCTTGTCCAAGGCCCCGAGGGGCTCGTCGAGCAACAACACGGAAGGCTCGAACACCAGAGCGCGCGCCAGGGCCACGCGCTGCTGCTGGCCGCCCGACAGCTCGTTCGGATAGCGTGCACCCAGCTCGCCCAGGCCGACCGTCCCCAGGGCCCGGGCGACATCCGCGGCGATCCGGTCTGGCGCGACTCCACGCATTTCGAGCGGAAAGGCGACATTGCCGGCGACGGTCAAATGCGGGAACAGGGCATATCCCTGGAAAACAACTCCGATGCCGCGCTGCTCCGGCGGCACATTGATCAGCGATCGTCCACTCATCCGGATATCGCCGCTCGACGGTGTCGTGAATCCGGCAATCGACATCAACACCGTCGTCTTGCCGGAGCCGGAAGGTCCCAACAGCGCCAGGAACTCCCCAGGCCGGATATCCAGGGAGACATCCTCGACAGCAGCGACGTCCCTATAGCGAACGCACAGGCGGTCGACCGCAAGATCGGCGGCACGCCCCTTCCTCAATCCGTCGCGGTTGCCTCCTGTTTCGCGGGCAGGCAGCACGGCCGCACCTGCGCCGCCGGCAGCGGTCACTGAAAGCCACCAGAAACGGGCACGGCCGCACCGGTGACATAGCTCGCCTCGTCGCTCAGAGGCTGACTGAAAAAGGAGTTGGGTGATTTCAATCGGTTGTGATTCCGTTGGGTTGCGAATCTCAATGGAGATCACGATGGCCTGGACTGAAACCACCCGACCGCACTATCGGCGCGATGCCTTGCGATACGCAAGCGACCTGACGAATGCGGAATGGGCGTTGATCGCGCCCTTGATGCCGATGGCTTCCAAACTGGGGCGGCCGAGAAAGACAAATCTGCGCTCGGTGGTGGAGGCGATCCTGTACATGGCTTCGACCGGCTGCCAATGGCGCGCGATCCCCAAGGAGTTCCCGCCCTACTCGACGGTGCAGAGCTACTTCTACGCCTGGTCGCACAAAGGCTTACTGGCGCACATCAACCACATGCTGGTCACGGCCCTGCGCGAGAGGGTCGGGCGAGAGGCCAGCCCCACGGCGGGGGTGATCGACAGCCAGTCTGTGAAGAGCACCGAGTGTGGCGGGCCACGAGGCTTCGATGCCGCCAAGAAGATCAAAGGCCGCAAACGCCATATCGTCACCGATACCGAGGGCTGCCTGGTCGGGGTGCAGGTTCACGCTGCGGATATCCAGGATCGCGATGGCGCGCCCGACGTGCTGATGTCGATCCGCTCTCTCTACCCGTGGCTGCGCCATGTGTTCGCCGATGGCGGCTATGGTGGCGACAAGCTACGCGACGCCATGGCCGCGCTTGGTCAATGGACCTTCGAAATCATCAAGCGCTCCGACGCCGCCAAGGGCTTCGAGTTGCTGCCTCGCCGATGGGTGGTCGAACGCACCTTCGCCTGGCTCGGCCGATGTCGCCGCCTCGCCAAGGACTTCGAAGCCACCATCGAAAGCGCCGTGGCCTGGATCCTCGTCGCCCACATCCGTCGTCTCACGCGACGCTTGGCGAGACCTTGAAAGGCGCAACAGCTTTATGAGTTCAGAACTCTCAGAGGCTGACTGAAAAAGGAGTTGGGTGATTTCAATCGGTTGTGATTCCGTTGGGTTGCGAATCTCAATGGAGATCACGATGGCCTGGACTGAAACCACCCGACCGCACTATCGGCGCGATGCCTTGCGATACGCAAGCGACCTGACGAATGCGGAATGGGCGTTGATCGCGCCCTTGATGCCGATGGCTTCCAAACTGGGGCGGCCGAGAAAGACAAATCTGCGCTCGGTGGTGGAGGCGATCCTGTACATGGCTTCGACCGGCTGCCAATGGCGCGCGATCCCCAAGGAGTTCCCGCCCTACTCGACGGTGCAGAGCTACTTCTACGCCTGGTCGCACAAAGGCTTACTGGCGCACATCAACCACATGCTGGTCACGGCCCTGCGCGAGAGGGTCGGGCGAGAGGCCAGCCCCACGGCGGGGGTGATCGACAGCCAGTCTGTGAAGAGCACCGAGTGTGGCGGGCCACGAGGCTTCGATGCCGCCAAGAAGATCAAAGGCCGCAAACGCCATATCGTCACCGATACCGAGGGCTGCCTGGTCGGGGTGCAGGTTCACGCTGCGGATATCCAGGATCGCGATGGCGCGCCCGACGTGCTGATGTCGATCCGCTCTCTCTACCCGTGGCTGCGCCATGTGTTCGCCGATGGCGGCTATGGTGGCGACAAGCTACGCGACGCCATGGCCGCGCTTGGTCAATGGACCTTCGAAATCATCAAGCGCTCCGACGCCGCCAAGGGCTTCGAGTTGCTGCCTCGCCGATGGGTGGTCGAACGCACCTTCGCCTGGCTCGGCCGATGTCGCCGCCTCGCCAAGGACTTCGAAGCCACCATCGAAAGCGCCGTGGCCTGGATCCTCGTCGCCCACATCCGTCGTCTCACGCGACGCTTGGCGAGACCTTGAAAGGCGCACAGCTTTATGAGTCAGAACTCTAAGCAGAAAATTGATGACCGCAGCGACCTCTGCGGGGCGAGCCGCGCGCCGCAACGGAATCGTCTGAACCGCCTGCCGGATATCTTCCTCCGTGAGGAAGGCGCGACCCATCAGATTGTCGACGAACCCCGGGCAAACCGCATTGATGCGGATGCCCTGCGCGCCCAGCTCATCGACGAGATGCCGGACCAGACCGTTCAGCGCCCATTTGCTCGCCGTATAATGGGGGCCGCCGACGGGACTGTGGTCCAGCGCCGCCGTCGAGGACACGATGACGATGCTGCTGCCGGCCCGGAGCTTGTCCCGGGCGGCATGCAGAATCGTATAGACGCTGTTGAGATTAGTATCGAGAAGCTCACGCCATTCGGCGGGCCCGACGCGACTGAAGGGTCCCGGACGCAAGGCACCGTGAGCGATGACGATGCCATCGAGGGGCGCCTCCACGCCGGAGACAGCATCGCCGAGAGCCTGCTGGTCCGCGAAATCGACCCGCAGGTCGCCCCGCTTCGCGATCGGCGCATGGGCGAGCAATATCAGATTGTCGCCATTGGCGCGCAGACGCTCCTCCGCCGCCAGGCCGATGCTGCCATCGACACCCGTCAGCAGGATGCGACGCTGTCCCCGGGAAGGGGACAGCGCCTTTTGATCGCGTCCAGATGAAGCGACGGACGATCCGGTCATGGCGTCACAAGCCGAAGAGCCGCGGTAGGCTGAAGCCGTCCGGTCGAGTACCGATCATTGGCCGTACCACTTGTTCCACACATCGATCGAGACCTTCTGCCAAGTATCGCCATTGCCGGAATCCTCGCCATAGAATTCGCCCGTGGTCGGGATCTGGCGATGGAGATTCTCAGGCGCGCTCGGCAGGCTCTTCGCATAGTCGGGATCGAGATACTGCAGCGCGTCCGTATTGGGCATGCTGTATTGGATCTGCTTCATGAACTCGGCCGACGGCTTCGCTTGCGACGCGAAGGCCAGGAGCTTCATGGCGACGTCCTTGTTCGGTGCGCCCTTGGGAACGACGAAATAGTCGACATAGAGAAGGGCCTGGCCGTACTCGAAATCGACCGGGGCGCCCTGGGATTTCGATTGGAGCACGCGGCCGTTGGGCATCAGGCCGTAATCGACGTCACCGCTGACCAGAGCCTGGACGCCGGGCGCCGTATTGTCGAACCATACGGTCACATTCGGCTTGATCTTGTCGAGGCTCTTGGTGGCGCGGTCGAAATCGATCGGATAGAGCTTGTCGGACGCGACACCATCGGCCAGCAAGGCCGCTTCCCATGGCGGATTCGCGAAGGTTCCGGTCGGCAGGGCGCGCGGCCCGGGGAACTTTTTCGTGTCCCACAGCTCGGCATAAGTCTTGGGATGATCGTCACGTCCGAGGTCCGTCCGGTAGCCGATGCCGTAGGAGTACATCACGGCGGCGACGCCGTATTCCGGCCGGAACTGCGGTTCGATGGCCTTGATCGTTTGCGCATCGAACTGGGAATAGTCGATCTTCTCTAAAAGGCCCAGACGGACGAGATTCAAATAGTCCGCCTCGGTGACTTCAACGACGTCCCATTGCACGTTCTTGGCTTCGACCATCGCCTTGATCTTCGCGACAGTCGGACCCGAATCCGTCACCAACTGGACGTGATTCGCTTCGGCAAAAGGCTTTACGAGCGCTTTTTCCTGCGCCTCCTGGAACGACCCACCATAGGAAACGAAGGTCACCGTGTCGGCGGCCTTGCTGGGTTGTGTACCGGCCGCGACCGCCAATGCGAGCGCGAACATGCCTATTGATAGCGACTTTCTCACAGTCTCCTCCCTATTCACGGTTACTGACGTTTTGCGCTGCCGCCGCAGGTCTTTCCCGACGACTTTCGGGGACCCGGTGAACTCCCGGCATTTGACAAGGCCGGCGCCGTCGAAACGCCGGATGTTGGGAATCGGCCGACCGCCCGGAATTTGCAGCGATCGACGCGATAGGCGATCGAGCCTGTCTCCACCGGTTCTCCGTCGGAGAGAAAATAGACGAAGCTGTTCTGAAGGACCGGCGTCCCGCGCGTCAGGCCCAAAGCCAAAGCGATATCGGCGCTCGACGGCAGAATCTCCGTTTCGAACTCGACCGTCTCGATCGGCATACCGGAGAGCTTCGAGATGACCTCAACGATTCCATGGTTGCGAAGCGTGTCGAGATCGAAACGCGCCGCGACATCGGCGCGGCAATAGCGCTCTTCAAAACAGATGATCCGCCGGTTGACGATCCGGGTGAGGCGAAGGACGCCGACGCGTTCCTTCGGTGAGAGCCGGAGACGCTCGCGCACTTCCGGCGTCGGTCGAGACGCTGCGTCGAATCCGAGAATCTGGGTCTCGTAGGCAATCCCCTGTTGCCGGAAATCGTCCTCCAACGTGCACATCGGAATATTGTTCCGAATGGCCTTTGGCGGATTGACGATCGTTCCACGACCCCGCGTTCGCGTAATCGTGCCTGCTTGCTCGAGCAGCCCGAGCGCCTGCCTCACCGTAACGCGGCTCACGGCGAACTGCGCCGCGAGCTCGTTTTCGGTCGGCAGCAGCGTATCCGGCGCCATTTTTCCGATCTGATGCTTCAGCGATTCGGCGATCTCGAGATAACGGGCTTGCGAGTTTTTTTTCACACATGACCTCGGAGGGCTCGGGAAGGGACGTTATAAAAGTATATACCTGATTGTCAATACTTGTAGGACTATACCTGAGAAAGCGGCCCGGCGTTTTGCCCTCCCCGCGCTCGAGAGAGTGCGGCGGCGGGCGATTTCAGCGAAAAGAGAGAGGCGCCAGCCCCATCGAGGGACGGGGACGGCAATTCAGGATATGAGGCGGATGAACGCTAGCGCCGGCGAGATGCGCCTCAGCGCATGAATTTCAGGGCAATCCGGACCAGCGTCGGGACCAGCCGCGGACGGATCAGGCGGCTGTCATAGCGCGCCATGCGCCGGTCGTTCTCCGACAGGCACAAGGCCATGAGGTCGCGGGCCTTGATGTCGGTCTTGATCGCCTTGCTGCTGGTCGCGGTGAAGTTCTCTTTGCCGCCCACATCCTTCGCGGTCGCCATCCGGGCCTTGATGCGGCCGGCGAAAATACGCATGCAGCGCAGATCGAACAGGAGTCGCCGGTGCCAGGGAAGTTGGCGGCGGTGCCAGATGCGCCAGTTCACGAAGAACAGGATATGGCGGCATTCCTCCTGGATCACCGGCTCGAAGGTTTCCACCAGCTCGAGCGGGAAGAAGCCGGACCGGCGCGCCAGCTCGAACAGGCCGAAGGCGAAGAAGCTGTCGACACATTCGCCATAGCCGGTCTGCATGAAGGCGCGCTCGGGATCGGCCGGCGGCGGATAATCGGGCTCGGCTTCGAGCTTGATGCCGTAGAACTCGACCATCTTGCTGAGGACCAGCTTGTGCCGGGCCTCTTCGCCGCCATCCATCGTGATGGCTTCGCGCAGCAGCGGATCCTGGACGGTGGCGGCATAGGTCAGGACCGCCATGGAGGCTTCGCCCTCGAAGCGCACCGCCATGTCCCAGATCGGCAGGCCGGTCAGCCGGGCGAAGGCATTCTCGTCCAGCTTGGGCCAGTCGATGACGGCGGGTTTGTAGGGATCGTGGGTGTCGAGCAGCATCCGGCAGAACAGCTGCTTATGGGATTCCGTCCCCATTGTGATCCGGCCGCCCGAGCGGCGGCCCGCGGTCAATCGACCGGCCGCCGCAGGCGACGTGCTGTCATCGGTCATGCGAAGCCCTTACGCCAAATCACGCCATCGTCTGGAGCTGCTGGCCCCGGCAATCGCCATGTCGAGAATGGCGTCGTCCCCCCGGGGGCCTCGGATCTGTATCTTGTGTTCTAGCAACGGCACCGCCGAGGCTGTCAACCCCGATCGGCGCAACCCTGATGCCCGGTCATTCCCGGCCGGTTGCAAAGCCAGCCGACAACCGATCCGGGGACCGGCTCCCCACCAAAGGTAAGTCGTCCTAACTCTATTTGTTCCCGACGACCGGGCCTTTGGATTGCGACAGGCCGCCGCAGCAACCTGCCTCAGGCGCCTGACCGGTTCTGGCAGATTTCCGCCCGGACTATCACGAAGCAGCCCGGCGGAGGGCGGCAGCGGCGGGCTCGACCGGGGCGGCGGGCGCCCTGGCGGGGGTGGGCTGTTCCGCGAGCTCCCGGGTCAGCTGGCCGATCCGCTGGATGATGCCCGCCACCGGCGATTGCGCCGCGCCGGGCGGCGTGAAGCTGATCTCGAGGCCGGGCTCGGTTTCGCCCTGAGCCTCCGGGAAGATCTCGTCGCCGGTCGCGATCGTCTCGCTCTCGACCTCTTCGGCGGCGAGCGTCTCGGCCGTCACGTCCTCGAACCGATCCTGCGCGGGCTCGGTTCCGGCTTCGTCCTGCGGCTCGCTCTCCTCGGATGCCAGCGTCTCGGCCGTCACATCCTCGAAGCCGTTGCGGAAGTCCTCGATGCCGGCGGGTGCCGGATCGGCTGTCTCGATTTCGGCAACCTCATCGGCCGGCGGTTTTGCCGCGAACGGCGTCTCGCCGGCCGGTCCCTCGCCGACCAGCGCGCTCGCCTTGCGGTCCATCTCGTGAAGCGCACCCATGAGGGCGTCGCCGCGACCCGTCTCGATCGCGGCCAGCAAAGTCTGCAGCATCGCCTTCACCTGGTCGTGATCCCGGCGCAGCTGCTGCAGCTCCCCGAGACATGAGCTGAGCTCGGTCTCCCGCTCGGCGCCGCGCTGCTCGATCTGATCCATCAGCTGGATCAGGCGCGCGCTGTATTTTCCCTGCTGCTCGCCGATGGTCCCGAAATGACGCTCGGCCGCTTCGACGCGCCGGCGCAATTGCTCGATGTCGCTCATTCCCTCAAACCTTTTCCCAAGCGGTTCACCCGCGACAGTCGCGGAGCCCTCCGGGAGAGACTTCACGCCCGTCCCGGTTAAGAAAGAATTGAGGCTAATTTTTCAGCTTTGTGACGGCGGGCCCGGCGTTTCCGGAGTCCTGGATTTCCGCCAGGAATCGCGGCAATGCCGCGGCGATGTCGGCGACCGGCGCGCGCCAGTCGCCGCGATCCCGCTGCCGGAACAGGCGATGACGCGGGTACCAGGGACTGTCCGCGCGATTGCGCATCCAGCGGAAGTCGGGCGCCTCGGCCAGGATCAGCCTGACCGGCTTGCCCATGGCACCGGCGAGATGGCCGACGGCCGTATCGACCGTGACGACCAGATCGAGAGTGGCGAGAAGCCCCGCCGTATCGGCGAAATCGCCCAGTTCCGCCGCAACCGAACGCACCCGGCCTTCCATGCCGGCGGCGGCGATCTCGGCAAGATCGTCCTGTTTCTGCAGGGAGACGAAGGAGGCCGCGGGGGCCGCGTCGATCAGCGGCACGAACAGAGCCAGCGACGCCGAGCGCCAATGGTCGACATCGTGCCCGCGCCCGCCCTGCCAGCAGATGCCGATGCGGGGCGCTGGGTGATCGGCCAGCCGCGCCGCCCAGAGCGCGATCTTCGCCGGATCGGCCGCGAGATAAGGAATGGCCGCGGGAATGGTCTCGAGCGTGAGACCGAGACGATGCGGCAGGCTCATCAGCGGGATCTGGAAATCGACCGCGGGAAAGGCGTCGCCGCGCGGGATCAGGCGATCGACGCCGGCGAGCCCGGCGAACAGCGCGATCAGCTCCCGCTGGGCCTCCAGCAGCAGCGTCGCGCCCCGGGCTTTCAGCAAGGGCAGGAGACGCACGAACTGCAGCGCATCCCCGAAACCCTGCTCCGTATGGACCAGCAATCGCTTGCCCTGCAGCGGCTCGCCCTGCCATTCGGGCCAGGGCCATTCGCGCTTCTCCTTGTCGAGCATGCCGGTGCGCCAGCGCCATTCATACTCGGCCCATCCCTCACGGAACGCGCCGTTGGTCAGGAGCGCGTGGGCGAAGTTCCAATGTCCGATGGCATTGCCGGGAGCGTGCGTGACCGCCGCGCGCCCTGCCCGCTCCGCCGCCTCGGCATGGCCGCGACGGATCTCGATGCCGCAGAGGATCGAGGCCGTACTGCCATTCTCCGGTTCCAGCGCCAGCGCCTGGAGGCAAGCGGCGGCGGCATCGTCCCATCGCCCGAGATCGGCCAGCGCCACGGCCAGGGCCGTGTGCGCGGCGGCACGGTCGGGCGCCAGTGCGATCATCCGCTGGGCCAGACCCAAGGCGGCCTCGGGACGCGCCAGGCTCCGCTCGATCTCGACCCCTTGCGCCAGCATGTCCAGATCCCCCGGCGCCTGCTCGATCCAGGAGCGCGCGATCGCGGCCGCGTCCTCGTAGCGTCGGGCGTCGCGCAGGGCCGCGACATGGCGGCGCGCCAGCACCACATCGGCCGGTTTGAAACGGCGCGCCACCGCAAGCGCGTCGGCCGCCTCGCCGAAGCGTCGCAAGGCCAGCAAGGCCAAGCCCTGCTTCTCCGCGAGATCGGGGCGCGGACCGGCGATGGCCTGCGCCCGCGCCAGTTGCTCGGCCGCCTCGCCCCAGGCCTTCTGCGACAGCAGGAACTTGCCGAGATTCTCGGCGG
The DNA here is from genome assembly GCA_963696655.1 of uncultured Alphaproteobacteria bacterium. Lineage (GTDB taxonomy): Bacteria > Pseudomonadota > Alphaproteobacteria > Dongiales > Dongiaceae > Hypericibacter. The sequence continues at coordinate 32,162 of CAVOLB010000124.1, forward strand.
CCTGCGCATCCTCCGGCGCCAGCGCCGCCGCGCGGCGCAGCGCTTCCAGCGCCGCCTCCGGCGGGCCCGACCGGCTGAGGATCACGCCCAGCAATTGCCAGCCCATCGCATGATCGGGAAGCTCCTGGAGCAGGCGCTCGAGCTGCTGTCGCGCGTCCTCGGGCCGGCCCGCCTGGAACGCCTGCAGCGCCTCGTCGAAGCGGGCATCGGTCTTGCCGTGCTGGCGCAGCCAGGCGGTGAACGCTTCCTGGACCTGCGAGAGCGGGACCGACCAGTCGCCCGGGCGCGCCTGACGGAAGAGCGTCAGGCTCGGCCACCAGAGGCAGTCGCTGCGATCGAGCAGCCAACGCCACTCTGCGGGCTTCGGCAGCAGCACCCAGCAGGGCACGCCGAGCGCTCCGGCCATATGGGCGGTGCTGTTGTCGATGGTGATGACGAGATCGAGCGCCGCGACCTGCGCCGCAAAACCTTCGAGATCGGTCATCTGATCGAAGGTCGGGTCCTGAAAGAGCTCGATCCCCCCGGCCGCGAGAGCCGCGATCTCCGCCTTGTGGTCGCCATATTGCAGATTGACGAAGCGCACGCCCGGCATGCGCAGGAGCGGCTGCAGCAGCGGCAGCGGAATGGCCCGGCTCGTTCCCGCATTCATGGAGGCGGTGTACCAGGCGATGCCGACGCGAAGCCGATCCTTGCCGTAACGCCGGCGCGCCGCCTCGCGGCGCTTCGTATCCACCTGAAGATAGGGGCCGCCGCGACCGGCGAAACTCGCCGGATCGGGGCGCAGATAGCGCATCAGGTCCCCAGCCGAGGATTGCGCGACGATGTCGCTGGGATATTCCGAAGCGACGACAGGCCCCAGACGGCGCGCGAGCACCTGGATACCCGGCAGCGATCGCGCCATCAGAGACAGGAGGCGCGGTTCGCATTCGACCGCGATCTTCACCTTACCGAGCAGCTCCGGCAGCAGGCTGGCGAACATCAACTCGTCGCCGATGCCCTGCTCGTTCCAGACCAGGAGCCGCCCCTCCAGGGCTTCCCCCTGCCAGGCCGGCCAGGGCCAGTCGCGCTTCTCGGCGTCCAGCAGCCCGGTCGCCCAGCGCCAGTCGAACTCGCTCCAGCCCTCGCGATATTTTCCGTTCGTGAGCAGGGCAAGGGCCAGATGCCAATGCGAATGGGCGCGCTGAGGGGCGACCTCGACGGCCCGGCGGCCCAGCTCCTCGGCCTCGATCGACCGGCCCTGGCGCAACCGAAGGGCCGACAGATTCAGCAGCGCCACCTCGTGGCGGGGCTCGATCGCCAGCGCCTTCTCATACTGATCGGCCGCTTCGTCATGCCGGTCGAAATCGGAGAGCGCGGCCCCCAGGGCCAGCATCGCCAGCTGGAACCCGGGGTCCCGGGCCAAGGCGCGCCGCGCCGCCGCCACCGCCGCTTCAGGACGGTGACGCTTGCGATCGATGACCGAGATCTCGGTGAGGATCGCCGGCTCCTCCGGATAGCGGGCGAGCATGGTCTCGAGCTGGGCCGCCGCCTCGTCGAGCCGGCCCGCGTCGCGCAACTGCTCATAGCGGCGGATGGCGGCGGTCTTCTCTTCGATCTCCGCGGCGGTGGCGCGGCGCGGCGCGGGGGCACGGGCCGCCTTGCCCCGGCGATCGATCCACGGCGCCAACGCCTCCTGCAGCCGGGCCAGCGGCGTCGACCAGTCGCCCGGGCGTTGCTGCCGGAACAATCGGAGGGACGGCCACCAGACGCAGTCCTCCCGGTCGAGCATCCAGCGCCATTCCGGCGGATCGGGAATCAGGACCCAGCAGGGGACGCCCAGCGCGCCCGCCATATGCGCCGTGCTGTTGTCGATCGTGATGACGAGATCGAGGGAAGCGACCTGCGCGGCGAAGCCGTCGAGATCGGTGAGGGGATCGACCGCCGGATCGACGGCGATCGCGCCACCTCGCGCCGCGACGGCCTCGATCTCGGCGCTGTGGTCGCCATATTGCAGGCTGACGACATGCAGACGCTCGTTGCGCAGGAGCGGCAGGAAATCCGCCAGCGGAATCCGGCGACGCTCGCCATGCAGCTTGGCCCGGGTGTCCCAGGCAAGCCCGATGCGCGGGCGATCGCCGCCATCGCGCTGTCGGATCGCCTCGGCGCGCTTCGGGTCGGGCTTCAGATAGGTGCCGGATTGCCCTGCGAAGCTGGCGAGATCGGGGCGTAGATGGCGGGCGATATCCCCGGCTGCGATCTGGGCGACGATGCCGGCCGGCCATTCGCGCGTCTCGGGAGGAACCCCGGTGCGGGGAATCAGCGTGACGCCCGGGAGCGACCGGCCGAGCAGGCCGAGCAGCCTGGGGTCGCATTCGACCACCAGATCGAGCTGTTTCGAAAGCTCCGGAAGAAGACTGGAGAACATCAACTCGTCGCCGATGCCCTGCTCGTTCCAGACCAGGAGCCGTCCCTCCAGCGGTCCGCCCTGCCATTCTGGCCAGGGCCAATGACGGCGCCCCACCGCCGTGAAGTCGGTCACCCATCGCCATGCGAATTCGGGCCAGCCCTCGCGCAATTTTCCGTTGACCATGAGGGCCAGCGCCAGATGCCAATGGGCCTGGGCGTTGCCGGGATCGGCCGCGACCGCGCGCCGGCCCAGCGCCTCCGCTTCCTCCGATCGCGACTGCTCCAGGCGCAGGAGGGTCAGATTCACGAGCGCGATCACATTGCCGGGCTCGAGAGCGATCGCCCGATCATAGGCCGCGGCCGCCCCGTCGACCTCGTTCTTGCGCATCAGCGCGGCGCCCACCGCCAGATTGGCATGCACATAATCCGGATCGATGGCCTGGGCGCGACGCGCCAGATCGAGCGCTTCCTCGATCAAGGCGCCGCCGCGCTCGTCGGCGGCAGCTCCGTCGGCGGCAGCGCCGACCTGACGCAACCGCAAGGTCGAGAGGTTGGTCAGCGCCAGGATGTTGTCGGGCTGTTTCTGCCACGCCGTTTCATAGGCCGCGACCGCAGCGTCGTTGTCACCCCGGTCCGACAAGGCATGACCCAGAGCCAGCAGGCCCGGGACGAAGGCCGCGTCCGAGAGGAGTGCACGACGGGCGAGATCGATCGCCGCCTCGACCCGTCCCCGTCGCCTTTCGAGGGTGGACAACCGCGCCAGCAGCTTGGGGTCGTTCGGAGAGCGCTTCAGCTCGAGTTCGAGCTTCGCCGTCTCGGCGGCGGACCGCTCGTCGGGCGGCAGCGCCGGCGGCGCCACCTGTCGCGTCGCGGCGGGCCTGGCGGTTTCCGCTCCGGCCTTGCCCAGATGCGGCCAGCGCTTCACCAGCACCGATCGAAGCTCCACCAGCGGTTCCGCCCAGTCGCGCCGGCGCGCCTGCCGCAGGAGGCGCATGGTCGGATACCAGGGCGTGTCGCCGCGATCGAGCATCCAGCGGAAGTCTGGCGACCAGGGCAACAGCAGCAGCACCGCCCGGCCGAGCGCGCCCGAGAGATGCGCAACCGCGCTGTCGATGGTGACGACGAGGTCGAGATTGTCGAGCAGGGCCGCCGTCTCGGCGAAGTCCTGGAGGCTCGATCCCGCATCCAGGAGACGATCCGAGAGGCCCGCCGCCGCGATCTGTTCGCTGCCCGCCCCCTTCTGCAGGCTGATCCAGCCCGCAGGCAGATTCTCGATCAGCGGCTTCAGCTTCGTCAGCGCGATCGAGCGGTTATGGTCGTTGCGGTGCAGCGGGTTGCCCTGCCAGGCCAGACCGATCCGCGGCCGCGGAAGATCCTTGATCCGCTTCGCCCAGGCGGCGACCGCGACGGGATCGGGATGAAGGTAAGGCGCTTTCGCCGGCGTCGTCGCGATCTCGGTCGCGAAGACGCAAGGCAGGCTCATGAGCGGGACCCCTATGTCGTGGGGCGGCGGCTCGCTCCCGCGCGCCACCACGGCCACGGCACCGGGGGTCGATCCCGCCAGGCCCAGAAGCTCGGCGGGGACTTCCAGGATGGGATGGCCTCCGGCTTGCGCCACCAGCGCCGCGTAGCGCAGGAACTGGATCACGTCGCCGATGCCCTGCTCGGCCGTCAGCAGCACCCGCTTGCCGGCGAGCTCGGCGGGCTTGGGACGCACCGGCAAGGGCGGGCGCGGGCCGCCGACGAACAGATTCGAGCGGAAGCGCCATTCATATTCCGCGAATCCCTCGCGCCAGTGACCGCGCCGGATATTCATCACCGCCCGATTCCAATGGAGATCCGGATGATCGGGATCGAGGGCGAGCGCCTTGTCGAGAGAGGCGATGGCGCTGTCGACACGGCAGAGATCGTTCTCGAGCAGGCCCTTGTAGAAATTGCCGAGGAACAGATTGGGCGCCAGCGCCAAGGCCCGATCGAGGGCTGCCGCAGCGCCTTTGAAATCCTCCAGCACGCGCAGGATGTCGCCCTGCACGGCATGGGCGGAGGCATAGTCGGGATCGAGCTTGACCGCGCGGTCGGCCGCCGTCTTGGCGGCCGCGATCTGTCCCAGCCCGCGCAGCGATTCGGCGAGCTGCACCTGGAACGGTGCGGAATCGGGCCGCAGCGCCGCGGCCTTCACATATTGCGCATGCGCGGCGCGCGGATCGCCGGCGCGCGCGAGGAAGAGGCCCAGCTCGAACGCCGCCGCGGGGTCGTCGGGGCGCAGCGCCTGGACCTGGCGCGCCGCCTCGATCGCCCCGGCGATGTCGTCCTGCCGACGCCGGGCGAGGCCCAGATTGCGCCAGAGCTCCGCGTCGCGCGGCGCCAGCGTCACCGCCTTCTGCAGCAACGACGCGGCTTCTCCAAATTGCTTCCGCTTGATCTGGAGGCGCGCCAGATTGCCGAGGATCTCGGCATCCTCGGGGCGCAGCGCGATCGCCCGCTCCAGCGCCGCGAGCGCGCCCTCCTGATCGGGCGCCTGGGACCGGATCACGCCCAGAAGATGCCAGGCCTCGCCCCGGCCGGGTTCATGCGCCACCACGCGTTCGAGCATCGCCGCAGCGGCGGCGAGATCGCCCGCGCGATAGAGCGCCAGCGCCGCGTCGAACCGGGCTTCCGGCAGTTGCGGGACGGTCATGACCGCGCCTGCAGCCGGCGCGCCAGCGCCGTCGAGAGCGCGGCCACCGGCTCGCTCCAATCGCCCCGGCGGCTCTGCCGGAAGAGCCGCAAGGAGGACCACCAGATCGAATCCGGCCGATCGCGCTGCCAGCGCCATTCGGGGAGAAAGGGCAGCAGCACCCAGCAGGGCACGCCCAATGCACCGGCGAAATGCGCGGCGCTGTTGTCGATGGTGACGACGAGATCGAGCGCGGCGAGCTGTGCTGCGAACCCGTCCAGATCCTTCAACTGGTCGATGGACGGGTCCTCGAAGATCTCGACGCCGGTCCGTTCCTTGAGCGCCGCGATCGCCTCGCGGTGATCGCCATACTGGACCGAGACGAAACGGACGCCCGGCGCCGACAGAAACGGCTCGAACTGCGCCAACTCGATGCCGCGTCCCTGCTGCTGATCGGCCTTGGTGAACCAGGCGATGCCGACATTGAACCCCGTCTCGCGATAGCGGCTTTTCAAGGCCGCGACCCGCGCCGGGTCGGAAACGAGATAGGCGCCGCCCTTGCCGGCAAAGCTCGCCAGGTCGGGCCGCAGCCAGCGCGCCACCGTGCCGGCCGGTGCCTGCCTCACGATATCGGGCGCCGACAGACGCGGGTCGGGCAAGGGCTCCCGGCGCGCCACGATTTCGATCTTCGGCAGGGAACGGCGGAACAGGGGAACCAGCCGCGGATCGCATTCGAGCACGCAATCGACATCGCCCGACAGCTCGGGCAACAGGCTCGAGAACATGACCTCGTCGCCTACACCCTGCTCGTTCCAGACCAGGAGACGGCCGGGCAGCGACCGGGCGCCATCCCACAGAGGCTGTGGCATCGGACGGTTGCGCCTCGGGGCCTCGGCCTTGCGCTTCCAGCGCCAGTCATATTCGAGCCAGCCTTCGGCGAACTGGCCGATCGAGAACAGCGAGCCGCCGAGATTGACATGGGCATCGACATCGCCGGGTCGAAGCCTCAGCAGCGCTCGATAGCAGGCGATGGCATCGTCCATCTCGCCCATCGAGCGCAGCACGAACGCGGCGTCGGCGAGCGCATCCGGATCAGGCCGGAGATTGCGCATGGCGTCGCGCGCGGCCGCCAGGGCCTCGGCGTTCCGGTCGAGTGCCTGCAGCGAACGGGCGCGAATTCCGGCCACGCGCGGCTCTCCCGGATCGAGCACGAGGAGTCTTGCCGCCATCGCCAGCGCCGCCTCATGCCGCCCGAGGCCCTGGAGCACGCCGCTCGCGATCTGAAGCGCATGCGTATCTTGCGGCGCCATGGCGAGGGCCGCCTCGATCACCGGCAAGGCCTCCGTGTTCTTTTCCTGGTCATGCAGCGCCACCGCCAGATTGCGGCGCGCCATCACCGACCCCGGTTCGGCCTGGAGGGCCGCGCGATAGACCGTTTCGGCCTCGGCAAATCTGCCATCGTCGCGCAGCAGCGCACCCAGATTGGTCAGGACGGCGGCATCGTCCGGCTTGAGCGCCAAAGCCTGGCGATAGGCCGCCTGCGCTTCCGCCGGACGGCCCAGCGTCGTGAGCAACTCGGCGAGGTTGGCAGCGAGGTCGGCCTGACGAGGGTTGAGCGACAGCGCCGTCTGCCAGGATCGAACCGCAGCCTCGCCTTGGGCCGCCCGTTTTTGCGCCTGACCGAGACGGCGCAGCGCGCCGATGCGGTCGGGCGATTGCGCCGGGAGATGCGAGAGTGCCGCACCGAAGGCCTTCGCCGCTTCCTCATCCTGGCCGAGCGCCGATTGTGCCGAGCCCAGTCGCGACCAATCCGCAGCGCTGCGCGGCTCCAGCTTGAGGATCGCGCGATATTCGGGAATCGCCGCTTCGAACTGGCTCGAGGCCGCCAACGCGTTCGCGTAATTGCGCCGGAATTCGGCGATCTTCGGCGCTCGCTGGGCGGCCTTCGCCAGCAAGGGCAAGGCTTCGTCGCGATTGCCGGCGGCGAAAGCGATCACGCCCAGCCCGTGAAGCGCCTGGGCATCGCCCGCATCCAGCGCCAGCACGGCCCGATAGAGACGCTGTGCCTCGGCGACGTTGCCGGACTGGTGGGCCTTCAGGGCCGCGTCGATCTGTTTGCGGGCCGGCGAACGCGGGTTCATCGCCACTCCCGCAGCCATTGGGCGATGGCGATATCGAGCTCGGCCAGCGGGTCGGCCCAAACTCCGAAATGACGCTGACGAAAGAGCCGCATCGAGGGATACCAGGGACTGTCCTGGCGCTCCAGGAGCCAGCGGAAATCGGGCACCGACGGCAACAAGAGGAAGGTCGGCCGCCCCATGGCGCCGGCGAGATGCGCGACCGAGGTGTCGACCGCGATCACGAGATCGAGCTGGGCGCAGAGCGCCGCGGTATCGGCGAAATCCTCGAGCGCGCCCGTCGCGTCGAAGATCCGCGCCGACAATCCTTGCGCCGCGATGGCCTCCGCGCCGCCGGCCTTCTGCAGGCTGACCCAGCCGGCATCGTGGCGACGGATCAGCGGGACGAGCGGCGCCAGCCCGATCGACCGGTTGCGATCGTTGGGATGACGCGGATTGCCCTGCCAGACGAGACCGATGCGCGGTCGCGGCAGCGCCTGCAGCCGCTCCGCCCAGGCCGCGGACAGCGTGGGCTCCGCGTGAAGATAGGGAACCGTGCCCGGAATCCGCTCGAGCGGGAAACGCAGCAGCGCCGGCAGGCTCAGCAGCGGCACCTGCAGATCGAAGGCGGGCGTGGGCGCGCCACGCGCGAAGCTATGCTCCGTGCCGGCAAGCCCCGACATGACGCGCGCCAGCTCCGGCTGGGTCTCGAACAGCAGCTTGCCGACGAGGCGCACCACGGGCGCCAGCAGACGGGCGAATTGCAGGGTGTCGCCAAGACCCTGCTCCGCATAGACCAGCAAGGTCGCTTCGGGACGCGGCTCGCCCTGCCAGCGGCGGGTCTCGTAGCGCCGCAGGCCACGGCGGAAATCGCGCGTGTGCCAGCGCCATTCATATTCCGGCCAGCCTCGGGCGAAGTCGCCTTTCGCCAGCAATCCGACGCCGAGGCTCGAATGGGCATCGGCAAAGCCCGGCTTGAGCGCGATGGCGCGGCGGAAGCAGTCGATGGCGGCGTCGACCGCACCCAGCGTGCGCAACACCACGCCGGCATTGTTGAGCGCGTTGGCATCGTCATGGGCGGCCGCCTTCGCCGCTTCGGCCGCGACCAGCGCTTCCTCCCGGCGGTCGAGGGCCAGCAAGGCGAGCGCGCGAGCGCCGAGCGCGCCGCCATCGCCCGGACTCATGACCAGCAGACGTTCCGCCGCCGCCAACGCCTCGGCCGGGCGCTGCAAGCCCTGATAGAGCACGCAGGCCACGCGCAGGGTTTCGCGCTCCTCGGCGCCGGCGAGGAGCGGCTGCAGCTCGCGCAGGGCGTCTTCGCCGCGATTGAGATCGTTCAGGACGATCGCGAGATTGCGCCTGGCGTCTTCTCCCGCGGGATCGACGGCGAGAGCGCTGCGGAAAGCGGCCTCGGCCTCTTCCAACCGGCCTTCGAGATGAAGGACCGCCCCCAGATTGACCTGGGCCCGCACCAGACGGGGATCGATCGACAAGGCCTGCCGGTAGGCGGCTTCCGCCTCCGCGTTGCGGCCCAGTTCTTTGAGGGCATTGCCAAGATTGAAGGCGACGCCGGCATGGCCGGGCGCGCGTTCCAGCGCGGCGCGCCAGGTGGCGACCGCCGCTTCGGTCCGGCCGGCGCTGCGCTGGACCCGGCCCAGCCGGCGCAACAGCGCCGGGCCTTCTCCCGCCCCGGCCGGCAGCCGCGTCAGAGCGGTTTGATAAGCCGCGATCGCCTCGTCATGGCGATCGAGCTCGGCAAGGACGCTGCCGAGCCGCCCCCAGTCGGCGGCGGCACCGGGCTCGATCGCGAGCGCCGCCCGATATTCCCGGGCGGCGTCCGCGAACCGCTCGGCGACCGCGAGAGCCGCGGCATGGTTGCGCCGAATGCCCGCATTGCCGGGGGCCAGCGTCGCAGCCCGCCCCAGCAAGGCGAGCGCTTCCGCCTTGCGGCCCTGCTCGAAGCGCAGCACGCCGAGACCCTGCAGCGCCGTGGCGTCGTCCGGATTCTGCGCCAGCGCCTCGCCATAGAGCCGCTCCGCCAGCGTGCGATCGCCGGCGATATAGGCGGCGAGCGCCGCGTTGGCCGGGTTCGTCGAGGTCCCCGTCTCGCTCATGCCCGGACCTCGACGGTCGACACGAGTTCGATCGCCTCCGGCGCGCGGCCCGCCAGATAATGGCGCCACATGCGGCCATAGGCCTGCTCCAGATGGCGCCCGAAGCGTACCAGATCGAACAACGGCGCCCGCGCTGTCGCCTGCAGCAGTCGCCCCTTGACGACTTTCCGGAGAGAAGCATCGCGCGCCAGATCCAACACGATGCGCCGATAGCCTTCGAGATCCTCGGCAATCAGATCCGATGCGCCCGCCGCCGCCAGCAGGCTGGCGGAAATGCTGCTGGCGAAGTTGCGGCCGCGCAAAGTGACGACCGGAACGGCCATCGCGAGCGCCTCTTCCGCGAGCGCCGCATCGTTCGCGGGGAAGCTGTCGAGAACCAGATCGGCCAGCGCCAAGCGCTGGCCCCGCGCGGAGGGCGAGCGGGAGGCGGCGAAGCGCAGCCGATGCGACTCGATTCCGCGCTCGGCCGCCTGCCGTTTCAACTCCACCGCCATCAACGGCTCCGCAGCCGAAAACCACAATATGGCATTCGGCAGCGCGCCCAGAAGCTCGGTCCAGAGCCGGAACAGGGCAGGCTCGATCCGCTCGGGCGGATGCAGCGCCGCCAGGACCAGGCGATCCGGCGGCAAGCCTTCGCGTTCGCGGTCGGGCGTCTCTCCGATCGGTATTTCGCCGATGAGAATCGGGCGATGAACGTCGGGCAGCCGGCAGATCGCCTCGCTCCAATGCGCCGCCTGTTGCGGCGGCGCCACGATCGCATCGGCCAGGACGTAATCGATGAAATCGGCGCCGCTGGTTCCCGGGAAGCCGGGCCATGCGACCTGCAGCGACGCAGGCCTTCGCGCGGCGATCGCCATGGCGGCATTGCCGGGCGTGGCATCGGACAGGACCAGGATGTCGATCGCCTCGTCGGCCAGGCGCTGCGCCGCCATGTCGGGCCGCAGCGCGCGCAGATCGACGCTCCCCTCCGGCAACGTCGAAGAACCGTCCGCGCCGTCGCCATGGATGAAGAGGATCGGCTCGCTCCGCGACGAGTCGTGACGCCGGCAGAGATCGGCGATCAAGGGCAGATCGGAACTGCCGGCCGCCGCGAGATAGCCGATCCGCAAGGGACGATCGGTCTTGTGATCGACCGGCCGCCGTCGCAAGGCGGCCCCGCCGGGTTTGCCCGGAAAGGACAGCGAGGTGGTGCTCCAGGCTTGCGCGATCCGGCGCAGCCTGGGGCCGTCCGTCGAGGCCAGAAGAAATGCGCCTGGCGTCTGATCCGGCACGGTGCCGCCGGCCAGCGCCACGTCGGTGAGGCTGGCGACCTTTGCCGCCAGCGCTTCCGCCTCGCGCCAGCGACAGGCGCGTCGCAACAACATCCACAACCCGCTCGCCGCGGCGCCATTGTCGGGATCGATCGCGAGCGCGCGGCGGCCGGCGGCGATCGCCTCTTCCGACCGTTCGAGAGCGCCGAGCACGGGCATCAAGCCCAGGAGCGCGGGAAGATCGGCCGGCGCCAGGGCCAGCGCGCGACGCAAGGCGGCCAAGGCCTGAATCGGTTTGCCATGGCGCTGATAAAGGCGCCCCAGACGCACCCAGGCCGGGACCTCGTTCTCGACGAGGGCCACGAGTTTCTCGCCGGCGCTGATCGCGGGCGCGAGCTTGCCCTGCAGCTCGAGCGCCTGCGTCAGGCTGCGCGCCGCGTCGACAAGCTTCGGATCGGCGGCAAGCGCCCGTTTGTAGAAGGCTTCGGCTTCCGGCAACCGCCCCTGCGCCAGGCAGACATGGCCGAGATTGCAGGCGGCCCCGGCGAATCCGGGACGCAGCCGCAAGGCCGCGCGATAGCTCGCCGCCGCTTCCTCGAGATGGCCCTGCTCGCGCAGCAGATTGCCGAGATTGAAATGAACCATGGGTCGGTCGGGCTCGATCGCCAGCGCGCGGCGATAGGCGGCAGCGGCCTCGTGAGTTTGCCCGACCCGGCGCAGCAGATGCGCCAATTGCCGTTCGGCCGCGGCGAGGCGGGGATCGAGACCGATCGCAAGCCCGTAGGCCGCGATCGCCTCGCGGTCGCGGCCGAGATCGCGCAGGGCGTTCCCATACTGGTAATGCGCCAGGGCGAGGCGCGGATCGCCCAGGATCGCCTCGCGAAAATGCAGCAGGGCGGCTTCCGGACGGCCCGTCGCCGCCAGCGCATTGCCGAGATTGCAGCGCAGGATCGCATCGCGCGGGGCCAACAGCACGGCCTGCTCGAAGAACGCGACGGCCTCATGGCGGCGCCCGGTCTCGAAGCAGAGCATCCCCAGCTCGATCAGGGCGTCGAGATGGCGCGGCTCGGCCTGCACGGTCCGGCGCAGCTCCTGCTCGCGCCGCTCGCGCTCGACCGCTTCGAGCCTGTCGGCCTCCGTTTCCTCCAGCGTCATCCCGCCCCTCGTCTCGCGAAGGCGTTGGGTTCGCGCAGCGCCCGCGCGATGCGGCGGGCGACCTCGTCCCAATCGCCGGCCCTGGCCTGGCGGAACAGCCGCGCGGTCGGATACCAGGGGCTGTCCTCGCGATCGAGATACCAGCGCGGATCGCTCTCGGCCGGCAGCATGATCCAGACCGGCCGCGCCAGGGCGCCCGCCAGATGGGCGATGCCGGTGTCCACGGCGATCACCAGATCGAGCCCGTCGACGAGGCCGGCCGTATCCGCCAGATCGGCGAAGCGCTGCGGCGGCGCGCCCAGATCCCTGGCCGGATCGAGCAGCCGCCCGGCCAACCCGTTGCCGGTCAGCTCGTCATCCTTCATGTCCAGCTGCAGCGCGATCGCGCTTCCGGAAAGAGTCCGGATCAGATCCGCCAGCGGCCGCAAGGACATCGTGCGCCGGCGATCGTTCGGATATTTCGGATTGCCGCGCCAGGCGAATCCGACCAGCGGACGCGCCAGCCGCGCCGTTCTCTCCGCCCATCGCTCGCGGTCGACCGGCGTCGCCCGCAGATAGGGAACCTGCGCGGGGATGATCTCCATCGTGATCTTGAAGCGATGCGGCAGGCTCATGAGCGGAACCTGGAAATCGACCGGCGGCAGCTCCTGGCTGTTGCCGAACACCTGGCTGATCTCGGGCATGGATTGCACCAGACGCACGGCCGGCGGCTGAACCTCGGCCAGGACCGTGGCACCGGCTTCCGCGGCGTTGCGGGCATAGCGGATATATTGAAGCGTATCGCCCAACCCCTGCTCGCTCTGCAACAGCAGTCGTTTGCCGGCGATCGGCTCGCCCTGCCAGAAGGGCGCCACGATCCGGCGCGCGCGGGTCAGGAACGAGGGCGACTGCCAGCGCCACTCATATTCGGCGTGGCCTTCCTCGAGCCGGCCCATCGTCATCAGCGCGAACGCCAGGCGGCGATGGGCGTCCGGGTTGTCGGGTTCGAGCTCGAGCGCATGGCGCGTGATCTCGAGCGATTCCTCGGCGCGGCCGAGACCCCGCACGACCATGGCGAGGTTGGTGTGAAGCCCGACCAGCTTGGGATCCAACGCCAGGGCGGTGCGCAAGGCCTCTTCGGCCTCGACCAGCAGCTCGCACTCGCGCAGGGCCGTCGCCAGATTGTTCCAGATGAAGACCGGCTTCGGATCGACCGCCAGGGCCGCGCGATAGGCCGCGATCGCCTCCGGGAACCGAAGCTGCGCCGCCAGCGCCCGACCCAATTGAAAGAGCCCGTCGGAATCCTGCGGATCGCGGGCGAGCACCTCGCGCAGCTTGCGCTCGGCCCCGGCGCCATCTTCCAGGCCGATCAGGGCCCGCGCCCAGGCCAGGAGCAGGCCGCGGTCGCCCGGCGAATGCGTCAGCGCGGTTTCGGCGACCTTGGCCGCTTCGGCGAAACGCTCGCGCTCGACCAACAGGCCGACCAGATTGACCGAGGCGACGACCAGCGACGGATCGATCTCGAGCGCGCGCCGATAGCAGCGCAGAGCCCGCTCGATCGGCGGCGTCGCCTGATCCGCCACGCCGAGATTGATCCAGGCTTCCGCGAGATTGGGCCGCAACGCCACGACCTCGCGATAGCTTTCGGCCGCGGCCGCCGGGTCGCCGGCGGCCTGCTGCAGGGCGGCCAGATGGAGATGCGGATTGACGCGGGCCCCGTCCTGCGCGCGCACGGCGCGATAGAGCGCGGCCGCGGCCTCCGCCTCGCCCGACATCCGATGCGCCTCGGCCTCGGCGAAGAGGCGATCGGTCTCGGCCCGCTCTCCCTTCGGCGGCTCGACGATGCGGATCGCCGCCGGCGGCTTGCCGGCCGCATGACGCCGCCACAGGGCGCGATAGGCCCGCTCGAGATTGCGCAGGAAACGATCGGTGTCGAACAGCGGCGCCGTCGCGCGGTTCGCGGCGATCCTGGCCTTGAGCGCCGCCAGCGCCTCGCGATCGCCCGCGTAGCGCAGGGCCAGCGCCGCATAGTCCTCGCGCGTGCGCGCCACCAACTCCGGCAGGCCGATCGCGCGCAGCACGCTGGCCGAGACTCGGCTGGCATAATGCGTGCCCTCGAGAGCCACCACCGGCAGGCCCGCCCAGAGCGCATCGCTCGTCGTGGTGTGGCCGTTGTAGGTCCAGCAATCGAGCGCGATGTCGGCGAGCGACAGGCGCTTGAGATGCAGGGCCTTGTCGGGCCGGCTGGCGAAGACGAGGCGCTCCGGGGCGACGCCGCGTTTCTCGGCCTCGGCGCGCAGATTGACCGGCATCTGCGGATTGCCCGAGGGCAGCCAGAGGACCGAGCCCGGCGAGGCCCGCAGGATCTGCATCCAGCAATCGAACAGAGCGGGCTCGATCTTGAAGCCCTGATTGAAGGAGCAGAACACCGGCACGCCCTCGGGCAGGCCCCATTGCGCGCGCGTGACCGGCTGCTCGGCGATCGCCTGGTGGTTGTCGTTCGGCTGGAACAGATTCGGCAGCCAGCAGAGCTGCTCGCTATAGTCGGCGGCCGCCTCGGGCGGCGTCACATTGATGTCGGTCAGGACATAGTCGATGAAGTCCGCGCCCGATGTCCCGGGATAGCCCAGCCACAGCGCCTGGAGCGGCGCGGGCTTGAAGGCGAGGATCTCGAGCCGCGCGGCGCCGGTATGGCCATTGAGATCGATCAGGATATCGATCTTGTCGGCGGCGATGCGTTCAGCCGCCTCGCGGAATCCCAGCGGCGTGATATCCACCAGCCGATCGGCGGCCTTGGCGATGCGCTGGCGCCAGGGACTGCCGTCATCGACGCCGATCGCATAGGCGGTGACGTCGACCTGCCGGCGGTCATGGCGCTCGAACAGGCCGACGGTGAGCTGCGCCACCGGATGCTCGCCGAAATCGCTGGAGAGATAGCCGACGCGCAACCGTCGCTCGGGATCGAGATCCGGCGCCGGCCGCGCCACGCGCTGCCCGCCGATCCTGGTGACCGCCGCCTGCGACCAGGCCCGCGCGACGCGCAGGTTCTGGGCCTCGTCGGTGCAATGCGAGAGATGAGCCAGCGGCGATTCTTCCGGCTTCTCGCCCTTGGCGAGCGCCGCCTCCGTCGCCGCCGCGATGCGTGCCTGCAAGGGGGCGGCCTCCGCCCAGGCGCATTGCTGCTGATGGAGTCGCAGCAGCGATGCCGCCGCGTGATCCGCGGGATCGATTGCCAGCGCCTGCCGATAGGCCGCGACCGCTTCCTCTTCCCGCTTCGCGGATTCATAGATCGCGCCGAGATTGCGCCAGGCAAAGGCGTTCTTCGGCGTGCGCTCGATCGCCTGGCGCAGGGTGGCGATGGCCTGGTCCCGGTGGCCCAGGATCTTGAGATCGACGCCGAAATTGATCAGCGCCGTCGGCTCCCGCGGATCGAGCCGCAGCGCCGTGCGGTTGGCCTCGGCCGAGCCCTGATAATCGCCCTGGCGAAACAGCGCACGCGCCAAGCCCACCCAGGCGCGAACGTCCTTCGGATCCTCCTGCACCAGGCGGCGCAGGGCCGCGGTGGCGTCGACGGCCCGGTCGCCGCGCAGCATCAGGTCCGCCTGCAGACGGCGGCATTCGCGGTCGGCCGGCACCAGCGCCTCGAGCCGGTCGAGCGCGACCCTGGCTTCGTCGAGCCGGTTCGCGGCCAGCAGCGACTTGGCGAGATTACGCCAGCCATCGACATGACGCGCATCGATCGCCAGCCCGCGCTGGAAACTCGCGATGGCGTCGCCATGCCGCTGCAGGCTGGCATAGGCGGCGCCCAGATTGATCTGCAGCTGCGCGTCCTTGGGCGCGCCGGCCGTCGCGCGCTCCAGCGGCTCGACCGCCGCCTCGCGCCGCCCGGTCTGGAACAGCAGCACGCCCAGCCCGCCGAGCGCGCCGATATGGCCCGGCTGGCGCTCGAGCAGCGCGCGATAGGCCGCTTCCGCGCGTTCCAGCGTGCCGGCGCGGTGCAGCGCCATCGCGTCCTCGATCGTGCCGGTCTCGACGGGGCTGCCGCTCACGATGCGCCGAGCCTCACGCGCCCTGCCGCCAGATCGCGACAGCGGTCCAGATGCTTCGCCATCGGCCCGCCCTCCGCCAGGATCGCGGCGAGCCCGCCCCAGGCTTCGGTCAGGCTCGGATCCAGGGCCGCGGCTTCGCGATAGCGATCCGCGGCTTCCCCGGCGGCACCTTCCGCCCGCAGCAGATCGGCCAGGCGCAGCTGGCCCATCACATCCGCCGGATCGAGCGCCAAGGCGCGGCGATAGGCGACGATCGCCTTGCTGCGATCGCCGCTGCGCCGCAAGGCCTCGGCTTCGCCCATCGCGGCGCCCGCCGCGGACGCTGCGATGCCGGTGGGTTCGACGAGCCGGATCGAGGCCGGCTTCGCCCCCCGGACATGGCGGCGCCAGATGGCGCGAAAGCCCGCCTCCAGGTTGCGCGCGAAGCGCGCGGTGTCGAACAACGGCATGGTCTTGCGGTTGGCGGCGAGCCTGGCCTTGAGGGCTGCTCGTGCCGAGGCATCGCGGCCGTAGCGCAGCGCCAGCGCGCGATAATCCTCGGGCGTCGTCGCGATCAGCTCCGGCAGTCCGATCGCGCGCAGCACGCTGGCCGAGACCCGGCTCGCATAATGGCCGCCTTCGAGCGTGATCACCGGCACGCCGGCCCAGAGCGCATCGCTGGTCGTGGTATGGCCATTGTAGGTCCAAGTGTCCAGCGCGATATCGGCCAGCGACAGCCGCTGCAGATGGACCGGCTTCTCCGGCCGGTCGGCGAAGACCAGCCGCGCCGCGTCGACGCCATGAGCCGCCGCCGCGCGGCGCAGATTGGCCAGCATCTCGGCACTGGGGCTGCGCAGCCACAGGACCGAGCGCGGCAGCTCTCGCAGCAGGCCCATCCACAAGGCGAAGCTGGCGGGCTCGATCTTGAAGCCCTGGTTGAGCGAGGCGAACACCACGCCGTCCGCCGGCAGGCCCCAGCGCGCGCGCGTCGTGACTTCGGCCGCGATCTCCTGCCGGTCGTCGTTGGGCTGGAAAACATGCGGCAGCCAGAGCAGCGCCTCGCTGTAGTCGACGGCGGCCTCCGGCGGCGTGGCGACGATGTCGGTGATCATATAGTCGATGAAGTCGGCGCCCGAGCTGCCGGGATAGCCCAGCCACAGCGCCTGGAGCGGCGCCGGCCGCAAGGCCAGCGCCTCCATCTTGGCGCCGCCCGAATGGCCGTTGAGATCGACCAGGATATCGATCCCATCGGCCGCGACGCGTTCGGCCATCGCGCGCTGGCCCAGCCCGTGCAGATTGACGAAATGATCCGCGGCCGCTTCGGCGCGCCGCCGCCACGGGCTGGCATCGACGCGGCCATGAGAATAGATCGAGAGCTCGATGGCGCTGCGATCGTGATGCTCGAACAGGCCCACGGTCAGATGGGCGACCGGATGGTCGTGCATGTCGCTGGTGAAGTAGCCGACCTTGAGGCGACGATCCGGATCGAGATCCCCGGCCCGCCGCGCAATCCGTGCGCCCGCGAGACGCGACTGCGTCTGTTTCACCCAGGCGCGCGCGACCGCCAGCGTCTCCGCTTCGTCGCTCGATCGCGACAGATGGGCCAGCGGCGTCTCCTCGGGCTTGCGCCCCTGCGCCAGCTTGGACTTCGTATCGGCCGCGACGCGCACCAGCAGCGGGGCCGCGCCCACCCAATCGCATTGCTGCAGCAATTGGGTCAGCAACAGGGCTTGGCCCGTCGCATTCGCGGGCTCCAAGGCAAAGGCCTCGCGATAGGCGTTGGCGGCCTCGGCGTTGCGGCCCAGCATCTCCAGCGCGCTGCCGAGATTGCGCCAGGCCAGCGCGTTCGAGCGCTCGAGCTCGACCGCGCGGCGGAAGGCCGCCATCGCCTCCTTGATCAGGCCCTGATCGTAGAGGGCGGCGCCGAGATTGAGGTGAAAGGCGGCATGATCCGGTTTGAGCGCGAGCGCACGGCGCTGCGCCTCGATGGCGCCGCTGCTGTCGCCGCTCGCACGACAGGAAGTGCCGAGCTGATTCCAATAGTCGGCGCGATCGGGCTCCAGCGAGGTGGCCTTGCGCCAATGCGTCGCCGCCGCCGCGAACTTGCTCTGCGCCGCCAGCGCGCCGGCCAGCCCCGCCTCGTGACGCGCATTGCCAGGTTCGCGGCCGAGCAACTGCTCATAGATCCGCGCGGCATCGGCAGGCCTCTGGCGCCGCATGGCGAGATCGGCGGCGAGACGGTGCGGCTCGGCCTGATCGGGCGCCAGCTTGAGCAACCGCTCGATGGCGACGGCCGCCTCGTCGAACCGGTCGGCGCGCAGCAGGGCCATCGCCAGATTGCGCCAACCATGGCGATGATCCGGCGCTTGCATCAGCGCCCGCCGGAACGCGGCGATCGCCTCCGGCAGCCGGCCCGCGCCGGCGTAGGCGCTGCCGAGATTGACCAGTCCCTGGGCATCGGCCGGCGCCTTCTCAGCGGCACGTTCGAGCGGCGCGATGGCGTCCTGGGATCGGCCGGTCTGGACCAGCAGGACGCCGAGACCGCCGAGCGCCGCCGCGTCGTCGGGTGCTGCGGCCAGGGCTTCCCGATAGGCGGATTCCGCGCCCACCAGATCGCCCGCGCGATGGCAGGCGAGGGCTCTCTCGCTCGCTGTCACGGGTCGCTGGCTGGCTGTCATGGGCGCTTTCATATCCTCGTTCCGGTCGGCACCTTCAAGCGGCTCGCGGCGGGCACCGGTATGATCCCACTATTCTGACACCCCGGCCCGACTCGCACCAAGCCGCAGATGAACGAGTAAGCCCTTGATCCCGTTTGCCTCTCTTGAGCGAGGCTGGCTCCGGCACAGCCGTTTCGATAAGCTACAGGATGTATGCTTGGCGTTAAGGAACCGCTGGTTCCTGGCGCCCTCTTCACCCTCGTCTTTCCCAACAATCGAATTGGCCATGAGCATCTGGGGCAAGATCCTCGGCGGAGCCGCCGGTTTCGCGCTGGGCGGCCCGGTCGGCGCCCTGGCCGGGGCTGTGGCCGGCCACGCCGTCGATATGCTGACGGAAGCCAACCTGCAGGATGACGCCAAGTCGCTGCCCCCGGGCGACGAGCGGGCGGCGACGCGGCAGATCGCCTTCACCATCGGCGTGATCGTGCTGGGCGCCAAGATGGCCAAGGCCGACGGCAAGGTCACGCGCGAGGAGATCGCCGCCTTCAAGGAGGTGTTCCGGGTTCCGCCGCATGAGCTGAAGAATGTCGGGCGCTTCTTCGATCAGGCGCGGAAGGATGCCCACGGCTTCGAGCCCTATGCCCGGCAGATCGCGAAGATGTTCCCGCGAAAGTCGCGGGTTCTCGAGGAGCTCATCGACGGCCTGTTCCACATCGCCAAGGCGGACGGCAAGGTCAGCGACGCGGAGCTGGATTATCTCGGGCGCGTGGCGCAGATCTTCGGTTTCGCCGAGGCGGACTTCGAACGGATCCGTCATTCGCATCTGGGCCCGGACGAATCCGATCCCTATACGCTGCTGGGTGTCACGCGCGATTCCAGCGATGCCGAGATCAAATTGGCCTGGCGGCGGCTCATTCGCGAGACCCATCCCGACAAGCTGATCGCCAAGGGACTGCCGCAGGAATTCGTCGATCTCGCGACCGACAAGATGGCGCGCGTCAATGCCGCCTATGACCGGATCGCCCGGGAGCGCGGCATTGGGTAATTGCAGTCCATTGCGACGGAAGAAACTCAAGCCCCCTCCCCTTGCGGGAGGGGGTAGGGGGAGGGGTGGCCCACACGGCGCTCATTGCCAATGAAGCGCCAATCAATCGTCGCCTCGCCCGCGGGAAGCACCCCCTCCCCGCTCGCTGCGCTCGCCGCCCCTCCCGCAAGGGGAGGGGCCGTGGTTCCTTCTTATTCCCCTCCTCAGGGCCCCGCGTGAAACCCTATCATCTGCTGCTGATCCTTCTCGTCATGATGATCTGGGGGTTCAATTTCGTGGTGGTGAAATGGGGCCTCGGGCTGATGCCGCCCTTCACCTTCGTGGCGCTGCGCTTTCTCGGCGTGGCGCTGCTGCTGCTCCCCTTCATCAAGCTGCCGCCACGCTGGCGCGAGCTGGTCGGACTGTCGGTGACCCTGGGCATTCTGCATTTCAGCCTCATGTTCACCGGCATGAGGGACGTCGACGCCTCGACCGCCGCGATCGCGATACAGCTCCAGGTGCCCTTCGCGGCCCTGCTGGCCGCTTATTTCTTCAAGGACCGGATCGGCTGGCGACGCATGCTGGGCATGGCGATCGCGTTCGGCGGCGTGGCGCTCATCGCCGGCGAGCCGCGCTTCGAGAACGGCTATCTGCCTTTGGCGCTCGTCATCGCCGCGGCCTGCGTCTGGTCCTTCGCCAATATCCAGATCAAGAAGATGGGCGACGCCATCGACGTGATGGCGCTCAATGGCTGGATCGCGGTCCTGGCGTTCCCTCAACTGCTGATTGTGGCCTTCCTGGTCGAGGGCAATCCGCTCGAGACCGTCCCCTGGGATCGGTGGGGCGTCTGGGCGGTGCTCGCCTTCCAGAGCATCCTCGTCACACTGGTGGGCTATGGTGTGTGGTATCGGATGATGCGGAAATTCCCGGTCAATCAGGTGATGCCCTTCACCTTGCTGATTCCGTTGTTCGGCGTGTTGTCGGGCATGCTGTTCCTGGATGAGCCCCTGACCTGGCTGATGGCGATCGGGGGCCTCGCGACGCTTGCCGGCGTGGCGATCTGCGTGATCCGGCGGCCGGCCCTGGTGGCGGCCGCGACCAAGGGCGGGCAATAGGCCGAAGGGCATGACGATGGCAAAGCTCGAGCTGCATGAAATCCTGTCGCCCAACCATGACGAGCGCCCGCCCGGGCAGCCGATCGATATCCTGCTGCTGCATTACACCGGCATGCAGGGTGCGCAGGCGGCGATCGACCGGCTGGTCGATCCGACCGCCAAGGTGAGCGCCCATTATCTGATCGAAGAGGATGGGACCCCCTGGCGCCTGGTGGCCGAGGAGCGGCGCGCCTGGCATGCCGGCGTCAGCTATTGGGGAGGGTCTCGCGATATCAATGCGCGTTCGATCGGCATCGAGCTGGTCAATCCCGGCCATGAATTCGGCTATCGGCCCTTTCCGCCGGCCCAGATGGACAGCCTCGAAACGCTGGCGCTGGAGATTCTCGCGCGCCATCCGATCCCGCCCCGCCATGTGCTCGGCCATTCCGACGTGGCGCCGCAACGAAAGCAGGATCCGGGCGAACTGTTCGATTGGGCCGGGCTCGCCAGGCATGGCATCGGTCTATGGCCGCGCCCGACGGCGAAACCTCGCTCATGGTCGGTCGGCGAGCTCCAGGCCGGCCTCGGCCGCTTCGGCTATGAGGTTCCAACCCATGGGCAGCTCGACGAGGCGACGAAGACCGTCCTGACCGCGTTTCAGCGCCATTTCCGTCCGTCACGCTTCGATGGCGCGCCTGACGACGAATGTGCCGGCATCCTCGCGGATATTCTCGACCAGATCGGTTGACCTGCGCCGCTTCAGCGCCTAACTCTGCGCGCGCCAGACGGCCAGGTGGCCGCCTTCCGCCGATCGGCAACGATCGGCGTGGGGGAGGAAAGTCCGGGCTCCACGGAAACACGGTGCCGGGTAACGCCCGGCGGGGGCGACCCCAGGGACAGTGCCACAGAAACATACCGCCCGACCCGGCAACGGGAAGGGTAAGGGTGAAATGGTGCGGTAAGAGCGCACCGCATGGCCGGCAACGGTCATGGCAGGGCAAACCCCACCGGGAGCAAGACCAAGTAGGGACAGCAGGTTCTTGATTTCCTTCGGGAAATCCTGAACCGGGCGGTTTTCGAGCCGCTGTCCGGGTCGGTCGCGCGAGGCGTTCGGCAACGAACGTCCCAGATGAATGGCCATCGCCGGGGCGCTGGTTCGCCAGCTCAACCCCGGAGACAGAACCCGGCTTATCGGCCGTCTGGCATTACCTCCCTCGTCGACATTGTCGCCTTGCGCCATCCCTTCGACCGGGTGTCGCCGCAAGTATTCGCAACCAGAACAAATAAAGAACACGAAGTCGCCGCAATGACGAGCAAGGCTTCGTCTTGGGCACAGATTTCTGTGCTTCGAGGGATCGGCGAAAGCGTGGTTAACGCCTCGTAAATGCCTCGAAAGACCAGATTTTTACTACCCATTCCCATTGACGCCCATAATATCCCATGATATCCCATAAATGCCGGTCGGGTGCCCAAGTGGCGCCCATGAAGTCCGTTCAGGGTCGTTTTTGGAGAACGGGCGGCCGCGGCGAAGGGGCAAGGAATCGGAAGGCCGATGGCGCTGTTCATCGACACCTTCGTGAACAAAATCGACCGCAAGGGGCGGGTTTCCGTCCCGGCGCCCTTCCGTGCTGCGCTCTCCGGACAGGCCTTCCACGGAATCGTCGCCCTCCCCTCCTTCAAGTACAAAGCCGTGCAATGCGCCGGCATCGACTGGATGGAAGGGATCAAGGCGCGGCTCAGCACCAGTTCCGACCTGTTCTCGGAAGAGCATGACGATCTGACGATGGCGCTGTTCTCGAGCGCCAAGCAGCTCGCCTTCGACGGCGAAGGCCGCGTGCAGCTGCCCGAGGATCTCGCCAAGGAAGCCGATATCGGCGAGGTCGCCGCCTTCGTCGGTCGCGGCGAGCATTTCGAGATCTGGGAACCCCAGGCGCTCGAGCGCTACAAGATCGAAGCGCGCAAGCGCGCGCTCGAAAAGGGACGCACCTTGCGCAGCGCGCGCCCGGACGGTCAGCCATGACCAACAAGCGCCGCAGCAAATCGCGGACCGACGAAGCGGGCGCGCAGGCGCATGTGCCGGTGATGCTCGACGAGGTGCTCGCGGCCCTCGCGCCCAAGGATGGCGGCATCTATATCGACGGCACCTTCGGCGCCGGCGGCTACAGCCGCGCCATTCTCGCCGCTGCCGACTGCACCGTCTGGGCGATCGATCGCGATCCCGATGCGATCACAGGCGCTCAGGCCCTGGCGCAGGATTTCCCGGGCCGCCTTCACACCGTGCAGGGCCGCTTCGGCGACATGCGCGAGCTCCTCAGCGAGCGCGGCTTGAGCCACGCCGACGGCATCGCCTTCGATTTCGGTGTCTCCTCGATGCAGATCGATCAGCCGGAGCGGGGATTCTCCTTCCGCTTCGACGGTCCGCTCGACATGCGCATGGGCCGCGACGGCCCGACCGCGGCCGATCTCGTCAACGAGATGGAAGAATCCGACCTCGCCGATCTCATCTTCCGCTATGGCGAGGAACGCCGGGCGCGCCAGATCGCGCGCGCGATCGTGGCCGCGCGCCGCACCGCGCCGATCACCCGCACGCTGGCGCTGGCCGAGATCGTGCGCCGCGCCTCGGGCCCCCGCGCCCATGACGGCATCGATCCCGCGACCCGCACCTTCCAGGCCTTGCGCATCGCCGTGAATGACGAGCTGGGCGAGATCCGCCGCGGCCTCGTCTCCGCCGAGGCGCTCCTCCAGGCGGCCGGCCGGCTCGCCGTCGTCTCCTTCCATTCGCTCGAGGATCGCGAAGTGAAGCGGTTCCTGCGCGAACGGGCCGGCCGGACGCCCCAGGGCTCGCGCCATCTGCCCGAGGCACCCGCGCCGGCACATGCGCCCAGCTTCCGCACCCTGTCGCCCGAGCTGGTGAAGCCCGGCAAGGCCGAAACCGATCGCAATCCGCGCGCCCGCTCGGCGCGCCTGCGCGCGGCCGAACGCACCGCCGCCCCCGCGTGGGGCGAAAGCGGCGCTGCGGCCGAGGAGGACTGATCCATGAACCGTCTCTCCCTGCCGGTCTGGCTCGTTCTGGTGATCGCCGCCGGCTTCTGCATGTTCCAGATCAAGTTCGCGGTGCAGGAGCTCGAGCATCAGCTGGGCCAGACCAACCGCGACATTGCCCGCGCGCAGGAACAGGTCCGCGTGCTCAAGGCCGAGTGGAGCTATCTGAACGAGCCGGGCCGGCTTTCCGATCTCAATCGCCGCCATCTGGGCCTGGCGCCGGTCGCGGCCCGGCAGATGGAGAATGTCGCCGCCCTGCCGCAGCGCCTCGATGTGGCGCTGCCCTCGCCGAGCTTCCAGCCCAAGCCCGCCACCAGCGAGCACGCGACGCTCGCCAGCAGCCTCGAATGGTCGGCCGGCATGGCGGATCTCGACATGAGCGAGACGGCATCGCCGGTGCTCACCGGCCTGGCGCCGAGCCAGTTCGTGCCGGTCAGCTTCGAGCCCGACCATGATCTCGCCGCCGGCAACAACGCGGTTGAGGTCGCGGCCACGCCGACCGCCGCTGCCGCCGGCCCGGTCGATCCGACCTCGGGCAGCGAGGATATCTCCGCCACGGCCGCCGCGGCGACGCGCGCTGCGACCGGCCCCCTGGTATCGCCCAGCGACGATCCGCTGGGCGCGCTCATCGCCGCGACCACCGCGGAGCAGCAGCAATGAAACCGCGGCCCTCGCGCCATCCACAGGGACCCCAGCTCGCCGATCCGCGACCGCCGCGCTTCGAGGACCTCTATGCGCTCGACGGCGAGCGCAAGCGCGTGCTCGAGACCGGCTATATGCGGCTCCTGTTCGGCGGCGGGCTGTTCCTGGTGGCCTTCCTCGCCATCAGCCTGCGCCTGCTCGAAGTCGGCGTCTGGAACGGCGGCGAGCGCGAAAGCGCGCAACTGCCGACCCCCGATCTGGCGGTCGCCCGCGCCGACATCCTCGATCGCAACGGCGTCCTGCTGGCCACCAGCCTCGCCACCGCCTCGCTCTATGCCGATCCCCAGCAGATCGCCGATCCCGCCGGGACCGCGGCGAAGCTGGTCGAGATCCTGCCGGAACTGAGCGCGGCCGAACTGACCGCGAAGCTGTCGGCCAAGAGCCGCTTCGTCTGGATCAAGCGCGATCTGACGCCGCGCCAGCAATATGCGGTCAACCGCCTCGGCATCCCGGCCCTGGCCTTCCAGCGCGAGGAGCGCCGCGTCTATCCGCAGTCCTCGCTGACCGCCCATGTCGTCGGCTTCACCGACGTGGACAACAAGGGCCTCGCCGGCATCGAAGAGTCCTTCGACGACGTGCTCAAGAGCGGCCAGCCGGTTCAGCTCTCGCTGGATCTTCGCGTCCAGCACATCCTTCACGACGAGCTCCAGCGCGCGATCACCGATTTCTCGGCGGCCGGCGGCGCCGGCATGGTGCTCGACGCCAACACCGGCGAGATCCTCGCCATGGTCTCGCTGCCCGACTTCGATCCGGTCAATGCCGGCACGGCAACGCCCGACCAGCGCTTCAACCGCGCGACCCTGGGCGTCTACGAGATGGGCTCCACCTTCAAGATCTTCAACACGGCCGCGGCCCTCGATTCCGGCGTGATCGGCATCAACGACAGCGTCGATGCGAGCCACCCCTTGCGGGTCGCGGGCTTCACCATCTCCGACTTCCATCCGGAGAACCGTCCGCTGACGGTCTCGGAAGTCATCATGTATTCCTCGAACATCGGCTCGGCGCTGATCGCCCAGCGCATCGGCACCGAGCGCCAGCGCAAATTCATGGACAGCATCGGCATGCTGCGCCGGGCCTCGATCGAGATCCCCGAGGCCGGCGCGCCGATGTATCCGGCCGACTGGCGTCCGATCAACACCATGACGATCGCTTACGGCCACGGCATCGCGGTCAGCGCGCTGCATCTCGTCACCGGCGTGGCGGCGATGGTCAATGGCGGCATGATGCGGCCGGCGACGCTGATCCATCGCGGCCTCGACCAGGTGAGCGACGGGCAGCGCGTGATCAAGGCCGAAACCTCGGCCGAGATCCGCCAGCTGCTGCGCCTCGTGGTCGAGAAGGGCACCGGCAAGAAGGCCGACGTGCCCGGCTATTTCGTCGGCGGCAAGACCGGCACGGCCGACAAGCTCGGCAGCCACGGCTACGTCGCCAATGCCCGCATGGCCTCCTTCGTCGGCGTCTTCCCGATCAATGCGCCGCGCTATGTGGTGCTGGCGATGGTCGACGACCCGAAGCCCAATGCGAGCTCTTACGGCTATGCCACCGGCGGCTGGGTCGCGGCGCCGGCGGTGGGGCGCGTGATTCAGCGCATGGCCCCGCTGCTCGGCATTCCGCCGCAGGATCAGAACGAGATGCCCTCCGAGACCGCAGCGCTGCTCGTGTCAGCGCGCGGTACGGAATAGGGACGGCGGAGTCAGGGCCGGTGCGGCTCAAGGACCTCCTGGAGGAACGGAAGACGGACGTGGCGACGGCGGCGGCGGAAATCGAGATCAAGGGCTTGAGCGCGGACTCGCGTCGCGTGGAGCCCGGCTATTTGTTCGCCGCCCTGCCGGGCTCGCGCGCCGACGGGCGCGTCTACATCATCGATGCGCTGAAGCGCGGCGCCAGCGCGATCCTGGCTCCCTTCGACACCGAGCTGCCGCCCGAGATCGGCCGCGTCCCGGTCATCCTCGACGACAATCCGCGCCGGCGCCTGGCGCTCATGGCGGCGCGCTTCTATCGCAAGCAGCCCAAGACCATCGCCGCCGTCACCGGCACCAGCGGCAAGACCTCGACCGCGCATTTCACGCGCCAGCTCTGGACGCTCCTGGGCTTCCGCGCCGGCAGCCTCGGCACGCTGGGCGTCGTCGCCCCCGGCCATGACCATCCCGGCGCCTTGACCACGCCCGACCCGATCGAGCTGCACCGCGTTCTGGCCGAGCTGGCGCAAGGCGGCATCGATCATCTGGCGCTCGAAGCCTCGAGCCATGGCATCGACCAGTTCCGGCTCGACGGGGTGAAGCTCAAGGCCGCGGCCTTCACCAACCTGACCCACGAGCATCTCGACTATCACGGCACCATGGCGCGCTATTTCCGGGCCAAGGCGCGGCTGTTCGAGCAGCTGCTGCCGGGCACGGGCACGGCCGTCCTCAATGCCGACAGCGACCAGTTCGAGCCCCTGCTCGCGATCTGCAAGCAGCGCGGCCTCGCCACAATCGCCTTCGGCAAGGCGGGCAAGGACCTGACGCTGGTCGATCGCACCCTGCTGCCGGAAGGACAACGGCTGGTGCTCGACATATTCGGCCGGCGCACCGAGCTCATGTTCCCGGTCGCCGGCGGCTTCCAGGCCTATAACGCGCTGGCGGCGCTGGGGCTCGTCATCGGCTGCGGCGCCGATCCGGCGCGGGCCACCGCCGAGCTGTCGCAGCTCAGCGGCGTCCATGGCCGCATCGAGCTGGTGGCGCGCCATCCGAGCGGCGCCACGATCCTGGTGGACTATTCGCACAAGCCCGAGGCGCTGCGCACGATCCTCAACGAGCTTCGCCCGCTCGCCCGCAACCGTCTGGTGGTGGTGTTCGGCTGCGGCGGCGATCGCGATCGCGCCAAGCGGCCGGTGATGGGCGCCATCGCCACCGAGCTGGCGGACCGGGTCATCGTGACCGACGACAATCCGCGCAGCGAGGATCCGGCCGCCATCCGCGCCCAGATCATGGCGGCGGCCCCGGGTGCCCGCGAGATCGGCGACCGGGCGCTGGCCATCCGCACCGCCGTCGGCGAGCTCGAGGCGGGCGATCTCCTCGTCATCGCCGGCAAGGGCCACGAGACGGGTCAGATCGTCGGCTCGGTCACGCATCCCTTCGACGATGCCGAGGTGGCGCGCGCCGCCGCGATCGCCGTCGGCGGACGCAGCATCGGCGGTGGCGCATGACCGCCGCCGCGAAACCGGTGCTCTGGACCGCCGCCGAAGCGGCCAAGGCTTCCGCCGGCACGCTGGAAGGCGCCGCTGCCTGGGCGGCGACCGGCGTCTCGATCGACAGCCGCACGGTCGAGCCCGGCGATCTCTTCGTCGCCCTCAAGGGCCCCAGCTTCGACGGCCATGATTACATCGCCCGGGCGTTTGCCGCCGGGGCTGTCGCGGCCCTCGCCCATCGCCGCCCCGAGGGGCTCGACGCCAGCGCCCCGCTGCTGCGGGTCGACGAAACCCTGGCCGGTCTCGAACGGATGGGCCAGGCGGCGCGCGAGCGCTCCAGCGCCAAGCGCATCGGCGTCACCGGCAGCGTCGGCAAGACCGGGACCAAGGAAGCGCTCAAGACCGTGCTCTCCGACCAGGCCCCGACCTTCGCGGCCGTCGGCAGCTTCAACAATCAATGGGGCGTGCCCCTGACCCTGGCGCGGATGCCGCGCGAGACGGTCTATGCCGTGTTCGAGCTCGGCATGAACCATGCTGGCGAGCTCGGCCCCCTGTCGCGCCAGGTTCGCCCCGAGGTCGCGATCATCACCACGATCGAGGCGGTCCATATGGCGTTCTTCGCCTCGGTCGAGGCGATCGCCGACGCCAAGGCCGAGATCTTCGAAGGCATGGATCCCAGCGGGGTCGCGATCCTCAATCGCGACAACGCCCAGTTCGAGCGCCTCGCCGCCCAGGCGCGCCGTCGCGGGATCAAGCGCATCATCGGCTTCGGCACCCATGCCGAGGCGACCTCGCGGCTCCTCGACTGCTCGCTCCAGGCCACCTGCAGCGCCGTCTCCGCGGTCATCGAAGGCGAGCGGCTCGACTATTGCATCGGCGCGCCGGGCCAGCATTGGGTCATGAACAGCCTGGCCGTGCTCGCCGCCGTCGTCTCCGCCGGCGCCGATCTGGGGCAGGCCGCGGCGGCCTTCTCGCGCGTCACCCCGCCCAAGGGCCGCGGCCAGCGCAGCCAGGTGATGCTTCCCGCCCAGCGCGGCGGCGGCAGCGTCGAGCTGATCGACGAGAGCTACAATGCCAGCCCCGCCGCGATGCGGGCGGCGTTCCGGGTGCTGGCCCAGGCCAAGCCCCGCAATGGCGGACGGCGCGTCGCCGTGCTGGGCGACATGCGCGAGCTGGGCGAACAGAGCGCCGAGCTCCATGCCGGGCTCGGCCCCGACCTGATCGCCTCGGGCGCGCAGCAGGTCTTCACCGTCGGCCCCTTCATGACCAATCTGGACGCAGCTCTGCCGGCGACTCTGCGCGCCGCTCACGCCGAATCGAGCGTCGAGATCATCGCGCCGGTGCTGGCCGCGCTGAAGCCCGGCGACGTCGTCCTGGTCAAGGGATCGCTCGGCACCCGCATGGCGCCGATCGTCGAAGCCATCAAGGCCATGGGCGCCTCGGCGCCGATGCCGCGCGCCGCGAACGGCAATTAGGGGGACGGAACCGCAGTGCTCTACAACCTTCTCGCCCCCTTTGCCGAAGAGAGCTCGCTCTTCAACATCTTCCGCTATCTGACCTTCCGCAGCGGCGGTGCGGTCATGACGGCGCTGCTGCTCAGCTTCCTGCTCGGCCCGCGCGTCATCGCCTGGCTCAAGAGCAAGCAGCCGCATGGCCAGCCGATTCGCAGCGACGGACCCGAGTCGCATCTCCTGACCAAGAAGGGCACGCCCACCATGGGCGGCGTGCTGATCCTGCTTGCGGTCGCGATCTCGACCCTGCTCTGGGCCGATCTCGCCAACGGCTATGTGTGGGTCGTGCTGCTGCTGACCATCGGCTTCGGCATGGTCGGGTTCGGCGACGACTATCTGAAGCTGACCAAGCGCGGCAGCAAGGGCCTGCCCGGCCGTCTCAAGCTGGTCGCGCAGATCGCCATGGGCACGGCGGCCGCGTTGGCCGTGATGCATCTCACGCCCGAGCCGCTCTCGACCGGTCTCACGGTCCCCTTCTTCAAGGAGATCCTGATCCATCTGGGCTGGCTGTTCGTTCCGTTCGCGGTTTTCGTCATGGTCGGCGCATCAAATGCCGTGAATCTCACGGATGGGCTCGACGGACTCGCGATCGTACCGGTAATGATCGTTGCGGGCTGCTTTGCCCTCATCGCCTATCTCGTCGGCAATGCGGTGTTCGCCAATTATCTCCAGCTCCATTTCGTGGCCGGCTCCGGCGAACTCGCGGTGTTCTGTGCCGCCCTCGTCGGCGCGAGCCTGGGCTTCCTCTGGTTCAACGCCCCGCCCGCGATGGTCTTCATGGGCGACACCGGCTCGCTCTCCATGGGCGGCGCGCTCGGCGCCATCAGCGTCGTGGTCAAGCATGAGCTGGTACTGGCGATCGTCGGCGGTCTCTTCGTGCTCGAGACCGCCTCGGTGATCGTCCAGGTCGTCTCCTTCAAGCTCACCGGCAAGCGCGTCTTCCGCATGGCGCCGCTGCACCATCACTTCGAGAAGAAGGGCTGGGCCGAACCCACCATCGTGATCCGGTTCTGGATCATCGCCTCGATCCTGGCGCTCGCCGGGCTCGCCACCTTGAAGCTGCGTTGAGGATTGCCGGTTTGACCGATCTCATCCGCATTCCCGGGCTGGCCGGCCGCACCCTCGCCGTATTGGGCCTGGGCAAGTCGGGGCTCGTGGCGGCCAAGGCCCTGAAGGCCAGCGGCGCCACGGTCTGGGCCTGGGACGATTCGGCGGCGCAGCGCGCGACGCTCGCGGGCGAAGGCATCGAGCCGGTCGATCTTGCGGCAGCCGACTGGACCCGCATCGACGCGCTGGTCCTGAGCCCCGGCATCCCCCATTCCTTCCCGAAACCCCACCCGATCGCGGCCAAGGCCAAGGCCGCGAACAAGCCGATCATCGGCGATGTCGAGCTGCTGCTCCGCGCCCAGCCCCATGCGCGCCTCCTCGCCATCACCGGCACCAACGGCAAATCGACCACCACGGCGCTCTCGGGCCATATCCTGGCCGCGGCCGGCCGGCAGGTCGCCGTCGGCGGCAATATCGGCACGCCGGCCCTGGCGCTTCCCGCGCTCGGCGCTGCCGGCATCTATGTGCTGGAACTTTCTTCCTATCAGCTCGAGATCACGCCCTCGCTCAAGCCGACGGTGGCGATCCTCCTCAACATCACGCCCGACCATATCGACCGCCATGGCGACATGGCGGGCTACATCGCCGCCAAGGAGCGCATCTTCCGGCGCCAGGGGGCGGACGACACCGCGATCATCGGCATCGACGACGAGCCCAGCCGGGCGATGCGCGAGCGAATCGCCGCGCGCAAGGCCGCGCGAGTCGTGCCGATCTCGTCGATTCGGCCCGCGCCCGCCGGAGTCTCCGGCGCCGGCGGCAAGCTGGTCGACGATCTCGACGGCAAGGCCGAGACCGTGCTGGACCTGACGGGCGTGGCGACGTTGCCGGGCGAGCATAATTGGCAGAACGCGGCGGCCGCCTATGCCGCAATGCGGGCGCTGGGACTGCAGCGCGCGCCGATCCTCGAGGGCATCCGGACCTATCCGGGCCTTGCCCACCGCCAGGAGCTGATCGCGACCATCGCCGGCGTGCGCTACGTCAATGACAGCAAGGCGACCAACGCCGACGCCACTCAGAAGGCCCTGGTCTGCTACCAGCCGATCTATTGGATCCTCGGCGGCAAGCCCAAGGAAGGCGGCATCGAGAGCCTCAAGGCGCTGTTCCCGCGCATCGCCCACGCCTATCTGATCGGCGAAGCCTCGGCCGACTTCGCGCGCAGCCTGAAGGGCCAGGTCGCGGCCACCGAATGCGGCACGCTCGACCGCGCGGTCGCGGCCGCCCATGCTCAGGCCCAGGCCGACCGCAAGGCCGGCGCCGTGGTGCTGCTGTCGCCGGCCTGCGCCTCCTTCGACCAGTTCGCCAATTTCGAGCAGCGCGGCGAGGTCTTCCGCCAGCTCGTGCTTGCTCTCGGGCCCGGCAACGGCCAGCGGAGGGCGTCATGACGACGGCTTTCGCCCGCAACGACCGCAGCATCCTCGGCCGCTGGTGGTGGACGGTCGACCGCTGGACGCTCGGCGCCATCGCGCTGCTGATCGCCATCGGCATGATGATGAGCCTGGCGGCGAGCCCGGCGGTCGCGACCCGCATCCGTCTCGACAGCTTCAGCCTGGTCCGCCACCATTTCGCGCTGCTGCCGGTCGCGATCGCGATCCTGCTGGCGACCTCGCTCATGAGCGTCCGCATGATCCGGCGCGTCGCCACCCTGGGCTTCTTCCTGTTCCTGGGCCTGACCGTGCTCACCCTCGTCATGGGCCAGGAGATCAAGGGCGCGACCCGCTGGATCGACCTCGCCGGCTTCTCGCTGCAGCCCTCAGAGTTCGTGAAGCCCTGCTTCGCGGTCGTGGCCGCCTGGATGTTCTCCGCCCAGCATGGGCCGGACCGGGTCCCGGGCAACCTGATCTCGATCATGCTCTATCTGATCGTGGTCGCGGTGCTGATGGCCCAGCCCGACCTGGGCATGACCGTCGTCGTCAGCTGCACCTGGTTCGCGCAGTTCTTCCTGGCGGGCCTGCCGCTGCTCTGGGTTGGCGCGCTTGGCGGCGTCGGCGTGGTGGGGCTGGTCGGGGCCTATTTCACCTTCCCGCATGTGACCGAGCGCGTGAACGGCTTCCTCAATCCGGCGGCCGGCGACACCTATCAGGTGGACCGCGCGCTCGACGCCTTCCGCAATGGCGGCCTCTTCGGCCAGGGCCCCGGCGAGGGCACGGTGAAGATGGTGCTGCCCGACGCCCATGCCGACTTCGTGTTCGCGGTCGCGGGCGAGGAGCTGGGCGCCATCGCCTGCCTCTTCATCGTCGCCCTGTTCGCCTTCGTGATGGCGCGCGGCATCGCCAAGCTGCTGCAGGAGCGCAACCTCTTCGTGCTGCTGGCCGCTTCCGGCCTGCTCGTCACCTTCGGCCTCCAGGCCGTCGTCAACATGGCGTCGAGCCTGCATCTGATGCCGACCAAGGGCATGACCCTGCCCTTCATCAGCTATGGCGGCTCGTCGCTCCTGGCTTGCGCGCTCTCGATTGGCATGCTGCTGGCGCTGACCCGCCGGCGCGTCGCGATGGGGGAGGAATGATGAGCGGCCTGGCTCCCATCCTCCTCACGGCCGGCGGCACGGGCGGCCATATGTTCCCGGCGGAAGCGCTGGCGGCCGCGCTTCTGAAGCGCGGCCGGCGCGTCATGCTGGTGACCGACAAGCGCGGCCAGGGCTTCGGCGACCGCCTGCCCGAGGTGGAGACCCGGCGCATTCCGGCGGGCGCCCTTGCCGGCAAAAGGATTTCCGACCGGATCAGCGGCCTGTTCCGCCTGGCCCAGGGCTACTTCGAGGCGCGCAGGATCCTGCGCTCGGCCCGGCCCTCCCTCGCCGTCGGCTTCGGCGGCTACGCCTCGGTGCCGGCCATGCTGGCGGCCGCCCATGCCAAGGTGCCGCTGCTGCTCCATGAACAGAACGCCGTGATGGGCCGCGCCAACCGGCTGCTGGCCTCGCGCGCCAACCGGATCGCCACCTGCTTCGAGCAGGTCGGCGCCCTGCCCGCCTCGGCGCAGGCCCGCGCCGTCGTGACCGGCAATCCGGTCCGACCGGCCATCGCCGCCCTCGCCCACAGTATATATGTGGCGCCCCAGCCCGGCGGTGCCTTGGAACTGCTGGTGATCGGCGGCAGCCAGGGCGCCCGGATCCTCTCCCAGGTGATCCCGGCCGCGATCGAGCGGCTGGGGGCCGGCGACCGCGCCCGCCTGCGTCTCGCCCAGCAATGCCGGGCGGAAGATCTGGAAACGGTGGCCGCCGCCTACCGCAGGATCGGCTTCGCCGCGGAGCTCAAGCCCTTCTTCTCCGACATGGCGGCGCGGCTTGCCCATGTGCATCTGATGATCGCGCGCTCCGGCGCCTCGACCGTGGCCGAGCTGCAGGCCGCAGGCCGGCCCTCGATCCTGGTGCCCTACCGCTTCGCCGCCGACGATCACCAGGCCGCCAACGCCCGCGCCATGGCGTCGTCGGGTGCGGCCTGGGTCATGACCGAGGCCGAATTCACCCCCGAGACGCTGGCCGCGAGGCTGGCCTCGCTGCTGGCCGACCCGCAGCAACTGGCGAAAGCCGCCACGGCGGCACGCAGCCTCTGCCATCCCGACGCCGCCGAGCGTCTGGCCGATCTCGCCGAATCGCTGGCGCCGCTCGCCGCCGGAAAGGAGGCCGCATGAGGGCCCTTCCGCTCGACATCGGCATCCTGCATTTCGTCGGCATCGGCGGCATCGGCATGAGCGGCATCGCCGAGATCCTGCACAATCTGGGTTACCGGGTGCAGGGCTCGGACGCCTCCGACAGCGCCAATGTGAAGCGCCTGCGGGCGCTCGGGATCACCGTCGAGATCGGCCACAAGGCCGAGAATCTCGGCCAGGCCGAGGTCATCGTCGTCTCCTCGGCGATCAAGCCGGAAAACCCCGAGGTGGTGGCGGCGCGGGCGCGCTTCCTGCCGGTGGTGCGCCGCGCCGAGATGCTGGCCGAGCTGATGCGCCTCAAATGGTCGGTCGCGATCGGCGGCACCCACGGCAAGACCACGACGACGTCGCTGGTCGCCCAGCTGGTGGATGCGGCCGGGCTCGATCCCACCGTGATCAATGGCGGCATCATCAACAGCTACGGCACCAACGCGCGGTTGGGGTCGGGCGACTGGATGGTGGTCGAGGCGGACGAGTCCGACGGCACCTTCGTGAAGCTGCCGGCGACCATCGTCATCGTCACCAACATGGATCCCGAGCATCTGGATTTCTACGGCACGGTCGAGGCGATGAACCGCGCCTATGAGGAGTTCGTCAAGAACATCCCCTTCTATGGCTTCGCCGCGCTCTGCATCGATCACCCGGTGGTGCAGGCCATGATCCCGCGCGTCTCCGACCGGCGCATCGTGACCTATGGCATGAGCCCGCAGGCGGCCGTGCGCGCGATCAACATCGATATCGGCCCGGACGGCGCCACCTACGACGTCGTCATCCAGGACCGCCACCAGCAGGAGGAGCGCCGCATCGAGCGCGTCCATCTGCCGATGCATGGCGCGCATAACGTCCAGAACTCGCTGGCCGCCATCGCGGTCGCCCATGAGATGGGCATCGGCGACGACATCATCCGCAAGGGGCTGGGCTCTTTCGCCGGCGTCAAGCGTCGCTTCACCCGCACCGGCGAGGCCGGCGGCATCACCGTGATCGACGATTACGGCCATCATCCGGTCGAGATCGCGGCCGTGCTGCGCGCCGCGCGCGGCGCCACGCAGGGCCGCGTCATCGCCGTGGTGCAGCCGCACCGCTTCACCCGGCTCAAGAACCTGTTCGAGGAGTTCTGCTCCTGCTTCAACGACGCCGACAAGGTGATCGTGGCCGATGTCTATACCGCGGGCGAGGCGCCGATCGAGGGCGCCAATCGCGACGCGCTGGTGGCGGGCCTGCAGAATCGCGGCCATCGCAACGTCATGCCGCTGCCGAGCCCCGAAGCCCTGCCGGCACTGATCCATGAATTGGCGGAGCCGGGCGACCTCGTGGTCTGCCTGGGCGCGGGCAGCATCACCTATTGGGCGAACGCCCTGCCCGAGCAGTTGAAGGCGTTGCAGGCGAGCCAGCCGAAGACTCCCCAAGACTCGGCTGGCAAGGGAGCGGGCGAATGATGGCCGCGATGAAGCGCCCCACCGATCCCCTGGCCGGATTGCCGCCCGTGCGCGGCCGACTCACCGCCGATGCGCCCTTGGCCGGCATCACCTGGTTCCGCGTCGGCGGCGCCGCCGAGATCATGTTCCGGCCGGCCGATCGCGACGATCTGGCGACCTTCCTCGCCGGCAAGCCCGCGGGCCTGCCGGTCACCGTGATTGGCGTCGGCTCGAACCTGCTGGTGCGCGACGGCGGCGTCCCCGGCGTGGTGATTCGCCTGGGGCGCGAGTTCGCCCGCATCGCCGCCGAGGGTGACCGGATTCGCACCGGTGCCGCCGCGCTCGACCTGAATGTCTCGATCGCGGCGCGCGACGCGGGCCTCGCCGGGCTGGAGTTCCTGTCCGGCATTCCGGGCACGATCGGCGGCGCGCTTCGCATGAATGGCGGTGCCTATGGCCGCGAGATGACCGATGTGGTGATCGAGGGCGAGGCGCTCGACGGCAGTGGCAAGCTGCATCGGCTGACTCACCAGGACTTCGACTTCAGCTATCGCCATTGCGATCTGCCCGAGGATTGGATCTTCACGGGCGCGCTGCTGCAGGGCCGCCGCGACGAGCCGGCCGCGATCCAGGGGCGCATGGCCGAGATCCAGAAGGCGCGCGAGGAGAGCCAGCCGATCCGCACCCGCACCGGCGGCAGCACCTTCGCCAATCCCGCGGGCCCCGAGGCGCGCGGCCGCAAGGCCTGGCAGCTCATCGACGAGGCCGGCTGCCGGGGTTTGCGCATCGGCGGCGCGCAAGTCTCCGAGCGCCACTGCAATTTCCTCATCAACACCGGCGACGCGACCGCCGCGGATATCGAGACGCTCGGCGAGGACGTGCGCCGGCGCGTGAAGGAGAAGACCGGCGTGACGCTCGAATGGGAAATCCGCCGCATCGGCCGACCCGCCACCAACGGTCCGGAGGTGCGCGCATGAAACGCGTTGCCGTATTGATGGGCGGACCCTCCGCCGAGCGCGAGGTGTCGCTGGTGAGCGGCAAGGCCTGCGCCGACGCCCTGCGCGCCGAAGGCTATGACGTGACCGCGATCGATGTGGGTCGCGACGTGGCGGCCCTGATCGCGGCGCTGCAGCCGCGGCCCGATGCGGTCTTCAATGCGCTCCACGGGCGCTGGGGCGAGGATGGCTGCGTCCAGGGCGTGCTCAATCTCATGGGCATCCCCTACACCCACTCCGGCCTGCTGGCCTCGGCGCTCGCCATGGACAAGCCGATGGCCAAGCGCGTCTTCGCCGCGGCGGGCCTGCGCTGCCCGGGCGGCAAGCTCGTCACCCGCGAGGAATTCGCCAAGGGCGAGCCGATGGCGCGCCCCTATGTGATGAAGCCCTACAATGAGGGTTCGAGCGTCGGCGTGCGCATCGTGCGCCAGGGCGACAATGTGCCTCCGGCCTCGAGCTGGTCCTATGGGTCGGCGGCCCTGGTCGAGCCCTATATCGCCGGCCGCGAGCTGACCGTCGCCGTGATGGGCGATCGCCCGCTCGCCGTGACCGAGCTCGTATCCAAGACCAACTTCTACGATTACGAGGCGAAATACACCGACGGCATCACCCAGCATCTGGTGCCGGCACCGATTCCGCCGAAAGTCTACGACGCCGCCCTGTCCATGGCGCTGGACGCCCATCGGGCGCTGGGCTGCCGCGGCGTGTCCCGCAGCGACTTCCGCTATGACGACACGCAGGGCGGTGGGCCGGAGCAGCTTTATCTGCTCGAGGTCAACACCCAGCCGGGCATGACGCCGCTCTCGCTGGCGCCCGAGCAGGCCAAGCATGTCGGCATCTCGTTCGGTGCCCTGGTGAGCTGGATGGTGGAGAACGCGCAATGCGACGCGTGACGGCTTCCGCCAGATCCCGGGCCGGGACGCCGCGCGGCAAGGCCAAGCCGCGGCGCGATCCGCGCAGCCTGCGCCGCCAGCGCCTGCAGCGCTACGCCGTCATCGGCGCCGCCCTCGCCACGGTCGCGGGCGCGGGTTGGATGTTGTGGCCGAGCGCCTGGATCGAACGCCAGGGCGTGGCCCTCGGCGATGGCCTGGTGGCCCTGTCCGGCAAGATGGGCCTCACGCTGCAGAGCGTGGCGGTCGACGGCCGCCAGCAGACGCCGCCGGAGGAATTGCTGGCCGCGATCGGGGCCGCCCGCGGCACCCCGCTCCTGGCACTCGATCCCGAGGCGATCCGCGCCCGCGTCGAGACCCTGCCCTGGGTCAAGAGCGCCAGCGTGCGCCGCGGCCTCGACGGCACCCTCACGGTCCATGTCGACGAGTTCGCGCCCTTCGCGCTGTGGCAGCGCGACGGCAAGTTCTATCTGGTGGATCGCCAGGGCGAGGCCATTGCCGCCGACGATCCCGGCCGCTTCAACCAGCTCCTGGTGCTGGTCGGCGACAACGCCCCGCAGCATGCCGCCGATCTGGTGACGATGCTGGGGCTGGAGCCCGAATTGAAGGCACGCGTGCGCGCCGCCGTCTGGGTCGGCGACCGCCGCTGGAACCTGCGCCTCGACAATGGCGTGGATGTGAAGCTGCCCGAGACCAATCCGACCGCGGCCTGGCTCGAGCTGGCCCGCCTGGAGCGCGAGCAGGGGCTGCTCAAGCGCGACCTCTCGGCGATCGATCTCAGATTGCCCGACCGCATGGTGGTGCGGCTGGCGCCGGACGCGAAGCCGGTCGCCACCAAGCCCGCAGCGCCGGGGAGCGACACATGATTTTCGGGGGAGCGGGTCACGGCCAGAAGGCCGGGCCGGCAGGCAGCGAAAGACAGGGGCGTTGGGAATGAGGAAGCCAAGAATGGCATCGCGCAGCGGCACGGTCGCCGCGCTCGACGTCGGGACCAGCAAGATCTGCTGCTTCATCGCCAGGCTGGAGGAAGACGGCCGCCCGCGCGTGACCGGCATCGGCCATCAGGTGTCGCGTGGCGTGCGCAGCGGCGCCATCGTCGATATGGAGCAGGCCGAGGCGGTCATCCTGAGCGCGGTCCATGCCGCCGAGGAAATGGCCGGCGAGACCATCCATGAGGTCATCGTCAATCTCTCGGGCGGCTATCCGGCCTCGCAGACGGTCGGCGTCGAGGTCCAGATCGCGGGCCACGAGATCGGCGACGGCGACCTGCGCCGCGTGCTGGAGCAGGGCGGCATGCTCGACGCCCATGGCGAGCGCCGGCTGATCCATTCGATCCCGATCCGCTATTCGATCGACGGCAGCAGCGGCATCCGCGATCCGCGCGGCATGTTCGGCGAGCGCCTCGGCGTCGACATGCATGTGGTGACGGCGCAGGCCGGCGCCGTGCGCAACCTGACGAGCTGCATCGCCCGCTGCCATCTCGAGATCGGCGCGCTGGTGGTATCCCCCTACGCGGCCGGCCTCGCCTCGCTGGTCGATGACGAGCGCGATCTCGGCGTGACCGTGATCGACATGGGCGGCGGCGCCACCACCATCTCCGTCTTCTTCGACGGCAACGTCGTCTATACCGACATCGTCCCGGTCGGCGGCGCCCATGTGACCAACGACATCGCCCGCGGCCTGTCGACGCCCTTGGCCCATGCCGAGCGGCTCAAGACGCTTTATGGCAATTGCATGCTCTCGCCCTCCGACGAGCGCGAGATGATCACGGTTCCCCTGGTCGGCGAGGAGGACGCGGTCGAAGGCAACACCATCGCCCGCTCGATGCTGGTCGGCATCATCCAGCCGCGCCTCGAGGAGACCTTCGAGCTGGTGCGCCAGCGCCTGGAGCAGAGCGGCTTCGACAAGATCGCCGGCCGCCGCGTCGTGCTCACCGGCGGCGCCTCGCAGCTGGCGGGCCTGCGCGAGCTGGCCTCGGCCGTTCTCGACAAGCAGGTGCGCATGGGGCGCCCGATCCGCATCGCCGGCCTGGCCGAAGCGACGGGCGGTCCCGCCTTCGCCACCGCCGCCGGACTTCTGGTCTATGCGCAGCAGGCCTTCCACCGGCTGCCGCGCACCGAAGGCCGTCATCAATCCCAACAAGGAGAGGCCGCCGGCTTCATCGGCCGGCTGGGCAACTGGCTCCGTGTCAATTTCTGATTTCACCCCATACCGGGCCCCTGGCAAGGCCCGGCATAACCGGCGCCGGATCAACCGGCGCCGACACACCCGTGTCATGAATGGAGGCCGTACATGACTTTGAACCTGTCTCTGCCACACAACCCGCATGAGATTAAGCCGCGCATCACCGTCATCGGTGTGGGCGGAGCCGGCGGCAATGCCGTCAGCAACATGATCCGCTCGAATCTCGAGGGGGTCGAATTCATCATCGCCAACACCGACGCCCAGGCGATCGCGCAATCGCAATGCGCGCGACGCATCCAGCTCGGTCACGGCATCACCCAGGGTCTGGGCGCCGGCTCGCGCCCCGATATCGGCCGCGCCGCCGCCGAGGAATCGATCGATAGCGTGATCGAGGAACTGGCCGGCTCGAACATGGTGTTCATCACCGCCGGCATGGGCGGTGGCACCGGCACCGGTGCCGCTCCCGTCGTCGCCCGCGCCGCGCGCGAGCACGGCATCCTCACGGTCGGCGTCGTCACCAAGCCGTTCCACTTCGAAGGCCTGCACCGGATGCGTCTGGCCGACAGCGGCATCCAGGAACTGCAGCAATATGTCGACACGCTGATCATCATCCCGAACCAGAACCTGTTCCGGATCGCGACCGAGAAGACCACCTTCGCCGACGCCTTCGCGATGGCCGACCAGGTGCTCTATTCGGGCGTGCGCGGCGTGACCGACCTGATGGTGATGCCGGGCCTGATCAATCTCGACTTCGCCGACATCCGCTCGGTCATGACCGAGATGGGCAAGGCGATGATGGGCACCGGCGAGGCCGAAGGCGAAGGCCGGGCCGTGACCGCCGCCGAACGGGCGGTGTCGAACCCGCTGCTCGACGATGTGTCGATGAAGGGCGCCCGCGGCGTTCTCATCAACATCACCGGCGGCCCCGACATGACCCTGTTCGAGGTGGACGAGGCTGCGACCCGGATCCGCGAGGAAGTCGATCCCGAAGCCAACATCATCTTCGGCTCGACCTTCGACCAGAACCTCACCGGCAAGATCCGCATCTCGGTCGTGGCCACCGGCATCGAAGCCGCGGGCCAGGTCATGCCGCGTCCGGTCAGCCTCAGCCTTGTCGCGGCCGGTGGCCGCGTCGTCAGCACGCCGGCCCATCTGCCGGCCGAGGCGCCCTCGGTCCTGCGGGCGGAACGGCGCGACATGATCGAGGCCCCGCCGGCCGCGGTCATGAGCGCACAGCCCTCCACCTCCGGCGCGCTCGCGATGGCGATGGAGACTCAGCCGGCGCCGGCCATGACGGCACCGCGTCCGGCCATGACGGTGTCGGCTCCGGCGATGACGGCGCCCGCCATGACGGCACCGGCGACCGTCAGCCAGCCCCAGAGCGATGCGGGCATGTCGCTCGCCTATAATCTGGCGGCCACGCCGTCACCGACCGTCGCAGCGCCGGCCCCGACGCCGGCGCCGGTTGCGATGGCACCGATGACGGCGCCCCGCCATGCCGAGGAACGGCCCTTCATCGCGCCGCCCCCGGTCGAACGGGCGGCGATGCCGGCACAACGGGCACCCATGCCCACCATGACTCCGCCTGCCATGACGGCCCCGGCGGCATCGACGATGACGGCTCCGGCCATGACCGCTCCCGCGGCCCGGCCGAGCCCCACGCCCACCGCCCCTGAAGCGCCGCGTCGCGGATCGAACCTCTTCGCGCGCGTGACCGGCAGCGGTGGTTTGTTTGGTCGGGCGCCCAAAGCAGAGCCGGCATCCGCGCCGGCGCCGATGGCGGCTCCGGCGGCACCGGCACCGCGCCTGCAGGCGCCGACCATGCCCGCTCAGCCGGCGTCGCAGCCGGTTGCGCCACCGCGTGCCGCCACAACCCCGGCCGCGCCGCAGCCTGCCGAAGCGCAGCAGCGGCTGGCGGGACTGGATCCGAAGGACCGCATCGCCTCGACACGCGCCGAGGAAGAGTTCTTCGAAATCCCTGCCTTCCTGCGTCGGCAAGCCAACTGACCCTTTGGCCGGATTTTCGCCACGGGATTGATTGACTTCGGACACGGGTGCCACAGCTTTTCCCCCGGTGCCATCGCCTTTTCGATGGCACCGGGGCTCTTTCTTCCTCTAGGCTGGCGGTCGAATCAGAGCCGCTAGCCCGACGCGCAAAGCGGAGCTGATTTCCGAGATCTTTCCAGATCGCTTCAGGGAACAGCCTCCCCCCAATGCTCGACATCATCGCCGGCCCGACCGAGTTCGCTGGATTTGCACGCCAGCGCACATTGCGCAACAGCGTGTCCTGTTCGGGTATCGGCTTGCACAGCGGACGCGCGGTCCGCATGAGCATCCACGCCGCACCCGCCGGCAGCGGCATCCGCTTCATCCGCACCGACCTCAGCGGCGACAAGGCGATCATCGCCGCCGACTGGCGCCAGGTCTGCGATCTGCCGCTCTGCACGGCGTTGAGCAACGACGCGGGCACGCAAGTCGCGACCGTCGAGCATGTGATGGCCGCGCTCGCCGGCTGCGGCATCGACAATGCCGAGATCGCGGTCGACGCGCCCGAGCTCCCGATCATGGACGGGAG
Source organism: uncultured Alphaproteobacteria bacterium (assembly GCA_963696655.1). Classification (GTDB taxonomy): domain Bacteria; phylum Pseudomonadota; class Alphaproteobacteria; order Dongiales; family Dongiaceae; genus Hypericibacter. The sequence continues at coordinate 73,853 of CAVOLB010000124.1, forward strand.
TGCCGCCCCCTTCCTGTTCCTGATCGAATGTGCCGGCACGGTCGAGCAGCCGGCTCCCCGCCGCGCGATCGCGCTGCTCAAATCGGTGGTGGTCGAGGACTCCGAGCGCCGTGTGGCGCTCCATCCGGCCGCTGAATTCAGCGTCGAGATCGAGGTCGACTACGGAAGCTGCGCTCTGACGCGCCAGAGCTTCAACGCCCAGGTCACGGTGGACGGCTTCCGCGCCGACATCGCGCGGGCCCGCACCTATGGATTCCTCGCCGATGCCGAAGCGCTTCGCGCGGCGGGCCTCGCCCAGGGCGCCTCGCTCGACAATGCGGTGGTGGTGTCGGAGGGCAAGGTCCTGAACCAGGGCGGCCTGCGCTATCCCAACGAGCTCGCCCGGCACAAGGCGCTCGACGTGATCGGCGATCTGGCCTTGGCCGGCGGACCGTTGCTGGCACGCTTCGAGGGCCGGCGGTCCGGCCATAAGCTGCATCATCGGCTCCTCGCGGCGCTCTTCGCCGATTCCGAGGCCTGGGCCTGGGCTCCGATTCGCGAAGAGCTGCCGATCCAGGTCTCGGCGGCCGAATAGCGCCGCCGGCCTGCAGACAAGGGCCGCCTTCCGCCATTTTTTGCACGGTTCGAGCCCCGGTGCCCCGGGCTGTGGCCGGTTGCGCACCGGCGCTTGAGGGGCTGAGGCCGGGGCCCTATAGTCGGGCCCGGCGTCCGCCTGGGCCGACCGTGAATTTATCAGCCAGGCCAGCGACTTGAATGTGTCGAGGCAAAGCAAGAACCGATGCCGTCCCAGTTCCTTCCCCGCCGGCCCGCCCTGGCCGCACTCGTGCTCCTGGCCGGCCTCGCGCTCAGCGCCTGCGGCTCCGACACGCCCAAGATTCCCGACCAGCCGCCCGAGGTTCTCTACAACCAGGGCTACGACCTGATCCAGACCGGGGAGTTCCAGAAGGCCGCGGCGATGTTCGACGAGGTCGAACGTCAGCACCCCTACTCGACCTGGGCGACCCAGGTCGGCGGCGGCCTGGCGTGCTGCCCGCTGAGAGGTTGGCGCAGTTGGCACACCCCGGGCCGAGGATCTTGATCAGCATGGCGGAGCCTCTCTAGGCGAAGGTTGTCAGGACGGACTGACAGCGTTGAACAGGTAGCCGACCGCAACGATCCCTACCCCTGTCACGCCGATGAAGGTGGCGATCAGCGGCGGTTTCAGCACGCGACGCAGCAGGATCATCTCGGGCAGGCTCAGCGCGACGACGGCCATCATGAAGGCCAGGAGGGTGCCCATGGGCATGCCCTTGTCGTACAGGGCCTGTACCAGGGGCATCACGCCGGCCGCGTTCGAGTACAGCGGGATGCCGACGGCGACGGCGATCGGCACCGCGAACGGGTTGTCGGCACCGGCGTACCGGGTGAAGAAGTCCTCGGGAGCCCAGCCGTGGATCGCCGCACCGACGCCGATGCCGATCAGGAGGTAGGGCCAGATGCGGCGCAGAATCGTCACGACCTCCTCCACGCCCATCTGGATCCGGTCGTCCCAGCTGAGCGCGAAGCTGGAGTCGATCAGCCGACCGCCGAGGCGGGTCTCGAAGACGAAGGGCTCGACCCAGCGCTCGAGCAATACGTAAACGCGCAGCAGCAGCAACA
>CAVOLB010000125.1:0-18583 GCA_963696655.1 uncultured Alphaproteobacteria bacterium
GGGGTAGGGGGAGGGGAAGCCGCTGACTCCGCCGAGGGCAATCAGCTCACCGAATAAGCCTTGTACTTCTCCAGCAGCCGCTGCGGCTTCTTCAGCGCGTCGCGGCGGAAGGGGTCGCCGAGCTCCTGGGTCGCCATGATCTCGAGCACGCAAGGCCGGTTCGAGGCGATCGCGGTCTTGAGCGCGTCGCCGATCTGGCCCGGGCTGTCGACCTTGATGCCCTTGGCACCCATCGATTCCGCGATCGCGGCGAAGCTCGGATTCTTCAGGTTGGTGCCGATATAGCGGTCGGCGAAGAAATCGACCTGGTTCTTTTTCTCCGCGCCCCACTGGCCGTTGTTGAACACCACCGCGATGGCCGGGATGTTCTCGCGCACGCAAGTGAGGGTCTCCTGCAGGCTCATGCCCCAGGCGCCGTCGCCGACGTAAGCGACGGCAGGACGGTCGGGGGCGCCGACCTTGGCGCCGATCGCGGTCGGATAGGCATAGCCGCAATTGCCGAAGCTCATGGCGGCGAAGAAGCTGCGCGGCTTGTCGAAGCGCAGATAGCTGTTCGAGACCGAGCAGATGTTGCCGATGTCGGTCGTGACCATCGCGTTCTTCGGCATCGCCTTCTCGAGCTCGCGCAAGGCGCGGCGCGGCGCGATCGGCGAGCCGTCCGCCTGGCCCCAGCTGTTGAGCTCGGTTTCCCAGGCGTCCTTCTGCTTCTTCACCTCGGCCATGCGCTGGTCCTTGTTGCCATGCGCGGCGACCTTGTGATTGCCGGTCTGCAGGCGCTGCAGCATGGCGGCGGCGGCGGGCTTGGCGTCGCCATTGACGCCGACGCTGATCGGCTTCACCAGCCCCAGCATGCGGGCATTGCTGTCGACCTGGATGATTTTCGCCTGCTTCGGCCAGTAATCGAGGCCGTGCTGCGGCAGGGTGCCGAACGGCCCGAGGCGCGTGCCCAGCGCCAGCACCACGTCGGCCTGCGCGATCAGCTTCATCGCCGCCTTCGAGCCCTGATAGCCCAGGGGCCCGCACATCAGCGGATGGCCGGCGGGGAAGGCGTCGTTATGGAGATAGGAGGTGACGACGGGCGCCGAGAGATACTCAGCAAGGGCCACGGCTTCGGCCTGGCCGTCCGACATGATCACGCCGCCGCCGGCGACGATGACCGGGAACTTCGCCTCGGACAGCAGCTTCGCCGCGTCGTTCAGGCTCTGCTCGCCGCCGGCCGAGCGCTCGATATGGATCGGCTTCGGCAAGGTGATGTCCATCTCGCCGTAGAACATGTCGCGCGGGATGTTGAGCTGGGTGGGGCCGCGCTCCAGGAGCGCATAGTCGAAGCAGCGGGAGGTCAGCTCGGCGAAGCGGTCCTGGCGGGTCACATGGGCCTGGAACTTGGTGATCTTCGAGAAGATCGGCAGCTGCTCGGTCTCCTGGAAGCCGCCGAGGCCGATGGTGTTGGAGCCGGTCTCGGGCGTGATCACCACCACCGGCGAATGGGCCCAATAGGCGGCGGCGACGGCGGTCACGAAGTTGGTGATGCCGGGGCCGTTCTGCGCGATGCAGACCCCCTGCTTGTTCAGCACGCGCGAATAGCCATCGGCCATATGCGCGGCGCCCTGCTCGTGGCAGACCGAGATGAAGCGGATGCCGGCGGCGGGGAAGAGGTCGAGCGCGTCCATATAGGCCGAGCCGACGATGCCGAACACATCCTTCACGCCATGCGCGACGAGCGTCTCGACGAAGGCTTCGCTGGCGGACATGCGTGTCATGGTTGTTGCCTCATTTGAATGACGGTTACGGCGGCGGCCAAGCCGAGGCCGCGCCAGGAATCTCGGGAGCCTGTGGTAGCGCCTCGGGGCCGCTCCAAGCTAGGGCCAGTGCGATCCATTTCCGGGAGCCAGGGTGCGGTGCGCGATGCGACAAGGAGTATCTCACCCCCTTCCCTTGCGGGAGGGGGTAGGGGGAGGGGTACCTGCGAGATCACGCAGATAAGTGCGCAGCTACTTTTTCAAATGCCGAGTTCAGTGACAGCGACCCTCCCCCTACCCCCTCCCGCAAGGGGAGGGGGCTAGAAAAATAGAAACCCCGCTCTTTCAACCGCGATGAAGACAAGCGAGGGAGAAGAAACAAAAAGACCACGCCCCCTCCCCTTGCGGGAGGGGGTAGGGGGAGGGGTTGCTTCAGGACTACGCCATCTGCCGCCGCAGGATCTCCCCCAGCAGCTTGATGCCCGGCTCGATCTTGTCGAGGGGGATGGAGGAGAAGCCCAGGCGGAAGAAGCGCCGGGGCGCGTCTTCGGCCTGGAAATGCCAGTCGCCGCGCTCGATGAGGATGCCCTGCCTGGCGGCGGCGGCCTCGAGCGCGCGGGCGTCGAGGCCGGCGGGGCCCTCGACCCAATAGGCGGTGCCGCCCTGGCTCTGCTGCCAGCGGCATTCGGGCAGGTGGCGCGCCAGCGCATCGCCCATCGCCTTCCAGCGCTCCTTGTAGATTTGGCTGAGCCGGCGCAGCAGCGCGTCGTGATGGCCGTCAGCGAGGAACAGCGCCACCGTGCGCTGATTGTTGGCGGGGGGATGGCGCAGCATCAGGCGCCGCAGGGCGCGCGCCTCGCGGATGAAGGGCGCGGGGCCGACCATGTAGCCCAGCCGCAGGCCCGGCGCCAGGCTCTTGGACAGGCTGGCGACGAAGATCACGCGGCCATGGCGGTCGAGCGACTTCAGGGCCGGCGACGGCGCGCCCTGATGGTTGATCTCGCTCTCGTAATCGTCCTCGACCAGGACGATGTCGTTGGCTTCGGCGGCCTGGAGCAGGGCGCGCCGGCGGGCCAGCGACATGGTGGCGGTGGTCGGGAACTGATGGCTCGGCGTCACATAGACGTAATCGCATTGCGCCAGCCGCTCATCGACCACCACGCCCTCGCGGTCGATCGCCAGCGGCGTCACTGCAGCACCGCGCAGGCTGAAGATGTTGCGCGCATCGACATAGCCCGGATCCTCGATGCCGACGCGCGTGCCGGCATCCATCAGCAGGCTCGCGATCAGATAGAGCGCCTGCTGGGCGCCGACCGTGACCAGGATCTCGTCATTGTCGACCCGCACGCCGCGCCGAGGCAGAAGGCGCGTGCGGATCTGCTCGACCAGATGCGGGTCGTCGTCGGTGAAGAGGTCGCGCGACCATTCCTTGACGGCGCCGCGGCCGAGCGCTTGGCGCGAGCAGTCGCGCCAGGCCGCGATCGGAAACTGGCCCGGATCGACCTGGCCGTAGATGAAGGGGTAGGGATAGTCCTGCCAGTTGCGCGGCTTGACGATGTTGTGCTGGCGGCTGGGATGGACCCGGAACCTGTCGGCCCAGTCGACCCCGGAGGGCGCTTCCTTTGCGCCGGTATAACCCTCCCGCGCGGGCGTCCCGGACGCGCGGCCGGAGAGGATGTCGGGCGCCACGAAGTAACCGCTGCGCTGGCGGGCGACAAGAAAACCTTCCTCGACCAGATCCTGATAGGCCAGCGCCACTGTGTTACGGGCGACATTGAGCGTTTGCGCCATCTTCCGGCAGGACGGCAGCGCGCTGCCGGCCGGAATCTGGCCCTCCAGGATGGCGTCGACCAGCATGCGGCGCAGCTGCGCCTGCAGGGTGGTGGTCCCGTCAGGCTCGAAGTGGAAAAGTTGGTCCCGCATTCATTCCTGTTCCGGTCCAGCGACGGGCTGGCCGGTGAAAACTCCTTGACTGGCTCTGTTTCACTAGTCGATTGTAACAATACGATCAATTGGCGAAGAATCCCCAGCCTTTCTGCCGCTTTCATCCAGGGGCCCCGTCACGCGGACGTCATAAATCTGTCGTGACACGGCGCTACAACGAACGGTCCCGCGGCCGGAATCGAAGCAGAAGCAAGAGCCATGGGGGCGCGCGGTAAAGGCTTCATTCTCTTTCAAAACAGGGAGCTCTCTTATGACTGCCAAAAAACCGGCCTCGTCGGCTGCATTGACGCTGAGCGCAGCAAGGCGGTTCAGCCGCCGTACGATGTTGAAGAACGCCACGATGGCGGGTGCCGCGTTGGCCGTTGGCCCGTGGTTCGTGAAGAACGCATTCTCATCGTCGGGTGAGCTCAATCTCCTCAACTGGTCGGACGAAATTCCCGATCCGGTGATTCCCGACTTCACGGCGAAGACGGGCATCAAGGTGAACACGACGCCGTTCTCGCAGAACGAGGAACAGATCAACAAGCTCCAGGCGACCGGCGGCGAGGGCTTCGATCTCTATCAGCCGACGCGCGATCGTCAGCCGCAATTCAAGGAATTGGGCCTTGTCTCGCCGCTGGATCTGAAGAAGCTCGAGAATGGCAGCCTGCTGCCGTCCTTCATGGAAGCGACCAAGATCTGGGAATGGGATGGCGGTCTGCATTGGATGCCGCATTGCTGGGGCAGCGAGGCAATTTCCTGGCGCACCGACCAGACCAAGCTCGAGTACAAGACCCTGAGCTACGGCACGCTCTGGGACGATCAGTACAAGGGCAAGGTGCAGGGCCGGCCGCATTCGCTGCTGCTCGGCATCGGCCTGTGGATGGATGCGTCGGGCAAGCTGCCCTCGAACCGCATGGCGGACTCCTTCAAGGATCCCGACACCTTCAAGAAGATCTATGACGTGATCCTGCCCTTCGCGATCGCGCACAAGCCCTGGATCAAGCAGTTCTGGGACAGCGCCGACAACACCAAGTCCGGTCTGCTCGAGAACGGCGTGGTCATCGGCCAGACCTGGGACGGCCCGGTCCTCAGCCTCAAGAAGGACGGCAAGCCGGTCAGCTACATGGCCCCGCAGGAAGGCGCCATCGCCTGGATCGACGGCTGGTCCCTCTCCTCGGGCGCCAAGAACATCGATCAGGCTTATGCCTGGCTGAACTATGTCCATACGCCGGAAGCGTCCGCGAAGGTGGCCGACGGCTCGGGCTACAACCCGATCTGCAAAGGCTCCGACGCGCTGCTCTCGGCCGCGGCCAAGAAGAACTTCCAGGAAGCCTATCCGGGCGACGCCCTCGACAAGCTCTGGAACCGCATCCCCGAGCCGGCATGGTTCGGCGATCTGCGCGGCGAGTATGCCGAGAAGTTCAAGGCGTCCTGATCGCCCGAGCGTTTATTGACCATGCAGCATCCCGGCCCCGCTTTGGGCCGGGATGTTCGCATTGGAGCCATGGCGGTGCGACCCGACGGACCCTTGCAGGCCATCGGGGTCGCATGCACCAATTATGGTTGCCTCGATATCGTCCGCCCGGTCTCGAGGCGCGGACGGCGCAGGGGCGTCAATCGTAGGGTAGGGGAAGTCTCGATCCATGAGTGCGGACGTCGAGCTCGACCGCGTCACCATTCGCTTCGGCAGCTTCACCGCGGTCAGGGGCGCATCGCTCAAGATCAATAACGGGGAGTTCTTCAGCTTCCTCGGGCCCTCGGGCTGCGGCAAGACCACGATCCTGCGCGCGATCTCGGGGTTCCTCGAGCCTTCCGAGGGCGTGGTCCGGATCGGCGGCAAGGATATGAGCGGCATCGGGCCGAACAAGCGCCCGACGGCTCTCATCTTCCAGAACCTCGCGCTGTTCCCGCTCATGACCGTGGCCGAGAACATCGCCTATGGGCTCAGGGTCCAGGGCGTGTCGCGCGCGGACCAGCGCCAGCGCGCCGACGAGCTCTTGTCGCTGATCGCGCTGCCGGGCCAGGGCGACAAGAAGATCGGCGAGCTCTCCGGCGGCCAGAAGCAGCGGGTCGCCATCGCCCGCGCGCTCGCGGTCCAGCCCAGCGTGCTGCTGCTCGACGAGCCGCTCTCGGCGCTCGATCTCAAGCTGCGCCAGCATATGCGCAACGAGCTGCGCGCGATCCAGCGGCGCGTCGGCATCACCTTCATCTACATCACCCACGACCAGGGCGAAGCCCTGACCATGTCCGACCGGATCGCCGTCATGAATGCGGGCGTGATCGAGCAGGTGGGCGACGGCAAGACGGTCTATGACAACCCGGCCACCGGTTTCGTCGCCTCCTTCGTCGGCGAGAACAATCCCTTCGCCGGCAAGGTCATGGCGCTCGAGAATGGCGACGCGGTCCTCGACACGCCGGTCGGGCGCCTGCGCGGGCGCAATGGGCGCGGCGTCAAGATCGGCGACGATGCGATCCTGTTCGTGCGCCCCGAAGCCTTCCGGCTGGGCGCCGGCACCGCCGGCTCGACGCTGCAGGCGCCGGTCCTCAATGTCGCCTTCGAAGGCAATATGAGCCATGTCTTCCTCAAGGGCCCGACCCGCAAGGAGATCGTGGTGACGGTCGGCCGCGGCGGCCCCGAACGCATGCCGGGCCAGGGCGAGACCGCGTCGATCCAGTATGACCGCCAGCTGGGCCTGGTGCTGCCGGCGGGGAAGCTCGCTAGTGATTGAGCTCGGCAAATATCTGATCTTCCTCGGGCCGCTCATCGTCATCGCGGTCTTCTGGGCGATGGCGACGGTCGAGCGGCGCCAGACCGGCGAGCCCGGCGCCAAGAGCTTCTTCGGGCGCAACGGCATCGCCATCTCGGTCTTCCTGCTGGCCGCCGTCGGATTGTGGGCGATCATCATGATCGTCCTGCCGCAGCTCTACATGGTGGATTTCTCGTTCCATCCGAAGCTGCCGCCGCGCGACTATGGCGGACCCAACGACCACTACACGCTGGACAGCTACCGCTACTTCATCTTCGGCAGCCTGACCTCGACGGATCAGCTCAATGTGATCCATCTGAAGGCGTTCTTCATGACGATCTTCGCCAGCATCGTCGTGACCGCGATCAATTTCTGCATCTGCTATCCGATGGCCTATTACATGGCGCAGGTGGCGACGCCCGAACGCCTGCGGCTCTTCATGCTGATGCTGATCGCGCCCTTCTGGGTCAACGAGATCCTGCGCGCCTTCGCCTTCCGGGTGCTGTTCGGCACCTCGGGGCTGATCAACAATTTCCTGCTCGGCATCGGGGTCATCGCCGAGCCGATCGATTTCCTCGGCCTCGACGTCGCGATGTATACGGGCCTTTCCTACGCCTATCTGCTGATGATGATGTTCCCGCTCTACAACGCGATCGAGAGCCTGGACAAGAACCAGATCGAGGCGGCGCGCGATCTGGGCGCCCCCTGGTGGCACATCCATCTCTTCGTGGTGATGCCCTTCGCCAAGCCCGGCATCGCGTCGGGCTGCACCATGGTCTTCATGCTGACGGCGGGCGCGCTGGCCGCCCCTCTGATCCTGGGCGGCCCCAACACGCTCTGGTTCACGCCGATCGTCTATGACCGCTTCTATCAGGCCTTCAACTGGCCGCAAGGGTCGGCCTACGCCTTCATCCTGCTCCTGACCTGCGTCGTCTTCGTGCTGGCGGTGTTGCGCGTGTTCAAGGTCAGCCTCGGGGAGATCACGCGATGAACTCCCGCTTCGTCATGAAGGCGATGATCGGGTTCTACATCCTGATCTTCTTCACCTATCTGTTCGGGCCTCTGGCGGTGATGGGCGTCACCGCCTTTAACACGCCCAACTACCCGCAGGCCTATCCGTTCGAAGGCTTCACCTTCAAATGGTTCGCCATGCTGGCGAAGGACGACGAGTTGATTGCCGGCCTCAAGACCTCGGTCCTGATCGGGATCGGCGTGGTCTGCGTCGCCGTGCCGGTCGGGCTGGCCGCCGCCATCATCATGACGCAGATCTATTGGCGCGCCCGCTCGCTCTATTACCTGGTCGTGGTCTCGCCGGTGCTGACGCCCGGCATCATCCTCGGCATCTCGACCGTGATCTTCTGGAAGGATGTGACGAGTTGGACCGGGGCGAAGTTCCTCTTCAACGGCTATTTCCTGACGATCCTCGGCCAGTCGACCTTCATCTCGGCCTATTCGATGCTGGTGTTCCTGTCGCGCCTGCAGCGCTTCGATCGCGCCCAGGAGGAAGCCGCGCTCGATCTCGGCGCCAGCTACCCGCAGGTCTTCCGCCACATCCTGCTGCCGTTCCTGAAGCCCGCCGTGCTCTCGGCCTCGGTGCTGGCTTTCCTCGCCTCGTTCGAGAACTACAACACCACCACCTTCGCGATCCTGGCCGAGAAGACCCTGGTGACGGTGCTGGCCGGCCGCGTGCGCCAGGGCACCACGCCGACGCTCTCGGCGCTCGCCGTCATCATCGTCGCCATCACCGTCGTCGGCGCCGTGATCTACGAGGTGCTGCGCCGCGCCGAGCAGAAGAAGGCCGACGCCGCCAAGGCGACCGCGCTGGCGGCCGAGGCGGCCACGCCGGTCGCGGTCGCGGCGTAGGGATTTGGTAATAGGGCCGAGCGGTCCGCCCCGCGCTCCTGACGTCATCCCCGCGAAAGCGGGGACCCAACTCTCAACCGACACCGCTGGATCGGCTTGGGCCCCCGCTTTCGCGGGGGTGACGGTGAAGCCTTCGCGGCGGTGACGATTAAGGTCTGATTCACCACACCACCTCTCCGCGGCGCCTCCCCCTGTCCCCTCCCATTTGCCCGCCCTGTCCCTATAGGGCCTCGACCCCAGCGGTTAGGATGGGCGTCAGTGCCGAGAGGCCTTTCGCCATTCCGTGACCCAGGGTGCCGCCATGCAGTACGAAGCCAACACGCTCGAGAATCACTGGCTGCCTTTCACGTCCAATCGCGATTTCAAGCAGGAGCCCCGCCTCCTGGTGAAGGGCGAGGGGGTCTATTATTGGAACCATAAGGGCGAGAAGCTGCTCGACGGCAGCTCGGGCCTGTTCTGCGTGGCCGCCGGCCATGCCCGCAAGGAGATCGCCGAGGCGGTCGGCAGGCAACTCCTGGAGATGGATTACGGGCCCCACTTCCAGGTGGCGCACCCGTCCTCCTTCGAGCTTGCCCGCAAGGTCGCGGCGCTGACGCCCGACGGACTCGACTACATCTTCTTCTGCAACTCGGGCTCGGAATCGGTCGATACCGCGATCAAGATCGCGCTCGCCTATCACCGCGCGCGCGGCGACGGACAGCGCACCCGCTTCGTCAGCCGCGAGCGCGCCTATCACGGCGTCAATATCGGCGGCGTGTCGCTGGCCGGCATGGTCCGCAACCGCGAGACCTTCGGCGCGGTCATGCCGGGCGTGGTGCATATGCGCCATACCTGGTCGCCCGAGGCGCGCTTCACCCGCGGCCAGCCGGAGAAGGGCGCCGAGCTCGCCGACGACCTGCAGCGCTTCGTCGATCTCTATGGCGCCTCGACCATCGCCGCCTGCTTCGTCGAGCCGATCGCGGGCTCGACCGGCGTCCTGGTGCCGCCCAAGGGCTATCTCGACCGCCTGCGCAAGATCTGCGACACCTATGGCATCCTGCTGGTGTTCGACGAGGTCATCTGCGGCTTCGGGCGCACCGGCAAGGCCTTCGGCGCGCAGAGCTTCGGCGTGACGCCGGACATGATCACCATGGCCAAGGCGCTCACCAACGGCGCGCAGCCGATGGGTGCGGTCGCCGTCAGCGACAAGATCTATGGCACGATCGTGGACAGCGCGCCCGACCATGCGGTCGAGCTCTTCCATGGCTATACCTATTCGGCCCATCCGGCGGCCTGCGCCGCCGGCATCGCCGCGCTCAACATCTACGAGAAGGAAGGCCTGTTCCAGCGCGCGGCCGAACTGTCGCCCTATTTCCTCGACGCGGTCTATTCGCTGAAAGGTATCCCCGCCGTCACCGACATTCGCGGCTACGGCATGCTGGCGGGCATCGATCTGGCCATGGACGGCAAGCCCGGCGCCCGCGGCTACGACGCCACCAAGCGGCTGTTCGCGGCCGGCCTGCATATCAAGTTCACCGGTGATTCCGGAATCGTGGCGCCGCCCTTCGTCGCGGAGAAGTCGCATATCGATCAGATGATCGATATCCTGCGCAAGGTGTTCAGCCAGTACTGATTCCCGAGCGGGGGCGGGAATCGGTCGTTCCATTCCCGCCCTCATCGGAAACGCCATGGCGAGCGTCATCGCGGCGATCGATCTCGGCGGCATGAGTGCCGTGCTGATCGCCGTCAGCCTGATCTGCGTGCTGGGCGCGGCGGCGGTTCGCGGCTTCTCCGGTTTCGGCTTCTCGCTGCTCTCCATCACCTCGCTCTCGCTCGTCATGGAGCCGGCGGCGATCGTGCCCTCGATCTTCATGCTCGAGGTCGCGGCCAGCCTGCCGCTGCTGCCCGGCATCTGGCGCGACGTCCATTGGCGGTCGATCGGCTGGCTGCTGCTGGGCTATACGGTCTTCGTGCCCTTCGGCGTCTGGCTCCTGGCCAACGCGCCGGTGGCGCCGATGAAGCTGGCGATGGGGATCTTCGTCGTGGCCACGGCGATCCTGCTGCTCAAGGGCTTCGCCCTGAAGCAGATGCCCAACCGCCTGGCGACCCTGGCCGCCGGCGGCGCCAGCGGGCTTCTCAACGGCGCCTTCGGCATCGGCGGCCCGCCGGTCGTGCTGTTCTATTTCAGCTCGCCCGCGGGCGTCGCCGCCGGCCGTGCCTCGATCATTGCCTTCTTCATCGCCACCGACCTGCTGGGGCTGGGCTTCCAGGCGCGCGAGGGGCTCATCACCGAAACCAGCTTCTGGCGCTTCCTCCTGTTCCTGCCGCCGCTCCTGATCGGCGTCTGGATGGGCAATCGCGGCTTCAAATCCGCCGATCCGGCGCTGTTCCGCCGCATCGTGCTGTGGCTCCTGGTGCTTCTCGCGGTGCTGACGGCGGGGCAGGGGCTGTTCCAGCTCTGGAGTGGGCCGGGAAGCGCCTAAATCCGAGTGCCAAACGGCCTCAGCTTGGCCCGTTGCTTCGGCCTTGCCCGGGGCATTAGGCTCGGGCCCCATGAACGCACCCGACGCCATTCCCCCGTCCGCCGCCTCGCGCCTGCCGGCCGATCTCCTGGCCCGGCTGGGCGCCCTCCTGGGCGAGCGCTTCACGCTCGCGGCCGCCGTCCGCGCCCAGCATGGCAAGGACGAGTCCTATCACGCCGCGGCCCCGCCCGACGCCGTCGCCTTCGTGCGCTCGACCGAGGAGGTCCAGGCGGTGGTCAAGGCCTGCGCCGAGCATCGCGTGCCGGTGATCCCCTTCGGCACCGGCACCGGGCTCGAGGGGCATGTGGCGGCCCTCCATGGCGGCGTCACGATCGACCTTTCGCAGATGAACCGTATCCTCGCGGTCCATGAGGGCGATCTCGACGTGCAGGTCGAGGCCGGCGTCACCCGCAAGCAGCTCAACGCGCATCTGCGCGATTCGGGCCTGTTCTTCCCGATCGATCCCGGCGCCGATGCCAGCCTGGGCGGCATGGCGGCGACCCGCGCCTCGGGCACCAACGCGGTGCGCTACGGCACCATGCGCGAGAATGTGCTGGGGCTGACGGTGGTGCTCGCCGACGGCAGCGTCATCAAGACCGGTGGCCGCGCGCGCAAATCGGCCGCGGGCTACGACCTGACCCGCGTCTTCGTCGGCTCCGAGGGGACGCTGGGCGTCATCACCGAGGTGACGTTGCGGCTCTATGGCATTCCGCAGGCGATGTCGGCCGCGGTCTGCGCCTTCCCCACCATCGAGGACGCGGTCAACACCGTCATCGAGACGATCCAGTCCGGCATTCCGGTCGCGCGCATCGAGCTTCTCGACGAGGTCCAGCTCGACGCCATCAACCGCTATTCCAAGCTCGACTACGCGGTGCAGCCGACCTTGTTCTTCGAGTTCCACGGCACCGAGGCGGGCGTCATGGAACAGGTCGAGATGGTGAAGGCGATCACGGCCGAGCATGGCGGCAGCGCCTTCCGTTGGGCGACGCAGGCCGAGGACCGCAACAAGCTCTGGCAGGCGCGCCACAATGCTTACTATGCGGCGCTCGCCTTGCGTCCCGGGGCCAAGGGCTGGGCCACCGACGTCTGCGTGCCGATCTCGCGACTGGCGGATTGCATCTCGGAGACCAAGCGCGAGATCCGCGAGTCCAAGATGCTGGCGCCGCTGGTCGGGCATGTGGGCGACGGCAATTTCCATCTGACCTATGTCATCGATCCGAACGATCCGGCCGAGATGGAGACGGCGCAGCGCCTCAACGAGCGCATGGTGCATCGGGCGCTCGCCATGGGCGGCACCTGCACCGGCGAGCATGGCGTCGGCTATGGCAAGATCGATTTCGTCGAGGCCGAGCATGGGCCGGCCGTCGATGCGATGCGGCGGATCAAGCGCGCCTTCGATCCCGACAACATCATGAATCCGGGGAAGATCCTCCGAATGTAGGAGAAACCGCCCGGCCTCTCCGTCTCGTCGGCGGAGGCGCGTGGGGGTGGAGCAGCGGCAGAATATTTATTCCCTCCCCCAATTTCCTGGGGGAGGGTTAGGGAGGCGGATGGCGAGATCGAGCAGCCCCCTCCCTAACCCTCCCCCAGGAAATTGGGGGAGGGGACAACAAACAACAATCAACAAAACAAAAGAGCGACAGGCGAAGGCGAACAATGATCGATATCGACGGTTATGGCAGCGGCTGGCTCGAGGCGCGGCCGGATCTCAAATCCTTCCGCGACGAGGTCCGCGGCTTCATCCGCTCGCATCTGCCGGAAGACATCCGCCGCCTGGTCGCCGCCGAATGCATGGAGCTGCCGCGCGAATATATTCTCCGCTGGCATCGGCTTCTCTACGAGCGGGGCGGCTGGAGCTGTCCGAACTGGCCCGAGGAGCATGGCGGGCCCGGCTGGAGCTTCGAGCAGCAGTTCATCTTCGAGCGCGAGCTGGCGCTGGCCGACGCGCCGCGGCTGGTCTCCTTCGGCGTCACGATGCTGGGGCCGACCCTGATCGAATATGCCAGCGCCGAGCAGAAGGCGCGCTTCCTGCCGCCAATCCTGAAAGGCGAGATTCTCTGGTGCCAGGGTTTCTCCGAGCCCAATTCGGGCTCCGATCTGGCCTCCCTCAAGACCCGCGCCGAGCGGGTGGGCGACCACTACGTCATCAATGGCACCAAGATCTGGACCACCGAGGCGCAGATCGCCGACTGGATGTTCGGCCTGTTCCGCACCGACAGCAGCGGCAAGAAGCAGCAGGGCATCACCTTCCTGCTGTTCGACATGAAGACACCCGGCATCACCATCCGGCCGATCCGCACCTTCGATGGCGGGCACGAGGTCAATCAGGTCTTCTTCGACAATGTGAAGGTGCCGGTGGGCCAGCGCCTGGGCGAGGAGCATAAGGGCTGGACCTATGCCAAATATCTGCTGAGCCTCGAGCGCTTCGGCATCGCCGAGGTGTCGCGCTCGCTGCAGACGCTGGGGCGGCTCAAATCCATCCTGCGCCGGCCCCGGGCCGACGGCTCGAGCCTGATGTCGGATCATTCCTTCGGCGCGCGGCTCGCCGCCGCCGAGATCAAGCTGCGCGCGCTGGAAGCGTTGGAGCGGCGCCTGCTGTTCGGACCGGGCGGTCCCGAATCGATGGGGGCCGAGGCCTCGATCCTGAAGGTGATGGGCACCGAGCTGCAGCAGGGTCTGCTCGAGCTCCAGGTCGATGCCGTGGCGCTGGGGGCGGCTCCCGACCTGCCGGCTGAGAGCCAGGACGCGCCGAACCTGCCGCCCGAAGCCCGTTACGCCGCCCGCGCCTTCTTCAACATGCGCAAGACCTCGATCTATGGCGGCTCGAACGAGATTCAGAAGAACATCCTGACCAAAGCCGTGCTGGGGCTCGAATAACGATGCGCATCGAACTGACCGAAGAGCAGAGCCTGATCAAGGACAGCGTCGCGCGTTTCGTGGCCGAGCATTATCCCTTCGACCGCCGCCAGAAGCTGGTGGCGACACCCGAGGGCTACAGCGAGGAGGATTGGCAAAGCTTCGCCGAGCTGGGCTGGCTCGGCCTGCCCTTGCCCGAAGCGGCCGGCGGGCTCGGCATGGGTCCGCTGGAAGTGGGCCTGGTGATGGAATCCTTCGGGCGCGGGCTCGTGGCGTCGCCCTATCTCGCGACCGTCCTTCTGGGCGCGGCTGTCGTGGCGGCGGCGGGTTCTCAGGCGCAGCAGGCCGAGATCCTGCCGGCGGTCGCCGAAGGCCGGATGAAGCTCTCGCTCGCCTTCGCCGAGGACGACCGCCAGGACCCGGCCGCGATTGCCGCCAGGGCGGAGCCCGACGGCAGCGGCTTCCTCCTGACCGGCGTCAAGGCGGGCGTGCCCTATGCCGCTGCCGCCGACCGGATCCTGCTGGTGGCCCGCAGCAGCGGCCGGCCGGGCGACGCATCGGGTCTCTCCTTCTTCCTGGTCGACCGCCAGCAGCGCGGGCTCGAGGTCAGGGATTATGCCGCCCATGACGGCAGCCGCGTCGGCACCTTGCGGTTCGATCGCATGGCGCTGGGGCATGACCGGCTGGTGGGCCCCAAGGAT
Source organism: uncultured Alphaproteobacteria bacterium (assembly GCA_963696655.1). GTDB lineage: Bacteria > Pseudomonadota > Alphaproteobacteria > Dongiales > Dongiaceae > Hypericibacter. The sequence goes on from CAVOLB010000125.1 coordinate 14,334, forward strand.
GGCGCGCTGCCGATCCTCGAGGCGGTGCTCGATCGCGCCCGCGCGGCCCTCTGTGCCGAGGCTTCGGGCATCGCCAATGCCGTCTATGAGAAGACGCTGAGCTATTTCAAGACCCGCGAGCAGTTCGGGAAGCTGATCGGCAGCTTCCAGGCGCTGCAGCACCGGCTGACCGATGTCTATATGAAGGCCGAGCTGCTGCAGTCGGTCGCGGTCGATGCCGCCGAAGCGGCGGCCTCGGGCGATCCGGCGACGCGGGCGGCCGGCGTTTCCGCCGCCAAGTCGCTGACCGGCACGCTCGGGCGCGAGATCGGCAAGGAGGGCGTGCAGCTCCATGGCGGCATCGGCATGACCTGGGACTACGAGGCCGGCCATTATCTCAAGCGGCTCACCTTCATCGATCTTGCCCTCGGCGATTCGCATTGGCATCTGGAGCGCTTCCGGCGCCTCTCTTCTTGATCTGCCCTTCCTCAAGGATGACCCCAAGATGACGGAAGACATCGTCCTGACGCGCCGCCACGGCGCGGTGTTCGAGATCACGCTGAACCGGCCGAAGGCCAACGCCATCAATCGCGCCATGAGCCGCGCCATCCATCGTGCAGCAAAGCAGCTTCAGGACGATCCGGCCTTGAGCGTCGGGATCGTCACGGCCGGGGGCGATCGCGTCTTCTGCGCCGGCTGGGACCTGAAGGAGGAGGCGGTCGATTACGACCCGAGCCTCGATGCCGATCCCGAGCAGGGCAGCGGCGCCGGCGGCTTTGCCGGAATCACGGAATATTGGGGGCTGACCAAGCCGATGGTGGCGGCCGTCAATGGCGCCGCGGTGGGCGGCGGCTTCGAGATCGCGCTCGCCTGCGACGTCATCGTCATGGCGGAAAATGCCTTCTTCTCGCTGCCGGAGATGCAGCGCGGCATCATTCCCGACGGCGGCGCGATCCAGCGCCTGCCCCGCCTCATTCCCTATAACGTCGCCAAGGAAATGCTGCTGACCGGCCGGCGCATGGAAGCGGACGAGGCACTGCGCTGGGGCCTGGTCCACAAGGTGGTGCCGCAGGCCTCGCTGATGGACGAAGCCCGCGCCAAGGCCGCCGAGATCGCCAAGGGCGCGCCCCTGGCGCTGCAGGCGATCAAGGAGGTGCTGCTGGCGATCGACGGCATGGGCCTGCCGGCGGCGATGAAAAAGACCAAGGCCGGTTACAGCGGGCTCGACTATTACGAGCGGCTGTGGCGGTCGGAAGACATGCAGGAAGGCATGCGCGCCTTCGCCGAGAAGCGCGAGCCGGTCTGGAAGGGCCGCTGACCGGCGCTCCGTCTGCCGCGCGGAACGGAAGCGCGCGCGGCGCGTTTCTCTCCCCCGGATGGTTTGCCGGCAGACTCGTTCGCCGCCAGTTGCGATCCTCAGGGAGCGTCCGCGATCATGCGCGAGACAGCGGCGGTCGTGTCAGCGGGCCCGGCCACGCGTCAATCGCTGCTCTTTTCGCCTTCGATCGCCGGCTCCGGCAATTCCTTTGCGTTTGGCTCCTGCCGCTCGACCTTCTTGCCGTCGAGGTCGCGGCTGCCGCGGTCGCGCTCGGCCTTCATCTCCAGCAATTCGGCCTTCGATCGGCCATATTTGCCGCGATTTGCCGCGGCCGCGCGCTTCTCTTCGCGGCCCTGTCGCGCCTTACGAAATTTGTTTAGATTGACCAGATCGCCCATGGCTGCCTCTGCCCTGGGGCCGCAACTCCCCGAAGCCTGTGTCTCCGGAGGGCCGGACCATCGGATGCAAAGGCAAGCCTAGCGCAAAGCCACCTCGCCCGGAAGGGGAGCGCCTGCCCCCGAGACTCCCACCCCGCACGAGAGTCGAGATGACGAAAAAAATTCTGATCGCAGTCGGTGCTCTTCTGGTGTTGGCGGTGGCCGCTGTCCTGGTCGTGCCGAGCTTCATCGATTGGAACGGATACAAGGCCCAGATCGAGTCCGAAGCCCGCAAGCAGACCGGCCGCGATCTCAGCATCGATGGCGACATCTCGCTGGCGCTGCTGCCGGCGCCGAAGCTCTCGGTCAAGGGCGTGCGTTTCGCCAATGCCGAAGGCGGGAGCGCGCCCGACATGGCGACCCTGGAATCGCTCGACGTCCGGGTGGCGCTGATGCCGCTGCTGAGCGGCAGGATCCAGGTCACGAGCCTGATCCTGGTGAAGCCCACCATCCTGCTGGAGAAGCTGCCCGACGGCCATGGCAATTGGGAGATCGCGCCGGCCGGCGAGACGGCGCCTGCGCCCAGCGAGGCGGCCCATGAGGGCATCGGCAGCGGCGGCGGGCTTGCCCTATCCTTCGACAGCGTGCGGATCGAGAACGGCACCTTCATCTATCGCGATCCGGCGGCGAGCTCGGAGCAGAAACTCGAGGCGCTCGATTCCGAGATCCATATCGGGTCGTTTACCGGCCCGTTCGACGCGACCGGCTCGGCGACCTATCAGGGGATCAAGGCGCGGTTCGAGGCGGATGCCGGCGCCTTGTCCGCCGGCCAGCCCTCGACGGTGCGGCTGAAGCTGGCGCTTGGCGATCCGGAATCGACGCTCGAATTCTCGGGCGTGGTATCGAGCGACCCGCAGGCGGGACCGCATCTGGCCGGCAAGCTGACGGCGGCGGGCGACGATCTGTCGGCGCTGATGAAGGCGCTTTCGCCCGCCGGCAGTCCGAGCGCATTGCTGAAGCAGAAATTCTCGGCTTCCACCGATCTCGATGCGGGCGTCACCGGGGGCAGCGCCAAGAATCTGACCCTGGCGCTCGGGGATCAGCAGGCGACGGGCGAGGCCACGGTCGCGCTGGGCGACCTCATCAAGGCCAAGCTCACCCTGTCGCTGCCACGGCTCGATCTCGACAAGCTGCTGGCCGCGGCGGTGCCACCTCCTGCCGGCGATCAGTCGCAGGCCCAGGCGCCCGTGCCGCAGACCCGGCCGCCCAGCTTCTCGCTGCCGCAGAACATCCTGGCCGACATCGATCTCGGGATCGAGGCGATCAGCTACAACAATGGCGTCGTCAACAAGGTGCGGCTGGTGGCTCAGGTCGCCAATGGCGAGGTCTCGGTCACGCGCTTCAATGCCAGCCTGCCCGGCGGCTCCGACGTCGCGCTCGCCGGCAAGCTCGCCGCCGTCGAGGGCCTGCCGAGCTTCGCCGGCACGCTCGAGCTTCATTCGGACAATCTGCGCAGCCTGCTCGAATGGCTGAAGGTGGCGATGCCGGCCATGCCGCCCGACCGGCTGCGCAAGCTGTCGCTGGCCTCGCGGGTCACCGCCACGCCCAGCCAGCTCCAGATCGCGGAGATGGATCTGCGCTTCGACTCCTCGCGGGTCGCGGGCGGTGTCGTGGTCGCGCTTCCCAATGCCGAGCGCAAGGTGCCGGGGCTCGGCATCGGGCTCGCCATCGACCAGATCAATCTCGATGCCTATCTGCCCGCGCCGGGTGCGGCCGACACGAGCCAGCCCCAGACGACCCAGCCCGCAACCACCCAGCCCGGCACGACCCAATCCGGTAGCACCGAGACGACGCAGACCGCGGACGCGGGCAAGCCCAAGCCGTCGGGCGGATTGCCGCTCGATGCGCTGAAGCCCCTCGCGGGCCTCAATGCCAATGTCGAGATCAAGGTCGGCAGCCTGACCATGAACGAGCAGACCGCGAAGGGCGTGCATCTCGACGCCACGCTCCAGGGCGGCACGCTCACCTTGCGCGATGTCAGCGTGAAGGACTTCGCCGGCGGTTCCGGCAGTCTTTCCGGCACGGTCGCCAATCTCGCGACCGAGCCGACCCTCGACAGCCAGTTCTCCCTGAAGGTGGCCGATGCCACCCGCGTCCTTCAGTTCGCGGGCATGGACAATCCGCCGCAGAAGCTGGGCAAGCTCGCCTTCACCGGGAAGCTCTCGAGCGGCGGGCAGCAGATCGCCTATGACATCGCCTTCGACATCGCCGGCATCGGCGCCAACGGCAAGGCCAAGGGCACGGCCAGCGGCCTGGGCGCGGGCATCCCCCGGATCGACACCGATTTCGCCCTGACCGCCAAGAATGCGGGCCCGCTGCTGGAGATGGCCGGCCTCGCGGGCGCTTCCAACGCCAAGCTCGGGCAGCTGGATTTCTCCGGCACGGCCAAGAGCGGCGACGACCAGATCACCTACAACGCGGTGCTGGCGCTGGCCGGCATCGTCGCCAAGGGCAGCTTCGACGGCGCGGTCTCGGGCCTCACCGGCACGCCCCATGTCGATACCCAGATCGATCTC
>CAVOLB010000126.1:0-55410 GCA_963696655.1 uncultured Alphaproteobacteria bacterium
CTGTAAGTTGCTCGACTCGTTGGTCTTGCTCGATGTCGCCCAGCCGGCAGACGGCGAATTTATGAAGCTGCAGGTCGCGCGCCGCGACCACGCAATGGACCCGGCCATCGCCGCCGAGCAGGCCCTCGAGTGCCAAGCGCGCCTTGATGCCGCCGGGCGCCGCCATGGCCGGAATCTGGATACCGAACAGGATCAGGCGCTCTTCGCCCAATTGCAGCGTGCCGCCGTCGAGCACGATGGCGGAGCCCTCGAATTCCTGCGGCGGCGGCGGCGCCAGCGGTGCGGTCTGGACCGGCGTCGCGGGCATGGCCGGCGGGACGGGCGGATTGTCGGCAAGCGCGGTGAGGCTGGCAGCGCTCACGAGCGCCGCCAGCGAAGCGGCCGCGACCATTTTTTTCAGGGAAGGACGGGTTTTCATGCGCCGGCAATCTGACCGCTGCCGCCGGGCGGGGCAAGCGCCGATGGAATCATCACAGGCTCGACACAGAGGGGCCGGCAGAGAAAGGATTCCGCCGCGCCGGACCGATGGCAGGCGGTGGCTGTCATCGCTTTGTGGGGAAGGCCGGACGAGCCGGAAGGAACCGAGGCCGGATCGCCCCCTAGGCGCGAAAAGCGCGATCCTTGAGCCACCGCCGCAGCCGCCGCCGACAGAGAGGGGGCTCTGTCAGCGGGTTGGGCCACAGGGAGAGACGGGAAGAAGCGGTCTTGCATGGGCTTGCAGGGACCGCTCCTTGCGTCGGGATCGACCATAAGGGCGAGGCGCTGAACAAAGGATGAAGCGAGATCGCGGCGGAGAAAGTTTTGTCGATGAAATCGCGCTCTTCTCGACTCCAGACATCATGGATTTTGGATGCGCAAGCAATGTGAGAAATCAATGACAGAACACAAGCGATTGACTCGCCTTGGAATCCCTTATGCTAGACAAGAGCCGCCGCGCGCCTATCATCACGCGCCGGTCGACCCACGGGCAAAGAAAATTCTGCCGGCGCTCACTTCATGGAACAGACGATGTCATCGACGACCGCATGGCTGCAATTTACGGGACCCGGACATACTGGAATGAGAGAGGTCCGGCGATGAACGCGCAGGCCGGCGAAACCGCCGCGTTGCTCGAACGGTTGGCGCGCCTCGCCGAGCAGGCCGGCGACGAGATCCTGCGCCATTATCAGGGTCCGATCGCGGTGACGCGAAAGGCCAACTCCTCGCCGGTCACGGCGGCGGACCAGGCGGCGGAAGCGATCATCCTCGAGACGCTGGCACCGCTGTTGCCGGGTGTGCCCGTGATCGCCGAGGAAGCCAGCGCCGCGGGGCATACGCCGACGATCGGCGACAGCGCCTCGCCCGACCGGCGTTTCTGGCTGGTCGATCCACTGGACGGGACCAAGGAGTTCCTGAGCCGCAACGGGCAGTTCACCGTCAATATCGCCTTGATCGAGGGCAGCCGGCCGGTTCTGGGCGTGGTGCATCTGCCGGCCCTGGGGACGACCTATACCGGCAGCGCACCGGCCACGGGCGGTCCCGGCATCGCCATGCTGGCCCATCGCGGCGACCGCCCCCGGCCCATCGCCTGCCGCCAACAGCCCAAGGACGGGGCGATCGTGCTCGCCAGCCGCTCTCATGCCAACGAGGCGGCGCTCCAGGCCTTTCTCTCGACCGAGCAGGTGGCCAGGCTCGAGAATGCGGGCAGCTCGCTCAAATTCTGCCGCGTCGCCGAGGGCCTCGCCGACATCTATCCGCGCCTAGGCCGCACCATGGAGTGGGACACGGCCGCAGGCCAGGCGGTGCTGGCCGCGGCCGGCGGCTCGGTCCGCACCCTGGACGGCGAGGAGCTCCGCTATGGCAAGCCGGGCTTCGAGAACCCGCATTTCGTGGCGCGCGGTCGGGACGCGTGAGCAAACCGACGGCACGGATCCTGCCGCCGACCGACGCTGCGATCGCCGAAGCCGCGGCCCTGCTCGGAGCGGGTGCGCTGGTGGCCCTGCCGACCGAGACGGTTTACGGCCTCGCCGGCGACGCCACCTCCGACCTCGCGGTCGCGGCCATCTTCGCCGCCAAGGACCGACCTCAGTTCAATCCGCTGATCGCGCATTACCCGTCCGCCAGCGAAGCCGGCCGCGATGTGACGTTCGACGAGAAGGCCAGCGCGCTGGCACGACGGTTCTGGCCGGGCCCGCTGACCTTGGTGCTGCCCCGCCGCGCGGATTGCCGCGTCAGCCTGCTCGCCAGTGCCGGCCTCGACAGCCAGGCGGTGCGCGTCCCGCGCCATGAGGTGGCGCAACGCCTGCTCGCCAAATTCGGAAAGCCCCTCGCCGCCCCCAGCGCCAACCGCTCCGGCCGTATCAGCCCCACCCAGCCCTCCCATGTCGCCGAGGAGCTGGGCGAGCGCGTCGCGCTGATCCTCGATGGCGGCCCCTGCAAGATCGGAATCGAATCGACGGTGGTGGCGCTTCTCAGCGGCGGGCCGCTGCTGCTGCGGCCGGGCGCCGTCACCGAAGAGGAAATCGAAGCGGCGATCGGACCGATCGCTCATGCGGGAGAGGGTGGCCAGCCGCGAGGACCCGGCATGCTGGCGAGCCACTATGCGCCGGACCTGCCGTTGCGACTCGATGCCAGGGAACTGCGCGAGGGCGAGGCCCTCCTGGGATTCGGACCGAGCACGATCGGCGAGGCGAGGCTGGCGATCAATCTCAGCCCCGGTGGCGATCTCGAGGAAGCGGCGGCGCAGCTCTTCGCGGCGCTGCGGCGCCTGGACCGGCAGGGGCGCGAGCTGGGGCTGACCGGCATCGCCGCCATGCCAATCCCCGAGCGCGGCCTCGGGCGCGCGATCAACGATCGCCTGCGACGCGCGGCGGCACCCCGCTCGGGCCGCTGATCCCCGGCATCGATCGCCGCGACTCGCCCGAAGAGCGCTGTTCGATGCGAGGCCTCGCGATTAAGCTTAGGCGACGTCTCGCCATCGGAAGGATCCCGGATCATGACGGACTATGCCGCGCCCCTGGCCGAAATGCGTTTCGTGCTGGACGAGACGGTGGGCCTCGATGCCATCGCCAAGCTGCCGGGGTTCGAGGATGCGACGCCCGAGCTGGTCGAGCAGGTCCTGACCGAGGCCGGCAAGTTCGCCGCCGGCATGCTGGCACCACTCAATCGCATCGGCGACGAGGAGGGCAGCCGCCTCGAGAACGGCGCGGTCGTGACACCCAAGGGATTCCGCGAGGGTTATCGCGCCTTCGTCGAAGGCGGCTGGAACAGCGTGCCGTTCGACGCCGAATGGGGCGGACAAGGCCTGCCCTGGTCGATCGCCACCGCGCTGCAGGAGATGTGGTCGTCGGCGAGCCTGGCATTCTCGCTCTGCTCCCTGCTGACGCAAGGCGCCGTCGAGGCGTTGCAGCGCCACGGCTCGCCAGAGCAGAAAGCGGCCTATCTGCCGAAGCTGATCTCGGGCGAATGGTCCGGCACGATGAATCTGACCGAGCCCCAGGCGGGATCGGACGTCGGCGCCTTGCGCACGCGCGCAGTCAAGGAGGGCGAGCGCTACCGCATCACCGGGCAGAAGATCTTCATCACCTATGGCGAGCAGGATTTGAGCGAGAACATCATCCATCTCGTGTTGGCCCGCACGCCCAACGCACCCGCCGGCACCAAGGGCATCTCGCTCTTCATCGTGCCGAAGTTCCTGCCCAATCCGGACGGCAGCCTGGGGGCCCGCAACGATCTGCGCTGCCTCTCGCTCGAGCATAAGCTCGGTATCAAGGCGAGCCCGACCTGCGTGATGGCCTATGGCGAGAGCGACGGCGGCGCCATCGGCTTCCTGGTCGGCGAGGAGCAGCGCGGCATGGAGTACATGTTCACGATGATGAACAATGCCCGGCTCAATGTTGGGGTCCAGGGGCTCGCGGTCGCCGAGCGCGCGCTGCAGCAGGCGCGCAGCTACGCGCGCGGGCGCGTGCAGAGCCGGCCGGTCGATGCAAAAGGCGGCGAGCCCGCCGCCATCATCCATCATCCGGACGTGCGCCGGATGCTGATGACCATGCGGGCCCTGGTCGAAGCGATGCGGGCCCTCATCTATTTGAATGCGGCGGCGCTCGATCGCGCCAAGCGAGCCACCGACGAAGCCGCCCGCAACAAGGCGCTGATGCGCGCCGAGCTGCTGACGCCGCTCTCCAAGGCCTGGAGCACCGATCGCGGCGTCGACGTCGCCTCGCTCAACATCCAGATCCATGGCGGCCTCGGTTTCATCGAGAGCACGGGGGCCGCTCAGCATCTGCGCGACGTGCGCATCACGCAGATCTATGAGGGCACCAACGGCATCCAGGCGATCGACCTCGTCGGAAGGAAGCTGGGCCGCGACCAGGGTGCAGCCATGGCGGCGCTGATCGCCGAGATGCGCGCCGACATGACGAGCCTGAGCCGCGATGGCGACAAGGAACTGGCGGTGCTGGCGCAGGCGTTGGCGCCCGCACTCGACGATCTCGCCAAAGCGACGCAATGGCTCGTGGAGCGGCTCAAGAGCGGCCTCCCCCAGGTTCTCGCGGGCGCCACGCCCTATCTCGATCTCGCCGGAACGACGGTGGGCGCCTGGCAGCTGGCGCGCCAGGCGCAAGCCGCGCGCCGCCGTCTGGCCGCGGGCGGCGAGGATGGCAATTATCTTTCGGCCAAGATCGCTACGGCGCTGTTCTTCGCAGCCCATATCCTGCCGCACAGCCATGGGCTTGCCGCAGCCGTGACCGCGGGCGCCGACAGCACCCTTCGCCTCGCGCCCGACCAGATCTGATCGAATCCCACCGATAGGATTCTCGGCCGACCCTCCTGTCTTGCGCCGCAATTGGCGCGGAATTGGTTCAGGCGGTATGGTTCTGGCTTGCCAAGGGACAGCCATCCGCGCTTTCATTCCTGCGGCAAACGGGCGCTGGAACGGATGACCGCAACCGGCACCAAGAATTCCAAGGGAGGAATCACTATGGCGAAAGGCTTCAAGGCCCTCGCTGGCGCTGCGACCGTCATCGGCGGTCTGGCGTTGGCGGCGGGATGGGCTTCATCGGCCAAGGCCGAAGTGCCGGAATCGACCGACCCGATCAAGATCGCCCTGTTCGACTGGACCAGCGTCAACATCAACGCGAAGATCCTGGGCACCATCCTGACGCGGCTGGGATACAACGTCGAATATCCGACCGCCGACTATCTTTCGAGCCTGACGACGGGCCTCACCAATGGTGACCTCGATGTCGGCCTGGAATTCTGGGACACGACCGCGGGCGAAGCCATGAAGGCGTCGGACGCGACCGGCCAGACTGAACGGCTGGGCGCGCTCGGCCCGAAGGCGAAGGAAGAGTGGTGGTACCCGATGTATATGAAGGAGAAGTGCCCCGGTCTCCCGGACTGGAAGGCGCTGCTCGATCCGAAATGCGCCGAAGCCTTCTCGACGCCGGAGACGGCGCCGAAGGGCCGCTATCTCGGCGGCCCCGTGACCTGGGAAGGGTTCGACGACGAGCGTGTCGAAGCGCTGAAGCTGCCGTTCGTGGTGGTGCATGCGGGCACCGACGCGGCGATGTTCGCCGAGCTCGATTCCGCCTATCAGCGCAAGGCCCCGATCATGCTGTGGATCTACTCGCCGCATTGGGCGCCGGCGAAGTATCAGGGCGAATGGGTGCAGTTCCCGGAATATACGCCCGAATGCTACAACGACCCGAAATGGGGCGTGAACCCCGACCTCGCGCATGATTGCGGCAAGCCGCATGGCGAGATCTGGAAATATGCGTGGGCGGGCATGAAGGACAAGTGGCCGGTCGCCTATAAGGTGGCGAAGGCCTATGTCATCGACGTCAACGACCTGAACGCGCTGAGCGGCCAGGTCGATCTCGATGGCAAGTCCATCGACGACGTTGCCACGGCCTGGGTCGATGCGCATGAATCGACTTGGAAGGCGTGGGCCCAGTAAGCAGTCGCTTCGGCTCAAGAACGCGCGCAAGCGCCGGCCTTGAGTCCAACGCCGGAAGCAGGGACCGGTTCGAGGGTTGAAACACCTCGAACCGGTCTTTCCGGTTAACGGGCCGGTTATCGGACAGGCAACGGCATCGGAGACACGAAACGATGCCGCCGTGGGGGGCGGGAACGGACCGGATGAATGCAACGCGATCCGCAATGAAAGTGACGGCGGCGCCGGATGAGCGCCCGGTGATGCTCGCCAGCCGCAATGTCTGGAAGGTCTATGGCCGAGGCGCGGAGGACGTCATGGCGGCTGCGGGCGGCAAGCCCAGCGCCGCGGACCTGAACGCCGCAGGCCTGATCGGCGCGGTGCGCGACGCCAGCGTCGAGGTCAAGGAAGGCGAGATCTTCATCATCATGGGGCTGTCGGGGTCGGGAAAGTCGACCCTGCTGCGCTGCATGGCGCGCCTGATCGAGCCGACGGCGGGCGAGGTCATGTTCGAAGGCCGCAATCTCCTGGAGGCGACGGAGCGGGAGCTGATCGAGATCCGCCGGCACCGCATGGGCATGGTGTTCCAGCATTTCGCGCTGCTGCCGCATCTGACCGTGCTGGAGAATGTCGCCTTTCCGCTCTCGGTCCAGGGCCGGCCGAAGCCGGAACAAAGGAAGCGCGCCCAGGAGATGGTCGACCTGGTCGGCCTCAAGGGCCGCGAGAATTATTACCCGCGCGAGTTGTCGGGCGGCCAGCAGCAGCGCGTCGGCATCGCCCGCAGCCTCGCGGTCGAGCCGCAGATCTGGTTCCTGGACGAGCCCTTCTCGGCGCTCGATCCGCTGATCCGGCGCGAGATGCAACAGGAGCTGATGCGCCTGCAGAACGTGCTGCACAAGACCATCGTCTTCATCACCCACGATTTCGACGAGGCCATCCGCCTCGCCGACCGCATCGCCATCATGAAGGATGGCGAGATCATCCAGATCGGGACGCCCGAGGACCTGGTGACGAAGCCGGCGACCGATTATGTGGCGGAGTTCACCCGCGACGTGCAGCGCTCCAAGGTGCTTTCGGCCCGAGCGCTGATGACGCCCATGAGCGCCGATTCCGCCGCCGCGCGGAAGGTCGCTGCCACGGCGAAGATCGCCAGCTTTGCCGCCGACATCGTCGCGGCCGGCCAGCCCTTCGCGGTCGCCGACGAGAGCGGTGCCGTCATCGGCCAGGTGACGCCCGCCGCCGTCATCAATCTCCTGGCGGGTCGCGAGGGTGCGGCGTGACGGCGATCACCCACAACTCCGGTGCCCGGCGCGCCGCGACCGACCCCTGGGTCTGGGTGTGGCTGGGGGCGCTCCTGCTGTCGGCCCTGCTTTACTTCTTCCGCGATGCCGCGCCCTGGGCGGTCGACTATCCGAAGGAGTGGATCGTTCCGCTCAGCGCCTGGATCAGCGCCGTGATGGGCTGGATCAAGACCAATTTCACCTGGCTGACGCGCGGCTTCTCCGGCCTCGTCGCGATCCCGCTCGACGCCGCCTTCGGCCTGCTCGCCAAGAGCTTCAAGATCGGCCATGGCGCCGACGCGCTGGTGATTCCGCGTCTGTCCTGGGTGGGTATCGTGATCGCGGCGGCGCTGGCCGGATTGGCGTTGGGCGGCCGGTCGATCGGCATTGTCGCCGGCGCCGGCTTCCTCTATCTGGCGATCTTCGGCCAGTGGGAAAGCTCGATGCTGACCCTGGCCCTGATCGCCATCTGCGTCCCCTTCTGTGTCGTCACCGGCATCCTGGTCGGCATCTGGGGTTATCGCAGCCCGGCGATCGACCGGCTCCTGATCACGCCGATCCTCGACCTGATGCAGACGATGCCGACCTTCGCCTATCTGGTGCCGATGCTGCTGCTGTTCGGCAACAATCCGGTCTCGGCGCTGCTCGCCACCGGCATCTTCGCCACGCCGCCGATGGTGCGCGCGACCGTCCTCGCCCTCAATCGCGTACCGCAGGAGATCGGCGATTTCGGCACCATGGCCGGCTGCACCCGCCTGCAGAAGCTGTGGCGCGTGCTGGTTCCCGCCGCGCGGCCCACGCTCATGGTCGGCGTCAACCAGGTGATCATGCTGTCGCTCAACATGGTGATCATCTCCTCGATGATCGGCGCCGGCGGCCTCGGCTATGACGTGCTCCTCGCCATGCGGGCTCTCAAGGTGGGCCAGGCCCTCGAGGCCGGGCTCGCCATCGTGGCGCTCGCGATCGCCCTCGATCAGTTGAGCCAGGCCGCCGCCCGCCGGCGCCCGACGCATCGCATCGAGGGCACGCTCTGGCAACGCCATCCCTATCTGGTCTCGGCCCTCGCGGCCCTCGCGGCCCTCGCCGTGACGACACTCGTCAGCGTCGGCTGGCCCGCGCTCTACAAGGTGCCGAGCTCGATCACCATCAGCACTGCGCCAATCTGGAAGTCGATGGTCGACTGGATCAACCTGAACTTCTTCGACGCGATCGAGGCCTTCCGGGTCTTCCTGGTGGTCTTCCTCCTCAACCCCGTCCGCGATTTCTTCGTGGGCATGCCCTGGCTGGCGGCGACGGGATTGCTGGCGCTGGCGGGCTGGCGGCTGGGCGGTGCCAAGCTGGCGCTGCTGGCCGCGGCCCTGACTTTCTTCTGCGCCGCCGTGGGCTTGTGGGACAAGACCATGGCCACGGTCTATCTCTGCGGCGTCGGCTCGATCATCGCGGCGCTGATCGGCATTCCCATCGGCGTGCTGGGCGCGCGCAGCGACACGGCTCACCGCATCATCACGCCCGTTATCGACACGCTGCAGACCTTGCCCTCCTTCGTCTTCATCATTCCGGTGGTGATGCTGTTCCGCGTCGGCGACGTGACGGCCCTGATCGCCGTGGTGTCCTTCGCGATCGTGCCGGCGATCCGCTACACCGACCACGGCATCCGGCAGGTGCCGCCGGCCCTGATCGAGGCCGCCCGGGTCTCCGGCTGCACCCGCCAGCAGATCTTCCGCCGCGTCCAGCTGCCCCTGGCCCTGCCCGAGATCATGCTCGGCATCAACCAGACGATCCTGCTGGCGCTCAGCATGCTGATCATCGCCGCCATGGTCGGCACCCGCGACCTGGGCCAGGAGGTCTTCATCTCGCTGGCCAAGGCGGATTCGGGCCGCGGCATCGTGGCCGGCCTCGCCGTCGCCTTCATCGGCATCGTCGCCGACCGGCTGATCGGGGCCGGCAGCGCCCGTGCACGACGGCGCCTCGGTCTCGCTTAGAGTCTGACTCATAAAGCTGTTGCGCCTTTCAAGGTCTCGCCAAGCGTCGCGTGAGACGACGGATGTGGGCGACGAGGATCCAGGCCACGGCGCTTTCGATGGTGGCTTCGAAGTCCTTGGCGAGGCGGCGACATCGGCCGAGCCAGGCGAAGGTGCGTTCGACCACCCATCGGCGAGGCAGCAACTCGAAGCCCTTGGCGGCGTCGGAGCGCTTGATGATTTCGAAGGTCCATTGACCAAGCGCGGCCATGGCGTCGCGTAGCTTGTCGCCACCATAGCCGCCATCGGCGAACACATGGCGCAGCCACGGGTAGAGAGAGCGGATCGACATCAGCACGTCGGGCGCGCCATCGCGATCCTGGATATCCGCAGCGTGAACCTGCACCCCGACCAGGCAGCCCTCGGTATCGGTGACGATATGGCGTTTGCGGCCTTTGATCTTCTTGGCGGCATCGAAGCCTCGTGGCCCGCCACACTCGGTGCTCTTCACAGACTGGCTGTCGATCACCCCCGCCGTGGGGCTGGCCTCTCGCCCGACCCTCTCGCGCAGGGCCGTGACCAGCATGTGGTTGATGTGCGCCAGTAAGCCTTTGTGCGACCAGGCGTAGAAGTAGCTCTGCACCGTCGAGTAGGGCGGGAACTCCTTGGGGATCGCGCGCCATTGGCAGCCGGTCGAAGCCATGTACAGGATCGCCTCCACCACCGAGCGCAGATTTGTCTTTCTCGGCCGCCCCAGTTTGGAAGCCATCGGCATCAAGGGCGCGATCAACGCCCATTCCGCATTCGTCAGGTCGCTTGCGTATCGCAAGGCATCGCGCCGATAGTGCGGTCGGGTGGTTTCAGTCCAGGCCATCGTGATCTCCATTGAGATTTGCAACCCAACGGAATCACAACCGATTGAAATCACCCAACTCCTTTTTCAGTCAGCCTCTTAGACGCGCGCGGCCGTCAGGCCGCGGTCTGCTCGGCGATGAGCACCGTCGCCTCGGCGCGGCGCAGCCGATCCTGGAAGGGCGCTCGCAAGGGCTGGTCGGTGATCAAGGTCTGAACCGATGCCAGCGGACAGACGCTCACGAGGGCACGGCGGCCGAACTTTGTGTGATCGGCAACGATGATGGTGCGCTCGGCCCGGCGCATCGCGACACGCGAGAACTCGGCCTCCTCCAGATGGAAATCCATCGGCCCGTCCTCGAGATCGATGGCACCGATCGAGAGGAAGCAGAGCCGCACCCGGAACTGCTGGACGAAGGCGGTGGCCGACACGCCCAGCGCGGCGCCATCGTCCGCGCGCAGTTCGCCGCCCGCCATATAGACCCGGTTGCCGTTACGGGTCGCTAGCGTCCGGGCGATGTCGACCGAGTTCGTCACCACCAGCAGATTGCGATGACCATGGAGTGCCCGCGCCACATAGGCGGTGGTGCTGCCGGTATCGAGCAGAATCGTATCGCCGTCGCGCACCTGCGCCGTCGCCAGTCGGGCGATCGCCTTCTTCGCCTCGGTCTCCTGGCTCATGCGGCGATCGAAGCGCGGTTCGCCCAGCGGCTCGGGTGGGATGACGGCCCCGTGGATCTTCTGCACCAGGCCCTCGGCCTCGAGATCCTTCAGATCGCGGCGGATGGTCTCGTCCGATACGCGTAAGCGCGCGGCCAGATCGAGAACCCGGGCCTGCCCATCCTGTGAAACCGCTTCCAGGATGGCGCGATGCCGCGTTTGACGATCCATACGCTAATAATCCCACATAACCACATCGATGGTTGACATCAACGTATTGATAGTAATGCCTATCGGTTGGAAATCTGTCAATCTCCACTGAATATATTTGGAATTACGTGGGAATTTTCGGAATCGAATGGTTCGCGGCGGGCAATGACCTGAAGGTAACGGCTCTTGCGAGTGAGTGGGGGCAATCACCCGTCAAGAGCCGCCTTTCAAAGGGCGATCGTGACGGCAGCGCGGCAGGGGGCCGCGATACCGGAGCGTTGGGGGCGCGGCGAAGCGATGGGCGGGGGTCCATGCTTCGCCGCTGCCTGAACGCCAAAAACAAGAACGGCCTCGACAAGGGTGGCGATGACGACGCTCGATCCGCTGGCCCGGGCTGCGGCCCTGAGTTTCTGGTCGGGGCCGGTGGAGCCGATTGCGCTCAAGGGCGGAATCACCAACGCCAATTTCGAAGTCAGGGATCGCGGACGGCGCTTCTTCGTCCGGATCGGCGACGACATCCCCGTCCACGGCGTGATGCGCTTTGCGGAGCTGGCCGCGAGCCGCGCAGCCTATGCGGCCGGTCTGGCGCCGGCGGTGCTCCATCACGAGCCGGGGGCCATCGTGTTCGACTTCATCGAGGGCAGGACGCTGACGCCCGAGGCGGTGCGTCCGCGCGCGATGCTCGAGCGGATCCTGCCCCTGGTGAAGCGCTGCCATTACGAGCTGCCCCGCCATCTGCGGGGGCCGGTGCTGATGTTCTGGCCGTTCCATATCTTCCGCGACTATGCCGCGAGCCTGCGCGACGCCGGCAGCCCGCGAGTCCGCGAGCTGCCGCCCCTGCTCGCCATCGCCGAGGATCTGGAGAAGCGGCTGGGTCCGGTCGAGCTGGTCTTCGGCCATAACGACCTGCTCTGCGGCAATCTCATCGACGACGGGCGCCGGCTCTGGCTGATCGATTACGACTATGCCGGCTATTCGAGCGCGCTGTTCGACCTCGGCAATCTCTGCTCCAACAACGAGGTGGCGGCAGCGGACGAGGAATGGCTGCTGGGCGCCTATTTCGAGCGGCCGGTCGACGACCGGCTGCGCCATCGCTATCAGGCGATGAAATGCGCATCGCTGCTGCGCGAAACGATGTGGAGCATGATCGCGGAGTCGTTCTCGACCCTCGATTTCGACTATGCCGCCTACACCGCCGATTATCGCGCAAGATTTCAACAGGCCTACGATTCATTGAAACATCTTTGAGGTTGACGAGAATGGCGTCGTTTCCCACCCAGGCCCGCGCCGTCATCATCGGCGGCGGCATCGTCGGCTGCAGCACGGCCTATCATCTGGCCAAGCTGGGCTGGAAAGAGGTCGTGCTGCTCGAGCGCAACAAGCTCACCAGCGGCTCGACCTGGCATGCGGCAGGTCTCGTCGGCCAGCTCCGCACCTCGGGAAACATCACCCAGCTCCTGAAGAACTCGGTCGAGCTCTATCGCAGGCTCGAGGCGGAAACCGGCCTCTCGACCGGCTGGAAGATGAATGGCGGTTTGCGTCTCGCCTGCAATCCCGAGCGACTGACCGAGATCAAGCGCCAGGCCACCACCGCGCACAGCTTCGGCCTTGCCATGGAAGTGCTGACGCCCTCCGAGGCGCAGAGGCTCTGGCCGCCCATGCGCGTCGATGACGTGGTGGGAGCGGCGTTCCTGCCGACCGACGGCCAGGCCAATCCCGCGGACATCACCCAGGCGCTGGCCAAAGGCGCACGTGCCGGCGGCGTGACCATCATCGAGGATTGCCGCGTCACCGCGATCACCACGAAACAAGGTCGCGTGACGGGTGTCGTCACCGCCCAGGGCGCCATCGCGGCCGATGTGGTCGTCAACTGCGCCGGACAATGGGCGCGCGAGGTCGGCAAGCTCTGCGGCGTCAATGTCGCGCTGCAGTCGGTCCAGCATCAATATCTGGTGACCGAGCCGATCGACGGCGTGCCGCGCGATCTTCCCACCCTGCGAGATCCCGATCGCCTCATCTATGGCAAGGAAGAGGTCGGCGGGCTGGTGGTGGGCGGCTATGAGCCCAACCCCATCGCCTGGGCCCTGAAGGGCATTCCCGAGGGCTTCCATTTCTCGCTGCTGGAATCCGACTGGGACCATTTCGAGCCGATGATGGGGCGCCTGCTGGGCCGCATCCCGGCGCTCGAGACCGCCGGCATCAAGCAACTCATCAACGGCCCGGAATCCTTCACGCCCGACGGCAATTTCATCCTCGGCGAGGCGCCCGAGCTGAAGAACTTCTATGTCGGCGCTGGCTTCAACGCCTTCGGCATCGCGTCCGGCGGCGGTGCCGGCAAGGCGCTGGCCGAATGGGTCGCGGCCGGCGAGCCGCCCATGGACCTCTGGCCCGTCGATATCCGACGCTTCGGCAGCGTGCATCAGGACCCACAATGGGTGCTGACCCGCACGCTCGAGGCCTATGCCCACCATTACAGCATGGCCTGGCCGCATGAGGAGCTGGAGAGCGCGCGGCCGGTGCGCATCTCGCCGCTCTATGAGCGGCTGAAGGCGCAAGGCGCCTGCTTCGGATCGAAACTCGGCTGGGAGCGCCCCAACTGGTTCGCGCCGCCAGGGGTCGAGCCCAAGGACATCTACAGCTATGAGCGCCAGAACTGGTTCGATCATGTCGGCGCCGAGCATCGGGCCGTGCGCGCGCGCGTCGGCGTCTTCGACCAGACCTCCTTCGCGAAGTTCATGATGATCGGCCGCGACGCGGAGCTGGCCATGAGCTGGATCTGCGCCAACGATGTCGCCAAGGCGCCGGGACGGCTGATCTATACGCAGATGCTGAACCGCCAGGGCGGGATCGAATGCGATGTCACGGTCACCCGCCTGACCGACGAGAGCTATTACATCATCACCGGGACCGGCTTCGCCACGCACGACTTCTCCTGGATCGAGCGGGCCATCCCGCAGGGGCTCGATGCCAGGCTGATCGACGTGACCTCGGCCTTCGCCGTGCTGTCGGTCATGGGACCGCGCTCGCGCGACACGCTGAGCGCCGCCGCGGGCGCCGATTTCTCCAACGCGGCTTTCCCGTTCGGCAGCTGGCAGACCATCATGATCGCGGGGACGCCCGTCAGGGCCCTGCGCGTCACTTATGTCGGCGAGCTCGGCTGGGAGCTGCATTTCCCGGTCGAATGCGCCGGCGCCGTCTATGACGCGGTCATGACGGCGGGTCAGCCCCATGGCATCGTCAATGCCGGCTATCGGGCGATCGAATCGCTGCGGCTCGAAAAGGGCTACCGCGCCTGGGGCTCCGATATCGGGCCCGACCATACGCCGCTCGAGGCCGGCCTCGGCTGGGCGGTCAAGCTCAAGCAGAACACGCCCTTCCTCGGCCGCGAGGCCCTCACCAAGCAGGCCCTGGGCCCACTCAAGAAACGACTGGCAGGATTCAGCGTCCAGGACCCGGCCATCGTGCTGCTGGGCCGCGAGACCATCTTCCGCGACGGCAAGCAGGTTGGCTGGCTGACCAGCGCCGGCTGGGGTTACACGGTCGGCCGGAATATCGGCTATGGCTATGTTCGCAACCCCGATGGCGTGCCGACCGAGTGGTTGAAGTCGGGACGCTACGAGCTGGAGGTGGCGGCCGAGCGCGTGCCGGCGCAGATCCATCTCGATGCGCTTTACGATCCATCCATGTCACGAATCAAGGCGTGACCTGACACATCGATAGGCTAGGCTAGGGGCAGCTCCGGAATCACGCCGCGACCGGTTCCGCGCTCCGCTCGCCCCGTTCAAGAAGAAACGCGACCGATCATGTCCGACCTGCCGATCCGCAAGGTGCTCTTCATCAGCGCCGACCAGTGGCGTGCCGAATGCCTCTCCGCCCTCGGCCATCCGGTCGTCAAGACCCCCCATCTCGACGCCCTGGCGAGCGAGGGTGTGCTGTTCCGCCGCCATTACGCTCAAGCCTCGCCTTGCGGTCCGTCGCGGACCAGCATGCTGACCGGCATGTATCTGATGAATCACCGCTCCGGCCGCAACGGCACGCCGCTCGACAGCCGCCACACCAACATCGCGCTGGAGGTCCGCAAGGCGGGCTATGACCCGACCCTGTTCGGCTACACCGACACGACACCCGATCCACGCCGCTTCGCGCCCGACGATCCGGTCCTGAAGACCTATGAGGGCGTGCTGCCGGGCATGACGGTCGGGCTTCAACTCCCGGACCATATGGCGCCCTGGATCGCCGATCTGAAGGCGAAGGGCTATCAGTTCCGCGATCGCTGGGACGTCTATAAACCGAAGGCCGGGTTCGTCCGGCCGCCCGGGCGCGGGCACTCTTTTGCGCCGACGCTCTTCAGCGCCGAGGACAGCGAGACGACCTTCATGGCGAATGCCGTGTTGCGCTGGCTTTCGGTGCGAAGCGACCAGCCCTGGTTCGTCCATGCGGTGTTCCTTCGCCCGCATCCGCCGGTCATCGCGCCAGAACCCTACAACGCGCTCTACGATCCGGCCCAGCTCTCCATGGCGGTGCGCGCGAGCAATGCGGAGGAAGAAGGAAAGCAGCATCCCTTCCTCAAGCTGGCCCTGGCCAGCCTGCGCGAGAAAGGGGTCTTCGACGAGCATTATCCGGACGACCTGCTGGAGATCGGGGAGCCCGAGGTGCGCCAGCTGCGCGCGACCTATTATGGCATGATGACGCAAGTCGACGACCAGATCGGGCGCATCATGGCGCATCTCAAGGCCACCGGCGAAGACCGGCATACCTTGGTGATCTTCACCTGCGATCATGCCGAGATGCTCGGCGATCACTGGATGTGGGGAAAATCGGGCTATTTCGATCAGGCCTACCACATCCCGCTCATCATCCGCGATCCGCGGCGCGTCGCCGACGGAACGCGAGGCCAGCAGATCGACCGCTTCACCGAAGCCGTGGATCTGATGCCGACCATCCTCGAATGGCTCGGGCGGGATATCCCGCATCAATGCGACGGCCGCTCGCTGATCCCGATGTTGGAGGGCGAGCCGGTCGCGCCCTGGCGCGAGGAAGCCCATTACGAGTTCGACTTCCAGGACATCGTTCACCAGATCCCGGAATCGACCCTGGGCATTTCCAGCGACCAGTGCAAGCTGGCGGTCCTGCGGGGGCGACGGTTCAAATATGTCCACTTCGCAGCGTTGCCGCCGCTGCTGTTCGATCTGGAGAAGGACCCGTTCGAGCAGAAGAATCTTGCCGGCGATCCGGCCTATGCCGGCCAGATGCTGGCTTGCGCCCAGAAGATGCTCTCCTGGCGCATGGAGCATGCCGAGCATGTGCTGAGCCGGCAGTTCGTCACCGAACGAGGCATGGCTGAGACTCCGCCGCGTCGCCGGTAGAACGCCTCGTCGCCAGGGGACCGATTCCAGCCGCGCCGGCGCCGGTGGGCTCCCGGCCGGGCGCGCATATTGCATTTATGTGACGGCGGCGTTATGCCGTTCGACAGCGCTCTGACGGGCATCGACTCCGGCCAATGCCGGCCGCTGCGGTGATCCAGGCGACGGCGCTCCGACCCGCGCCGTCCTTCCGCCGCCAACCTCGCCCGAGGTCGAAACAGCGCTCGCAGGCCAATCAAGGAGGCCAGCATCAACGGCACCGACTTTCTCGTAAACCTGCTGGGCGCGGCGGCGCTGCTGGTCTGGGGCCTGCGGATGGTCCGCACCGGCATCATGCGCGCCTTCGGCGGCGATCTGCGCCGGCGGCTGGGCCGCAGCCTGCGCAACCGGTTCGCGGCTTTCGCCGCCGGGTTGGGGATCACGATCCTGCTGCAAAGCGCCACCGCGACCGGGCTGCTGACGGCGTCCTTCGCCTCCCACGGGCTGATGGGAACTGCCTCGGCCCTGGCCGTGATGCTGGGGGCCGATGTCGGCTCGACCGTCGTGGCCCAGATCGTGTCCCTCCTGCCCCACGGGCTGGCGCCGCTGATGATCCTGGCGGGGGTCGTGGTCTTCACCATGAGCCGCGGCACCCGGTTGAAGGATATCGGGCGGACCATCGTGGGGGTGGGGCTGATGCTGCTCTCCCTGCGGCTCATCGCCATGGCGGCAGAGCCCGTGCGCAGCTCGGGCATCCTGCTCGAGGTATTCGAGGCGCTGGGCAACGAGCCGCTGCTGGCGGCGCTCATGGCCGTGTTTCTGACCGTTCTCTCGACCTCGAGCCTGGCCGTGGTCCTGCTGGTGATCGCCTTCGTCAGCGGCGGATTGATCCCGTTGCCGCTGGCGCTCGCGCTGATCCTGGGCGCCAATCTGGGCTCGACCCTGATGCCGCTGATCGGGACGGCGACCTCGGGCCCCGAAGCCCGGCGCGTGCCGCTGGCGAACCTGATCTTCCGCCTGACCGGCGTGGTGATCGCCCTGCCGCTGCTGCCCTGGATCACGCCCTGGGTCGCGCGGATCGAGCCCGAGCCCTGGCGGCAGGTCGCGGACTTCCATACCGCCTTCAATCTGGCGATCGCGATCCTGTTCCTGCCTCTGATCGGACCGGTGGCGAGCCTCTGCACGAAGCTCTTGCCCGAGCGGCCGCGCGGCGAGGAGACCGGCAAGCCGCATTATCTCGACCTGGCGGCGCTCGATTCGCCGGCGGTCGCCATCGCCAATGCCGCGCGCGAGACCCTGCGCATGGGCGACATCATCGAGAAGATGCTGCGCCAGACGCTGGAAGTGTTTCGTAATGACGACCGCAAGCTGCTGCGCGAGGTGGAAGCGCTCGACGACGACGTCGACAAGCTGCACCACGCCATCAAGCTCTATCTGACGGAGATGGGTCGCGAGGCGGTGGACCAGACCGACCAGAAGCGCTCGATCGACGTCATCACCTTCACCACCAACCTCGAGCATATCGGCGACATCATCGACAAGAACCTGATGGAGCTCGCGGCCAAGAAGATCAAGAACAAGCTGCATTTCTCCGCCGAGGGCTTCGCCGAGATCTGCAACATGCATGCCCGCGTCGAGAACAACCTCAAGCTCGCCCTCAACGTGTTCGTCTCGAACGATGTGAAGCTCGCGCGCCGTCTCCTCGAGGAGAAAGTGGCGTTTCGCGAGATGGAATGGGCGGCATCGGAAGGCCATTATGGCCGGCTGCGCAGCGGCAAGACCGAAAGCATCGAGACATCGAGTCTGCATCTCGACATCCTGCGCGACCTGAAGCGCATCAACTCGCATCTCACATCGGTCGCCTATCCGATCCTGGAAGCGACCGGAGAACTGACGCAGAGTCGATTGCGCAAGCAGGGCGCCGAGATCGGCAAACCCGCCAAAGTCTCCTGATTTTTCAACTAGATAGAGAAGTACGACCACGGCCTGTGCCGGTAATGGCGGCGCCAAGTGGGTTGATCGCGTTCTCCCGGCTTTCTATGGTAGGTGCGCCTATGATCGAACGGTTCGCCGATGCGGACCCAACGCGGTCGGACCAAAGGGCCTGCCGGCAGAAGAAGAGAAAGTCCGAACGGACCCCCGGGGCCGGCCCGGTCTTGGCGAATGAACAGACAGGAGGCATTCCATCATGAACCGTTTTTCGGCACCCCGTTTCTCGCGTCGCAATTTCCTTGCCGGCACCGGCGCCGCCGCCGTTGGCGTCAGCCTGGGCAGCTTTGCGAAGAAGGGGTGGGCTGAAGAGGCGAAGAAGCTCAACGTCTATAACTGGGACACCTATATCGGCCAGACGACGTTGCAGACCTTCACCGACAAGACCGGCATCGCGGTCCAGTACGACCTCTATGCCAACAACGAGGAGCTGTTCGCGAAGCTCAAGGCCGGCAATCCCGGCTATGACGTGATCTTCCCATCCGACTACATGATCGAATCGATGGCGAAGCTCAACATGCTGATGGCGATTGATCATTCCAAGATTCCGAACCTGGTGAACATCAATCCCGCGAAGCAGTTCTCGGATCCCGCCTTCAACCCGGGCCTGAAGTTCGGCGTGCCTTACATGTGGGGCACGATCGGCATCGGTTACCGAAAGTCGAAGGTCCAGGAGCCGAAAAGCTGGAAGGTCTTGTTCGAAGATTCAAGCCATGCCGGCAAAATCGCGCTCCTGGCCGACATGCGCTCGGTGCTGGGCATCGCGCTGATCTATCTCGGTTATAGCATCAACTCCACCAATGAGGCGGAGGTCGAGAAAGCCAAGGAACTGCTGATCAAGCAGAAGCCGAACATCAAGGCCTTCGCACCCGACAGCGGCCAGGACATGCTGCTCTCCGGCGAATGCGACCTGGTCATGGAATGGAATGGCGACATCATCTCGGTGATGGCCGAAGATCAGGATCTGGCTTATGTGGTCCCCGATGAGGGCACCCAGGTGTGGACCGACAATGTCTGCATCCCGACCGGCGCGCCGCATCCCGACAACGCCCATGCCTTCCTCAATCACCTGCTCGATGCGAAGGTGAATGCCGAGATCGCCAACACGATCAAATATGCGACGGCCGACAAGGCGGCGCAGGCCTATATCGCCAAGGAAGACCTCGAGAACCCCGCCATCTATCCGCCCGAGGAAGTCGTCGCCAAGAGCGAATCGCTGGTGGACGTGGGCGAGTTCACCCCGATCTACGACAAAGCCTGGACGGAAATTCAGGCTTCCTAATCCGTCAAGAGCCGAACGCGAGCCGGAAACCGGTCGGGGGATCGCTCAGATCATGCAGGATTGGCGCAGGAACAAACTGGTCTTCGCCATCCTGCTGATTCCCCCGACTGCCTGGCTCGTCATCTTCTTCACGATCCCGCTCGCCGTCGTCTGGGTCTACAGCTTCGGCGAGCGCGGCCCCTTAGGCCAAACCCTGCTCGCATTCTCGTTCGCTAATTATGCACGGACGATGGAGTGGGTGAATCTCTACATCACCCTCAAGTCCCTGTGGATCGCCACGGTCACGACGGCCATCTGCCTGGCCATGGGCTTCCCGCTGGCGATGGGCGTCGCCTTCGCCCCGCCGCGCTACAAGAACCTGCTGCTGCTGCTGGTCATCCTGCCCTTCTGGACCAACCTGCTGATCCGCACCTATGCCTGGATCGCGGTCCTGCGCACCAACGGCTTTGTCAATTTCTTCCTGGAATGGGTCTGGAGCGGGCTCGACTGGATCTTCGGCGGTGTCCTCGGCGAGTTCCAGCCGCTGGAACTGCTCTATAACCAGGGCGCGGTCATCGTCGGCCTGGTCTATGTCAACCTTCCCTTCATGGTGCTGCCGCTCTACGCGACCCTGGAGAAGCTCGACAAATCCTATCTCGAGGCGAGCCTCGATCTCGGCGCCAGCCAGTGGCGCACGCTCTTTTCGGTCACGGTGCCGCTGGCCCTGCCCGGCATCTTCACCGGGGGCTTGCTCAGCTTCATCCTGGCATTGGGCACTTATCTGACGCCCGATCTCCTGGGCGGCACCGACAGCATCATGATCGGCAACCTGATCGCGCAGCAGTTCGGGCCAGCACGCGACTGGGCCTTCGGCTCGGCGATCTCCTTCATCCTGATGTATGTGACCTTCATCTGCCTTTGGGTGAAGGCCGTGCTGGCCGGCCGGGAAGGAGCGGTGAATTACTGACATGACCGACACCGCCCTCCCCGCTCGCACCCGCCCCCGTCGTCGCCGAGAGGCTATCGCGCCGCTCGACTTCACGCGCCGCAGCTGGCTCAAGGCCGTACTGCTCGCGAACTTCATCTTTCTCTATTTCCCGATCGTCGCGCTGATCGCCTTCAGTTTCAACAACAGTAAGCGCAACATAACCTGGCAGGGTTTCACCTTCGATTACTACAAGAAGGCGTTCCACAACACCGCCCTGCATGACGCCTTCATGAACACGATCACCATCGCCTCGATGTCGACGGTGGTCTCGACGATCCTGGGTACGATGCTGGGCCTGATCCTGCATCGCTACAAATTCCCGGCCAAAGGCCCGTTCGACAGTTGGATCCATCTGCCGATCGTCATTCCCGAGGTCTGCCTCGGCGTGGCGATGCTGGCCTTCTTCACCATGTTCAAGATCCCGCTCGGGCTCTTCACCGTCACGGTCAGCCATATCGCTTTCTCGATCCCCTTCGTCGCGGTCGTGATCCGCTCCCGCATGTCGGGCTTCGATCCCGCGCTGGAGGAGGCGTCGCGCGATCTGGGCGCCAGCGAATGGCAGACCTTCTGGGGCGTGACCTTCCCCTACATGATCCCGGGCGTGGTCGCGGGCGCGCTTCTGGCCCTCACCCTCTCGCTCGACGACTTCGTGATCACCTTCTTCACGACCGGCCCGGGCTCGACCACCTTCCCGATCAAGATCTATTCGATGGTCCGTTTCAGCGTGACGCCGGAAGTCAACGCCGCCTCGACCGTCCTCATCGTCCTGACATTGACCCTCACGATCCTCGCCTTGTGGATTCAAGGTCGCTCCGACAAGAAGGCCAAAGCCGATGGTTAGCGCCCAGCCCATCATCTCGATCAAGGACGTGACCAAGGAGTTCGGCGAGAACGTCAAGGCCGTCGACAACGTCTCCTTCGACATCCTCGAGGGCGAGTTCTTCGCGCTGCTGGGGCCGTCGGGCTGCGGCAAGACCACCTTGCTGCGCATGCTGGCGGGCTTCGAGATCCCGACCGAGGGCCAGATCATCATCGACGGCCTGCCGATGGAAGGCGTCAATCCCAATCGCCGCCCGGTCAACATGGTGTTCCAGTCCTATGCGGTGTTTCCGCATATGAATGTCGAACGCAATGTCGGCTATGGGCTGCGCGTGACCGGCGTGCCGGAAGCCGAGATCAAGACCCGCGCCCAGGAGGCGCTGGCGCTGGTGAAGCTGCAGGATTTCGGCAAGCGCATGCCGAGCCAGCTCTCCGGCGGCCAGCGCCAGCGCGTGGCCCTGGCCCGCGCTCTGGTGAAGCGGCCCAAGGTGCTGCTCCTGGACGAGCCGCTGTCGGCACTCGACGCCAAGCTGCGCGAGGCGATGCAGCTCGAGCTGGTCCGGCTGCAGAAGACGGTGGGCATCACCTTTGTCATCGTGACCCACGACCAGGACGAGGCGCTCTCCATGGCGAACCGCATCGCGGTCATGGAGAAGGGCAAGGTGAAGCAGATCGCGGCCCCGGCCGATCTCTACGAGTTCCCCAATTGCCGCTTCGTCGCCGATTTCATCGGCAAGATGAACCTGTTCCAGGGCAAGGTCGCCGGTGTCGCCGGCAACCAGATCCAGATCGATCTCAAGGGCATCAACCGCGTGGCGGTTCCCTATTCGGGTGCCGCCGCCGGCGATATCGCGGTCGCCGTCCGCCCCGAAAAGGTGCTGCTCGGGCGATCGGAGCCGGCGGCCAACCGCATCCGCCTGCGCGGCCGCGTCAGCGAGGTCGCCTATTTCGGCAATGAGAGCCACATCTATCTGGAGAACGCGACCGGCGTGCCGGTGAGCGTCAATCTCACCAACGCGGCGAGGACCACGACGCCGAACGTCGCCATCGGCGACGAGCTCTGGATGTCCTGGGATCCGGCGGACACGCTGGTCCTGACGGAATAACCGCCGTGCTGTTGTCCCCTCTCCCGCTTGCGGGAGAGGGCCAGGGAGAGGGCTGATGAACCGAGCAGCCCCCTCCCTCACCCTCCCCCGTTCCGGGGAGGGGAAGAGAGTGCTCAGGCTGTCTCTGCCGTCGCCAGTCGCGGCCGACCGAAGGCCGTCGCCCGAATTCGCGATTCGATGAAAAGCGTCATGCCCTGGACCGCAGGCACGACTTTGTCCTCGCGCTCCAGCTTGATCTCCGGCTCGGCGGCGCCGGCCTCGTGGGCGAGACGTCTCGCCTGCTCCGAGGCGACCGCCTCGGCCTTCTCGACCGCGGCCGCGAGCTGGTTGAAGTCCGCGACACCGTCGGGCAGATGGACGCGGAAGCGGCCTTCGGTCGGCTGCGAGATCAGGAGCTCGACCC
The DNA here is from genome assembly GCA_963696655.1 of uncultured Alphaproteobacteria bacterium. Classification (GTDB taxonomy): domain Bacteria; phylum Pseudomonadota; class Alphaproteobacteria; order Dongiales; family Dongiaceae; genus Hypericibacter. The sequence goes on from CAVOLB010000126.1 coordinate 22,783, forward strand.
GCTGCAGTACGCCGCCGGCGACGGCACCCACCGCATTGCAGACATCGGCATGGGGCGGAACGATGAGCTCGGTCCCGAGCCGGCGCGCGATTTCCGGATAATAGGTCGCCGCCGGCGCGCCGATCCCGACCAGCGGCCGCTTGAGATTCATGTCGAGCCTGACAAGGGGTGAATCGGAAGCCGTCCCTGCCGCCATCCGCGTCATGACCAGCTCGCCCAGCGAACCCAACTTGTCGGGGGCAACACCCAGGGATTGCTCGAAGGTCGTGCCGAGAATCGCCACCACCGACTGCCGCACGGCCTGCTCGATGATGCGCCGGCAGAAGGGCTCGATCTCCTTGAGCTTCTCGCCGCCCAATGCATCCAGGCGCCGGATCCAGAGCCGCGCGCCCAGCAGCGAGGCTTCCTGCGACCAAGTCTGTTGCAGGCCCAGCGCATGGGCCGCATCGCTGGGCGTGAAACTCGACAAGGCAGCAAGGCCGCGGTCGAGGAGGCGCTTCATCGCGCGCTGGCGCGCCGGCCCCTGCAGGATGTCGGAAAGGGCCAAGGGTCCCGCCTCGAGCGATTCCCAGAGGTCCAGTTCGTCCGGGCGCAATCCGGATTCCTTGGTATCGAGACGGCGCAGGCGCAGCAGGAACTGCCCGTCATAGCCGACCCGGACCGCTTCCTCGACCTGATGCTTCAGCTTCTTGATCATGCCGGGATGCTGGGCGCCGAGCAGAGCCAAGGGCACGGACCGACGCGGGCCCAGAATCAGCCCGCCGGTCTCGTCGAGCCTGAGCTCGCTGTCGCCGCCGAGGCCATAGGAATGGACCGCGACCGCCTCGACCATGGTGCGCCAGCCGCCGACGATGGCGCCTTCGCGGTTCAGCACCGGGCGGCCGCCCGAGAGCATCGCGACATCGGTCGTCGTCCCACCCATGTCGGACACGACCACGTCGCCCGAACCGCAGAGGTGATGCGCGCCGACCAGGCTCGCGGCGGGACCCGACAGGATGGTCTCGACCGGGCAGTTCAGCGCGACCTCGGCCGCGATCAGCGAGCCGTCGCCCTTCACCACCATCAGCGGCGCCTCGATCGATTGGGATTTGAGGATCCCCTTTACGGCACGGATCAATTGCTGAAGCTGGGGAATGAGCCGTGCATTGAGCGCCACGGTCAAGGCACGACGCGGCGCATCGAGCTTCGAGGTCAGCTCATGGCCGCAGGTGACCGGAAGGCCTGCGATGTCGCGGACCATGGCCTTGACCGCCAGCTCATGGGCCGGATTGCGGACCGAAAAATAGCCCGAGACCGCGAAGGCGGCGACCTTCGGCGCATAGGCGCGAATCGCCTTCTCGACGGCGTCGCGATCGAGCGGCGCCTGCTCGTCGCCCATCGGTCCATGGCCACCGGTGATGAACTCGACCGGATCCGAGCCCATCGCCTGGCGCAGCCCCGCCCGCTCCAGCGCCTGGCGGTCATAGCCCAGCAGGAGCAGGCAGATCGGGCTGCCCTGCCCCTCCACCAGCGCGTTTGTGGCGAGCGTCGTCGAGAGCGAGACCATCACGATCGGCTCGGATGCCAATGGCAACACCTGCGCGATGGCCCCGCCCACACCGATCGACAGGTCATGCTTGGTGGTCAGCGACTTGGCTGCCGCCAACACACCGCGCACAGGATCGAACAGGACAGCATCCGTATAGGTACCGCCGGTATCAAGGCCGAGGAGAACGGGCAAGGGTTTCGGATCGCTAAGGAGGGGGAAGGAAAGGTGCCAGACCGCCGGCCGTCCGGCCGGGCCGGAGCAAGGCTCTACCTGTCCCGTTGCACCATGGTCAAGCCTCGTCCGTACGGCAATGACCGCAATGTCCGTGAGGCTATCGGAGCGATACCAATTCCAAGTGGATTACGGGCCTTGCAGCGACAGGGATTCACGATATTCGAGCTGCGGTTTGAAAGCGGTAACCTGCCGCCTGGCCGCAGACAGTTTCTCAGGCTCCAGCTGGCTGGCCGTCAGGGATTGTCCGCGCCGCGCCAACTCCTGCTCGTCGCCGCCGGGCAATCCGTCGGCCGCCAGGGAGAACCATTTATAGGCCTCGCTCGGGTCGGGCTCGACCCCTTCGCCGTGAAGATAGAGGGTGGCCAGGCCGAACTGCGCACGGGCAAATCCCTGCTCGGCGGCGCGCCGATACCAGGATGCCGCCTGACCAAGATCGCGCGGAATGGTCTGGCCGGCATCGTAGATCTGGGCCAAGGCGAACTGGGCGTCGATCAGCCCCTGCTCCGCCGCCGCGCGATACCAGGCGAGCGCCTTCGCCATGTCGACGCCGCGCCCCAGGCCCGCCTCATAGATGATGCCCAGGCCATATTTGGCCCGCCGGTCGCCCGCCCCCGCCGCCTGGGTCAGCAGCGCATAGGCGCGATCCGCATCGGGCGTGACGCCCTCGCCGGTCAGATATTGCGTGCCCAGGGCCGATTGCGCGTCGATGTTGCCGGCGGCCGCGGCCTTGTCGAACCATGAGGCCGCGCGCGAGGGGTTCATCGGCACGCCCTTGCCCTGCTGATAGCAAAGCCCCAGCAGGAACTGCGCCCGCGGGTCGCCGGCCTCGGCGAGCGGCCGGAACTGATCGACCGCGCGGTCGTAATCCCCCTGCTGCGCCGCCTTCAGCCCTTCATCCACGCCGGTCGCCCTCGCCGCCGGCGCCGCCGCCAGCAGACCGAGACCGAGAAGCAAGGCGACCGAAAAGCATCGACCAAACATGGGATGACCTGGGAACCGGGCTCGGGCACCCTAACGCCCGGGTCCGGACCGGGCCAGAGGCCGACAGCGGATTTCGAGACAAGGGCGATGGAAGAAAGACTGCCGACGGAGATCTGGTTGACAGCGCAAATGCGTCAAGGCCATGCCGCCGGCACACCGGTTTACCTCCTGCGGCGAGGTGAGCCGCGGGCGGGTGCCGTGCTGGTCAAGGTGAACCTTATGGGTCCCGGCTGCCGGGTCCTGTCGCAGGTGCGCGACGGGCTGGGACAGCTGGGCTGGATGAGCGCGCTGGGCGAAGCGCCGGCGACAGAGGCCGAGGCCGACGCCTATATCGAGCGGGCCGTGAAACGCGACCCCGACCTCTGGGTGGTGGAGGTCGAGAGCCGCGACGGCAAGCATCCGTTCGAGGTCGCGGGCATTTGAGACGTGAAGGCCAGGATCTTCGGCAATCCGATCGCCGCCGATCGCGGCAGCTCCGAACTCGCGCGGCGGGCTCGAGGCCAACCCCGCGCGGGACATGCCGATGATCGAGCACCCCAAGGATGCGCCCAAGACGAACCGCGCCTGAACATAGCGGAATATGACGCGACCATCGGCCGTGCGCCGATGGTCTGCGGTTGGCAATCATGCTGGGGTTCTGGGCGGGATCGAGCGGGAACGGAAGAAGGCTAGACTTGCAAAACCGCGTCGGACCGGTTGACGAACGACCGTGTAACCCCTTGAGGGAAGTGGTGCCCAGGGACGGAATTGAACCGCCGACACGGGGATTTTCAGTCCCCTGCTCTACCAACTGAGCTACCTGGGCGGGATCACTCCGGCGATCGAGACGTGCGCTTATAGAGAAATTCGGAGGGGCTGTCCAGCCATGCGGCGGCGCCTCTGATCCATGGCTAACCACCTAAAACGACTAAGGAATTCCTGCCTTTTACCTAGCCCCAGCAAACCACCCCGGCTATTCTTCCTCACCCTCTTTGCGCGGGACCTCGTCCTCCGGACTCTCGTCGGTGTGGACCCGATAGGATTCCTTGAGCCAGCGTCCGAGATCGATCTCGGCGCAGCGCTTCGAGCAGAACGGGCGATGAGCCGGGTCGCGAGGGCGTCCGCAGATCGGGCAACGTCCGCCCTTGGTTGCAGGCGCAGCGGCATCGCGGCTCGCTGATGCCTCTTTCTGGCTGCGCTGCTCGCGTTCCGCCCGGCGGCGCGCAAGGTCCTCGATTTTGGCACTCATCGGACGGTCTCGAACATCCAGACACAGCGTTCTAAAGCGGGCCATCCCCGAAGGAGTGGCGCAACGCCAGCCTACCGGTGGATTCGCAAGCCTCGCAAGGTCCGAAGAAAAGCTCCGCAAGCGCGGCACCACGCCGCTGCCGGGTCATCTGCACCAGCCCCAGATCGGACATCGGCAGCACCCGGATGCGGGCCGGATCGTCGGCGAAGGCGCCCCGCAGGGCCTTCACCACCCGGTCGCGATCGGCGCTGCTCTCCATGTCGACGAAATCGATCACCACCAGGCCGCCGATCGCACGCAGTCGAAGCTGCCGGGCGATCGTCTCGGTCGCCTGGAGATTGAGCTTCAGCCGCAGATCGGCACGGGTGGCCCCGGCGCGACGGCTGGAGGCTGTCCCGCTGTTCACGTCGACAGCCGTCAGCGTTTCGCCCGGCTCGAAGAGGAGCCATCCGCCACCGGACAGAGGAACACGGGGATCGAGCGCCTCGCGTAGCGCCTCGTCCAACACCGACGGCGCGGGGACCCATTCGCGTTGCGGCATGACCTCGATTGTCGGCATATCCCCAACCGACGCCGCCGCCAGCTCGATCTCGATCCGCCGCGCCAGGGTGCGATTGTCGGCGACGATGATCACGGCCTCGCTGCCGGGAATCTCCCGCAGGAGGGAGAGAATGGCGTCAGCAGAGGGCTGGAGACAAACCGGCGAGGCCGCCTCGGCAAACGCCGCCACACTGTTCTGCCAGGTGGCGAGGAGACCGGATGCTTCCTTGACGATGCTCTCCGTCGAAGCTGCCGACGCCCGGGACGTCAGCCGAAGCCCGATCGCGCTGTCCGCGATCAGGCCGCGCAGGGCCGTCCGCAAGCCGCGCGCCATCTCTGGTTCCAGCGTCGCACCGGTCATATGCACGCCGCTCTCCTTGGCGAGGAGATCGACATAACGGCCTTCCAGGAGCGCCGCTGTCGTCAGCCTTGCGGATTTCTCGCCGCGGCGCTCCTGCGCGACCTGAACCAGCAGGCGCTCGCCTTCGACGCGCTTCTCGCCCCGGCGCAACGGCAGCAATCCGGTTTCGGCTTCGCCGGGAGACGATTTCTCGAATGCGACGAACGCCGATCCCATGCCGGAATCGACCCGCACCACCTGCCCCCAAAACAGTGCCCCGCTGCGATCGCGCAGATCGGCGGCATCGATGCGATAGCCGGTCAGCCGGCCTTGGCGCCACAACGCCACATGCCGCTCCGGGCCGCGTTCGGCCACGAACAGGCGGGTGGGATCCGGCTCGGCCACCGGCCTCTACCCCGTGCGGCCGAGGGCAAACCCCAGGCCCCGCAACATCGCCGCCGTGTCATAGAGCGGCAGCCCGACCACATTGGAATAGGAACCGACGATCTGCGGCACGAACTGGGCGGCACGGCCCTGGATGGCATAGGCGCCAGCCTTGCCCTCCCACTCGCCGCTGGCGAGATAGCTCTCCATCTCCTCGGCCGACAGCCGCTTGAAGGTCACGGCCGTGGTGACCAGCCGGTGGGCCTGGCGGCCGTCGGGTGCGATGAGGGTAACCGCGCCCAGCACGCGATGCCGGCGGCCCGACAGCAGGGTCAGGCATTCGCGCGCCACTTGCGCGTCCGTCGCCTTGGGCAGAATGCGCCGGCCGCAGGCGACCACCGTGTCGGCCGCCAGGACGAACTGACCGGGATGGCGAGCCTTCACCGCCAGCGCTTTGGCGAGCGCCAGCCGACGCGCATGCTTCGCCGGCAGCTCGCGTCCGCGCGGGCTCTCGTCGATTTCGGCCGCATCGACCACAGCGGGCTCGATCCCGATCTGGCGCAGCAGATCGAGCCGGCGCGGCGAGGCCGAGGCGAGCACCAGTCGAGGGGAATCGAGGCGGGTCGGGGTCATGCCCGGGAGCACCCCCGCATGGACTATTTGAAGCGGAACGTGATGCGGCCCTTGCTGAGATCGTAGGGCGTCATCTCGACATTCACGCGGTCGCCGGCCAGAACCCGGATGCGATTCTTGCGCATCTTGCCCGAGGTATGAGCCAGCACGATATGCTCATTGTCGAGCTTCACCCGGAACATCGCATTGGGCAGCAGCTCGAGCACTGTGCCCGAAAACTCGATCAGATCTTCCTTCGCCATTCACACTCCATCGATGCCCCAGGGTCTTCGCGGGTGCGCGCATGCGGGCCAGCGGCCATCCGGGGTTAAAAGCGGCGCGGGATCATAGCGCCTGAGCTCGCCGGGGCAAACCCCTGCTGGGACCCCGAAAATGCGGCATTTCACCCATTTGGGGGTCGATTCAGAGATTGACCGGACCGCCGCTAGGAAATTTGGTCTTGATCCGCCGGATCAGGCTGTCCCTGACCTGCCGATAGGCCTCGAGCCGGGTCTCGCGGCTGCCCTCGATATGCGAGGGATCCAAGGTCTGCCAGTACTCGACCTCGCAGGCCATGGTCCGGGTCATCTCGACCGCCCGGTGCTGCGCCTCGGGCGACAGGGAGATGATGAGATCGAAGGAGCTATCCTCCAGCTCGTCGAAGCTCTTGGATTTGTGCCGACTGATATCGATGCCGATCTCGTCCATGACCGCGATGGCGAAAGGATCGACGATGTCGGTTCGAACCCCCGCGGAATCGACGAAGATCCGATGCCCGTGAAGATGCTTCAGCAGGCCCTCCGCCATGGGGGAACGGATCGCGTTGAGGCTGCAACAGAAGAGAACGCTCCCGGGCAGATCCTGCATCGCCGCCTATGCCCTGATATGGAGCACGCAGATCAGCGTGAACAGGCGCCGCGCGGTATTGCTGTCGAGCTCGATCTTGCCGGTGAGCCGTTCGCGCAGCAGCTCGGCTCCTTCGTTATGGAGGCCCCGGCGGCCCATGTCGATGGCCTCGATATGCGAGGGGGAAGAACGCTTGATCGCCTCGTAATAGCTCTCGCAGACCGTGAAGTAGTCTTTGACGATCCGGCGGAAGGGCGTCAGCGACAGGATGTGCTTTGCCACCGGCTCGGCGCTCTCATTGCCGATGTCCAGGACCAGCCGGTTGTCCTCGATGCCGAGCGAGAGGTCGTAGGGACCTGCGGGTCCCTCCACCAGCGTGAAGCTGTTCTCCTCGATCAGATCGTAGATCGCGACCGCGCGCTCATGCTCGATCTGCGGATTGCGCCGCACCACGGAGCGCTCGTCGAGCGTCACCCGGGCAATGCGACTGGTCGGGGGCGCGGCCGGCGGCTCCACGCTCGGTCCTCAGGGCAGATTGAGACGGATGGCGATGGCGCGGGCATGCGCCTCGAGCCCTTCGGCGCGCGCCAGCCTGATCGCGGCGGGCCCGAGCCGGGCAAGGCTCTCGGCATCGCAGCGAACCAGCGAGGTGCGCTTCAGGAAATCATGGACGCCGAGGCCCGACGAGAACCGGGCACTGCGCGCCGTCGGCAATACATGGTTGGGGCCGGCCACATAATCGCCGACCGCTTCGGGCGCATAACGGCCGAGGAAGATCGCGCCGGCATTCTGGATGCGCTGGGACAAGGGCTCGGGCTCGGCGACGGCGAGCTCGAGATGCTCCGGCGCAATGCGATCGACCAGCGCTACAGCATCCTCGAGTCCGCGCACCAGGATGATCGCGCCATGGGCGGCCCAGCTCGCCCGGGCGATGGCGGCGCGTGGCGAGCGGGACAGCTCGGCCTCGACGGCGCGCTCGACCTGTGTGGCGAAGCTGTCGTCGTCCGTGATCAGGATCGCCTGGGCGGCTTCGTCATGCTCGGCCTGGGACAGCAGATCCATCGCGATCCAGGCCGGATCGTTGGCGCCGTCGGCCACCACCAGGATCTCCGAAGGTCCGGCGATCATGTCGATGCCGACCTGCCCGAAGACCAGGCGCTTGGCGGCGGCCACATAGGCATTGCCGGGCCCGACGATCTTGTCCACCGCGGCGATGGTCTTTGTGCCGTAGGCCAAGGCCGCCACCGCCTGGGCGCCGCCCACGCGATAGATCTCGGTGACTCCAGCGATCTGCGCGGCCGCCATGACGGCGGGATTGAGCGTGCCGCCCGGTGTCGGCACCACCATCGCCAACCGCCTCACGCCGGCGACCCGTGCCGGCACCGCATTCATCAGCACTGAGCTCGGATAGGCCGCGGCGCCGCCGGGAACATAGAGACCGACCGACGCGATCGGCCGCCAGCGGGCTCCCAGCTGCGCGCCGCTCGCGTCGCGATAATCGAGATCGGACGGCATCAATTTGCGATGATAGCTCTCGATTCGCTCCGCCGCGAAATGCAACGCATCGCGCACGTCGGTTGGACATTGCGCGGCCGCGTCGTCCATCGCCCCGCCGGAAAGCCGGATCTGATCAACCCGAAGCTCCATCCGATCGAATCGGCGCGTATAGTCGATGAGGGCGGCATCGCCGCGGTTTCGAACCTCGGCGATGATGGTGACAACCGCGTCGTTGACGTCCTGCTGCGCCTCGCGTTTTCCGGTGAGGAACTCGGAAAATTGCGCTTCGAACCCCGGTTGGCGCGCATCGAGTCTATGCGGCATCGACCGCCTCCTGGATTCGGCTCACCAGTTCGCCGATCGCTTCAGGATGCAGCTTCAGCGCGGTGCGGTTCACCACCAGCCGCGCGCTCACCTCGGCGATGGTCTCGATCTCGGCCAGCCCATTGGCTTTGAGCGTGGCACCGGTCTGCACCAGATCGACGATCCTCGTGCAGAGTCCGAGTTGCGGGGCCAACTCCATGGCGCCGCTGAGAGCGATGCATTCGGCCTGTACGCCGCGCGCGGCGAAGTAACGGCGCGCCGTCTCGGGATACTTGGTCGCGACCCGGACATGGCTCCAACGGCTGGGATCGTCGTTCGCCACCAGCTCCTTCGGCTCGGCGACCGCGATCCGGCAGCGCCCGACGCCCAGGTCGATCGGCGCATAGAGCTCGGGATAGTCGAACTCCATCAGCACGTCGCTGCCGGCCACGCCCAGATGCGCCGCGCCGAAAGCGACGAAAGTGGCGACATCGAAACTGCGCACCCGCACCACCGTCAGGCCGGCGATGTTGGTCTCGAACCGGAGCTTGCGCGAACGGTCGTTGTCGAAGTCCGGCTCGACCCGGATGCCGGCGCGCGTCAGCAACGGCATCACTTCCGGCAGAATCCGGCCCTTGGGCAGGGCCAGGATGATCGGATCGGTCGAATCGCCTGCCTTGCGCCGCATCTGCGCCGTCATGGCGAACCCTTCCGATCGGATTCCGCCTCGTCGGCCCCGGCATGCTCGGGGCGCCAGGCCGTCGGCCAGGCTTCGCCCAGATCCTCGAAATGGCATCGGACCGCCTCGACCTCGAGCCGCACGGTGGCGTTGCCGGCGAACATGATCAGGATGGCATCGCCCTGGGCCTGGACCGTCAGAAGCTCGAGGAACTCGGGGCCCTTGGCGAGCGTGAAGCCCCGCAGCTTCACCCCGCGGACGCGATCGAAGCAGACGCCGCAATGAACGCGCTGATAGATCGGTCCGACCGTTTCGCCGTCCGCAAACTCGGCATCGCCCTCGTCGCCGCGCGGCCGGATCGCGGTCGCCGATCGCGCCGCCGCAGCGCCCGAGCGCCGTGCCGCCGCTTCCCAGAGGAAGCGGTTGGCCACGAAAACAAAGCGCCTCTCCTCGGCGAGATAGGTCATGTCCCGCGGACGGATCAAGGCGTCCTGCAGGCAGGCGGCGATGATCGCCAGATCGGCGGCGTCGCGCGCGCGAAGCTTCAGTCCGGCACCTTCGGTCATCCGTGAATCCGTTCGATGTCGGCGCCGCAGGCCTGGAGCTTTTCGGTCAGCCGCTCATAGCCGCGATCGAGGTGATAGACGCGGTTGAGGATCGTATCGCCCTCGGCCACCAGCCCCGCCATGACCAGCGACACCGATGCCCGCAGATCGGTCGCCATCACCGGCGCGCCCGTCAGCTTCGGCACGCCCCGCACCATGGCGGAGGCGCCATGGACCGTGATATTCGCGCCCATGCGAGCCAGCTCGGGAACATGCATGAAGCGGTTCTCGAAGATGGTCTCGGTGATCATGGCCGCGCCCTGGGACACGGTCATCATCGCCATGAACTGGGCCTGGAGGTCGGTCGGAAAGCCGGGAAAGGGCTCGGTGATCGCGTCGGTTCCCTGCAAGGGACCGTTGGCGCGACTGATATGCAGGCCCCGGTTGGTGCGCTCGATCGCGACGCCGGCCCGCTCGAGCACGGTGCAGACCGTCCCGATCAGCTCCCGGTCGGCGCCGAGAAGTTCGACCGACCCGCCGGTGATGGCGGCCGCCATCGCATAGGTCCCCGTCTCGATCCGATCGACCACCACGTCGTGACGGGCGGCGTGAAGCCGATCCACGCCATGCACGAAGATCTTGTCGGTGCCGGCGCCCTCGATCTTCGCACCCATCGATGTCAGGCATTTGGCCAGATCGATGATCTCGGGCTCGCGCGCCGCGTTCGTGATCTCGGTCGTCCCCTTGGCGAGGCTCGCCGCCATCATGAGATTTTCCGTGGCGCCGACCGAGACGATCGGGAAGGCAACCGACCCGCCTGTCAGTCCCTTGGGCGCTGTCGCCAGCACATAGCCTTCCCTGAGCTCGATCTCGGCGCCCAGCTTCTGCATCGCCATCAGATGCAGGTCGATCGGCCGCGTCCCGATGGCACAGCCGCCGGGCAGCGACACTTCCGCATGACCGGCGCGCGCCAGCAATGGCCCCAGCACCAGCACCGAGGCACGCATCTTGCGCACCAGGTCGTAATCGGCGCGGGTATGGCGGATGTCGCGGGTGGTGAGTTCCATGACCTGGCCGGTATGGCCGCCCGGACGCGACTGGCCGTTCAAACCCACCTCGGTTCCGATCTGCGCCAGCAACCCGGCCATCGTGCTGATATCCGCCAGATGCGGCACATTCCCCAGCGTAAGCGTTTCGTCGCTCAGCAGGCTCACCGCCATCAGCGGGAGGGCGGCGTTCTTGGCGCCGCTGATCGGAATATCGCCCTTGAGCGGCTTGCCGCCACGGACGCGAATCTTGTCCATCTTATGCCCTCGGAACCCTAGGGAACCGGCCGCCCGCGCCCCCGGCTTTCGTCGGAGCTGGGGACCGGTCGAACCGTCGAAGATCGGCGTCAGGAGGAGGCCCCGGCGCCGGCTCAAGGCAGCCAAGCCTTGGAAAGATATTAGTCGAACCGACCGTCATTGGGAGCATGCAAAACCCAGCCATCGGGCGTGCCACCTTCCCGAGGCGCGACCGACGCGCTGCGCCGGCCCGTTAGCGTTCGTGGGTGCCCCCGTTTTCCTCGTCATTCTCCGTGACGTCGCCATTGTCGGCGACCGACGCGCTATCGGCGCGAGCCCGCTGCTGTTGCTTGCGGCGCAGCAGGTTCCGGCGCAGTTCGGCGGCGAGCCGGGCGTCCTGATCGGCGCCGCGAACGACCCCGTCATGGCCGGCGCGGGACTGGACCGCGCGGGAAGGTTTGGGACTCTGATCGGGCATCGGCGAGGGCTCCGGCGTCGGGGGCGCTGCGGAAATAGGCCGCCCGCCGCCCTGGGTCAAGGCTCGAGCGAGGGGCAGATACCGCCAGCGGCGCTGGGAGAGGAGATGGAGGGGGAAGATGGCAGGATTGGGATGGCCAATCCTGAAGGGACGCGCCAGCGATCGGACGGTCCGCAAGGGACCGGCCGACCTCGAGGGCTGAAGAGGGGCAGGATGTCGCGCCCGGAGAAACCGGGCCGGAGGAAGGTAATCTTCTTAACCTGGAAGGCCTTAGACTGGAATCGATCGGCTGGCCTTCGGCCTTGCTCTGGCCAGTCGGCTTATGGCAAGTTTCGCCGCCTTCGAGGGACCTGCGGACGAGCCCGCAAGGACGCCTCCTCGATAGTCAATGCTCGTGCCGCCGTAGCTCAGAGGTAGAGCACGTCCTTGGTAAGGACGGGGTCGGAAGTTCGATTCTTCTCGGCGGCACCATCTCCTCCAGCTTTTCTCGCGATTTCGCGGACCGCGCCCGCTTACGGCGCGCGGCAGGCCCGCAATTGGTCGCGCAGCCGCTTGTAGTCGATGATCGCCTGGCCCAGGGCACTGCCGGGCGGCAGTGCATGGATCTCGTCGGCCAGGCGCCATTGAAACTCGGGGCTGTAGATCGGCACCGGCGGACAGGCGGTCACGACCGGTGTCTGACAGGCCGCCAGCATCAGGACCGTAGCGAGAGCAAGGACGCGCATCAGAACTCCCCCCGTCTCGCCCGATCTTCGACATCGCCGAGATCGGAGGGCGCATCGGCGCCGGCCTGGGCCATCTTCCTTTCGACCGTCAGGCCTGCGCCCGCGCTGTCAGCCTCCTGGGCTGACGCGCCGGCGGACTTGCCGAAGCGCCAGACCAGCCAGAACAGGACGCCCAACAAGAGAATCAGGCCGCCGAGGGCGGCATAGGTCTCCATTGCCCGCCTCAAGTCTTGGGCTTGTTGGGCACGACATAGACCAGCAGCGGCGTGATCGCGGCGATGATGGCGGTCACATTTCCCTCGGTCAGGAAGGAGGGGGTGACGATGCCGAAGGCCTGGTTGACGATGGCGAGAATCGCCATCACCAGGGCGACCAGGGCCTTGTCGAGCGTGGTGAACATGGGGGCAGCCTCCGTGGTTGCGGCACCCGCGGGATGCGGGGCCGGTGACGCGTTGCAGTCGGGAAAACGGGATCAGGTCAGGCGGAAGAACCGGTGCGCGCCGATGACCGCCGCCGGTGTCCTTCCGACAGCCCATGGCGGGCTGGCGATCGCGGCGGCGTAATAATGCGTGGCGCCGCCCGTGGGATCGGGCGCCTCGCCCACGAGCACGGCGTAACAGGCTTTCAGGCAGTCGAGTAGCTGCGAGGTCTTGGCAGCGTTGATCTTCGGGAACATCGGATCCTTCGGCAGCCAGCAGGAAAACTGATAGGGCTTCAGGCAGACTCCGCCGATCCCCTCGCCCCACCAGTCCGGCTTGCCGTCGTTACCGAGATCGAGCTCTGCACGGTTCCGGATGCACCAGGCGACCGCGATCTTGCCGGTTTCGATTTCGCCGCGGGCCTCGCCATAGACGGTGCGTGCCATGACATCGAGATCGCCGAAGCTGCAAGGCAACACGAGGCGGCTCACGGCTGGCTCCGGTCGATCTTGTTCTCGATGCGCAGCAGGATGGCCTGAACATTGCCGAGCTGGCTTTCCACCACCGACAAACGCGTATCGAGGCGGTCGTTCTTGCCCTGCCAGGCCTCGACCATGTTCACGCGCTCCTGGATCGAGCCCATCCAGACGCCGAAGCCGGCGGTCTGAAGCATCAGCGCGCCGATCAACGCGATCGGAACCTTCTTGTCCAGGTGCCAGCTTTCCTTCGGCTCGCTCATGTTGCCTCCTCAGGCGTAAGCGACGACACGCAGCTTCCATTTCGTCAGATCGGGAAAGAAGATGCCGCGGGTGGTCTTGTCCCGAGCCTGGAAAACCGCCGTCGTGTTGGGCGCGATGACGGTGATGTTGGTGCTGTCGACCGTCACGCCGAATTGGGGCGCGCCGCTGCCCGAACCGGTGTCCTGAATCGTGTAGGGCGTCACCAGGATCGCGTCGCCATTCGCGTAATTCCCGTCTGCCGACTGGCAGACCAGATAGAACTGCATGATCTTCGGCAGGACGCCGAAACCGTGCGCGAAGGTCGATGAACTGTTCTGCACGATCGAGGTGTCGCTGCTGGTAAACGACTTGGTGAGGACCTGGACGGGCGGAATCGCCGCTCCACCGTCCTTGCGGCTATAGACCGGAACGCGGACATTCTCCGAGCCGTCCTCGGACACGACCAGGCAGGCATCGCCCGCCGCCGTCGTGATGTTGGCGCCGCCCGGCAGGATCAGCGTCGTTGCGTTATGCGTGAGCGTGAGGATGCCGTCGAAGATCAGCCACGCATGGCGTCCGGCCTTGTCGGGGGCGAAGTCGATATCGGTGATGGCCGTCGTGCCGGTGACGTGGAAATAGCCGCCCTCGCCGATCGAGATCGTGCTGGCCGAGGCGATATCGCTGCCCTTCTCCCACAGCGCCGCCAGCCCATCGGGCGTGACCCCGCGCATGGCATCGGTGCCGCCGAGCACCTCGGCGGCTGTGGCAAGCTCGACCGTACCCCGCGCCGTTGTCGACGCCGATGGCACAGCGCCGTTGGTCGCCGACAGAATGCCGAGCCAGACGGTCAGGCTCTCGTTCTGCAGCGAGCCCGAATCCCAGGCGACGGTGACCGTCGTATTGGTCGCGAAGGAGGACGAGGCGATGGCGCCGTGGATCGTGCCGGTGCTGCTGCCCGACGCCTTGACCCGCCGGCCGGCATGCCAGGCGCCCGTGACATCGGTCCCCGCGATGGTGAAAGAGGTGCCGGACAGATAGGTGACCGTCGTCGACCCGTCCCCGTCGCCATATTCAAACCACTCGGCCCCATTGGCATAGGACCGCAGATCGGCCAGCGTCTGGCGCAGGGCATTGTTGAGATTTCCGGCGGGGCAGTTCTCGGCGATATTGATGCCGGCGATCGCCGTATTGCTGTTTGCGGTCGTGCTGTAATCCTTGACGGGCATAAGCTTGGTTTCCCAATGAGAAGGGTGCGGCCTCGGCAGCCCGGGCCAGCGCGGCAGGATTCGATCGTCGGTTCGGGAGCTTCTGGCGCCACGGGCGCGCGAACAGCATGCGATCGCCAGACGCGCCGTTGTCGCCGGCGGAGGTCCTTCCGATCGTGGCCATGGCGATCCATTGATCCAGGGAATATCTTGTGATATTCGCTCTTATACGTTGTACTCTGCTTCAGGTCGATAGAGCCCCGTTCTGCAAAGTGGCCATGAAGCGTCCTGGAACCTGAAAGATGAGAGTTTCGCGAAAAGCTGGATGTGCGGCGATCATCCTCGCGGGCGTCCTGATGTTCTTGCTGAGGCATAAATATCAGGGAGGGCCAGACTGGGCGTCCCATCTGGTCGTCACGGTGGTCGTCGTGGGTATCGTCCTGCTGCTGGTGGGATGGGCACGAATCCTCTTTGATGATCCGGACGACCGGCGCTGAACGTACCAATGCGGCGCATTGGGCTTCGTCAGCGTTGAGACGGCGGCATTGCTCCCGGGATGTCCGGTTGTGGCAATGCTCGCGCCCCGGGATTTCCGGAAGGCGAAGGCAGCGCCGACCGGCGTTGCAACAGATCCCTCAGATACTGCCAAGCCTCGAAATTCATCATCGGGTCACTGGCCCTGTTGAACTGGTCGCCGGCCAGGTTCATGAACCGGGTCCAGCCCTGGCTGGCAGCGCCACCCGCTCTCCCCAGCCGATCGTCGGCGGCTTCGAGGAATCCCTTCCACTCGCGGCTTATGGCGTCGTCCGCTTTTCTCAACTGACGGCCGACCGGAGCCAACGCTTCCGTCAGGTATGGCTCGAGGGAATGATCGATCTGCCCTTTGCCAGCCCCCAAGGCCGCGGACTCCGCGATCTCGGGCAGACTGATCTCGTCGCGCAGGCCGGCTTCGACCTGCGAACCCTGTACGGCCAGATTGCCGGCGAGATCCACGGCGCCGTCGAAAATCGCACTCGCCAAACGGCCAGTTGGGCTCCAGAGGATCCAACTCTCCGGAGACTGGGCATTTCCCAGAATCCGCCCTGCGCCGGCGGCCGCCAGTTGGCCGAGGCCACGCGGCGCCGGCAAAGGAAACGTCTCGCGGGCCTTGAATTCCCTGACCCGCTCGCGTTGACGCTGCAGATAGGCGTCGGTCATGCTGCGCGGCAGAACGCTCCGACCGGTCGTCATCAGGCCATTGGAAGTCAGTCGCGGCGGCGCCAGACCCGCAGCGCCCAGAACGGTGTTGTCGTAGGCGTCCGCCTCGTTGAAGAGAAGCCGGTCCCGCAAAGAGGGCTGGGCCGGCTCCCGGGTGTGATGAGGACCGGGGGTCAAGAGCATGCGCCGCACGCGATCGCCAAGCGGAGAATTGCCCCAATCGTCGATCGGCGATCCCTGGAGGTCGCCTGCGGCCTCAAAGTCCTTGTCGAAGACGCCGAGATCGACCGGGCGAGCAGGTCGAAGCGGAGCATAAGACGGCAGCGCAGAAAGTGCCGGGGCCGCGGATGGCATATATCCCCGCGTTGGCGGTCTGCGCGGCGCTGGTGAGGGTACATTTTGGGCCGCGATGTGCGTTGTGTCCGCCTTATCGAGGCTCTGTGCTTGCGCCAGGCGAAGGCGTTCAAGGCGCGCCTTCAGGTCCGCGGGGTCCAGTCCGGCCAGCATCAGAACCCCTCCTTAAAGAGTCGCCGCGACAAGGCTTGCCGCGCGGTCACGGAAAGTCGCACCGGATCGATCTGCCAGAGCTGGAACAGCGGCATGTTGTCGATCTGGTCTTCGGTCCACGCCAGCGCGGTCGGTGGCGAATCCGCCGCAGTGTCCGGAGCCGGTTCATTGTCGAGGGGCAGCCCGTCATTCTGTGAGGGCTGCGTTTCGATCTCCCGCGACTCGAACGCCTTCAGGAGATCGTCCTCATAGGCTCGCTTGCCGGCGTCACTGCCGACGATAAATCCCTGCAAGCCTTCACCGACGGCCTGCTGCCGAGGCGCCGCCGCGACGCGGGCGCCGGCCTCGAGCAGGCCGCGCGAAATCTGCGCCCACCGTGCTTCATCCGGGTCGTAGCCGGGCGGGCGGCGATAGTTCAGATCCCCCGGCATGTCACCCGGAAGAATTGATGAAGCAGTCCCACCGCCGAGCAGACGAGCGATCGCATCCCACAGGGAGGTCATGATTTCCCCCATAGGCTGGCCAGTGCGCCGAGCAGACTGATGCCCGTGCCGATGGCTTGCTGGGTCGAAGAGGGCCCGGTGTTCGGCGATGTCGTCGTCTGTGTCTGGCCGCCCTGGCCGTTCAGGAATCCCAGATAGGTCGCGAGCGCGTTCTGGTCGGCGGTGGCGGCCGTGTTGAAGCGCTGGGCCGCTTCATTGAGGAGCGCCTGAGTTTGGCCCTGACGCTGTTGGCCGACGGTATTGAGCGCATTGATGTCGATATAATCCTGGCTCGCCTGTTGCGGCGCCATGCCGGCGGCAGCCTGCTGATAGCTGCGCTCGGCCTGGTAGTTCTGGTTCAGGATCGGCGCCAGCCCTTCGGCCAAGCCCCTTGTCGTCGCCTCGTTGCCGCCATAGCGGCCGGCGCGGCTGAGTTGGTCGGTGATCGTCGAGGCCGTCCGGCGCGCGAGCGCCGCGTTGTAGGGATTGCTGTCGAGATAATTGCCGTTCAACACGCCCGTCAGATAAGTCGACGCCGCATCGTTGAGCGGCGAGCCGTGGGTCGCGCGGGCGACACCCATCGCCTGCGCCTGGAGCTGCTCCGGCGTGAAGTCGGCCGTCGTCTGGAAGTTCGGCGTCTGGGGCGTGAAAGCGCCCGAGTTATAGAGCGACGTCGCCTTCGTGATGACGTCCTGCAGCGGCTGCTGGACAGGGCCCCATGGGGCCGAGCTCTGCACCGTCTGGTTGTTGCCGCCGCCGCCACCGAAATCAGGCATCTTGCAAATCCTTCTCGACCAGATGATGGGTCATGTCGTAGCCGAATTGTTTGAGCACGCGAGACCAGCCTGGACGCGCCACCAGCGACATGCCGCGGCAGCCCTTCTGCCTCGCCCAATCCTCGATGATCGCGATGTGATGCTGCCAGCGCTCCCGCTCGTCGCCGATGCAGATCTGGATATGGCAGACCATCTTGCGCGGATAGACGGCGAGCTCGGTCACGACGACGGCGAGGACGTCTTTCGCGTCCTCGTCCCAGACCACCCAGATCTGTTTCTCGCCGTGACGGGCGGAACGCCGGATGTCGAACGCCTTCTCCTTGCCTCGCGAGGTCAGGCAGGCTTCCTCGAGACGCTGCTCGATCAGCGGCCAGACCTGGTCGACGTTTTCCGGCGGAACTCCGACGAGGCAGGTCACGCGTAGGGCTGGCCATAACGAATGGGAGCGACGGCACCCGTGCCGAAGCGGGTGTTGGCGGTGAGCCCCTGGAGCAGTCCCGGATTCTGCGCGAGATATTGGAGCAGTCCGATCGGCAGCGTTGGGCTTGTCGGCGCCGTCGTCGGTGGGACTGGGTTCAACGGCGCGAGCAGGCCGCCGCCGGCATTCGCCTGTTGGGCATTCTGGGTAACCGCGGTATTGATGGCCGGCAAGCCGCCGCTATCGCCGCGACCACCACTCGCACCAAGGCCGCCTTGGTTTGAGCCGGAATCCGAACCGCCCGCGCTGTCCTTCTCAGGTGCTCCGGCATTCTGGCCGCGCGTCACGCCGCTACCCAAATCCGAGCCTCCGGTGATGCCTTTGTAGGCGCCTCCGCCCACAGCACCAAGCACGGTACCAATGGCTGTTCCTGCAGGGCCTCCAAGGCTGCCGATAGTGCCGCCAAGGCTGGCACCCTTTAGAGCGCCGCTTCCGATATCCACGAGAACATCAAAAAGACTGCGCCCATAGGGATCGTGGCCAAGAGTTGCATCGCCGGTTACGCCCCGCTTGATGCCGAAGCCGGGCGAGGAGAAATCGCCGCCCGTCACCATCTTGTCTATATCGGCCTGACTGAGGCCATTGTCCCTGGTCCCGGTCCCTATACCCTGACCGAGGCCGCCCTGTTTCGCGTTGACCGCGGCCGTGCCCTGCTTGCTGTCGTTGCGAGAGCCTTTGCCGCCGGCGCCATTGCCGCTCGCGGCGCCTCCGGTGCCATCGCCGGCATCGCCGTGACCACCACTGGAGACGCCGCCGCCCAGGCCCCAGAATTCCGGCAGGCCGGTCTTCGGGTTGATCGTGCCCGATCCGCCGAGAAGCTGCAGAATGGCCGCTTCCAGCGGCGATATATGCGCGACCAGCGTGTCGCCGCGGCGGCCTTGCGAGGCCAGCAGTCGAACATAGTCGCGATCGCGCCGCCCTTCGCAGGGTGCGTTCTGACGCATGATGGATCCCTTCATGTAGAGGTGCGAGCGGTCCTTCAGACCGGCGGAAAATGTCCGAGTTTGCTCACCTGGCAGCGGCGCGGGTTCACACCCACCGGCAGCAGCAATGGCTTGAAGATCGCGGTCATCGCGTCCCGCCCGATTTGAACTCGGGCTCGACGCCTTAAGACCTTATGGCTTTGGCACGGCTTGCCTCGGCGAAGGGCGGAGCCATTGGATACCGCCCCCGGGCACATCGGGATCGGGCAGCAGCGCTCGCAGCTCCGGATGCTGGCGGACCAGCTCGGTCAGCATCGCGGCATTCCACTGCATGGCATCGACCCTGACATCGAACAGTGGGAAGGCCTGGGAAGTCTGTGGCCGCAGATAAAGCCGGCCGTCCTCGACGAGATAGAGGGGGACCCGTGCATAGGGGTCGAAGCCAGTCTCGAACCTGCTTTTCGGAGCTGTACCGTCGGCGGCGTCGACGCTGACGAACAAGACTTCTTGATCCCCGCGCTGCGCGATGCGACCCCAAAGCTCTAAGCCCGCGTAGGACGTCAGGAAGGCGAGAACCACACCCAACAAAATGGACCAGAATACGAGCTCACCCGCTGGCCTTTCGATAGGCATGGTCTAGCCTGCGGTTTGCGGTGGCCAGGTGCGGAACCAGCGGATGCCGCCATCGGGCGCGTCCGGTTTGGGCAACATCAACCGCAGCTCGGGATGCAACACGATCAGCTCGGCCAACATGGCGGCATCCCAGTGCGGAATGTCGATTTCCATGTAAAGCCCGTATTTCGGCTGTGTCGCTTGAAGCTTCAAATAGAGTTCGCCGTCCTTGATGAGATAAAGCGGGACGGTCGCATCGCCGTCGAAATCGAGCTGCCACTCGCCCTCCTCTGAATATTCACTGGCTGCCTTCACGTTTTGAAACCACGCCGACTTGCTCTCGGGCGGCAGCCGGCTGGCGGACCACACCAGCCCGCCATGGAGGATCGTCAACAGGGCGAACGTCACGGCGAACGAAGCCAGCGAAATCCGGAGCCACCGAGGCAGCCTTTCGAAGAACTGCGTCATCGCTCAGGCCGCAGCCCCGAGTATCATGAGGATCACTGTTCCCGTCTCTCTTCCTTGAAGCATGTCTCTGTTCGCCGCCTATCTCTTCCGCCTCAGTCCCGGCGAGGACGCGTCGACCAGCGGATCGCCCGCCGCGGCCGAAGGAACCGGGTAGGTCCCCGATGGCGTCGGCGTTCGAGCGGGAGTCGGCGCCAGCTTAAGGTTGTATTTTCTTACGAGATATTCTAGCGTGTTTTTCGAGAAGTGGCGACAGTTATTCGTGAGAAGGTTGTAGTCTCCCGGCTTGTCGTCCTGGGCCATCAACTCCGCTTCGATGTAGGGCCGCCCGATTCCGGCGTTCCGCTCCGAGCGGCAAGATATTCGAGCAATCCAGAGGGCGGCATCGGCTCAACCCAGAATGGCGACGGAAAAATCCTGGCCGGTATCGGCCGAGCTGGCGTGCGTCAGTGTCGCGGAACCCTCGGCGCGCGCCGAGACATAGACGCCCGCCTTCTCGGCGGTCGAGGCGTTCGCAGTCAGCGGCACCAGCCCGATCCAGCTTTCGGGACCGATGCGAGCATCGGTGAGCGTCGTCGTCGTTTGGCTCGCCCGGAGCGTGACCGTCGTCGTGCAGTTCAGCTTGCCGGCCTGGACACCGCGCAACACGTCACGGACGCGCGCAAGATAGGCCCATAGCCCGGCCTCGCCGCCCGATCCAACCGGCGGCGGCAGCGGCTTGAAAACGGTGGTCATCGCGTTCCGCCCGGTTTGAGCTCGGGCTCGACGCCCAGGATGTGCGCGTAATCCGCGCCTTCATCGATCGCGATCCGCGCCCGGTGGAACCGCGCATCCTGCCGCGCCGGGCAGAGACCGTTATCGTTCATGGCGACATGCCGAGGCCTCGGCAACGGGGGTCGCTCGGCCGGGCTCACCACTGGTCCGACAGGCTGCGGCAGCGGTTTGATTGCCGATCAGCCTGTCGATATCGTCAGGGTTCCAGGAGGACTGGACCATCGCCGAGCAGACCGACGCAACGAGTCCGCCGCCAATGCGGGCCATCATAATATTTAATTCCTCGTACGGTTGTGTAACATTGACACACCATAGAGATCACAATCCCAAGAAGAGATCCTGGCGATCGCGTTTCGCAGTCTATGGCTTCGGGGAGCCCAACGCTGGCGGTTCGGTCTTCGTCCTCGTCGATAACAGCGCAACGTTCGGCGAAGCCTCCAGCTGTCATGCCCTCGGTTTGTCGGGACGGTCCGGCCGCGCGATGAGCCAGAACAGCGCGCCGCCGATCACGCTGTAGACGCCGACCTCCGTCTTGTCCTGGAGGAAGGTCCAGCTCGTGCGCGTGAAGCCGGTGAGGAGACGTTGGAATCCGAAGGTGACCGCCGCCGCCAGCAGGGCATAGATGAAAATATGGGTCCATCCGCGCTTCAGCAGGAACAGATGGACGGGGACGCCGATCAGGGCCACGGCCGGATAGCCGAGCAGCGCCGACAGGAGCAGCATCCACAGCGCCCCGATCAACGAGGTCGGCGGCAGCATGTCGTTAGCGTGGATCAGCTGGAGCGCCACATAGGGAAGCGGTGCGACCAGCACCATCGCTAACCCCGAACGCGCCGCCCTGTCCATGATCCTGTCCCTTCGCGTCGAGCGGCCTGCCACGCCGAGCCGCTGGCAACGACGCCGCCTATCACTATCTAAAGTTGCACTGTTGCCGTCTTCCGTCAAGCGTTCGGGGCAGCCTTGCGACCCGGCGCCGCCGCAGCAGCAAGAGAAACAGCCCATTGCCGGGGCGGTGGCCCCCGATTGGCTCCGGATCGCGCGCCCGGTCGCGACATCCCGGCGCTTCGCCGCCAGCGTCCGCGAGTACCGCCTCAGCGGGTCGCTCGTCCGAAAAGCTGCTCGATGATGTCGTTCGTCTGCGGCGCCCAGATGCTCCTGATCAGGCCGGCGCTGTAGGTATCGGGTTTCTGCAGGGCGCCGGCGCCGATGCCGATATTATGCACGATACCCCCGCCGTTGCCCGTCGGCTCGATGATGCGAAACACGACACCGGGCCAGAGCGCATGGCCGTTGCGTGTGACATTCATCACCGCCATTCGGCCCGTGCCGGGCATCGGCAGGACATAGGAATCGACGGGGCTCACAGCGGCATGCGGGTCGTCGCCGGGCACCCCAGGCGTGGCGTCGTTGTAAGACCCTTGCGGCGTGGCGTCATGGCTCGTGCCCGGGGTCGGATTGGCGATGATCGCCTGCATCAAGCCAGCGGTGCTGGGCGCTGCGACCTTTTCGTCATAGAAATGCGCACCGGCACTTTCGGAGCTGACGTAATCCGGCCAGCCTTCCGGCTGCGGAAAGGAGGGAAAGGCACCGAAGCCGGGCACCGAGCAGCTCACCATGCCGCCGTTGGCGGTGCAGCTCCATCCCTCTGGCCGTCCGCCGACCTCGACATTGCTGCTATGGCTTGGTGGCGCCTGGTTGCCGAGGTCGAGGAGCGCTTTCCCTGCCGCATAGGTCGCTTCGGAATAGGGCGGCATGCCATGCTCGAGAAGAGGCCGCAGCGTTCTCAGCCCGAAGGGCGTTTCCGACAGAACCTTCTGCGCCGCGAGGACCTTCTCGATTCCCGCAAAACGAGCTCTTGCCCTGTCGGACGCCGACGCCCGCACGGGGGCAGCCGTTGCTGGCGAGACATCGCCGGCGAGCGATCCGCGCGGCGGTCCCGTTTCTGGCCGTTGCGGCGCGAGGATATCGAACAGTCCGCGAGGCGGTGCTGACATGTGGCTACCCGATGATGGCGACGCCAAAGATCCGGTCGGTCGTCGCTGTGTTGCTATGCGTAAGCGTAGCGGTGCCTTGGGCGCGACCGCTCAAATGAAGATTGTTCATCGCGCCAGCCGCGTTCGCTGTCGTCGCCATGACCAGGATCACGCTCTCTGCGCCGATGCGGGGATCAGTCAAGCTCGTGGTCGTCGTGCCAGTCGCCAGCGTGATCGACGCGGTGCAATTGAGCTTGCCCGCGAGAATGCCGGGGATCACCTCATGGTCGCGCGCAAGATAGGCCCACAGCCCGGCCTCGCCGCCCGATCCGACCGGCGGCAGCAGCGGCTTGAAGACGGTGGTCATCGCATCTCACTCGGTCTGAACTCGGGCTCGACGTCGGGCAGATGTGATCAGCCGTCGCTCTTGTTGATCGGTGTCCGCGGTTCGCGAAATAATGACGCGCGTCGAAGCCCAAAGGCCCTACGGCTTTGGTGCGTCTTGTTCCGGCCAGGGATGGATTCATCGGATACCACCTCCGGGCGCGGCGGGATCGGGCAGCAACGCCCGCAACTCGGGATGCTGGCGGACCAGCTCCGCCAGCATCGCGGCATCCCACTGCATGGGATCGACCCTGACATCGAATAGAAAGAAGGTCTGGGAGATCTGTAACCGCAGATAAAGCCGCCCATCCTCGACGAGATAGAGGGGAACCCGTGCATAGGGTTCGAAACTGGTTTCGAACTTGATTTCCGGAGCTGCAATGTCGGCGGCGGCGGCGCCGACGAACAAGCCCCCTGCTCCCCAGGCTTCGCGATGCGGCCCCAGAGCACCAGCCCCCGTATAAGTCAGGAAGGCGAGGGCCACACCCAACAGAATGGACCAGAATACGAGCTCACCCGCTGGCATTTCGATAGGCGTGATCTAGCCTGCGGTTTGCGGCGGCCAAGTGTGGAACCCGCGAATGCTGCCATCGGGCGCATCCGGTTCGGGCAACATCGGCCGCAGCTCAGGATGCAACACGATCAGTTCTGCCAACATGGCGGCGTCCCAGCGCGGAAGGTCGATTTCCATGTAAAGCCCGTATTTCGGCAGTGTCGCTTGAAGTTTCAAATAAAGTTCGCCGTCCTTGATGAGATAGAGCGGAACGGTCGCATCGCCGTCGAAATCGAGTTGCCACGCGCCCTCCTCCGAATATTCATCGGCTGCCTTCGCGTTTTGAAACCAGGCCGACTTGTTCGCAGGCGGCAGCTGGTTGGCGTACCACGCCTGCCCGCCATAGAGGACCGTCAATAGGCCGAACGTCACCACGAAGGAAGCCAGCGAAATGCGGAGCCACCGAGGCAGCCTTCTGAAGGATTGCGTCATCGCTCAGACCGCAGCTCGGGGTGTCGTGAGGATCACTGTCCGGTCTCTCTTCCTTAAAGCGTGCCTCTATTCGCCGCCTATCTCTTCCGCCTCGGTCCCGGCGAGGACGCGCCAACCAGCGTATCGCCCGCCGCGGCCGAAGGAACCGGATAGGTCCCCGACGGCGTCGGCGTTCGAGAGGGAGCTGGCGCTGGCTTCAGGTTGTATTTTTGTCCGAGATATTCTATCGTATTGTTAGTAAAATTTCTAAAGTTATTCGTGAAAAGGTTGTAGTCTCCCAGCTTGCCGTCCTGGGCCATCAGCTCCGCTTCGATGTAAGGCCGTACATGCTGGGGGACCGCGTAGTAATCGTAAATTTCGCCGCGCCTTCTTTTGCCTGCATAGACGGAGCCCTGGTTGCTGTAATAAGGCTGTCCCGGATCTAGGCCGAAGCTGTAGTTGAAATAGGCGCCGTTGGGGTGGTGCCCAATCAACCCAATGGGCCAACACAGAAGTCGCATTGCATCTGATAGGTGGAACAGTGGACGATGTAGAACGGCTGCGCAGCGAAGTTAAGCAGGCGGAACAGCAATTGCGATTCATGCATCGGAAACTGGAGATCGACGCACGCTGGCCGAACGCCTCCGACCTCCATGCAAGGAATGCCAGGCATCTGACACTGCTTGAGGAAAATCTTAGGATTGCCCAGGAGCGATTGGCCGCGGCTATTCTTCGGGATTCTTGAAGATCGACATTGCGCCGTCATCGTCCATCAGAAACATGCCCCGTTCGACCGCCCTATCATGGCCGAGTCGCATGAGCATTTCGTTGTGTTCCGCATCGCCGGCGGGCCAAACAAAGACATTGCCGTCCGACGTCTTGGCATACCGCACTGTCTTCCATTGGTCCCGACCGATCAGCGCTCGAAGTTGATCTATGTTGGGATTCCGGTAGACAAGGCTATTGGGATTTATGGTCGTCTCCATCTTGAGCGCCTTGAATGAGGCTGGGCCTAACGTGCCAATTCCAGGCAGTTCGCGAACTGCCCGTGTCATTCCCGCCAGGTTCGGGATAAAGGGCAAGACGCCGATCTCGGCCAGCGCCATGTTCGAGAAATCACCGCCGGCGTTTAGCCAATCGCCCCTTTGAAGATCGTTTAACCCGGCTCCCGAGTAGCTCCAAGCGTCGATGGCGGCCTGCGCGTCGCTGGAACCAGGCAGAACGTTGCGGAGTAGAAAGTCGGCGCCCGATTGAATGTCATTGGCTGTTCCCTGCAAAGCCCGGCCGAGCTTGTCGGTTGCACTCAGTCGGCTTGGCCTGTTGTCCTTCTGCCAGAGTTGCCGATAGAGGAAGGTAAGCGGCTCGTTGCGGGATACGGTCGGTGAGCCCGAATGCGAATTCGCTTTCTTCTCGAAATATCCAAACAGACCACCGGGGACCGATGGCCGCAGGGCGAGCATATGAAAGAGTCCGCGAGGTGGTGCTGGCATATGGGTAACCGATGATGGCGACGCCAAAGATCCGGTCGGTCGTCGCGCTTGCTGGGCGTGAGCGTTGCTGCGCTCTGGGATCGCGCGGAGACATGGAGGTTCGCCATTGCGCCGGCCGCATTGGCCGTGATCGGCATGAACAGGATCACGCTCTCCGCGCCGATGCGGGGATCGGTCAGGCTCGTGGTCGTCGTGCCAGTCGCCAGCGTGATCGACGCGGCGCAATTGGGCTTGCCCGCGAGAATGCCGCGGATCACCTCATGGTCGCGCGCAAGATAGGCCCACAGCCCGGCCTCGCCGCCCGATCCGACCGGCGGCGGCAGCGGCTTGAAGACGGTGGTCATCGCGTCCCGCCCGGTTTGAACTCGGGCTCGACGCCCAGGATGTGCGCGTAGTCCGCGCCTTCATCGATCGCGATCCGCGCCCGATGGAACCGCGCATTCCGCCGTGCCGGGCAGAGGCCGTTGTCGTTCATGGCGACCGCCGGGCTCCAGGCGACCGGATCGCTCAGCCGGTTGCGCGCGCCGAGCGCGACCGAGGCCGCGGCCCCATCCACCAGCGGGCGGACGCCCGTCACCAAGGAGCGGCGGCCCGGCGTGATCTGGGTCTCGCCGGTCTCGACGGTGGCGGCCATGCTGCCGCCATTGAAAAAGCCCAGCTCATGGCTCGGCGTGAAGGCGGCGAGGAACAGCCGGCCCGAGCCGGTAAAGGCGGCATCGTCGAGCGACAGGCTGGTCGCGTCGAGATTGCCGATCAGCATGTCGATGTTGTCGAGGTTCCAGGAGGACTGGACCATCGCCGACAGGACCAGGTCGCAGGCGAACTCGGCCCGCGACCAGCGCCCGAGCTGCCAGTGATAGATCAGCGCCTTGTCGGGCTGCCCCGTGCCGCCGCCCACGGACGGATAGCTCACGATATAGAGCTTGTTGACCGGATCGACCGCGCCCGTCACCCGATGCAGGCTGTTGAGATCGACCCCATGCTCGGGATGCTCGAAGAAGAACCGGTCGACTTTCTCGGTGCCGATCGGCTGCAGCTGCTGCCCGCCCGCCAGCAGATAGAACCCGTCATGGGCGAGGAAGAAGAGCAGGTTCTCGAACTGCGCCGATGCCCATTCGGCCAGGCAGCCCTTGTCCTGGCTGATCTTGTCGAAGGTGAAGGTCAGCGGATAGTCGGTGCGGATGCCCAACCGGATGCAGCGCTCCTGCAGCACCACCAGATTGTCGCCGCCGAAGATGCCCAGGATCTGCCCGCCATCGGGCATGTCCTGGAAATCGGCGGCGCCGCTGGTCCAGTCCAGGTTCTCGACATCGCACCAGCTCACCCGGTTCGAGTTCGAGCCGTCGCGCCCCAGCGCCACCACGTCGCGCGCCACCGCGATATAGCGCGCACCGGCGGGCGGCGAGCCGTCCTGGGCCGCGAAATTCGCGCCGGCGCCCATCGCGATCGACTGCACCGCGTCCGAGCCGTTGACCGCCAGGCAGACATCGCCGAACTGGGCGAAGCGCCAGAGCCCTTGGGCCGGCGTGCTGTAGGCGCCGCCGGAGGTCCGGCTGAAGTCCGTCCATGCCGCGCCGTCGAAACCATAGAGCTGGGTCGCATCCCCGGCGTAGGACTTGACCGTCAGATCGGTCGACCGCAGCGTGATCGCGCCTTGGATGCGGCTGCCGGAGGCGGCCGTGCCCGACGCCATCAACGTCTTCAGAGGCCGGTAGGAATTCGCCGCCGGGATCACGTTCTTCGCCTCGGTGGCGCCGGGGCTGCCGAGGGCCGGGCCGTCGGGCAGGAACTCGCCAACCGGAATCATGCCGTCTCCCCTTCATTGCCCCGGTTCGGGGACCTGTCCTAGAGTGCGGTCTTGCGCTGGCTTGCGGTCGAGCCTGGCGAGATCCGACCACCGGGCCCGATGATCCGTCTTCTCTCCACCCAGCGCGGCACCTTCCCGATCCGACAATTCCTCAAGGTCGACGGCCATCGCCAGACGGCACGGATCGCGCCTTCGACCTATTCGACCTATCTGAGCGACATCCGCGCCGGGATCGAGGGCCCGGCCACCTATGTCTTCACCGATCTCGAGCGCGTGCCGCCCCCGCGGCTGGGCGGGCTCGCCAAGGACTGGGAGCGGCTCGAGGCCGCCGGCGGCAACCGGCTGCTCAACCATCCGGTGCGGGCGCTGCGCCGCTACGAGCTGCTGCGCACCCTCTACGAAGCCGGCATGAACCAGTTCAACATCTACCGGCTGGATGAGATCCGGCGTCCGTCGCGCTATCCCGTCTTCATCCGCCGCGAGAGCGAGCATGACGGCGCCTTGTCGGGCATGCTGATGAGTCCCGAGGAGTATGACCGAGAGCTCGAGGCGATTCAGCGCCAGCCGATCGCGCGCGATACCCTGCTGACGGTCGAGTTCTGCGATACGCGCGACGCCCATGGCATCGTCCGCAAATATGGCGCGGCCATCGTCGGCGGCGAGATCAAGCCCTTCCATCTCTATGTCTCGCGCAAGCCCATCGTGAAGCATTCGACCGACGCGATCGTCAATGCCGAGACCGCCGCCGAGGAGCTGCGCTATTTCGAGAAGAACCCGCACGAGCAGGCGCTGCGCGAGATCTTCGCCATGGCGCGCATCGACTATGGCAGGATCGATTACGGCTTCCGCAAGGGCCGGCTCCAGGTCTGGGAGATCAACACCAATCCCTATTGGGTGGTGGACAGCAAGCCCGATCCCCTGCGGGTCGAGTTCCTGGAGCGGCGGGCCCAATGGCTGGCCCAGGCCTTCGCCCGGATCGATACGAACTAGCGGCTGACGCGCTCGTCACTGCACCCTATAGAACGTGATCCACTTCCCCTCGAGCGTCGGGAACCAGAACTTCCCGTCCATCAGCTGCTGCTCGTCCCAGAACTGGACCTCCTTCCCCACGGTCTTGACGCCGATCACATGACCGGCTTCCTCGCCCGGTCCCTTCCACAGCATCACGCCCTTGGCCCCGTCGCCCGCGGCCAGCATCTCCTGCTCGATCGCGGTCGGCGACATCGAGCCCGGGATGCCCTTGGACTGGGCGAGCTGGCGCCAGCAGGGCAGCTCCGGACCCTGGGGGATCAGGTCGCCGTAGCGCTGCTTCAGCAGCGGGATGATGTCGGTCCAGAGCTCCCAATATTTGCCGCTGGCCGGCGGGGTGTAATGCTCGCCGAACAGCCAGGCGAGGCTGCAGGGGAAGCAGTCCGTGCGCGTCGGCGCATTCGCCTGGATCTCGCGCGCGGCAACCCCGTAGCCATTCTGCGCCTGGGCCGCCGTGCAGGTCAGCGCCTTCGCCGGCGTCTTGGCCGGGCAGCGCGCCACCAGCACCGGCGAGACCTTGAGGCCCCATTCGCAGAGCCGCTTCCCCTCCTCGCGACCTTGCAGATAGGGGTCGGGATTGGTCGACGCGCCCGGCGGATGCAGCACGCCGTCGATGACCTGAGGGGCCACCGCCACGATCAGGATGGCCCCGATGACCTTGAACTTCTGCGCGGCAGCTGCCAGTCCCAGATTCCAGATCGTGGCCGTATCCGCCACGCATTTGCGCGCGGCCTGCGAGAAGCCCAGCGCGTAATGCATCTCGGGGCTGAGGCCCGGCTTGTCCATGTTCGCGTAATCGGCCGGACAGGCGCCGTAGAGCACCGGCCCCAGCGGGCCGTTGGGATCGGGCTCCTCGTCGGTGCCGGAGGTCGGCGGCGTCGTGCCGCCATTGCTGCCATACGCGTCGCCGCCCGGCGACGGCGGCGTGTTGCTGCCGAACTCGTCGCCGCCGGGGATCGGCCCGTCGCGGCTGAAGAGGATACAGGCCTCGTACTCCTGGCTGCAATTGAAGCAGGGCGCCATTTGCACGATCGGGGCACCGCTGCGCGGGTCCTGCGCCGCCAGATTGTCCTCGAGGTTGCGCTTCTCCTGCGGCGTCAGGATCAGGATCCGGCTGTTGGGATATCCCTTGGCCGCATCCTCGACCTTGCTCATGTTGTAGCTGTAGCCGGGAGAACCGCAGCTCCGCCCGCCGCCGCTGCTGGAGAAGACCTCGCCTGTGTCCTGGGCGAAGGCAGCGAGACCGGGCCAGAACGCCAGAAACGCGACTGCCGCAAACAGGCGCCAGCGGGCAATGGAACTCGGGACTGCCATCTCGACCGCTCCCCTCCGCAGAGGGCGGCTTTTTACCATTTTTCCGATGCAGCGTCTTGAGCGCCCGGTCCCCGAGCCGGATCAATGTCCTAGCAAGACCGAGCTCCTGCCTCCGCAATCGCTTGAGTGCCGCGAGTCGGCCCTTTAGCCTCCAGGCCCATGAACCCGCCCGTCACCTTTCTTCTCACGGCCTACAACCAGCCCGAATTCATCGAGGCGTCGGTCGAAAGCGCGCTCGCCCAGACCTACCCGGCACTGACGATCGTCATCTCGGACGATTGCTCGACCGACGACACCTTGCCGCGGATCGAGCGTCTGGTGGCCGCCTATCGCGGCCCACACCGGGTGGTGGTCAATCGGAACGAGAGGAACATCGCCATCGGCCATGTGCGCGATCTCCTGCCGCTGGTCGAAACCGAGTTTGTCGTCCTCGGTCATGGCGACGACATCTTCATGCAGGACCGGGTCGAGAAGCAGGTCGCCCAACTGATCGAACACGATCTCGCCGCCGTCGCCTGCAACGCGATCGAGATCGACGCGGCCGGGCGCGAGAAGGGCCTCAAATTTCGGCCCAACGAAAAACCGTCGCTGGAGGAGGTCCTCCGCGTCGGCCGCAATCCGGCCCAGCTGGGCGCGATCCTGGCCTGGCGGATGGAGCTCTTTCGCGACTTCCCGGAACCCGATCCCCCGACCCGCCGGATCGATCAGATCGTTTCCTTCAGGGCTCTCCTCAAGCGAGGCCTGGAGCTCACGCCCGAGCCGCTCGTCAAATGGCGCAATCACGGCAAGAACCGCAGTCCCTCGGTCCAGCTGCAGAACGTCGCCGACAGCGCGGCGGAGCTGCGAAGCCGCGAGCGCAAGGCCTGGGCCCGTATAGGCCACGCCCATTTCATGCTCAACGATCTCACCTGGTGGCTGGCCAACAACCCGAAGGACCCGCGCGCCGCCGACCTCGACAAGAACCGCCAGCTCCTGGTCCGGCGCTTGCTGAAGGAGTCAAAGGATTGGGCAGCCCTCCGCTATCAGATGGCGCGCGAGAAGGTGGCGGAGCATTAGGACACGACACGGGCATCTGTTACCTAATCCAGTGAGCAGAGCTACTAGGCACGTCATTCCATGCTCCTGGATCGAAGACTTCCTTGTT
This sequence comes from uncultured Alphaproteobacteria bacterium, assembly GCA_963696655.1. Lineage (GTDB taxonomy): Bacteria > Pseudomonadota > Alphaproteobacteria > Dongiales > Dongiaceae > Hypericibacter. Next base: position 53,648 of record CAVOLB010000126.1, read on the forward strand.
CCACAGACCGCCGACAGCGCCAAGCCTTAGCCATCCATCGGAAATCGCGAACTCTCCAATCTCTGCCTCTTTTGCCACCGCAATGAGAGCTACTGCGATCTCCTCTGCTAGCTGACCCGAGAGGCCCGCCAAATTGCCGCCAGAAAGTAAAAGTTTAACAGCCGCGATCATCGACGCTGAAGCTGTTGTTCCTTGGACGCCTCCGATAGCTATTCGCTGCGCAGTGTCAGCAACAAGAGCACCAATCGCCGCGATGCCCTGAACGTCTAAGAGTGCGAACAGTGCACAGCTCACATCCGACCAGTCGGCGAAAGCCGTCGTGCCCGATGTGGTGACGGCGCCGCCGGACAGCGTGGCGCCGCCCGCCGTGTAGCCAGTGCCTGACACCTCGTCCGAATTGCCTGTGATGTTCGAATAGTTGGTCGAGGCGGCGCCATAGATACCCGTGGGCGAGGCCTTGATGAGAGCGGCCTTGATCGTGTCGGCGGTCAGGCCATGGGTCTTGGTCAGGATCTCGGACTTGAAGCTTGTGCAAAGCGCGGTCGTCGTCGCCATGGATCGGTTCCTCGGCCCTCTATCGGTTTCTGATGATGCGCGCCAGGTCCGCGTGGCCTCCGCGCTCGAAATTCGCAGCCAGGAAAGCGCGGTCATCTTCGACCGCCATCCGGATGTAGTTCGCCATGACCCGCATCAGCGCCACCTTGAAGGCACGCGCTTGGTCACGGATCACCGGGGGTGCACCATCGGCCACCTGGATCATTTTGGCGGCCGCGATCGCCGCCCATTGCTCGGGCGTGCGTTGGCCCTCGGTCACCACGGCTCGGATATCGCCACCTGTGACCGAGCCGGCGGCACTGGGCATCATGAGCAGTTCCTTCCTTGATGGACGAAGGGTGTCGTCACACCACGGCCTGCGGCCGCGGCCGCACCCGCAGGGTGGCGCCGCTGTAGGACGCGCGGCGGTCGAACACCTTGAGCTTGTCGAGGGCGGCGGCGAGCCGCGCCTCATATTCCTGCCACAGCGCGCTGTCGCCCGTGGCCTGCGCCGCTTCCGCCAGGGTCGCGAACAGATAGACGTCGGGCGCGTTCGCCAGGAGCCAGTTGGTCGTGACGCTGTCGGACAGCGCCTCGAACCGCTTCCAGTAGTCGATCTCGACCTGATAGTCCTGGTCCGGCGGCGGCGCGAGCTGCAGCGCGCTGCCCAGGATCGCATAGACCCTCGGCTGCGCCGGCGTGCCTTGCGGATAGGACCGGTCGATGATCTCCGGGCTCACGCAGTCGAGCGAGCCCAGCGGGTCCGCATTGAGCTGGATGTTGCGGAGCTCGAGGAAATCCGCGGGCAGGTCCAGATAGGCCTGGTCGAGCGTCGCGGTCGCCCGCTGCTCCTGGGCCCTCAGCCGCAGCTCGCGCTGGAACCGCGCCTCCGCCAGGTCGATATAGTCGTCGAGCTCGCTCTCGAGCGCGACGTCGCCCTCGCGGCCCAGCCGGCGCGCGACCGAGGCCTTGAGGGCCGCATAACTCGCCAGCGCCATCTTACTGATCCATCTCGGTCACATGCAGGTCTCCGCCCGCGGAGATCTGCACGGCCGACACTTTCTGGCCCGGCGTCACGGTAAAATATTCCGGGACGTTCGCCGCCATATACATGTCGGCGGTCGTCGCCGTCGGGCTGTTGGCGATCTTGACGCAGGCGGCCGCGGTCACGATCACGCGCACCGTCTTGGTCTGAGCCCCGAAACCGTTGGCGATCGTGCCGGCCGTTC
>CAVOLB010000127.1:0-17715 GCA_963696655.1 uncultured Alphaproteobacteria bacterium
CGCGCTTTTGGCGCTCAATGGGCTCGGCGTGGCGCCTGGCGCCCTATCTGCTGATCGGGGTCTTCATCTGGGTCTTGGCGTTGCTCAAATCGGGCGTGCATGCGACGCTGGCCGGCGTCGCCGTCGCCATGTTCATTCCGGTCCGCGCAGGCCCGGGCCGGGCGAGGCGGAATCGCCGCTCGAGCGGCTCGAGCATATGCTGCTGCCCTGGGTGAGCTTCGCCATCATGCCGAGCTTCGCCTTCGCCAATGCCGGCGTCTCCTTCGCCGGCGTCACGGCCGCCGATCTGACGGCGCTTATCTGTCGGCATCGCGCTGGGCCTTTTCGTCGGCAAGCAGATCGGCGTCTTCGGCGTCGGCTGGCTCGCGGTCAGGGTCGGATTGTGCCGCAAGCCGGAGGGGCTGAGCTGGACCGCGTTCTATGGCGTGTCGCTGCTCGCCGGGATCGGCTTTACCATGAGCCTCTTCATCGGATCGCTCGCCTTCGACGATCTCGCCCATGCGACGGCGATCCGGCTCGGCGTATTTGGCGGCTCGTTGGTCTCGGCGCTCGCCGGTTATTTCTGGTTGCGCGCGACGATCGGAGGGCGACCATCATGACCAGGCAAGGAGAACGCGTCTTCATGTCAAGAACGATACGCATCGGCTTTGCAGCCCTATTGCTGCTCTCGGGCGCCGGCACGCGGAGCCTCGCCCAGTCGGTCGCTTATCCCAACTTCACCCAGGCCGATCTGGATCACAACAATGTCGTGACCCAGGAAGAATGGATAAAGGCCGGATTGGCGCAATATGACGCGCTCGACACCAACCATGACGGCAAGCTGGAAGCTGCCGAGATCGAGGCCGTGCGCCAGACGATCGATCGGACCCATGACGAACCGCTCGCCACCGGCGAGGCGACACCGCCTGTCGCGGCCTATGACACCGACAAGGACGGCCGCATCAGCGCCGATGAGTTCGACAAGGGGCTGGTCCGGGATCTCGGCGGCGGGGTGGGGGCCACCGACGTCCAGCGCGACCAGGTGGTCCAACAGCTCAATCGCCAGTTCAAGAAAGCCGACAAGGACGGCGACGGCACCGTCTCCTACGACGACCTGTACCAGAACGTGCCCAACGCGACGCTGCTGTATCTGCCGCCGGTGACGTTCGATTGAGGCGTCCTGGCGATTGAGCGGCGCCGGAGGCGGCCCGAAAAACCCGGATTGCCGGTCTTGGGCCCGCTGCCCTATTCTGCGGGGCAGGGCAAAGGGGAACCAATCGCGATGACCAGGCAAGATCGACGCGGCGGCCGGGGCGCGGCCGCGTTCATGGGATGTATGGTGCTGCTGCTGTCGGGCTGCAGCACGCCGCAGTTGGCACAACCGCCCTCCTATCCGAACTTCACTCAGGCCGACCTCGATCACGACCATGTCGTGACCCAGGAGGAGTGGCTGCAGGCGGGCCTGCACCAGTTCGATACGCTCGACACCAACCATGACGGCAAGATCGACGCCGCCGAGATCGAGGCCGCGCGCCAGACGCTCGACCGGAACCATGACGGCACCGTCACCACCGACGAGGTCATTCCGTCCTTCGCCGCCTACGACACCGACAAGGACGGCACTGTCAGCTCCGCCGAGTTCAACAAGGGGCTGGTCCGGGATCTCGGCGGCACGCCGGGCGCCACCGAGGTCTATCGCGACCAGCTGGTCAAGCAGATCAACAGCCAGTTCAATAAGGCCGACAAGAACAAGGACGGCCGGGGTTCCTATGACGATCTCTACAATTACGACCCGGTCTCGACGGTGTTCGAGATGCCGCTCTATTCCTTCTATTGACGGGTTCGGGGCCGGCCTCCGGCTCCCGCCCGCCGCCACCGGAAAGCGCACGAAAATGGCCCGCGGGGCCCCGGCCAGACCCGCGGAAATGCGTGGAAAAATTGACAAAGGGGAAGGGACCCCCTAAGACGGCACCGGCATACGCCGTGGCCCCTTAACCGGGGCAAACCTCTCGTCGTGCGGAGGGGTGGCCGAGTGGCTGAAGGCGGCGGTTTGCTAAACCGTTATAGGGCCCTAAAGCTCTATCGTGGGTTCGAATCCCATCCCCTCCGCCACCTTTCTCTTTTTACCCCTATTTGCGGCGGCGAACCCTGCGTTCGCCCAAACCTTCGAGCTCGGCACGGAGCAGGCCCGGGTCACGGAGAGGCATTGGCCATGCTGACGACCGAGATCGGCCAATTGCGGATGACTGAACTGCCGTAGCCGCTGTTGGCGCCTGGGGCCCGGACGAAGCTCGTCACCTGGCCGCATGTTGCAGGCTTCGCTGGTAGTCAGACCCGGTAGGGCGAGCTGACGCTAAAAGATCACCGCCCCCGGTAGCCGATCCACGCCTCTACGTTGCATGGACATCGTGGGGCCCGCCCTTATGGCAGTGCTGAGTACTCTCAATCTGCCTTGAAAGCCACCCACACCAAGAACGCGGATGTCGCCAAGCACACCAAGCCCATGACACGAGTCACGACGAGATATGAGGTGGAGCTCACATAAGCGTGGAGTCCCATATGACGCCTAATACCCCTTGTTGCCGACTTCTGTACACGACGTTGAATATGACGGGTGAAGAATAGGCAATAGACGCCCAAACCCAACGTCACCGCGATACCCCCATATATGCTGTTCAGATCCCTGATCAGATCGCTGACAACCGGCACCAGCTCCCTCCGACTTTGCCCCGACGCGAGGAATAATTATAGCTGTCGCCGACTTGCGGCGGAACTAACCCCACCCCGGATTTTGTGCCGGCTCCAGGTGCGTCGGATTCCGAGACACCACCCCAATATCCCGCTGTAACATTGAAGCTGCTACTCGTAAGCAAGCTATCGAGTTCAGCTTGCGCCGCAGGGACGCGGTTCGCTCAGCTTTCGAAATAACGCGGCCGGTCGAGATCGGAAATCAGCCCTCGCTGCTTCGGCTGCCACCCGAGCCGCTCCCGTGTTTTCTGACTCGAGGCCAGGTTGTCGAGGGCCGCGAAATGCGCGAACCAGCCGAAGTGGCCGGCGGCCTCCTCGGGAGGCTTGCTCACGACCGGCAGGTCGAGGCGACGGCCGATCACGCCGGCGATGTCGCGGAACGGCACGCCCTCTTCGGCGACCCCGTGATAGCGGGCGCTGGCGGAACCCTTCTCGAGCGCTAATCTGAAGAGAGGGGCGGCATCGAGCCGATGCACGGCGGCCCAGCGGTTGAGCCCGTCGCCCACATAGGCCGAAACGCCTTTCTCGCGCGCGATACCGATCAGGAGCGGGACGAAGCCGTGATCGCCGTCGCCATGGACGGAGGGCGGCAGGCGCACCACCGATACATGCCCGCCATGCGCCGCCACCGCAGCCGCCGCCTCTTCCGAAGCGACACGGGGGATCGACGCCTCGGAAGGAGGCACATCGTCTTCGGTCGCGAGGCGGTCTTGCCGCAGAAGCCCGGTTCCGGAGGTGACGATCAAGGGGCGGTAGGAGCCGGCGAGCGCGGCGCCGAGAGCCTCGATGGCGTGCCTGTCGATCTCGCAGTTGGCCTTGAACTTCGAGAAGTCGTGGATGAAGGCGGTATGGATCACGCCGTCCGCCATGGCGGCACCGCGGCGCAGGCTGTCCAGGTCTTCGAGACCGCCCCGATGCGCTTCAGCGCCGGCGGCGTTGAGAGCCTGGGCGGCTGCCTCCGAGCGAGCCAGCCCAAGCACCTGATGGCCCGCGTCAATGAGCTCCCGAACCACGGCAGAGCCGACAAAGCCCGTGGCACCGGTGACGAACACACGCATCGCGACGTCTCCTTCCTCTCGTTCCATGACCCGTGACCGCATTCGCGGTCTCGGTGTCGTCGTCATAGGCGATTGAGGCGGTACGATCTATGCCGTAAAGTCCGTATTATCTTCGCAATCGTCCGGGATGGCTCATGGACCCGCTCTCCGATGTGCTGTCGCTGCTGAAGCCGCGCAACCACATGTCCGCCGGTTTCGATGCCGGCGGAAACTGGTCGGTCCAGTTCGCCGACCAGCAGGGCAGCATCAAATGCGGCGCCGTGGTTTCCGGTCAGTGCTGGCTGTCCGTGGAGGGCGTTCCCGACGCGGTGCGCCTGGAGACGGGGGATGGCTTCCTGATGCCGAGCGGGCGGCCCTTCCGCATCGCCACCGACATGACGGCGACGCGTGTCGATGCCCGCGAGATTTTCTCGAACGCGCGCAATGGCGGCATCGTCTCGTGCAATGGCGGCGGGGATTGCTTTCTCGTCAGCAGCCGCTTCGTCCTTGGCGGCAATCATGCCGGCATCCTGTTGCGGATGCTGCCGCCCATCGTCCATCTGCGGAACGAGCCGGATCGGGCGGCCCTGCGCTGGTCCGTGGAGCGGATGATGCAGGAGCTGCGCGAACCGCAGCCGGGCGGCTTCCTGGTCATCCAGCACCTCGCGCATATGATGCTGGTGCAGGCTCTGCGGCGGCATCTGTCGGAGGGGTTCAGAGGCGGGGTCGGGTGGCTCTTCGCCCTGGCGGACAGGCAGATGAGTGCTGCGATCGGCGCCATGCATGAGGATCCGGCGCATCGCTGGACATTGCAGACGCTGGCGGCGCGCGCCGGCATGTCGCGCTCGAGCTTCGCCCTGAAATTCAAGGAGACGGTCGGCGCGTCGCCCATGGACTATCTGACGCGCTGGCGAATGCTGCTGGCCGGGGACAGGCTGGCGAATTCCGGCGATCCGGTTTCCGTCATCGCCTTGTCGCTCGGCTACGAATCCGAAAGCGCCTTCAGCACGGCCTTCAAGCGGGTCATGGGCTGCTCGCCGCGGCAATATAGCCGTGGCGGGAATCCGGCTTCCTCCTCCCCCAGCGAAAGGGAAGCTACCCGCGCCGACCGGCTCGAACCTGTCTCGGGCTGACAGGCGCCGCTGGCGGGAGACGACGTCCTACTGTTTCACAAATGCGTGGGTGAACAATAATTTCGGCGCTCGCCATCGCAGCAGCGCCTAGTCTCTCGACAGAGACGTCCTCGCGGCATTTGTGTCGCCCGGGTCCCCCTGTCAGGAGACGACCGCATGAAGCTCTCATCCTTCCCTTTCGCGCGCGCCCTTGCGATGCCGCTGCTGCTGACGAGCGCGCTGCTGGCCCTGGCGACGCTGGCGCAGGCCGCGGATGCGCCGCCGACCCGAATCCGCGGCACGGTCGAGGCGGTGGCCGGCGACCTGCTGACGATCAAGAGCAATCAGGGTGAGGACCTCGCGGTGACGATGAACCCGGACACCACGGTCCATGCCATCACGCTCGCCAAGATCGCCGACATCCAGCCGGGACGCTATATCGGCGCCACGGCCGTGCCGCAGGCGGACGGCACGCTCAAGGCGCTCGAGGTCCATGTCTTTCCGCCGGAGATGGCTGGGGCCGGCGACGGGCATCGCCCCTGGGACCTCGCGCCCAACAGCTCGATGACCAACGGCGTCGTCGGCGAGCTCGTGACCAGCAACGGCCGGACGATCACGATCAAATACAAGGACGGCGAGCAGAAGGTGGCGATCCCCGACGACATGCCGGTGGTGAACATCGAGGCGGGCGACCGCTCGCTGCTGATGCCCGGGGTCCATGTCATGATCTTCGCGGTCGAGAATGACGACGGGACCCTGACCGCCCGCTCGATCTCGGCGGGCAAGAACGGGATCAAGCCGCCGATGTGATCGCTAGAGACACCGGCAGGAGGCCGGTAGGTTTTCTTCGATTTATGTCGGCGCTTGGCTCTGGCTTGCGGCCCGATAGAGCTCGCGGTAGGCGCCGACGAGCTGATCCAGGCTGAACGCCCGGTTCCGCCCGCTGGGATTGGGTAGCACCCACGCCGCGGCACCGCCGAAAGCGGCTGGCTGAGATCCCCAGGCGACGTCTCGCCGATCGGACAGGGCGGAATAGGCCGCTTTACCGAGAAAAGCGACGAAGCGCGGCGCATAGCGCGTGATCTTTTGCTCAAATTGCGCGGCGGCGGCGGGGAATTCTCGCGCCGACAGTTCCTCCGCCCGCGCCGTCGGCCGCTCCACCACCGTTGTCAGGCCACATCGATGCTGCAGGATCATGCGGTCGTTCTCGGGAAGGATCTCCTCCGGCGTGAAGCCGGCCAGATGGATCACGCGCCAGAAGCGATTACTCCTTGCGACAAAATGATGCCCCGCGACGGCTGCGGTCATTCCGGGATTGATCCCGCAGAAGATGACCGTAAGGCCCTTGGCGATGATATCCGGGAGCGGATCAGCCATGACGCGCCTCGCAATTCCAGCAAAAGCCGGGAACCAAGAATGGTGGACGATCCGGTCATCACAGCGATCGCAAAGCGCGTCGGCAAGACCCCTGCGCAACTTGCGTTGGCCTGGGCTGTACAGCGCGGCACCGCGTTCCTGACGACCTCAATCACGGCCCGCCGTATCCAGGAGAATTTTGAGCTTTCGATACGGCCCGAAGACGCCCTGAAGGAAAGTCGGGCCGGCATCACGACAAGCATCCGGTTCAACGCCGTGGTGGAAACAGGCGTGCCTCGGTTTATTCCCCGGGCCACACAAACAGAACAGAAGAGTACGGGATCGCATTGAGCTTGGCGAGGAGCCGCGACTGAGGGTACTCACTATAAGTCATGCGCCGACAGCCGCATGTCCAATATTGAACAGGGCGGAGCGTTTCATCTTGGTCGCCGGCTGACAGTCAAGGCGTCGCCACGGTCGACGCGATCGAGGCAATGACTTCCGAGGCCATCTTGAATTGTGGATCGCGGTCGGTGACGGCGTGGCGCTTCGCGATATAGGCGAAGTCGGTATACTCGACCCAGACCTGCCCGTTCCTGTCCTCGAACACCAGCAGCCGCACGGGCCAATCGATGCCGGATTGCGGATTCGCGGTCATGAACTGGCCGCCCAATGCGGGATTGCCGAACTCGAGCAGGGTCGAAGGCCGCAGATCGACGCCCGCCGCGGTCGCGAGCTTCGACTGATCGACCTCCTGGAAGAACATCAACCCCTTGGCGGCAATGTCCTGTTTCAGGCGGCTGAGGGTCTCGCCCATCGCATAGCCGCTCTTGGCGACAACGATCCCATTGGCCGCGGGCGTGGGAGCGGTTGCGGCTGTGGCGTCGGGCATCGGCTGCGGGGCACAGCCCAGCAGCCCGAAGGCCAGAATCGCAGCCGATAGATATCCGATGGGGCGGGTGAACATGGGTGACTCCGTCTCGTCCAAGTGAGCCCCGCGTCCGACGGGGCCTTCGACGGTCACCATGACGCGAGGGCTGCCGGCTGCGGAAATGCCGACAGCCTATGAAGTCGATGCGCCCCTGCTATCGCTCGCTGCGAACCCACGGCGCGCCTGCGTCTGATTCTCACCCGGATGATAGGAGCCGGGGAGAATGCCTCGCTTGCCTCGGTGCCTTCGGCTAACCTTTGCCGATAAGGGTAAGTCTGACGATCGACACCGTCTGCCGCCGCCGCTCGCGTACCTCCGGGACTGTCCTGAGCGGTGGCAGTATCGCGGCTCGATCCACGGCCGGGGAAGGGACATTCGGGCTCATGATCGACGTCGTGCCTATTGCCGGCGTTGCTCCGTCTCAAATCGCTCGCCACTGAGAGCGGCGCGTCTGCCATGCCCAATCGCGCCATCCCTGCCGATCGCCTCGGCAACCTGCGGGGATCCGATCAGGGCCTGACCGCGGCCGAAATATCGGCGCGCCGCAGTTTGTACGGCTTCAATGACATCGTCGAAACGCCACCCGCCAACTGGCGCGATCTGGTCCGCGACACCCTGCGCGATCCGATGATCTGGTTTCTCCTGGGGACCAGCCTGCTGTTCGGGATTCTGGGCGAACTCGTCGAAGCCTCGATCCTGCTCGGCGCCCTGGTTCCTCTCGTCGGAATGGACGCCTATCTCCACCGCCGCACCCAAGCCTCGACCCAAGGGTTGAGCAGCCGCCTTGCCGCCCGCGCCACGGCAATGCGCGACGGCGTCGCCGTGGAGATTCCGGCCCGGGAGCTCGTTCCCGGCGATCTGGCCCTGCTGGGGCCCGGGGAGCTCTTCCCGGCCGACGGACTCGTCGTGTCGGGTGCGGAGATTCAGGTCGACGAATCCGCTCTCACCGGCGAAGCCTACCCGGTCCGAAAGCAGCCGATCGACTGGCAAGCGGCAACAGGCGGCAGAGTTCGAGAAGCGCATTGGGCCTTCGCGGGGACAAGGCTGCTCACCGGTCACGCGCGATTGCGCGTGACCCACATTGGCGGCGAAACGCTCTATGGCGAGATCGTGCGTTCGGCATTGTCCGGCGCCCATGCCAAGACCCCCTTGCAGACGGCGGTCGGCGGCCTGGTGGCGATCCTGCTGGTGGCGGCCCTCATCATGTGCGTCGTTCTGGCGGCGATCAGGCTTCTTCAGGGGCACGGGCTTGTCGACGCCTTCCTCAGCGCCGTGACTCTGGCCGTGGCGGCTCTCCCGGAAGAATTCCCGGTGGTGTTCACATTCTTCCTTGGCGTCGGCGTCTATCGCCTTGCCCGGCGGCAGGCCTTGGTGCGCCGGGCCGTCGCCGTCGAGAATATCGGCCGGGTCACTTGCATATGTTCCGACAAGACCGGCACCTTGACCGAGGGGCGCCTGGTCCTGGCGCATCAAGAGGCGGCGCCGGGGCGAGCGGCGGACGGCCTGGTAAAGCTGGCGGCGCTGGCCGCGCGCGGCGACAGCGGGGATCCGCTCGACATCGCGCTCGTCGAGGCCGCGGGCTTTCCGGAAGCCCAGCGCTTGGCGACATTTCCCTTCACCGAAGACCGGCGCCGCGAGACGGTCATCATTCGCCTGCCCGATGGGCGGTGCCACGCCGTGATGAAGGGCGCTCCCGAAACGGTGCTCGGCATGTGCTCCCTGGCCGGGACCGAGGGAGAATCCTGGCGGGAGAAGGTCGCCGGCTTCGCGTCGACCGGCCATAAGGTGATTGCCTGCGCCGATCTGGTCCTGGACGAAGGGCGGTGGCAGGGCGGGGAACCCGATCGCGGATATTCGTTCCAAGGTCTGCTCGCCTTCGAAGACCAGGTGCGCGCAGGCGTGAAGGAGGCCATCCAGGCCTGCCGGGCCGCCGGCATTCGCGTGATCATGGTCACCGGCGATCATCCGGCCACGGCCGAGGCGATTGCACGCGAGATCGGCTTGGGTGGGGCTGCGCCCGTCGTCCTGACGGGGCAGGAGATGCAGGACGGCGCCGATCCTTCCGAAACCGCGCGATGGGTCCATGCGGACGTGCTTGCGCGCGTCGTTCCCTCGCAGAAGCTCGAGCTCGTGCGGGCGCTGCAGGCCTGCGGCGAGATCGTCGCGGTCACGGGCGACGGCGTGAACGACGTTCCGGCGCTGCAGGCTGCGGATATCGGGATCGCGATGGGCGAGCGGGGAACGCGCAGCGCCCGGGAGGTCGCCGCGATCGTCCTGATGGACGACAATTTTCGCACCATCGTTCGGGCCATCGCGGAAGGCCGACAGCTCTTCCGGAATCTGCAATTGAGTTTCGCCTATCTGTTGATGGTGCATATCCCGCTCATCCTCAGCGCTGCGATCATCCCGCTCGCCGGCTATCCGCTGCTCTATCTCCCCATTCATATCGTCTGGCTCGAGCTGATCATTCACCCGACGGCCCTCCTGGTCTTCCAGGAGCTGCCGACATCGGCGGAGCTGATGCCGGTGGCGCGGGGCGGGCGGCCCCGGTTCTTCGGCCTGGGATCTTGGCTGGCGATCGGCATCGTCGGCGCGACGATCACGATCGTCGTTGTGCTGGGCTATCATTTCGCGCTGGGTGCCGGCGGCGACGTGGAGCATGCCCGAGCGATGGCGCTGGTCGCGCTGGTCGTGGCCGGCGCCATCGTCACCGCGACGTTGAGCGCCCTCAGCGGCTGGACCGCTCGCATCGTGGTCCTTGCCAGTCTCGCCAGCCTCGTTCTCCTCGTGCAGACGCCGGCACTGGCGCCACTGGTGCATCTGCGACCCCTGCATCTCGTGGATTGGGGCCTTGCCATCGCGGGCGGCATCGCTGCCGGGCTTGTCTCGCTCCTGGTCGGCTTCCTGATCCGCCACCCGGGTGGCAGGATGCCGATGCCGATCCGACTGCGTTGAAAGCCGATCTGTCCTTCGAATCCAACGAGGCTTGTGATGTTCAAATCGATTCTCGTGCCTATCGACATCGCCCATCGCAGCAGCTGGCAGTTCGCCCTGCCTCAAGCGATCGAGCTTGCCAGAGCGGGCGGGGCGGCGCTGACGGTCATGACCGTGGTGCGCGATGTGAAGGCCATGCTCGAGGGGGTGCATCTGGGCTATCAGCTCGAGATGATGGTGACCGACGCCAAGGGCAAGCTGACCGAGATCGTGGCCTCGCACCGCGCCGAGGGCCAGGCGATGGACGAAGTGGTTCGACTGGGCAGCATCGGGCACGAAATTCTCGATGCGGCGCGCGATTGCGGCGCCGATTTGATCGTGATGGCATCGCACCGGCCCGAGATGCGCGACTACCTGATCGGCCCGAACGCCGCTCACGTCGCCCAGCATGCGAGCTGCTCGGTCCTGGTTCTCCGGCGCTCCGAGCCTTCGCCGACTTAGGGCGTGTCCGGCGTCGTCAGGCCAACCCGAAGGTCTGCAGCAGCAGCCACAGATTGGCGGACGTGATGGCGACGAACAGGAGCCAGGCGATCGCGGCCAGGGGCGGCGAGCTGGCGAAGGGACCCATCAGCTTCCGGTCGCTGGTGAGGCGGATCAGCGGATAGATCGCGAAGGGCAGCTGTGCGCTCAAGACCACCTGGCTTAGCACCAGCAGGCGTCCGACCGAATGCTCGCCCATGATCAGCACGCCGGCGAGCGCCGGGACGAGGGCGAGCCCGCGCGTGATCAGGCGGCGCTGATAGCAGGGGATCTTGAGATCGATGAACCCCTCCATGATCACCTGGCCGGCGACGGTGCCGGTGAAGGTCGAGCTCTGGCCGGAGGCGAGCAGGGCGATCCCGAACAGCAGGCTCGCCATGGCCGTGCTGGCGATCGGCTCGAGCAGGCGATAGGCATCCTCGATATCGGAGACGGTCGTGGCGCCCGTCTCGTGGAAGGCCGCAGCCGCCAGGATCAGGATCGCGGCATTGACGAGGAGGGCCAGCAGCAGCGAGCCGGTCACGTCATAAGTGGCGAGCCGGATCGCGTCGCGCTTGGCGGCGACGGTCTCGCCGGTGAGCCGGGTCTGCACGATCGAGGAATGGAGATAGAGATTGTGCGGCATCACCGTGGCGCCCAGCACGCCGATGGCGATATAGAGCGCGTCGCTATGTTCCAGGGCCGAAACCGAAGGCAGCAATCCTGCGAGGATCAGCCCGAAATCAGGCCCGACCAGGATCAGCTCGACCAGGAAGCAGAGGGCGATGGTGGCGATCAGCCCGAAGACGATGGCCTCGAGCCGCCGGAAGCCGCGCCCCTGCAGGCCCAGCACGATCAGCGTGTCCAGCCCCGTCAGCGCCACGCCCCAGGCGAGCGGGACGCCCAGCAGGAGCTTCAAGGCGAGCGCGCAGCCGAGCACCTCGGCGACGTCGCAGGCGATGATCGCGATCTCGGCCAGCACCCACATCGCGTGGGAGACCGCAGGGCGATAGCGCTCGCGCGAGGCCCGCGCCAGGTCCTTGCCGGACGCGACGCCGAGGCGCACGCACAAGGTCTGCAGCAGGATCGCGGCGAGGCTCGACAGCACCACCACGAACAGCAGGCTGTAGCCGAACTGGGAACCGGCCGCGATGTCGGTCGCCCAATTGCCGGGATCCATATAGCCGACCGAGATGAGCAGTCCCGGCCCGGCGAAGCGCAGCATCCGGCGCCACAGTGCGAGGCTCGGATCGACGAAGATCGAGCCGCGGACTTCGGAGGGGCAGAAGGGGGCCGTGGCGGTGGTGGGGAGGCGGACCATGAAACCTGAACCTGACCCAGCGGCTGCGGCAGATCAAGCGGCGGCAGGGCGTACTTCTCTTGTCATTGCCGGGGCTAGATCAAGCGGCGGCAGGACTTCCTCCTCCTGTCATTGCCGGGCCTGACCCGGCAATCCAGTCCTTGCCCCGGACGAGGCGTGGGCCGGCAGTGCGTCTGTATCCCTGGATCGCCGGATCAAGTCCGGCGATGACAGGCTTGGCGATAGGGCGCTGGCTCTTGCCATGTCCGCCTTCGGCGTTGTCTCTTGCGTGGGCCGATGGCGCGGCGAGGCTCCGTCGCGTCCGCCTTCATTCATTCAGGGGAGAATTCCGAAGTCATGGGTTCCAAGCGTTTCGAGGGTCGCCATGTGCTGGTCTCGGGTGGGGCCGCGGGCGTGGGCGGCGAGGCCTCGCGGCTGTTCGCGGCCGAGGGCGCCAAGGTCACGATCGTCGATATCCTGGGGCAGGTCGGGCGCGATCTGGCGGCCGAGCTCACCGGGTCCGGTGCCCAGGCGCTGATGATCGAGGCCGATGTGTCGAGCGAGGACGCCGTCACCGCCTCGGTCCGTCAGGCCGCCGAGCGCTTCGGGCCGGTCGATGTGCTGCATAACCATGCCGGCACCACCATCGTGAAACCGTTCCACGAGACCACCACCGCGGAATGGAAACGGCTCTTCGACATCAACGTCCATTCCATGTTCTTCATGACCCGCGCGGTCATTCCGGGGATGCTGAAGAAGGGCAAGGGCGTGGTCGTCAACACCTCGTCGGTGTCGGCGATCCTGGCGACGCCGATGGAAGTCGCCTATTGCTCGACCAAGGGCGCCTGCCACGTCTTCACCAAGGCGATCGCCACCGAATATCGCGACCAGAACATCCGCTGCAATGCGGTCTGCCCCGGCTTCATTCGCACCGGCCACGGGCTTCGCGAGATCGACGCGTTGCGGGGCTATGGCGTCAATGTCAGCGAGAGCGACATCACCGACATGCAGGGCCGCATCTGCGAGCCGGTCGAGATCGCCCGCGCGGTCCTGTTTCTGGCGAGCGAGGATGCCAGCTTCATCAATGGCGAGACGCTGTTCGTCGATAACGGCCTTTCGGTCAGGACGTGAGCCGACTCTCAGGCCGGCCATGACGCCGGGCAGCCCCCGCACCTCAGGAGGTGCATTAACTTTTTGATATAAAAAGGGAAATTATGCCGCCTTCCCATTGCGGCCGGGCTGTGCGAATGATTATCGTTCCCAAGACAGGGGGCCCGGCGCTGCTCATTCCGAGGGCGCTTTCTGCCTGTGCGTTGCGAGTGCTTCTTAATGCTAATTCCATTTCTGATCATGCTGCGCGAGGGCATCGAGGCCGCGCTCATCGTCGGCCTGATCGCGAGCTACCTGAAACAGACCGGCCGGGGCGCCTGGATGCCGGTGGTCTGGATCGGAATTCTCCTCGCCGTCGCCATGTCCCTTTTCGTCGGTGCCGGCCTGCAATTCGCCAGCGCCGAGTTCCCGCAGAAGATCCAGGAGCTGTTCGAGGCGATCATCGGCTTCGTCGCGGTGGTCGTGCTGACCTCGATGGTGTTCTGGATGCGCAAGGTCTCGCGCTCGATCAAGGCCTCGCTCCATGCCTCGGTCGACGCGGCGCTCGCTCATACCAGCGGGCAGGGCTGGGCCCTCATCGCCATGATCTTCTTCGCGGTCGCGCGCGAGGGCGTCGAATCGGTCTTCTTCCTGCTGGCGATCTTCCAGCAGAGCGCCGGCGGCGCCGCGCCGCTGGGCGCGCTTCTGGGCGTCGTCGTCGCCGTCGCGCTCGGCTACGGCATCTATATCGGCGGCGTGAAGCTCGATCTGCGCCGCTTCTTCCGCTGGACCGGCGTCTTCGTCCTCATCGTTGCGGCGGGGATTCTCGCGGGCGCGCTGCGCTCGCTGCATGAAGCGGGCGTCTGGAACCATCTCCAGTCCATCGTCTTCGATCTGAGCGGCACGCTGCCGATGGACAGCCCGCTCGGCACGATCTTCGCCGGCTTCTTCGGCTATCAGGACGCGCCGAGCCTGGGTGCGGTCATCGCCTACCTGCTGTTCCTGGCGGTCACGCTGTTCCTCTTCCTGTCGCCACCGATGGTCCGTCCGGCCGTCATTCCCACCAACCAGCCGAACCGTTGACGGAAAGCCAAAGCCCCCTCGCCATGGCGACCAAGCCCTCTGCCCCGACCTCCGGCCCCTCCCATCAGGCGCTGATGAAGCTCGCCATTGTCGGCGCGCTCCTCCTGGTGATCGTCGCCGGCGTCGTTTTCTATGTCGCCTCGCAGGCGGCCAAGCATTCGGCAACGCCTGGCGGTACCTTGACGGTGACCATCGGGGACGCGACCTGCGATCCCAACGAGATCACGGTGCCCGCGGGCCCGACCAGCTTCGAAATCGTCAACAAATCGAGCCGGACCGTGGAATGGGAGATTCTCGACGGCGTCTATGTCGTCGAGGAGCGCGAGAACATCACGCCGGGCCTCAGCCGGACGATGACGGTCAAGCTCCTGCCCGGCGACTATGAGATCACCTGCGGCCTGCTCAGCAATCCGCGCGGCAAGCTCCATGTGACACCCTCGGCCGCGTCCGATGCCGAAGCGGCCAAGCCCTCGATGGTCGCCTTCATCGGGCCGCTCGCCGAGTATAAGGTGTTCCTCGTCCTGGAGACGAACGCGCTGGTCGCGGCGACGCAGTCCTTCACCGACGCCGTCAAGGCCGGCGATGTCGAGCTCGCCAAGACGCTCTACGAGCCGGCGCGCCTCTCCTACAAACATATCGAGCCGGTGGCCGACCGCTTCGCCGATCTCGACACGGCGATCAATGCGCGCGCGGTTTATTTCGCGAAGCAGGAGGAGGATCCGGCTTTCAGCGGCTTCCACCGGCTCGAATACGGGCTCTTCGCCAAACACAGCACCGAGGGCCTGGCCCCCTTCGCCGACAAGCTCCTGGCCGACGTGATCGCGCTGCAGCAGCGGGTTCGCGAGCTGCAGGTTCCGCCGGAGACCCTGGCGGCCAGCGCCGCGAGGGTCCTGAACAAGGCCGCCGACAGCGCCGCCGCCGGCGACGAGGATCGCTACGGCCATACCGATCTGGCGGATTTCCAGGCCAATGTCGAGGGCAGCCGCAAGATCGTGACGCTGCTGCGGCCTTTGACCGAGAAGGCCAACCCGGATCTGGCCAAGAGCCTCGACATGCAGTTCGACGCGACCCTGTCCAAGCTCGCCAGCTTCGAGCAACAGGACCAGTACCCCTCTTACGACCGGCTGAGCGGCGCGGACCGGACGGCGATCGCCGACCAGTTGCGCGCCCTCGCCGCGGAGATCGCGAAGCTCAATGCCGCTCTTGGATTGGAATGAACCCCGTGGAGGCGATGAGATGAAAGATCGCAAATCCAATAAACCGACGTCGACCGATCCCACCTCGACCACCCGGCGCCGCGTCCTGATCGGGTTGGGTGCTGCCGGTGGCGCTCTCACCGGCAGCCTGATGGCCGGGAAATCGGCCTCGGCCGACAGCGAAAGCGTCACCAACGCGCCGGTCAGCGACAAGACCCAGGAGCGCCAGCCCTTCTATGGGCTGCGCCAGTCGGGCATCGTCACGCACCGGCCTACCAACGGCATGATCGCCAGCTTCGACGTGCTGGCGAGGACGCCGGCCGATCTGGTGCGGATGTTCCAGACGCTGACCGAGCGGATCGCCTTCCTGACCCAGGGCGGCGAGCCGCCGTCGCTCGATCCGAAACTGCCGCCGGCGGACAACGGCATCCTTGGGCCCATTGTCCCCCCGGACAATCTGACCATCACCGCCTCGGTGGGCGCATCGCTGTTCGACGACCGGTTCGGGCTGAAGCGCCTCAAGCCGGCGCGCCTCGTGCGGATGACGAGCTTTCCCAACGACGCGCTCGACGCCTCGCTCTGCCATGGCGATCTCTCGCTGCAGATCTCGTCCAACACGGCCGATACCAACATCCATGCGCTGCGCGACATCGTGAAGAAGCTGCCCGATCTGCTGCTGCTGCGCTGGAAGCAGGAGGGCTCCGTGCCGCCTTTGCCGGTGAAGCCCGGCGTGCCGGCGGAGAGCGCCCGCAACTTCCTCGGTTTCCGCGACGGCTCGGCCAATCCCAGCCCGCAGGATTCCGAGCTGATGGAGCGCATCGTCTGGGTGCAACCGGACAGCGACGAGCCGGGCTGGGCCACGAACGGCAGCTATCAGGCGGTCCGCATCATCCGCAACTTCGTCGAGCGCTGGGACCGCACGCCGCTGCAGGAGCAGCAGAACATCATCGGGCGCCACAAGGGGACCGGCGCGCCGATGCAGGGCGGGATCGAGCATGACCTGCCCGATTACGCGGGCGATCCGGAAGGCAAGGTCACGCCATTGGATGCGCATATCCGGATGGCCAATCCTCGCACCCATGGATCGAAAGCCAATCTGATCCTGCGCCGGCCTTTCAACTATTCGAACGGCGTCACCAAGTCGGGGCAGCTCGATCAGGGGCTGCTGTTCATCGCCTATCAGTCGGACCTGGAGAAGGGGTTCATCACGGTCCAGAAGCGGCTCGCCGGCGAGCCGCTCGAGGAATACATCAAGCCAGTCGGCGGCGGATTTTTCTTTACCCTGCCCGGCGTCGCCAATGAGAGGGACTTCTTGGGCCGCACCTTGCTCGAAGCTGCCGGGGCCGCACAGCCCGGCAACTGAAACTCATCAGAAGACAGGAGCTATCGATATGACGTTACGCCTTCCTCTCATGGCCGCAGGTCTTGCCCTGGCGCTGGGCAGCATGGCTGGATCCGCGCACGCCGCCGTGGCGCCGATGGATCTCGTCGGCCCAGTTTCCGAATACAAGATCTATGTGTCCGAGAAGCTGCAGAAACTGGTGGCCGACACGAAGGCCTTCACCGACGCCGTCAAAGCCGGCGACATCGAGAAGGCCAAGGCGCTGTTCGGCCCGGCCCGCATGAGCTACGAGGCGATCGAGCCGGTCGCCGAGCTGTTCAGCGATCTCGACGTGGCGATCGATTCGCGTGCCGACGATTACGAGCATGCCGAATCCGATCCGGGTTTCCCGGGATTCCATCGCATCGAGTACGGGCTCTGGGCGCAGAACAGCACCAAGGACCTGGGCCCGATCGCCGACAAGCTGATGGCCGACGTGAACGAGCTCAGCAAGCGCATCGCCGAGCTCACCTTCCCGCCGGACAAGGTCGTCGGCGGCGCCGCCGCGCTGATGGAGGAGGTGGCGGCCACGAAGATCTCGGGCGAAGAGGACCGCTATAGCCATACGGACCTCTATGACTTCCAGGCCAACTTCGACGGCTCGCGCAAGATCTTCGAGCTGTTCCGCCCGCTGGTCGAGAAGGACGACCCGGCCTTCGTGAAGAAGGTTGAGGAGAATTTCCAGACGCTCGCGACGACGCTGGCGAAATACAAGAAGGGCGAGGGATTCGAGCTCTATGACAAGCTGACCGACGCGGACCGCAAAGTCCTCGCCGGCGCGGTCAACACCCTGGCCGAAGATCTGTCGCAGCTCCGCGGCAAGCTCGGGCTGGACTAACGCCACTCACGCGACTGGATTGCCGGGTCAAGTCCACGGCTGTCCGGTTGGCGCCATCGAAGGAGAATTTCGTTGCTCCGCTTTCTTCCCCTCCCCCCTTGAGGGGGAGGCTGGGGTGGGGGGTAGCCACGAACTCGATGCTCGCCAAGCTCGTGTGGCGCAAGGCTCCGTCGTCATCGCGTTCTTCGATCACCCCCCACCCTAACCTCCCC
>CAVOLB010000128.1:0-11265 GCA_963696655.1 uncultured Alphaproteobacteria bacterium
GGGGGAGGCTGGGGTGGGGGGTAGCCACGAACTCGATGCTCGCCAAGCTCGTGTGGCGCAAGGCTCCGTCGTCATCGCGTTCTTCGATCACCCCCCACCCTAACCTCCCCCTCAAGGGGGGAGGGGCAGAGACGATGACGAGGCGTACACAGTTTCGCGGTCCCGTGTCCCGACCGAGCCTGGATGCGCATTCTGCGTTCCAAGTCCGCGCTCTAAACAATCTCGGAGAAACCTCAACCGGACAGCCGTGGGTCAAGCCCGGCAATGACAGGGAAGGAGAGCCTCGCCTCAGGGAACCAGGACCGCCGCGCCCTCGATGCGCCCCTCGCGCAGCCGATCGAGGGCCTCGTTGGCTTGTGCGAGCGGGAAGGGGGTCGTCGTGGTACGGACCGGAACCTGCTGGGCGATGGCAAGAAATTCCTCCCCATCCTGGCGCGTCAGATTGGCGACCGAGCGCAGCACGCGTTCCTCCCACAGGATGCGGTAAGGGAAGCTCGGGATGTCGCTCATATGAATCCCGGCGCAGACCACGGTTCCGCCTTTTCCCGTGGCCCGAAGAGCGGCCGGCACGAGCGCGCCCACGGGCGCGAAGATCAGGGCGGCGTCGAGCGGTTCCGGCGGCGGGCCGTCCGAGCCGCCGGCCCAGACGGCACCCAGCCCGCGCGCGAAATCCTGGCCGGCCGTGTCGCCGGGCTTGGTGAAGGCGAAGACCTGCTGGCCGCGATGGCGCGCCACCTGGATGGCGATATGCGCCGCCGCGCCGAAGCCATAGAGGCCCAAACGCTTGGCATCGCCGGCGAGCCGCAGCGCCCGATAGCCGATGAGACCGGCGCAGAGCAGGGGTGCCGCCTCGACATCGGAGAAGCGCGACGGGATGGGGAAGCAGAAGCGCTCATGGGCGACCGTGTAGTCGGCGAACCCGCCGTCGATCTGGTAGCCGGTGAACCGCGCGCGGGCGCAGAGATTTTCCCGGCCGCTGCGGCAATATTCGCAAGCGCCGCAGGTCCAGCCCAGCCAGGGCACGCCGACCCGGTCGCCGGCATGAAGCTGCTCGACGCCAGGACCGGTCTCGGCCACGATTCCGACGATCTCGTGACCGGGAACCAGGGGAAGCTTGGGCGAGGTCAGCTCGCCATCGACGATATGGAGATCCGTCCGGCAGACCCCGCAGGCATGGACGCGGATCAGCACCTCATGGGGACCCGGCTGGGGCGGGTTCGGTCGTTCTTCCAGGCGCAGCGCCGATTGCGGTTTGCCAAGGATCATCGCGCGCATGGATCCGCTTCTCCTTAAGCCTTCGCCGCCGCCACCCTTCCAGTTCGACGACGACAGAGCATGACGGTCAGTATACCCCCTTTACATCCCCATGGCTGCCTCAGCCGCCGGCGTTTCCTTTTTCGGTTCGTCGATCTCGGTCATGGTCGCCTCCGTCAGCAGCAGCACGCTGGCGACAGAGACGGCATTTTCAAGGGCGATGCGCACCACCTTGGTCGGGTCGATGATGCCCGCATCGACCAGATCGACATAGCGCTTCTGCGCGGCATCGAACCCCAGATTGCCTGCGCCTTCCAGCATGCGCGCGACCACCACGCCGCCGTCGACCGCGGAATTCTCGGCTATCTGCCGGGTCGGGATCTCGAGCGCGCGCCTCAGCACCTGGATGCCGGTCTTCTCGTCGCCATCGGTCTTCGCTTCTTCCGCTGAGACGGCCTGGGTGCAGCGCAGCAGCGCCAGCCCGCCGCCCGGCACGATGCCCTCCGCGACCGCGGCCTTGGTGGCGCTGATCGCGTCCTCGAGCGCCTCCTTCTTCGATTTCATCTCGGCCTCGGCCGGCGCGCCCACGCGGATCACCGCCACGCCGCCGGCGAGCTTGGCCAGCCGCTCCTGCAGCTTCTCGCGGTCGTAATCGCTGGTGGTCTTTTCGATTTCGCGGCGGATCTGCTGGATACGCCCGTCGATCTCGGCGCGCTTGCCGGCGCCGCCGATGATGGTGGTGTTGTCCTTGTCGACCACCACACGCTTGGCCCGGCCCAGCTCGGCGATCGTGATGCTTTCCAGCTTCATGCCGAGCTCCTCGGAGATCAACGTGCCGCCGGTCAGGATGGCGATGTCCTGCAGCATGGCCTTGCGGCGGTCGCCAAACCCGGGCGCTTTGACGGCGCAGCTCTTGAGAGTGCCGCGAATCTGGTTGACGATCAGCGTCGCCAACGCCTCTCCCTCCACATCCTCCGCAATCACGAGAAGGGGCCGCGCCGATTTGACAACCTGGTCGAGAAGCGGCAGCAGGTCTTTTAGACTGCTGATCTTGTGATCGAGCAGCAGCAGGAGGACGTCTTCAAAGGCCGCCTCCATCTTCTCCGGATTGGTGATGAAATAGGGCGAGACGAATCCGCGATCGAACTGCATGCCCTCGACCACGTCGAGCGTCGTTTCGGTGGTCTTCGATTCCTCGAGCGTGATGACGCCCTCGTTGCCGACCTTCTCCATTGCGTCGGCCACCAGCTCGCCGATCGCCGGATCGTTGTGGGCGGAGATGGTCGCAACCTGCGCCTTCTCCTTGCGCGTGCCAACGGGACGCGACATCGCTTTCAAGGCCTCGACCGCGGCCTTGGTCGCGCGATCGAGGCCGCGCTTGAGATCGATGGCGCTGGCGCCGGCCACGACATTGCGCACGCCGTCGGCGAATATGGCATGGGCCAGAATCGTGGCGGTGCTGGTACCGTCGCCCACGACCTCGCCGGTCTTCTCCGCCGCCTGGCGCAGCATCTGGGCGCCCAGATTTTCCTCGGCGTCCTTCAGCTCGAACTCCTTGGCAATGGTGACGCCGTCATTGCAGACGATCGGCGCGCCCCATTTCTTCTGGATCAGGACCGACTTGGACCGCGGGCCCAATGTGACGCGCACCGCGTCCGCAAGCTGGGCGGTGCCGCGAAGGATCTTGTCGCGAGCGGCGGAGCGGAAGAGAACCTGCTTGTAGGCCATGGCAGCTGATCCTTGACAATTGTGGCACTCAGCAGGGCGGCAGCGCCAACATGATCGGAGGCCGAAAGAAAAGAGAGGACCCGGTCGCAAGCGGGGTGGTGGTACCCAGGCGGCGCGAGCGCCGCCACCGTCCTGCGACCGGGCCTCCAGTCATGAAGTCTTGACGGTGATCTTCTTTTCTTTGGACTTCTTCTGTGCTTCGGGCGTTTTCGGCAGGGTCACCGTGAGCACGCCCTTCTTGAAGGCGGCCTCGATCTTTTCCGGTTCGACGCCCTCGGGCAGGCGGAAGGAACGCTCGAAGGAGCCGAAGCGGCGCTCGGAGATGTAGTAGTCTTTCTTCTTCTCCTCCTTCTCCTCGCGCTTCTCGCCCTTGATCGTCAGCATGTCGTCGGCGACGGTAAGCTCGATGTTCTTCTCGTCCATGCCCGGCAATTCCGCCGTGATCTCGTAGGACGTCTCCTTTTCGGCCACATCCACCGCGGGGGCCGAGGCCGAAAGCACACTGCGCCGCCAGAAAGGCTCGGCCTCGAACAGGCTGCGGCGGGTTGGCAGGCGCCAGAAGCCGTGGCCGAAATCTTCGAACAGCCGGTCGACCTCTTGCCGGAGGTTCTGGAACGGCTGCCAGATTTCCGACCCCGGGGCGCGCTCGGTACTCTTTTCTGCGGACTTCACTGGCACTTTTTCTTGGGTCTCAGCCATGAGGAATGCTCCTTGCTTGAAGAACGGGACAATTGATCAACTAAAGCACCGAGCTTGAGTTCTCCGCTTTGACCTGGGTCAATTCCAACCTGACCACGAGTATCCGGAGCACGCACTGGTCGGCCGGTCTGCTCCTGCGTAGAACCGATTGATCGAAGGTGAGAATCGGGCTTGGCGGCCCCTCCGGCCGCGCACGCATGGATGCGGGATGGCGAAAGGCTTAGGTAGCGCTCAAGCTCAAACAGTGCGCCGAGATGGCGATGGCGGACTTCTCGATCCTCCTGCGGGGGATGCAGGCAGTCAGAAGCAGCCTTCGTCATGCAGTTCGATCAGGCTGGGGCCAGGCCGGCCGGAGGCCGCCGTCAGGAGCGAGGCCAGATGCTCGAGCGAGGTCGCGCTGTCGGCGGTCCAGCCGAACCCCCGCGCGATCGTCGGAAAGTCGGGTGTGTAGATATCGACGCCGAGGGGAGGAATCTGGCGCTGGATCATGTAGTTCTTGATCTCGCCATATCCCTGGTTGTTCCAGAGCAGGAGGATGATCGGCGTGCGCGCTTCGACCGCGGAGGCCATCTCGCCGATGGTGAACTGCAACCCGCCATCGCCGATCAGCACCACCACCGGACGGTGGGGCGCCGCCAGCTGGGCGCCGATCCCAGCCGGCAGCCCATAGCCCAGCGTCCCGTAGCCGGTGCTGGAATTGAACCAGGAGCGAGGGACGCCGGGACGATAGAACTGGTTGCCGGCATAGACGATCTCGGTGGAATTGCCGGCGACGATCGGGTCATTCAGGACCCGGCTCACGACCTCGAGGATACGGTTGTGCGTGGCGATCTCGGGCCACCAGAGCGGGCGGACGGCATCGCGTAGCGCTGCCGCGCGCTCGGCGCCTTGCGACGAAGCACCGCTTCTTCGCTTCCCGCCCTGTTCGGTCGCCGCGAGCAGCGCCGCGAGCGCGGTTCTGGCGTCGCTCTGGATCGGCAGATGGGCGACCATTGGCCGGACGAGCTGGTGCGGGTCGATATCGATACGGATGAGCATGCCGCCAATCTCGATCATGGTAGGCTCCGGATACATCTCGGTCTCGCCGAACTCGGTTCCTATCGCCAACACGATGTCGGCTTCTCGCAGGGCTTCGCGCAAAGGAGCGAAGCCCAGATTCTCCCCGGCATGAAGCGGATGGCCTGGCGGCAGGATGCCCTTGGCATTGATGGTGTTGATGACGGGGATGTCGAGCCGCTCGGCGAGGGCTTTGGCCTCGGCGGCGCCGCCGACGGCACCGCCGCCCAGCAGCATGATCGGGTCGTGCGCTCCCATGAGTAACGCCGCAGCTTCCGCGATCATCGCCGGCGCGGGACCGGCCGCCCCCGGCAATCGCCGCGGCGTCAGGTCGGAAGTTGTTGCTGGGCGCTGGATCACATCGATCGGGATCTCGATATGGACGGGGCGGGGGCGCTGGCTTTGGAAAGCGGTAAAGGCATGGGCCAGCACCTCGGGGATCTGGCGTGGATCGAGGATGGTGTGGCTGAAGGCGGCGACGCCAGCGACCAGGTTGCGCTGCGAGGGCAGCTCATGGAGCGTGCCGCTGCCGAGGCCCAATTGCTCGGTCGTCGTCACGCTCGACAGCACCAGCATCGGGATCGAATCGGCATAGGCTTGGCCCATGGCCGTCAGGATGTTGGTCATCCCGGGGCCGGTCGTCGAGATGCAGAGGGCAGGCCGGCCGGTGACGCGCGCATAGCCGTCCGCCATGAAGCCTGCACCCTGCTCGTGGCGCGGCGTGACGTGGCGAATCCCGGTCGCGGCCAGGCCCCGATAGAGCTCGACGGTATGGACGCCCGGAATGCCGAAGGCGAGCTCGATGCCGTAGCGCTCGATCAGCCGCAAAAGGTACGTGCCGCAGCTTTCCATGAGCCTGTCTCCGGGTCCGGTTTCGCCGTTGCGGCGCGGTCGTGCATGAACCGGTTGGCAGGATAGGCCTTTGGTGCAGCCGCTCGAATAGCGACCGGTCAATGCTCGGTTTCATGACCGTCGAAACAAGAAATCGACCCGGCCTGTCATGGGTTTATTGATGGCTGTCCAATCCGGCTGCAGTCGCGCATAATTTGGCGGGATGGTGCAGGCCGAGTGGCTTGGGGGTATGCGCGATGTTGGGCAATGTAAGCGAGGCGGATATCCGCCTGTTGAAGGTTTTCGTAAGGGTGGTCGAAGCCGGTGGCTTTTCTGCCGCGCAGATAGAGCTGAATGTCAGCCAATCGACCATCAGCACCCATATGGCGGCGCTCGAAGATCGCCTCGGCATGCGGCTCTGCCAACGCGGGCGCGGCGGATTCAGCCTGACTGAAAAGGGTCAGCTCATTTATCAGGCTTCGAAGCGGATGTTCGGCGCGATCGAGGAGTTCCGCTCCGAGGCCGGCGCCGTTCAGAACCAGCTGGTCGGGCAGCTCGTGATCGGCATCGTCGACAATGTGGTGAACAATCCGGCCTCGCCGCTGCATGAGGCGATCTCGGCCTTCAACGGTCGGGCACCGGAGGTTCAGGTCTCGGTCCATGTCGCCGCCCCGACCGAGATCGAGCGCGGCGTCCTCGACGGTCGTTTCCATCTCGGGCTCGGCGCCTGTGGGCGCCATTCGCCCTATCTGATCTATGAGGATCTGTTCGAGGAGCGTCAGGTTCTCTATTGCGGGCGTGGCCATCCGCTCTTCGCCAAGACCGGCAGTTTGATGCCCGAAGCGCTCACGGATTGTCGCTTCGTCCGGCGCTCCTATTCGGCGCCCAACAAGTTTCCGGCAGGACTGCATATGGCCTCGACCGCCGAGGCCGATCTGATGGAGAGCGTGGCGCTCTTCATCCTGTCGGGCCGCCATATCGGCTATCTGCCGCAACATTACGCCCAGCCCTGGGTCGATCGCGGCGAGATGCGACCGATCCTGGAATCGCTCTTCGGCTACCAGAATCCGATCTATCTGACGACGCATAAGACAGCCAAGCGGTCGCTGATCGTCACCGCCTTCCTGCATGAATTGCAGGCGGCCAAGCGTGTGTCGAATGATGAACCGGGTCGCGCGCCGGAGATGCCGCGGCGCCAGCCGGTGCCTTCGCGCTCGGAGAGCGGGGTTGGCGCGGTTCGAGCTTCGGGCTCGCGCGTCGTCCGGTCCCGCCCAGCCGTGAGCTAGACGCCGAACTCCTTGCGCAGCGCGCTGGCGACGCCTGACACATATTCCTCGAACATCAGCTTGCCCTTCTCGGCCGTCGCGGCCTTGGCCGAGGAGAGTGCTCCCGATTTCGTGCCGCGCTCCGGATCGAAGGGATAGACGTCGTAGGGCGGGAAGCTCGTCGGGGGGTGGGTCGGAACTTCACGCATATTCACCATATGTGGATGGAGATGGAGCATGACCGAGGTTTCCATCACGCCGGCATGCTCCAACGGCCATCCGGGGAAGCCGTCCGGGAACACCTTCGCCAGCGTAGCGTCCGACGTGTATTCCCAATAGTCGATGCGCAGGATCTTCATGTCGTGGATGCCGTCGGCGCGGAGTGCTCGCAGCGCCAGATCGATGCCCTCGATCACAAACATCGTGTTCTCGTAATGTCCAACCATGAAGGCCATGCGGCGGCAGCCATGGCGCGCGAACTCGACGGTCACGTCGCGCACCATCCCGATCAGGGTCGCGGCGTCGAGGCTGGTGGTGCCGGGGAAATGGTTCCCGCCACCGGATTTCGGCTGGGACTTGTAGCCGTAGGCGAGCGGTGGAGCCACCAGGGCATTGACCTGCGCGGCGGCGCCATTGGCGATCGATTGCGGAATGATGGTGTCGCAGTTCATGGGCAGATGCGGTCCATGCTGCTCGAGGGCGCCCACGGGCACCAGAATGACCGGCTTCTCCTCGCGGATGCGGCGGTCATATTCGGTCCAGGCGAGATCCTGAATGGCGGTGATGCGGCTCATGAAAGGCTCTCCTTCGAGTGGTCGGTCTCGCGCCGGTCGGGCCGGCGCTTCGAGCGTCAGCGCTCCGGAAGCACGTAACTGTCGGCGGCGTCCCAGCTCAGATGAATCTCACCGCCGCGATCGAGCGTAAGGGCGTCGAGATCGCGTTGCTGGCGCTGGATCTTGAAGGCCAGCCCGTCGGCAATATCGACATGGATGGTGACGATGGCGCCGACGAACTCCTCACCGATGATCTTGCCGGCGAGGCGGTTCCCGGCGCCCGGTGGCCGGTTCGAAAGCGCGACGCGGTCGGCGCTGATGACCAGCATGACCCGATCTCCGGCCTTGACGGGCGTCCCCTGCGGCCTGCGGGCAGCGAAGGCGCCCTGGCGGGTCGCGACCGTGAGGTTGTCGCCTTCGATCGCCTGAATGGTGCCGGGCAGGATGTTATTGGCGCCGATGAACTCGGCGACAAAGCGGCTGGCGGGGGCGCGGTAGATCTCGCGGGGCGTGCCGATCTGCTCGATCCTGCCATTGTTCATGATCACGATGCGGTTGGCCATCGCGAACGCTTCGGACTGGCTGTGCGTCACATAGAGGAACGTGATGCCGAGCTGCTTCTGCAGCTGCGCCAGCTCGGCCTGCATCCGGATCACCAGATGCGCATCGAGCGCGCTTAGGGGTTCGTCCAGCAGCAAAATCTCGGGCTGCGTGACGAGGGCGCGCGCCAGGGCCACGCGCTGGCGCTGGCCGCCGGAGAGGAGATCGACCGGGCGGTCGGCGAACTCGGCGATTCCCAGCCGTTCCAACCACTCAGTCGAGCGCCGTTGGCGCGCGGGGCCATCGACACCGCGCATCTTGAGCCCGAACTCGACATTCTGGCGCACCGTCATGAAGGGGAAGAGCGCCAGGTTCTGCCAGACGAGCGGTGTGTCGCGATCCCAGGGCCGCACATCGTTGAGACGGCGCCCGCGCAGCCGGATCTCGCCCGATGTCGGCGTCTCGAGGCCCGCGATCATACGCAGGGTCGTGGTCTTGCCGCAACCGGACGGGCCCATGATCGCGACGAACTCGCCCGCCAGGATTTCGAGATCGATTCCGGCGACGGCCGTGAAATCCGGGAACTTTTTGACGACTTGGTCCAGCACCAGGAGCGAATCGCTCATGCTTTCAGCCTCGATTCAACTGTCTTTTGCCACCCGGCCGCCGCGCCAGCACCAGCACCTGCGCAACGATCACGAGGGTCATGGTGATTCCGAACACGAGGCTGCCCACGGCGTTGACGCGCGGGCTCACTTCGCGCTGCAGCAGCACCAGGATCCGGACTGGCAGGGTTTCGCTGAAACCGGAGACGAACCAGGCGATGGCGAACTCGTCGAAGGAGACCGCCATGGTGATGAAGAGCGCCGACAGGATCGCCGGCAGCGTGAATGGCAGGATCACATGGCGCATGGCGCGCCATTGGCTCGCCCCCAGATTCCAGGCGGCAGGCTCCAGATTGGGATCGATCTGCGACAGGCGCAGCCGCACCAGGGCCATGGCGAAGGGCGCGCAATAGGAGACATGCGCGAGGATCACCGAATAGAGATGGCCCGAGAGGCGCACCTGGCTGAGGAAGACCAACATCGCCAGGCCGAGGATAATGACCGGAATCGTCGGCGGCAGCATGGCCAGCGCGAGATAGAGGTTCTTGCCGAGGAACTTGAAGCGATAATCGGTATAGGCCGTGGCGAATCCGATGAAGGTCGCGAGCACCGCGACAGAAGCGCCGACGATCAGGCTGCGTCGCAGACCGCTGCCGATCTCGGTATCGGCGAAGACCGCCTCGTACCAGGCCGTGCTGAACCCGCCCCAGGGCAGGCTCGGGAAGCGGCCGGCATTGAAGGAGAAAACGAAGCCGGAAATGATAGGCGCGAAGATGAAGAGGAAGACCAGCGCGCTGTAGCCCCAGAGCAACCAGGCGATACCGCGGTTCGCGTTCATTTGCGCCGCCCCGTCTTGGTGCCATAGGCGAAGCGCAGGGCCACGAAGGCGACCAGGAGCAGGGTCGCGATCATCGTCACCGAGATCACCGACGCCCGGGGCCAGTCCGAGCCCGAGCGCACGGTATCGACGATCAGGATGCTGAGGGTAGGCGGCTTGCTGCCGCCCAGCAGCGTCGGGCTGACGAAATCGCCGAAGGAGAGGATGAAGGCGAAGGTCGCCGCCAGGATCAATCCGGTCTTGGCGGCGGGGATGGTGATCATCCAGACCGTCTTGAGACGGCCGCAGCCGAGATTATGCGCAGCCCCGATCAGGTTCCGGTCGACATTGACCAGGCTCGCCAGCTGCAACAGCACCACCAGCGGCAGGCAGAGGGTCAGATAGCCGACCATCGTGCCGTTGAGGTTGTTGTACATCTTGAAGGGCCCGAGTCCGAACAACCCGAACAGGAGATTGAGTACGCCCTGGTCGGTCAGCAGGATCTTCCAGGAATAGATCCGCACCAGATAGCTGGTGAAATAAGGCGTGATGAGCATGAAGATCGCGAGCCGCCGTGCCCAGGCAGGCACCCGGAAAGCCAGCGCATAGGCACAGGGGAAGGCGATGAGGCTGGCGATCGCCGCCGCGAGCGAGGCATAGCCCAAAGTCCGGAAGAAGGTGTCGTAGAAATAGCCGGACGAATAGATGTTCACCCAGTTCGCAAAATCGAAATCCGGGCTGAGCTTGAAGTTCTTCACCCGCCAGAAGGTCATGGCGAGCAGGAACAGCAGGGACGACAGGAAAAACAGGGCCTGCCAGATCACAATTGGCAGGCCCCACAGATAAGCGAACCAGTTGATGGGGCGCCGGCGGTTTGTCGCGGGTCCGCCGGCGCCTGAGGTTACCGTCATCGTTCGATTGTATAGCCTCGAATCAGTGGGTTCGCCCGTCGAATTTTAGCGCCTGTTTTAACCGATCAGACCGCGATCAGAGGTTCTTGAACTCGGTCCAGGCCTGGGTCCACTCCTCGATCGACTGCTGGGTCGGGATTCCGCGGATCTCGATCTTGCCTTCCTTGATCTCGTCCATGACGTTCCGTTTGTCGAGTTGGTGCTGCAGCTTCTCCGCCCAGACCGGCTGCTCTTCGTCGAGTTTCTTCCAGGCCGCCTTGCTCGGCATCGAAGCCGCGTAGGACGGCTTGATCGCGGTCAGGATCTGTCCTTCTGGCGAGGCGCGGAATTGCAGGAACTTGAGCGCCATCTCCTTGTTGGTCGAGGCTGAGGTGATCGATTGTTTAATCAGGTTCAGAAGCTCTGTTTCGCTGGTGGATTCCGGCAGTTCATGATCTGCGGAATACATCCCCAGTTCGATACAATTTTTTTTCTTCATGCCGACGTAGACCTTGCTGGCCGGATCGCTCCCCACCAGCACCACCGCCAGGCCGGGGGTAATTCCCCTTGCCTTCAGTTCAGCCACTTTTTCGCCGATCCGTTGCCGTACCTTCGCTGCAATCGCCTTGCCGTCAATCACTTGAGCCGCCATTATGCTGTCCCTCCCGTTTCCCTGTATGAAAGAATCTGCCATCGGGCATGAATCCCGGTTCTGCGCTTCAGTCTGTTACTGCCTGATTTTATTTACACAAGTTACCCGGCATTTGCAACCTTGCTTTCATCTGGAGCTGGCACGAATTTCCGGTA
>CAVOLB010000129.1:0-8211 GCA_963696655.1 uncultured Alphaproteobacteria bacterium
TGGGGTGGGGG
The DNA here is from genome assembly GCA_963696655.1 of uncultured Alphaproteobacteria bacterium. Lineage (GTDB taxonomy): Bacteria > Pseudomonadota > Alphaproteobacteria > Dongiales > Dongiaceae > Hypericibacter. The sequence continues at coordinate 12 of CAVOLB010000129.1, forward strand.
GTCGCCACAAACTCGATGTAGGCTTTGTTAGCGCGGCGCAAGGCTCTTTCATCAACGCGTTCTTCGATCACCCCCCACCCTAACCTCCCCCTCAAGGGGGGAGGGGATAAGATTAAAGTGAGGGAAACCTGGGGATGACAACTCACTCCGCCGTGCACCGGCTCGATTGAGCGGCGACCTTGCGCCCAGGCAGCAGGCAGACACCGAGATAGCCCGATAACGCCGCGGCCGACACGATCAGGATCGCGATCGGACCCCAGAGCTCCATCGCATGGCCGGCGATGACGGGGCCGAGCGTGCTGCCGACGCCGTAGAGCAGGCTACTCAAGGTCGTGGCCGCAGCGAGCTCGGCGCCGCGGAAGCGGTCGCCCAGCATCGCGAACGCGACGGTCCAGATGCCGCCGAGCCCGGCGCCCCAGAGAAACACCACCGGCCAGGCGAGCCAGCCCACAGGCATCGCCACCATCATCGCCAGCGTGAGCAGCAGCGTGACGATCACGGTCCCGATCAGCACCTTGCGCCGCTCGATCCGGTCGGCGAGCCAGCCGATCGGGAGGTGGCCCAGCGTGGTGCCGACGAAGAGCGTCGTCAGCAGCAGCACGGCATCCTGCTGGCTGAAGCCGCTGCGCAGCCCGTAGAGCGAGAGAAAGGAATCGTTGATCGCGTCGGTCATGGCGAGCGTGGGCGCTGCCAGCAGCGCGACGGCGGCCACCGCGAACAGGTGGCGAAAGCCGCGGCGCTCCTCTTCGGCATGAGGGGGCGGAACCAGCGCGCGGGCGAAGAGCAGGGGAAGGGCGGCCACCAGCACCAGCGCGATGCCGAAGAGAAAGGGTGCCCAGCCCTCGATGCCGGCCAGCGTGATGATGAGCGGGCCGATGGCGAAGCCGGCCGACCAGAGGAAGCCCAGCACGCCGCCGACGAGGCCCCGGCTTTCATCGAGGGCGATCTGCTGGATCCAGGTCTGGCAGGCGATGAAGAGCAGCGAGACGCTGGCGCCGAGCAGGAAGCGGATCGGCATCCAGCCATAGGGATCGATATGGAGCGGCAGCAGCGCCAGCATCAGCGCCGCCGACAGGATGGCGCCGGATACGGTGCGCAACAGGCCGAACCGGGCGACGACGCGCGGCGCCAGCGGCGCCACGGCGAAGATCGAGAGCGACTGGCTGGCGGCACTCAGGCCGATCAGGCCGCTACCGAATCCGTGATTGTCGAGGATCAGCGAGAGCAGGGGCCAGGTCAGCCCCATGGTGGTGCAGACCGCCGAGATGCAGACGATCGCGATCAGCAGGCTGAGGCGCCGCTGCGCCGCGCTCAGGCTTGAGCTTCCCGTCAATTCCCGTTCCCCCGACGTCACGCGCGCCGCGACGTTAGAACGGGCCGCGAAACGGGGCAAACCGGGAGAGGGTCACTCGTTTCCTGTCATGCCCGGGCTTCACCCGGGCATCTAGGAGCCCGCGGACGGAACGCGAAAGTGAAGTCTGGATCCCCGGGTCAATCCCGGGGACGACAGGCGAAAACGTTAGCTTCCCGACGACCCGCCCGACTTCTGCATGAAGGCAGCGATGTCGAAGCCGCCGAGCATCGAGCGGTCCTTGGCCTCGGTCGTGGGCTCGGCCGGCGTCTCCGGCACGGGCGCCGGCGGCGTGTCGCCTTCGGGCGGCTTGCCGAGCGCCTTGCGCGCGCGGGCGACGGCGGCGTTCAGGTCGGTCTGGGTGCAGAGCCCAAGCAGCACCGGATCGCGCGGCTTCAGGTTCGACGAGTTCCAGTGGGTGCGGTCGCGCACGGCCGCGATCGTGCTCTTGGTGGTGCCGATCAGGCGCGCGATCGCGGCGTCGCCCAGCTCGGGGTGATGGCGAACCAGCCAGGCCACCGCATCGGGCTTGTCCTGGCGCTTGGAGACCGGCGTGTAGCGCGGGCCCTTGGTGCGCGGCAGCGGCTGCGGGATGTTCTGGCGCAGCAGCTTCAGATGCAGCGTCGGATCCTTTTGCGCGCGCTCGATCTCTTCCATCGTGACCTGGCCGTTGGCGACAGGATCGAGGCCGACGATTCCAATCGCGACCTCGCCATCCGCGATGCCCTGCACCTCGAGCGGGTGCAGGCTGCAGAACTCGGCGATCTGCTCGAAGCTCAGCGTGGTGTTCTCCACCAGCCATACGGCGGTTGCCTTGGGCATCAGCAGACGGGCCATTTCATCTCTCCTCGAAATCCAACGGTGGACCTGGTGGGCCGGCAGTAAAATCGGATGCGGCTCAAGGGCGCCGCCCTCCGCGGGGAACACCCGGGAAGACGGCCGCGAGCCGGTCTGACTTATATGGGATCGCGGCGCCGGCCGCCCAAGCGGTCCGGACCGGGCGGGAATAGCATTTGAGGCCCGCCGCCGCCATAGGAAATTGCGGCTGCCCCTTCGGTCCCGACGGATTCCGAAAAGGCCAGACGGCCCAACCGGATAGGTCTCAGGCGCGGGGTTTTCGCGCCGGTTCAGACCGTCAGCACGATCTTGCCGATATGGGCGCTCGATTCCATCAGCCGGTGGGCCGCCGCGGCCTCGGCCAGCGGGAAGGTCTTGTAGAGGATCGGTTGGACCCGCCCGGCCTCGATCAGCGGCCAGACCCGGTCTTTCAGCGCGTTGGCGATGGCGCCCTTCTCGGCGACCGAGCGCGGCCGGAGCGTCGAGCCGGTCAGGGTCTGGCGCTTCATCATCAGGGGCGCCAGATCGAGCTCGACTTTGCTGCCCTTGAGGAAGGCGATCTGCACGATGCGGCCCTCCATCGCCAGGCATTTCATGTTCCGCGCGAAATAATCGCCGCCGACCATGTCGAGGATGACATTGACGCCCTTGCCCTGGGTCATCTCCATCGCCGCCGCGACGAAGTCCTCGCTGCGGTAATCGACGGCGCGTTCGGCGCCCAGGGAGCGGCAGGCCGCGGCCTTGTCGGCGCCGCCGGCGGTCGCGATCACGCGCGAGCCGAGCTGGGCCGCGAGCTGGATCGCGGTGGTGCCGATGCCGCTGCTGCCGCCATGGACGAGGAACACCTCGCCGGGCTTGAGGGCGCCGCGCTCGAACACATTGGTCCAGACGGTGAAGAAGGTTTCGGGAATGGCCGCCGCCTGGATCAGATCCAGCCCGCGCGGAACCGGCAGGCATTGCGGCGCCGGCACGACGCAATATTCGGCATAGCCGCCGCCGGCAACGAGCGCGCAGAGCTTGTCGCCGATCTTCCAGGGGCCCGCCTCGCCGCCGCTCGCCACCACCTCACCCGCGATCTCGAGCCCGGGGATATCGGTGGCGCCGGGCGGCGGCGCGTAATTGCCCTGACGCTGCAGCACATCCGGCCGGTTCACCCCGGCGGCGGCAACCTTGATTAACAGCTCGCCGGCGCCGGGCTTCGGCATCGGCCGGCGCTGCGGCACCAGGGCTTCGGGCCCGCCCGGCGTCGGAATGGCGATGGCGGTCATCTCGGCGGGCAGCGCGACGGTCATGAGGAGCCTCGGAATGGCTGGCGGGGCCGGCGCGGCTTGCGTCCGCGGGATGATCCGGCGGGGCTTCTGCGTCTGGCGGTGGGTCGACTAGAGTGTCGTCATCTACACTGGCGCCGGAAACGAGCGCAAGCCGCCCTGCGGAGGACGCGATGGATCCCGAAGAGCTGGAACCCCGCAAGGCAGCCCCGAAGCTGCGCGATCTCGAACCGCTCTCGGTCGCCGAGCTCGAAGGCTATATCGACGAGCTCAAGGGCGAGATCCGCCGCGTCGAGGCCAAGATTGCCGCCAAACGCAGCCATCTCGGCGCTGCCGCAGCCTTCTTCAAACAGCCCTGAGCGCGCGCGACAGCAAGAACTGACCAAAATGCGGTCTCTTTCGAATTAATTCATTGATATAAAATGATTTATTTTTGATGGTTGCGTTAACGAATCCTCAAGGACTCTCGGTAATGATTGATCCTAGACAGGTTCGTTCAGCGAGCCTCTCTCTTGGGTCCTTCGGATCCATGTTTGCGCCTCCCTGTCTGACTTGAGCCGCCCGGCATTGCTCGGCGGCTCTTTTTTGTCCGGGTCCGGCGCTCCCTGCATATAAATATATTCTCCCCCCGCGACGCAGCCTTCGCCCTCGCGTCGCCTCGGCGATATCGCGACGCGGGACTGTGGCGTTCCTGCATCCTGTGGCCGGAAAAACACCACAACCCGAGCGGCCGCGTAGGATATTTCGTAAACGCGCCGTCGGCGATCGTTCGACGTCCAACAAATGTCAATAAGCGTTGCCCGGATTGCGCTGCATCAAACGGGTCGTTGCAAGTCAACCACAATCTCGGCTTGACGATGCGGCCTTCTGCCACCTAACGTTCCCCGCGCTGAAGCAAGTTAGACAGGTTGAGGCTCAGATAAAAAAATAGGCCGCCGGTTCCGAGAAGGAATCGAGCGGCCTTCTTCTTTTTGGGGCACCCTGTTCCGCCGCCGCGGCAGCGGTTCGCCGAAATTTACCTCGATTGTCGGGCAGCAAGCGAAGGCAGGGGCCCCTCTCGCGCTTGCCGTTGGCCCGTGTCTATGGTGAGAAGGCGCCAAGGCTCGTGATCTCTCGCGAGCGCTCTCCTGCGAAAGCATCGATTCCATGGCCGATCCGAAATCGCTCAAGTTCGACAGCCTCAGCCTGCATGCGGGCCAGCGGCCCGATCCCGTCACCGGCGCGCGCGCCGTGCCGATCTATCAGACGACCTCCTATGTGTTCGAGAATGTCGATCACGCGGCATCGCTGTTCAATCTCGAGCAGACCGGCCACATCTATTCGCGCATCTCCAACCCGACGGTGGCCGTGCTCGAGGAGCGCATCGCGGCGCTCGAGGGCGGCGTCGGCGCGGTCGCGACCGCGAGCGGCCATGCGGCCTTCGTGATGGCGATCACCACGCTCATGGGATCGGGCGGCCATATCGTCGCCTCGGCCTCGCTCTATGGCGGCAGCGTCAATCTCCTGAAGCTCACGCTGCCGCGCTTCGGCATCGAGACCACCTTCGTGAAGCCCCGCGACATCGACGGCTTCCGCGCGGCGATCCGGCCCGAGACGCGGCTCGTCTTCGGCGAGACCATCGGCAATCCCGGCCTCGAGCTGCTCGATCTCGAGAAGGTCGCCGACATCGCGCATGAGGCGGGGCTGCCGCTGCTGATCAATTCCACCTTCTCGACGCCCTATCTCAACCGCCCGTTCGAGCATGGCGTCGATCTGCTGCTCCATTCGGCGACGAAATGGCTGGGCGGCCATGGCCTCGCGATCGGCGGGTTGCTGGTCGACAGCGGCAAGTTCGATTGGGAGAAGTCGGGCAAGTTCCCGACTTTGACCGAGCCCTATGCGGGCTATCACGGCGTCGATTTCGCCGAGGAGTTCGGACCCGCGGCCTTCATCCTGCGCGCACGGCTCGAAGGCCTGCGCGATTTCGGCGCCTGCATGAGCCCCGCCAACGCCTTCTATATCCTGCAGGGGATCGAGACCCTGCCGCTGCGCATGGCGCGCCATGTCGCCAACGCGGAGAAAGTGGTGGCCGCGCTGAAGGCCAATCCGGCCGTCGCCTGGATCAATCATCCGGGGCTGCCGGATCATCCCGATCACGCGCTTGCCATGCGGCTCTTCCCGAAAGGGGCGGGCTCGATGGTCAGCTTCGGCGTCAAGGGCGGGCGCGAGGCGGGCCGGCGCTTCATCGAGGCGCTCAGCCTCGCCTCGCATCTCGCCAATGTCGGCGATGCCAAGACGCTGATCCTGCATCCGGCCTCGACCACCCATCGCCAGATGGATGCCGAGGCCTTGCAGAAGGCTGGCGTCGGTGAAGACATGATCCGGCTCTCGGTCGGGCTCGAGGATCCCGAGGACATCGTGGCCGACATCGCCCAGGCGCTGCGCGCCTCGCAGAAGGGTTGAGGCAGCAAGCATGGCAATCCAGTTCAAGGTGGCGGGCCGCAAGGTTGAGGCCTCGACCGGCGGCTATGAGTTCGATCCCGCGAAGCCGGGCCTGATCCTCATCCATGGCGCCGGCATGGATCACAGCGTCTGGAGCACGATCGCGCGCTATTTCGCCAATCACGGCCGCGCCGTGCTGGTGCCCGATCTGCCCGGCCATGGCGGCAGCGAAGGCCCGCCGCTTCCTTCCATTCCGGCCATGGCCGACTGGGTGCTGGCGCTGGCGGACGAGGCCAGGCTTACCCAGCTGGCGCTCGCCGGCCACAGCATGGGCGCGCTGATCGCGCTCGAGGCCGCGGGCAAGGCGCCCGACCGGGTCGTGACCCTGGCGCTCCTGGGCGCCGCGGCCCGCATGCCGGTCCATCCCGACCTGCTGGCCGCCGCGCGCGCGGGCGATCACCGCGCCATCGACATGATCGTCTCCTGGGCTCATGGCCCGGTGGGGAGCATCGGCGGCCAGCGGGCACCGGGCCTCTGGACCCTCGGCGGCGGCGTGCGCGTGCTGGAACGCGGGCCCAAGGGTGCCCTCGCCAACGACCTCGCCGCCTGCGACGCCTATCAGGGCGCGGCCGCGGCGGCCGCCAAGGTGCGCTGTCCGACATTGCTGGTGCTGGGCTCGGACGACCGCATGACCCCGGTCAAGGCCGCGATCCCGCTGAAAGATGCGATGCCCCAGGCGAAGCAGATCCTGCTGCCGGAGACCGGCCATATGATGATCACCGAGCGCGCGAACGAGACGATCGCGGCGCTGAGGACGGTGATCGGGTAGGAGAAGCGGCAGAGGCGGAGCTGCGCGTGACCGCGCAGCAACTCTATCGTCGTTGTGATCTTCCGCCTGCTCTCGCTGTCATTCCCGCCCTCATTGTCACCCCCACGAAAGCGGGGGCCCATGCCGATCCAGCGACGTCGGTTGAGAGTTGGGTCCCCGCTTTCGCGCATAGGCGCTAACTTATGGCGGTGACGATTTGAATGGGTCTTTGCCGTGGTGGGTCGAGCAATTTGTTGGCGATCTTGGCGAGGCGCCGGAGTGCCGTGTTGAAGGGTCGATTGGTCTGGATGGCATAGCGACAGAAGCCCAGGGTGAGCTTCAAGGCGCGCCAGAGAGAGAAGCATCGGGCAGATTTGCGCTCAGGGGGAACGTCGAGGACTTCGATGGCGAGGTCCTCGGCGATGAGCGCGACGATGAGATTGGCGTAGATCCAGGTTCGAGCGAGTTGAGGGTTCCTGGCGGGGAGGCCTTTGAGCTCGGCGAGGCTCTTCAGTCGCTTGATGGCGAGCTCGATCTGCCAGCGCAGCCGATAGAGATCGGCCAGGTCGTTGGGATCGATGTCGCTGGCGGGGATCGAGGTGATGAGGATCAGATGCTCGGTGGCGGCGACGGCGGTTTGGCTGGGCGTGTAGACCTCGCGCTGGGCGGCCCGGGCGAGCCGTTGCCGGGCTTTGACGGCGGCCTCGGGGGAAAGCGGCAGGACCACGAGGCGGGCTGGGACCGGCTCGAAGCGGGCGTTGCGGCCATGAGCGATGCGCACGGGCTGATCGAAGAGGCCCTTACGGGTGGAGACCAGAAGAGCCTTGCGAATGTCGAAGCGCTGCCCCTTGGCGGTCAGCAGACGCAGTTGGCGTGACCCGAGCCGATTGAGGAAGTCGCCACCGGCTTCGACCGCGGCCCGCAGATCGTTGGGTCGCACGAAGCCGCGATCGGCCACCACCAGATCGCCGGTCCGCAGCGTCAGGCGCGACAGGCTCTCCCCCTGGCGAGCCGGCGTCAGCGTCAACTCGTCGATGCGCCGCCCAACCAGATCGAAGCTCACATGAAGCCGCCAATCCGGCCGCCGGCGTCCGGGGGCGCTCAGGGTCGTCCCGTCGATCAGGCGCAGGCTGCGACCCAGCTTGGACAGTCCTTGCGGCACCCGCTCCGCCAGGATCGCCCCCAGCAATCGCTCCAGCCAGGGCGCCGCCGCCTGCAGGCGCTTCATCACGGCCACATCGGACAGCGTCGCGATCTCTTCGAGCTCGGCAATCGCTGCCACGGCCCGCAGGGACAAGCCGCAGGCACCATAGAGCAGCGCCAACCGCAGCAGCCCAGCCGCATCGCGAACCGCACGCGAGCGCGTAAATGCACCGCTCTCCCGCGCCGTTGCTTCCAGATCGAAATCGACCGGCAGCCGACCCAGCAGCTCCCGGTACCCACCTTGTGTCTGCGAAGGATTCATCCCAATGGTGAATCACATCGCGACGCCCCCGTGAATCCCTAAGTTAGCGC
>CAVOLB010000130.1:0-91939 GCA_963696655.1 uncultured Alphaproteobacteria bacterium
ACCCTCAAGGGGGGAGGGGACAATTCTGTGTAATCCCCGTCCCCCTACTCCTGCAGCGCCGGCTCCAGCTCGGTGTGGTAGATGTCGAGGACCCGCTTCATCTCCGGGTCGTCGCAGCCCTTCGTCTTCTTGAGCTCGCGGATCTCGGTCTTGGCCTGCTCGATCAGCGTCAGCCGCCGGCCGGCGCTGATCTCGTCGCCGACGCTGACCGAGATCGCCTGGGCCAGGTTCTCATGCGCGGTCATGATCTGCTGCGCGTTGGGATCGCCGATCCCCTTCTGCTCCAGCCCCGCGCCCTGGCACAGCACCGCCGCATAGATCGCGCGGTGATAATCCAGATATTCGGTCTCGACCGCGGTGTCGTCGTCCGCACGGATCTGGGCGCTGCCGATCAACGCCAGGGCAGCCACCAGGCCGGCCTGCAGGGAAAGACGATACAGTCGCAAGGCGAAGGGCGTCATCGCATGGGCTCCGGAAATGACGGTTCTGGTGGGGGACCGACAGCATAGGGGTCCCGTCCAGGCCGGAACAGCCCCCATGGCCCCGGCACGATCTCGCGCCGGAGCCGGGCTCGCCGCTATGCTGGGACCCGAGGCCCGCCCGAGTCACCCTGTCCCGCTGGAGCTCTGCCCCATGAAGCGCAGCACCCGTTTCCGCCTGCTGGTCGAAGCCCCCGAGATCCTGTTGTTACCGGGCGTCCATGATGCCCTCACCCTTCGGCTGGCCGAGCAGGCCGGCTTCGAGGCCGTCACCTGCGGCGGCTATGCCGCGACCGCCAGCCTTCTGGGCGTGCCGGACATGGCCCAGCTCGGCATGAGCGAGATAGCGGAGATGTATGCCCGGCTCTGCGACCAGACCGGGCTGCCGGTCTTCGCCGATGCCGATACCGGCTATGGCGGCACCGCCAATGTGGCGCGCACCGTGCGCGCCTTCGAGCGCGCCGGCGTCGCCGGACTCTTCATCGAGGACCAGCTGGCGCCCAAGCGCTGCGGCCATATGAAGGGCAAGCAGGTGGTGCCCGCGGTCGAGATGGTGGCGAAGATCAAGGCGGCGCTCGATGCGCGCCGCGACGGCGACCTCGTCATCATGGCGCGCACCGATGCGCGCGCGGTCGAGGGGCTCGAGGCCGCGGTCGAGCGCGCGCAGATCTATCGCGAGGCCGGTGCCGACGTTCTGTTCGTCGAGGCGCCGCTCACCGTCGAGGAGATGGCCTATATCTGCGCCGAGGTGCCGGGCCCCTGCATGGCCAACAATGTCGAGGGCGGCCTGACGCCGATCCTGCCGGCCAACGCGCTCGAGGAGGTCGGCTATGCGATGGTGACCTATCCGGTCGCGGCCAGCTACGCGATCGCCCATGCGGTGGCCGGTCTCTATGCCACGCTCGCGCGCGACGGCACCAGCGACGCCTGGCGCCCCAACATGGTCGATTTCGCGGCCTTCAACGAGCTGGTCGGACTCTCGCGCCTGCGCGCGGAGGAAGCCGCCTATGACGAGCAGGCCCGCGAGATCGTCGCGGCGTTTTCGGCGGAGCGGGATTGAGGGGGAACGCTGCTAGGAAGCCGAATGGCTGCTGCGGCAACGCTCAGCGACCGCGGCAGCGCCCCATCGTCATCCCCGCTTTCGCGCATAGGCGCTAACTTAGGGATTCACGGGGGCGTCGCGATGTGATTCACCATTGGGATGAATCCTTCGCAGACACAAGGTGGGTACCGGGAGCTGCTGGGTCGGCTGCCGGTCGATTTCGATCTGGAAGCAACGGCGCGGGAGAGCGGTGCATTTACGCGCTCGCGTGCGGTTCGCGATGCGGCTGGGCTGCTGCGGTTGGCGCTGCTCTATGGTGCCTGCGGCTTGTCCCTGCGGGCCGTGGCAGCGATTGCCGAGCTCGAAGAGATCGCGACGCTGTCCGATGTGGCCGTGATGAAGCGCCTGCAGGCGGCGGCGCCCTGGCTGGAGCGATTGCTGGGGGCGATCCTGGCGGAGCGGGTGCCGCAAGGACTGTCCAAGCTGGGTCGCAGCCTGCGCCTGATCGACGGGACGACCCTGAGCGGCCCCGGACGCCGGCGGCCGGATTGGCGGCTTCATGTGAGCTTCGATCTGGTTGGGCGGCGCATCGACGAGTTGACGCTGACGCCGGCTCGCCAGGGGGAGAGCCTGTCGCGCCTGACGCTGCGGACCGGCGATCTGGTGGTGGCCGATCGCGGCTTCGTGCGACCCAACGATCTGCGGGCCGCGGTCGAAGCCGGTGGCGACTTCCTCAATCGGCTCGGGTCACGCCAACTGCGTCTGCTGACCGCCAAGGGGCAGCGCTTCGACATTCGCAAGGCTCTTCTGGTCTCCACCCGTAAGGGCCTCTTCGATCAGCCCGTGCGCATCGCTCATGGCCGCAACGCCCGCTTCGAGCCGGTCCCAGCCCGCCTCGTGGTCCTGCCGCTTTCCCCCGAGGCCGCCGTCAAAGCCCGGCAACGGCTCGCCCGGGCCGCCCAGCGCGAGGTCTACACGCCCAGCCAAACCGCCGTCGCCGCCACCGAGCATCTGATCCTCATCACCTCGATCCCCGCCAGCGACATCGATCCCAACGACCTGGCCGATCTCTATCGGCTGCGCTGGCAGATCGAGCTCGCCATCAAGCGACTGAAGAGCCTCGCCGAGCTCAAAGGCCTCCCCGCCAGGAACCCTCAACTCGCTCGAACCTGGATCTACGCCAATCTCATCGTCGCGCTCATCGCCGAGGACCTCGCCATCGAAGTCCTCGACGTTCCCCCCTGAGCGCAAATCTGCCCGATGCTTCTCTCTCTGGCGCGCCTTGAAGCTCACCCTGGGCTTCTGTCGCTATGCCATCCAGACCAATCGACCCTTCAACACGGCACTCCGGCGCCTCGCCAAGATCGCCAACAAATTGCTCGACCCACCACGGCAAAGACCCATTCAAATCGTCACCGCCATAAGTTAGCGCCTATGCGCGAAAGCGGGGACCCATCTTGATCCAGCACACCAGGCTTAAAGTTGGGTCCCCGCTTTCGCGGGGATGACATCTTATTTGTAGCCGCCAATCGCCCGCCTACTCCCTGCTGAACGGTCCGCGCATGAAGCGGAAATGGGCGAGGAGCATGTCGGTCTTGGCGTCGCTCTGGCCCAACGGCAGCAGCAGCCGCTCGACGTCGTAGGCGGTGCCATGCTCGCGGTTGAAGAAGATCTCGGTGGCGAGCAGCGGCTCGGCGTCGGCCGCGACCTGGCGATACTGGTCGGTCACGTTGGGATAGGCGCGGAAGAAGGCGTACTCGTCGAAGAAGCGCCCGGTGCGATCCTCGCCCGAGGCGCGCGCGACGCGCGTGCCGACCAGGCGGAAGCGGAAGCGCGCGCCGTCGTCGACCACATCGACCAGCATGAGATTGGGCAGGAGCGCCACCAGCTCGGCCGGATCGACATCCGCCCGCGACGGCATGCGCCGCCGGCCGCGCTTCGCCAGCCAGTAATCCAGCAAGGTCCGCTGATCCTTGGCGCCGAGGCGCTGCCTGAATTCGGCAAGACGCGTTTCGGCGTCTCGTTCCAACTGTTCCATCCGCCCCCTCGCGGGCGCCGGCGATTGCCTTCGCCAGCCTCCCGCCTAGAGTTCGGGTTCAGGAGCGCAACCGGGCAAGGGGCATTTCCGTGGCAGTCGGGCGTTAATGACTGCGCCAGGGATTCCGCGGCTCTTCAGGGCCTGCCAGCGTTGATGGCGAGCGGCTTCAACGCGCGCAACTTGAGCGCGATCGCGAAAGAGACGGCGACGACGAATCCGAGGAAGATCGCGACCGCGTGCCACTGGCCGAACTCCCACATCAGGCCGGAGCCCGATCCGAGCAGGCTGGAGCCCATATAGAAGAAGAACAGATAGAAGGCCGAGGCGAGCGCGCGGGCGCTCTGGGCGCGCCTGCCGACCCAGCTGCTCACGACCGCGTGAGCGCCGAAGAAGCCGAAGGTGGCGAGGGCGATGCCGAGCATCACCACGACGAGGCTCGAGGCCACCGTCAAGGCCAAGCCCGCCGCCATCAGGCAGATCATGATCCAGAGCATATGGCGCCGCCCGAAACGGTCGGCCAGCCGGCCGACGACGGTCGAGCCCACCATGCCGACGAGATAGAGCGAGAAGACGGCACCCAGCAGGCTGGGCCGAAGGTCGAAGGGCGGCGCCGCCAGGCGGTAGCCCAGATAGTTATAGAGGCTGACGAAGCAGCCCATCATCAGGAAGCCGATCGCGAACATCCAGGGCATGCCGGAATCGGAGAAATGCAGCCGCAGGCCCGCGAGGAAGCCCGACAGGGAGAGCCGCGAGGGCTGGAAGAAGCGCGACGGCGGCAGGCTGCGCCAGAACTCGAAGGCCGCCAGCAGCCCGACCGCGCCCAGCACCAGCATCGCCGTGCGCCAGGAGGTCCAGTCGGCAAGCGCCGCCACCATCAGCCGGCCGCACAGGCCGCCGAGCCCGTTGCCGGCGATATAGAGACCCATCGAGCGGCCGAGCGAATGCGAATCGATCTCCTCGGCGAGATAGGCCATGGCGACCGCGGGCAATCCGGCCAGCACGACGCCCAGCAGCACGCGCAAGACCAGCAGCTGGCTGTAGCTCTCGACGAAGCCGCAGGCGAAGGTGAGGAGGGCGGCCGCGAACAGGGCCGCGTTCATGAGCGGCTTGCGGCCGATCCGGTCCGCCAGGAGGCTGGCCGGGATCAGCATCAGCGCGAGCGCGCCGGTCGCGGCCGAGACGACGCCGCTGGCCGCCGCCGGCGACAGCGCGAACTCGTCGGAGAACATCGGCATCAAGGGCTGCAGGCCGTAGAGCATCGCGAAGGTGGAGAAGCCGCCGAAGAACATGGCGCGCGCCGTGCTCCAGAAGGCGGGCGTGCCATGCGCGATGCGGCCGTTGCCGCTGGCCGGAGAGACCGGCATCACGGCTTCCGCCGGGTCGGACTGCAAAGGCAGGCCCGGCGGCGGCAAGGCGGAACTGAGATCGGACGGCATGGAATGCTCGATGCTTCCCGAGGCGCTCGTGAGGCCCCCGCGATCCCGAATCTGGCGTTCTCCGGTCATTCAGTCCAATATATAATAAGTGGTCGATTAATATCTTTCAGGTATCGATGGAACTGCGCCATCTCCGCTATTTCCGGGCCGTGGCCGAGGAGCTCAGCTTCACCCGCGCCGCGCGCCGGCTCCATATCGGCCAGCCGCCCCTGAGCCTGCAGATCAAGGCGCTCGAGACCGAGCTCGGCCTCCAGCTGTTCGAGCGCAGCAAGCGGCGGGTGGCGCTGACCCCGGCGGGCGAACGCTTCCTCCTCAGCACACGCCAGATCCTGGCGGAAGCGGAGCGTGCGGTCGAGGACGCGCATCGCGCCGCGCGCGGCGAGACCGGCGAGCTGCGCATCGGCTTCACCTCCTCGCTGCCTTTCACCACCTTCCTGCCGGATGTCATCCGCGCCTATCACGACAGCGTTCCCAAGGTGAGGCTCACCCTGGTCGAGATGTTCACGGCCAGCCAGCTGGAGGCCATCACGGCGGGCCGTCTCGAGGTCGGATTCCTGCGCCATACCGGACAGGGCGCGCCGCCGGAGCTCATGCTGCGGCCGATCCGGCGCGATCCGCTGCGGCTCGCGGTCCATGCGCGCCACCGCCTGGCGAAGGCACGCTCGGTTTCCTTCGCCCAGCTGCGCGACGAGAATTTCATCACCTATCCGACGAGTGCCGGCACCGGCATGAGCCTGCCCTTGCGCCAATTGGCGATGAGCGCCGGCTTCGAACCCAAGGTCGTACAGGAAGCGCGGGAGGCCTCGACACAGATCGGGCTGGTCGCCGCCGGCCTGGGCGTCGCGGTCATCCCCTCGCCGCTCGAATGTATCCGTGTCGCCGGCGTGCGCTATCTGGCGCTGCGCGACGCCAGTGCCTTCGTCAGCCTCGCCGTCGCCACCAGGCGCGAACCGCCGTCACCCCTGCTCGCCGGGTTCCTGGCGACGCTCGACAGCAAGATCGAGCCGTCATGAGTCGGACGTTCACGCAACAGGATGAACACGCGCGCCCTTCGCGAAGCCCCTCCCCCTAAGTCGATATGATCGCTTCGCTCTACTTCGAAGCTTCGAAGTTCACATCAAAGTATCTCTTTCCCGAACCAGCGATAGACGCCGATGTCGGCCGGCCGGAACGGATCCTCGTCGAGATCGAGGCGGGTGAAGGGCTCGAGCGCCACATAATCGGCCAAGCTCCAGACCGCCATGGCACCGGGATCGGGCCCGAGCCGTCCGATGCGGCGCAGCACGAAATTCAAAGTCGCTTCCGGCTGCTTCTTCGCACGGGCCCGGAAGTGGGTCGCGATCTGGTCGTTCGAGATCGCGCCCTTGGCGGCGAAATACTCGATATAGAACAGCTTGCCTTGATCGGCCGCCGGGCCGGTCAGGACCTCGTCATAGCAACCCGCCTTCTGCAGATGGATGGCTCGGTGGGTCGCGAGCTCGTGGGTGTCGCGGATGCCGGCATCCGAATGGAAATGCGCCTCCCATTCGTCCATGCGCTTCATGCCGTCGCATTTCCAGAAGGCGAGATAGCTCGGCATCGGCCCGATCCGCATGGTGCGGCCGAAGGAGCCGACCAGCTGGTCCTCGGGCGCGGTCCAGGCCGCCTGGTTGCCCAGATAGCGGAAGATCTCGAGCGGCATGAAGCGGTCGCGCTCGACATATTCGATATAGATCACAGCTTGTTCTCCTCCCGGTCTATCCGTTCGCTCTCGCCGGCGCGGTGGTCGCGCGCAGGATCAACTCGTTCGGCAGGATCGTCTCGCGCGCGCGGCCGGTCTCCCGCCCGCCGATCAGATCCAGCAACAGCTCCGCCGCGCTGGCGCCCAGTTGCCAGGATTGCGGCCGCACCGTCGTGAGCTCGATCCAGGGCAGCGCCGACACGAAGATATCGTCGAAGCCGATGACCGACATCTCCTCGGGCACGCGCAGGCCCCGCTCCTTGAAGAGGGCCATGGCGCCGAACGCCATGAAGTCGTTGGCCGAGACGATCGCCGTCGGCAATCGGGGGCGGCCCATCAAGCCGACGGCCGCCGCATGACCCGAACTCGATCGTGTAGTCGCCATAAGCGACCAGCGCCTCGTCGAACGGAATGCGGGCCTGGCGCAACGCCTTGAGATAGCCCTGATAGCGTTCCTCGGCGGCGCTGGAATCGGCACGGCCCTTGATGAAGCCGATGCGCCGGTGACCGAGCGCCAGCAGATGCTCCATCGCCATGCCGACGCCGCCCTCATTGTCCATGCCGACATAATGCGTCTTGGCGCTGACATGGCGGCGATTGAGCATGACGAAGGGCACGCGCTCCGCCTGGAGCCGCAGCACGTCGTCGCTGTCGGACGCGGTCGAGGCGAGGATCAGGCCGTCCAGCCGCTTGTCGAGCAGATGGCGCAGATAGGCCGCTTCCTTGTCCTTGCGGTAGTCGGTGTTGCAGAGCACGAGATTGTACGCCTTGCCCCACAGCACATCCTCGACGCCGCGCACCACCGCCGGAAAGAACGGGTTCGACACGTCGGCCAGCAGCAGCCCCACCGACCAGGTCTGCTGCAGGCGCAGGGAGCGCGCGAGCGAGGAGGCGCGATAGCCCAGGCTGGCCGCGGTTTCCATCACCCGGCTGCGGGTCTCGGGGGCCACATAGCCCTTGCCGGTCAAGGCGTTGGACACGGTCGAGGTGGCCACGCCCGAGGCCGCGGCCACCTGCTTGATCGTGATCCGGCTGCGGACGGGGTTTGACATCAGGGTCGATTAGCATACAAAATCGATTTTGTATTGAGTTTTGTCGCCGTGCCCAAGGCCGCCTGCGGGAACCGCGGGGGCTCATAAAAGAGCGACCGCTCGAAAAGAACGATCACCGGGAGGACATCATGGAGAAGCCGACAATGGACTGGGCCTTGGGGGAGAGCGCCTTGGGCGCGGGCATGAACCGGCGCGGCGCCTTGCGCCTGCTGGGCGCCAGCGGACTGGCGCTGGTCACGCTGCCGATCTTGAGCAACGGTGCCTTCGCGGCCGAAGACCTGCTCGTCTATGACTGGTCGGGCTACGAGATTCCCGAGCTGCACGAGGCCTACATCAACAAATACGGGAAGTCGCCGACCATCACCATCTTCGGCGACGACGAGGAAGCCTATCTCAAGATCAAGAGCGGATTCAAAACCGACCTGGTGCATCCGACCAGCTACGCGATCGGGCGTTACCGCGATCAGGGCATGCTGAAGCCGATCGACACCACCCGCCTCAGCAACTGGCCCGACGTGATGCCGAAGCTGACCAGCCGTCCCGGCATGAACACCGACGGCCATCAATGGATCGTGCCCTGCGGCTGGGGCTACAACTCGGTCATCTACCGCACCGACCTGTGCCAGCCGAAAGAAGACTCCTGGCTGCTGCTCTGGGACGAGCGCTACAAGGGCAAGGTCTCGATGGCGGTCGAGATGGATGGCAGCGTCATTCCCGCCGCCATGTCGCTCGGGATCAAGGATCCCTTCAACATGACCGACGCCGAGCTGGCGCAGGTGAAGGATCATCTGCGCAAGGAGCGCGAGCTCAACCGCTTCTATTGGACCGACCCGGCCGAGATCGAGCAGGCGCTCGCCAGCGGCGAGGTGGTCGCGGCCTATGTCTGGGGCGCTTCCTACTCCACCCTGAAGAAGCAGGGCGTGCCCGTGACCTACATGACGCCCAAGGAAGGCGTGCTGGGCTGGATCGACGGCTTCATCATGATGAAGGACGGCCCCGGCAAGGAACAGAACGCCTACGACTATATCGACGCTTGGCTCTCGCCCGAGACCGGGAAATACATGCTCGAGCAATATGGCTACGCCCATTCGAACGCGAAGGCGTTCGACCTGGTCTCGCCCGAGCGGCTGAAGGAGATCGGCATCGCGTCGAAGGACGACATCCTCTCCCAGGGCGTGTTCCTGCAGGAGCAGAAGGCCGAGACGCGCGAGAAATACGTGAAGATGTATGAGGATGTGAAGGCCGGCCAGTAGACGTCGATCAGCGTTTGCGCTCAGCACGAAGCTCAGGCCAGGAATGGCCATTGTGCGAGCCGACCCCTCCCCCTACCCCCTCTCGCAAGGGGAGGGGGCGTGGGTTGTTTTTGATTCCCCGAGGTTCTGCCCCATCATTTATTCGCGGAGAGGCGGGACATATAAAAAAGTACGAGCCCCCTCCCCTTGCGGGAGGGGGTAGGGGAGGGGAACTTGCGTTGGAGATATGAAGGCCGCATCGATAGCGGGAAAAAGGAAGAATTCATGGTGGATCGCTATCTGTCCGGCCGGGCCGCGATGGTCACGGGCGGGGCTTCGGGCCAGGGCCGCGCCATCGCGCTGGCGCTGGCGGCGCGCGGCGCCGATGTGGCGATCGGCTCCTATCTCGCCTCGCATGGTCCGGTGCCGCGGGGCCAGGACAGCTATTTCCCGGCCGAGCAGGAGCTCAAGGGCGTCTGCAAGGAGATCGAGGCCAAGGGCGTGCGCGCGATCGGGCTCGATCTCGATGTGCGCTCGAACGAATCCTGCGACGCCTTCGTGGCTGCGACCGAGAGGGCCTTCGGCAAGATCGACATCCTGATCAATTCCGCCGGCATCGCCGCCGAGCAGCCGATGGTGGGCCATCCCGACGAGACCTGGCTCAACATCATCGACACCAACCTCACCGGCTATTACCGCACCATCAAGCGCTGCCTGCCCGGCATGATCGAGCGCCGATGGGGCCGCATCGTCAACATCGCCTCGACCGCCGCCAATGTCGGCGCCAAGGACAATGCCGCCTATTGCTCGTCCAAGGCCGGCATCCTGGGGCTGACGCGCTGCGTGGCATTGGAGGGTGCGCCCCACGGCGTCACCTGCAACGCGATCAATCCCGGCTTCGTCAATACCCGGATGCTGCGCTCCACCCTCAAGACCATGAAGGCCCGGGACGGCGACACGCGCAGCGAGGAGGAGATGATCGCCGCCATCGCCCAGACCTATCCGCAGAAGCGGATCATCGAGCCGGAGGAGATCGGCAATCTCGCGGCCTTCCTCTGCCATGACGACGCCTTCGGCATCGCCGCCGAGGACATCACCATCGCCGCCGGCTCGCTCTGGTAGAGCGCACCCCATTACCGGATCAGAAAAGAGACCGATGCCCGATCGCAAGCCCCTGCCCTCGAACCAGTCCGCGGCCCAGACCTTCGCCGGCGCGCTCAAGCGCCATGGCGTCGAGGTCGTCTTCGGCCAGAGCATTCCGAGCGCGCTCTTCCTCGCCACGCCCGATTTCTCGATCCGCCAGGTCACCTACCGCACCGAGAATGCCGGCGCCGTCATGGCCGACGCCTATGCGCGCATCTCGCACAAGGTCGGCGTCGTCACCGCGCAGAACGGCCCGGCCGCGACCCTGCTGGTGCCAGGCTTGGCGGAATCGCTGACGGCCTCGGTGCCGGTGGTGGCCCTGGTGCAGGATGTCGACCGCCGCGCCACCGACAAGAACGCCTTCCAGGAGCTGAACCAGTTCGACCTGTTCAAGGGCGTGTCGAAATGGATGCGCCGCATCGGCACCAGCGACCGCATCGACGATTATGTCGACATGGCCTTCACGGCGGCGACCACGGGCCGCCCCGGCCCCGCGGTGCTGCTGGTTCCCTACGATCTCATCAACGAGACCTCGGTGGCGGCCTCCTCGCGCGCCGAGCGGCTCGGCACCTACCCGATCGATCGCCCCCTGGCCGATCCGTCACAGATCGAGCGTGCCGCCGATTTCCTAGCCAAGGCCGAGCGCCCGCTGGTCTATGCCGGTGGCGGCGTCCACAGCTCGGGCGCGCATGAGGCGCTGGCGGCGCTGCAGGAGACGGCGCATCTGCCGGTCGCGACCACCACCATGGGCAAGGGCACCGTCGCCGAGACGCATCCCTTGAGCCTCGGCGTCATCGGCTATTTCATGGGCCCGCGCGGCATGACGCGCTATCAGCGCCCGCTGATCGACGAGGCCGACGTCATCCTGCTGGTCGGCAACCGCACCAACCAGAACGGCACCAATTCCTGGAAGCTGCTGCCCAAGGGGGCGCAGATCATCCATCTCGATATCGACGGGCAGGAGGTCGGCCGCAATTACGAAGCGCTGCGGCTCGTCGGTGACGCGAAGCTCACCCTGCAGGCGCTGACCGAGGCCCTGCGCAAGCGCGATCTCGGCAAGCGCAAGAGCGCCCGCCCCGCGCTCGAAGGCCGCATCGCCGACGGACGGCGACGCCACGAGGCCGAGGCGCAAGGCATGGTCCATTCCGATGCCGCGCCGATCCGGCCCGAGCGTGTCATGGGCGAGCTCGACAAGATCCTGACGCCGGACCATATCGTCGTCGCCGATGCGAGCTATTCCTCGATCTGGTCCGCCAACTTCCTGCATGCCCGCAAAGCCGGTCAGCGCTTCCTCACACCGCGCGGTATGGCCGGCCTCGGCTGGGGCCTGCCGATGGCGATCGGCGCCAAGCTGGCGCGGCCCGACGTCCCGGTCTTCTGCCTCGCCGGCGATGGCGGCTTCGCCCATGTCTGGTCCGAGCTCGAGACCGCGCGGCGCAACAAGCTCCCCGTGGTGCTGGCCGTGCTCAACAACCAGATCCTCGGCTATCAGAAGGACGCCGAGGATGTGATCTTCGGCGACCATACCAGCGCCGTCTTCTTCGAACCGGTCGACCACGCCATGATCGCGCGTGCCTGCGGCTGCCGGGGATTGCGCATCGAGCGCGCCCAGGACATCGCGCCCGCGCTGCAGGAGGGCTTCGCCTCCAACGAGGTCACGGTGCTCGACATCGTGACGGACCCGGCCGCGCGGCCGCCGATTACCTCATTCGAGGGGCATTTCGAGTAGGCGGGCTCCGCCCTTAGCTGTCTCCTCCCCCGTCTTCGGGGGAGGACTAAGGAGGGGGCTGCGCGCTGTCGAAAATCGCGCAGCCCCCTTCCTACCCTTCCCCCGTTCCGGGGGAAGGAACCTATCTCGCGTGTCACTTCTTCTTCGCTTCCAGCGCCGCAAAGCGCTCCAGGATCCATCGTTCCAGCGCCGCGACCGCGGGGCTGGCGTCGCGTTCGGGCGCCGAGATCAGGTAATAGGGAAAGGCCGCCGGCACCGAGAGGGCCAGAAGCCTGACCAGCCTGCCGTTGGCGAGATCCTGCGCCACAGTCGGCATGTCGCCCATGGCGATGCCGCAGCCTTCGCGCGCGGCCTGGAGCGTCAGATGCGCGCCGTCGAAGAAGAGGCCGCGCGCGGTATCGAAATCGGGCAAGCCAGCGGCCGCGAACCAGCGCGACCAGGTCTCGTCGCTATATTCATGCAGCAGCGTGTGGCGCAGGAGATCGCCCGCGCGGATCGAGGCGCGCGATCCCTTGACCAGGCCCGGCCGCGCCACCGGGAAGAATTGCGAGTGACCCAATAGGACCACGCGCTTGCCCGGATGCTCGCCGCTGCCATAGGCGATGGCGAGGTCGCTCTGCTCGGCCATGGTCGGATGGCGCCAATATTCCGTCACGATGCGGATCGTGACATTCGCATGGGTGGCGAGGAATTCGCTCAAGACGGCGGGAAGCCAGTTGGCGGCGAGGCCGGGGACGCAGGCGAGCGTGATGTCGCCCTCGAGCTCGCCGCGGCGCACCGCCGATGCGGCCTTGGCGAGCCGGTCGAAGGAGCTGCTGACGACACCCAATAACTGCAGGCCCGCTGGCGTCAGCGCCATCGGGCGGCGCGCGCGATCGAACAGCGGCCGTCCCAGCTGCAGCTCGAGCGACTTGATCTGATGCGAGACGGCGCCATGGGTAACGCCGAGCTCCTCGGCCGCCCTGACGAAATTGCGATAGCGCGCCGCCGCCTCGAAGGCGCGCAAGGCGTGGAGCGGCAGATGCTGGCGCTCAGGAATCATGCAATCGCGGGCCTATACTGTTAATTCATCTCACAGTAAGGGCGAAGATTTCTCGTTTCGCAAGGGGAAACCCGGCCCTTACAGTGAATCAGGATGCAACTGCGGCAGACCCTGTGCCGCAAATGCCCATGCAACAGCGGGAGGAATCCAGACCATGAATGCGAATGTCGGGCAGACGACGCCTTCCCAGACGCCGGACGGTCAGAAATGGGGCGTGACCGCGCAGACCGGCCTGCTCACCGATGTGCTGCTGGGCCATCCGGATCATTTCCGCTGGGTGCCGCTGAACTCGATCTCGGCCGTCACCTTCGCCAACATGGAGCAGATGGGCTACCGCTTCGACAAGCAGAAGGCGATGCGCCAGCACCGCCAGATGGTCGAGGTCTATGAGAAGGCCGGCGTGCGCGTGCGCTTCGCCGAGGCCGACGAAGGGCTGCCCTCCAGCGTCTTCACCCGCGATTCGAGCTTCATGACGCCCTGGGGGGCGGTCATCACCTCGATCCAGACGCCGCCGCGCCGGCGCGACTATGCCGTCGCCTCCGCCTTCTACACCAAGGCCGGCATCCCGATCTGGAAGTGGGTGACCGCCGGCCATTTCGAAGGCGGCGATTTCTGCATCCTGAAACCGGGCGTGGCGCTGCTGGGCTGGTCGGGCGACCGCTCGACCAAGGAAGGCGCCGAGCAGGTCGAAGGCTGGCTGAAAGAGAAGGGCTGGGAGGTGCTGGTGGCGCCGATCCCGCCGCAATTCGTCCATATGGACGCGGTCGTCGTGATGCTGGAGAAGGGCCTCGCCCTCGTCTGCGAGGACGCGCTCCAGCCCTACGCGCTCGACTACATCAAGAAGAAGCACGGCATCGAGGTGATCAAGGTCGCCTATGCCGATTGCGTGAAGCTCGGCTGCAACGTCGTCAGCCTGGGCAACAAACGCGTCCTGTCGATGGCGCACAACGTCAATGTGAACCGCCAACTCGAAGAAGCAGGCTTCAAGGTCATCGCCGTGGATTACGACATGTTCGCGCTGGGCGGCGGCGGGGTGCACTGCTCCTGCCACGAGCTCTACCGCCAGCCCGAGTGAGGAGACTGGCGGGCATCGAAGCGGGGCCCGGCGACCGATCGGCATTCAAAACCTAGAAAGAGACAACAAGGGAGGAACATATGTCAGGACTCGATAAGGACCGCCTCGGCATCGTCCGGGTGCGGCGCTATTTCGAGATGGATCGCCGGCAGTTGCTCAAGGGCGCCGCGGCCTTCGGCGCCGCGGCCCTGGTGGGACGCGCGCTGCCGGCGCAGGCCGCGACCCAGCTCAATTTCGTGGGCTGGGAGGGCTACGACACCTTCCTCGAGGCCGACGACTTCGTGAAGAACAAGGGCGCCGAGCTGCAGAAGTCCTACATCTCCTCGGCCGACGAGGTGATCACCAAGCTGCGGCTGGGCTCGGGCCAGGTGGATATCTGCACGCCCTATTTCATCCATGACGATTTCCTCGCCAATGACGGGCTGCTGGAGCCGCTCGATCTCGACAAGCTCCCCAACTTCAAGGGGATCCATCCGACCATCAAGGCGATGACCGAAGGCAATATGAGCGAAGGCGGCAAATGGTATGCCGCGCCCATGACCTATGGCGCCATCTGCATGGTCTATAACGCCGACAAGGTGGCCGAGCCGACCTCCTGGACCGACATGCTCAAGGACGAGGTCAAGGGCAAGGTCGCGATCACGGCGGACTATCCCGGCAATCTCTTCGCCTGGGCCAAGGTCACCGGCGCCGCCAAGCCGAACGACATGACCAAGGACGAGCTCGCCAAGACCGTCAAGGCGCTGGTCGATCTCAAGAAGAACCATCTGCGCACGATCGCGCCCAGCTATGGCGATCTCATCAACATGCTGGCCAGCGGCGAGGTGGTGATGTCCCAGGGCTGGGAGCCGGTCTCGGTCTGGGTCGGCGACAAGGCCAACATCAAGGTCGCCTACCCGAAGGAGAAGAGCATGGGCTTCATCGAGGGCTATGCCATCGGCAAGGGCTCGGCCCATATCGATCTCGCCCATGAGATCATCAACAACGCGCTTTCGGTCGACGGACAGCTCGCCGGCGCCGAGGCCAACTCCATGCCGGTCGTCACCAGCGACGCCATGGCCAAGGCCAGCGACGCCAACAAGGCGCTCTACAACTACGACAAGCTCGACGACTACTTCAATGTGAAGACCGAGGTGGTGCCGATGTATCCGCTGGAATCGGACGGCACCCACGCGACCTGGGACGACTACCAGGCGGCCTGGGAAACGGTGATGAAAAGCTGAGCCGCTTCGCGCATCATCCCTTGCATGAGAGCGACCGCTTCCGCCAGGACCGGGGCATCGGCTGAGAGAACAAGCGGGGTTCCGGCCCCGCTCGTTCGCCACGCCGGAGCGGCGTGATGGCCGCGATCGGCCGCCATCGCTGGCCCGTCCTGCCCGCCTTCCTGGTCTTCGCCCTGCTGTTCGTCGGGCCGCTGGCTTTCTTCCTGGTGGTCAGCTTCTGGCGCCTGCGGGCCTACAAGCTGGTGCCGGACTTCACCTTCGATAACTATCTGGACGTCTGGCAGGAATATCTCCATGCCGCGATTTTCACGCTGCTGATCTCGCTGCTGATCGCGGCCATCACGACCGTGATCGGCTTCATGATCGCCTATCTCGCCCGCTTCCGGGCGGGGCGCTATGGCGGGCTGATCCTCTTCGTCGTGATGGTGACGCTCTTCGGCGGCTATCTGGTCAAGATCTATGCCTGGAAGACGATCCTCGGCACCAACGGCATCCTGAACTCGACCCTGGTCGATCTGGGCCTGATCGACGAGCCGCTGGCCTGGCTCCTCTACAGTCCGGCCGCCGTCGTCATCACCCTGGTCAATTTCCTGCTGCCCTTCGCGGTCTTGCCGATCTATGGGTCGCTGCGCGGGATCGACGAGGTGCCGCTGGCGGCGGCGCGCGATCTGGGGGCCAATGGGCCCCGCGTCTTCCGCGACATCGTCCTGCCGCAATGCAAGCCCGGCATCTTCGCCGCCTTCGCGGTCTCGTTCCTGATCACGGCCGGCGATTATGTGACGCCGCGCCTGGTCGGCGGCACCAACACCTTCATGGCCGGCAATTTCATCGAGAGCCAGTTCATCAACCGGCTCAACGCGCCGATCGGTTCGGCCCTGTCCTATGCCATGCTGATCGGCTGCGGCCTGGTGCTGCTGGCGTTCCAGAAGACGCTGACCCGCGTCCTGAAGCCCCGGTAGGCGGCATGGAAACCAGTCCGCTCGCCAAGACGCTCTGGGGCCTGTTCGGGACGGTCTCGATGCTGTTCCTGCTTTCCCCCATCATCCTCCTCGTCGTCTTCTCCTTCGGCGAGAACCGGCTGGCGACCCTGCCGATGGAGGGCCTGACCTTCAAATGGTACGGCAAGCTGATGGCCGACCCGAACTTCTGGTCGGCGCTCGAGAACAGCCTGATCGTGACGCTTAGCGTCGGCGCCATCTCGACGGTGGTGGGGACCCTGGCGGCCATGGCGCTGGCCCGCTGGCGCCCCGGCGCTGCCAATGCCGCGATGATGACCCTGTCGCTGCCGGTGATGATGCCGCCCCTGGTCCTGGCATTGGCGCTGGCAACCGTCCTCTCGTCGCTGGGTTTCCGGTTCGGGCTCCACACCGTGATCCCGAGCCATCTGGTCTTCACCCAGCCTTTCGTGATCCTGATCGTCTATGCGCAGATGGTGAACTTCAACTTCGCCATGCTCGACAGCGCGCGCGACCTCGGTGCCTCGCCGCGGCAGTGCTTCTTCACCATCGTGCTGCCCAACATCCGATCGACGCTGATCGGGGCCGCCCTCATCGCCATGTCGGTCTCGCTCGACGATTTCATCATCACCTTCTTCACCATCGGCAACGGCATGACCCTGCCGACCCTGGTCTGGGGCATGCTGCGCACCGCCCTCGATCCCAGCATCAACGCGCTGGGCACCCTGATCCTGATCGCGACCATCACCTCCAGCGCGATCGCGCTCTCGATCACCCGCTATCGGGGCTAGGAGGCGCTTTGTGACCGTCTTCGATTTCAAAGGCCGGCGCATTCTCGTGACGGGCGCCAGCCGCGGCATCGGCGAGGCCATCGCCCATGGCTTCGCCGCCGCGGGCGGCGAGGTGACGATCATGGCCGAGGATGACGGCGTCGCCGCAACCGCCCAGCGCATCGCCGGCGAGACCGGCCGGCCCGTCGCGGCCTTGCGCTGCGACATCGCCGACGAGACCGCCGTCCGCGACGCAGTCGCCAGCCTGAAATCCATTGACGTGCTGATCAATAATGCCGGCTATCAGCCGCGCACGCCGCTCGCCGACCCCTCCCCCGCCGTCGATCGCGAATTCCGGCGGGTGATCGAGGTGAATGTCCTCGGCACCTACTTCGTCACGCGCCATGCCCTGCCGCTGATGGGCCGCGGCGGGCGCATCCTCCTGACCTCCTCGATCTGGGGTAAGACGGGGGCCGCGGAATATAGCGGCTACTGCGCCTCCAAACATGCGGTGCTGGGCTTCATGCGCAGCCTGGCGCTGGAGCTCGGGCCCCGGGGCATCACGGTCAATGCCGTCTGTCCCGGCTGGGTCGAGACCGAGGGCGCGATGTGGACCGTCCGGCAGATCGCCGCGGAGACCGGACGCCCGCCGGAAGCGCTGATCGAGGATTATCTGCGGTTCCAGCCGATCCCCGGCATGATGGCGCCGCGCGATCTGGCGGCGACCTATCTCTTCCTTGCCTCCGAGGCCGCCGCCGACATCACCGGCCAGGCGCTCAATGTCGATCGCGGGCATGTCATCGGATGACGAACCGCCGCGAAAGGAAAGGGTGAGACCGATGGGACGCCTTGAGGGCAAGATCGCCATCGTCACGGGCGCCGCCGCCGGCATCGGTCGCGGCATCGCCGAGCTCTTCGCGGCCGAAGGCGCCGCCCTGGCGATGACCGACATCGACGAGGCCCAAGGCCGCCGGACCGCCGCCGAACTGCAGAAGGCCCATGGCGACAAGATCCAGTTCATCCCTCACGACGTCGCCTCGGAAGAAGGCTGGCGCACCGTGATCGATACCGTCCTCGCCCGCTTCGGCCGGCTCGACATCCTGGTCAATAATGCCGGCGTCCAGATCTCGCGGCCGCTGGAGGAGATCTCGCTCCAGGAATGGCGCAAGGTGTTCCAGGTCAACGCCGAGGGCCCGTTCCTCGGCACCCGCATGGCGATTTCGACGATGAAGACGACCGGCGGCGGGTCGATCGTCAATGTCTCCTCGACCTTCGCCATGGTGGCGGACGGGCTCAATGCCCATTACTGCGCCTCGAAGGCCGCGGTCTGCAATTTCACCAAGGCGGCCGCGCTCTATTGCGCCGATCGCGCCTATGGCATCCGCGTCAACTCGGTCCATCCGGGCGTGATCCGCACGCCGATGGTCGAGCGCGAGATCGCCGACGTGACCGCGGCCCGCGGGCTCACATCGGACCAAGCCGTACGCGAGGAATGGGCCCGGCTTTGTCCGCTGGGGCTGGGCGAGCCCAAGGACATCGCCTATGGCGTGGTCTATCTCGCCTCCGACGAATCCCGCTATGTGACGGGGGCGGAACTCGTGATCGATGGAGGTCATATCATCCGATGAGCGATCCAGCCGGCTTCCCCCTGATCGAACGCCCCGTTCCCTGGCCGCACGGCGCCAAATGCGCCGTTGCCATGACCTTCGACATCGACACGGACAGTTTCCTGCATCTGGAGTTCGGCAAGCGCGTGCCCGACATGGTCGCGACCACCTCCTGGCTGCGCTATGACGAGATCGCCGTGCCGCGGATCCTGCGGATTTACAAGGAGCTGGGTCTGAAGCAGACCTTCTTCTATCCGGCCTGGTGCATGGAGACCTATCCGAAGCTGGTCGAGCAGATCCTCGAGGGCGGCCATGAGATCGCCCATCACGGCTATCTCCATGAGAACTCGAACCAGCTCTCGCTCGAGGACGAGCGCGCCTGGCTGCGGCGCAGCATCGAGGTGATCCAGCGCATGACCGGCCAGCGGCCGCGCGGCTATCGCGCCCCGGTCTATAATTATTCGCGCCACACCACCGATCTCCTCGCCGAGGAAGGCATTCTCTATGACGCGAGCCTGATGGCGGACGACGTGCCCTATGTGATGGAATCGCGCGCCGGCGAGGTGATCGAGCTGCCTTCCCACTGGGCGCTCGATGACTGGCCGCAATTCGCCCATAACATCGAGCTGCAATACACCATGACGATCCGCTCGCCCGATGAGGCCTTCGCGGTCTATCAGGCGGAGTTCGACAGCGCCTGGCGCCATGGCGGGCTCTGGATCGGCGTCTGGCACCCCTGGCTGACGGCCCGGCTCGCCCGCGCCGAGAAGCTGGTCGCCTTCATCCGCTATGTGATGGCGAAGGGGGACGTCTGGATCGCACCGATGGAGGAGATCGCGCGCCATATCCGCCGCGTGGTCGACGGCGGCAGCTATCAGGCACGCCGGGTCGAGATGCCCTACTACCGCGATGTCATCGATCCGACCAAGGTGCCGCAGCAAAAAAAGTCATAGCGCCGCAAGAACTTACCAAGATCGCACTGGAACAAGCGCGGAGTCATGCCCTTTTGTAAGGGCAGCCGCGCGGCTTTCAGTGATCCATGACAGGCGCCGTGTCACCATGTCTTCCGGATCGCTGATGACCGGCGCGGGCGACGTCACAAGTCCCTCGCCTTTCGGAGAAGAGCCTTTGTCATGCCCCGCCTCACCCCGACCCAAGCGAATCCGATCGATTATCACATCGTCTTCGATCCCCGTCCCGACGGGCCGCTGATCGGCTTCTATGCCGGGCAGCCGATCGCGGCGGCGATCCGCGATTTCTTCGGCAGACGCTTCGTCTATGAGGGCATCGCGCCGCGCCGGCGCGACGGCAAATATGATGTGAGCCAGCTCCAGCCCGGCGAATGGATCGCCGAGCCCGGCCTCCTCTATCACATCGAATCCGACCGGCCGGCCAGGGCGGCATAGAGGCCGAACCTGCCCCAGGAGTTCAGGCGTTGGCCGCCCGCAGCCTGTAGGGCTCGGCCATCAGCGCGTCGACGGCGCTTGCGGCCTTCTTGGTGCGCTCCGTCCAACCGCCATCGATGATTCTGTAGGCGAGCCCGCGGCGATCGAGCGCGCGGGTGAAATGCGCCAGCTTCATCTGCCGTTCCTGCCCCGCATAGCGCAGCGGATCGGGCGCGAAGGGCACGTCGTCCGCCAGCAGGAGCCGCAGGTCGTAGGGTCGTGCCGCGATCTCGGCTTCGACCGGGGCCGGCACCTGGCCCAGCGCCACCTCGCTCCAGACCGCCGTGCAGAGATGGTCGGTGTCGAGCAGCAGCAGGCGGTTGGCCTGGCGGGCCAGCGCGTCTTCGGAGGCCGCGTGGCCGGCGCCGATGATCCCGATGTCGGCGAGATCGGGATATTTCGACGGGTCGGTCGCCTCCAGATAGCTGCGCGCGAATTCCGGCACATGGAGCGTGCGATGGGCGGCCGCGAGCCGGCGCGCGAGCGTGGTCTTGCCGCAGCTCTCGGGCCCGATGATCGCGACGCGCTTGAGGAAGGAGGGCCGCGCCTCGGGCAGCAGCAGATCCCAATGCTCGCCGATGCCGGCATGGACGCGGCTCGCCGAGATCGGCACGGCGTCGCGCGGCGTGTCGACCGGCACGTAGCGCGCGCTAAGATCGGCCGCGAGGCGCTGACCGTAGCTCTCCGAGGCGAACAGCAGGTCGGGCGCCTTGCCGCCGAGCACTTTCAGGATCGCCCGGTTCCAGCGCTGCCAGAAATCCGGCACGCCCGCCGCATCCTCCGGCAGGTCGTTATGGAAGCGATGGATGCGCGCGATCCCGCGGAACTGGTCATCGAGCCAGCGATGGCGCAGCCCGCCGGGGATGGGATCCTCGTCGCGGGTGTTGAGCATCACGTCGAGGTCGCCCTCGCACCAGCGCGAGGCGAACTCGATCAGATATTTGTGGCCGAGGGTCGGCAGGCGGAAGCCGCCGATGATGAAGCCGCGGGGCATGGATGTCCTCAGAGGCTCATCGCATGGCCGTTGACGAAGGGATCGGTCGCGGCCGAGATCTCGCCGGCGCCGCTGCGCACCACCACCACGGGTCGCGCCAGCTCATAGCCGAAACCCTGATGCTGCTCGGGCACCAGGGCCGCCTTGCCGCAAGCGGGCTCGAGTTCCTTCGCAACGGCGGCCAGCCGTTCGGAGGCCAGCAGGGTCGAGCCGCTCGCATCGATGCGCGGCGCCTGCACCGCTTCGGTCGCGTCCATGCCCCGCTCGGTGATGCCGAGCGCGATCTGCACCATCGCATTGACGATGCGCCGGCCACCCGGCGCGCCGATCGCGGCCACCGACTTCCCGCTCCGCGTGATCAGCAGCGGTCCCATATTGGCGAGCGGCCGCTTGCCGCCGGCGATCGAATTGGCAGCGCCGGGGCGCGCATTGAACCAGCCCATGGTCGCGTCGAAGAGGAACCCGGTGCGCTCGCAAACGACCTGATTGCCGAACATGTTGGCGGCGGTGTGGGTGATGGTGACCGCCATGCCCTGGCCGTCCATCGCCGAGACATGGGTGGTGCCGGCCGTGGGCTCGGTCGACCCTTCAGGCCGCCAGACCGGCGCCTTCTTGCCGCCGCCCTCGAACCGCCACGGGTCGTGAACCGCATGGGAGGCGAACACCTCCCAGGGCAGACCGTCCTCTGGTCCGAGGCGCGGCGGCGCCTCGCCCTTGCGGATCGCGGCCGCGATCGTGGCCGCATATTCCTGCGACAGCAGCCCCGTCTCCGGCACTGCCACGAAATCCGGATCGCCCAGCCAATGATAGCGGTCGGCGAAGGCGTGCCAGCTCACCTCGGCAAGGCCGCGCAGCCGCCTGGCGTCATCCTCGAGGGGCGGCGTCTCGGGATGGAGCGCCTGCCAGATCGTGAGCATCTGCAGCTCGGTCAGGCCGCCGCTGGGCGCCGTCGGCGCCCAGATGTCGAAGCCCCGGAAGGAGAGCCGCCGCGGTTGCGTGACCTGGGGCGACACCGCGCGCAGATCCTCGGCCGAGAAGATCCCGCCGAGATCGCCCACGGTCGCCATCAGGTCCTTCGCGACCTCGCCGCTCTGAAACGCCGCGGCACCCCTGGCCGCGATGATCTCCAGGCTGCGGCCCAGGGCCGCCTGGCGAATGCGCGGATGCGGGCCGTAGCTCGCCGTGCCGCTATGGGCCGCGACCGGAGGGTCGCCATTGACCAGGAAGGTCTTGCGCGTGCCCGGATCCTTGCGCAGCGCCGGTAGCGAGGCCAGCGCCGACAGCGCGAAATAGGAATCCACCTCGAAGCCGTCATGCGCGGCGCGGATCGCGGGCGCCATCACTTGCGCGAGCGACAGCTTGCCGAAGCGAGCCTGCGCCGCGATCAGGGTCGGGATCGTGCTGGGCACACCCGCCGCGAGGATGCCCTGGATATTGGCATCGCCGATCACAACAGAGACGCCGAGCCCGCGATCGAGGGCGCGCGACTGGTCGATCTCGAACATCTGCGCGTGGGCCTTCGCCGGCGCGCGGGGGCCGAACTCCACCGCGAAAGTTCCGCCGCCTTCGGGCAGGTTGACCAGCAGAAAGCCGGTGCCGGCGAGCGTGGTCTCCATCGGTTCGACGACGCCCGCGACGAAGGCAGCCGCAATCGCGGCGTCGATCGCATTGCCGCCGGTCTCGAGCATCGCGATCCCGGCCTGCACACTCTGGGCCCGCGCGGCCGCGACGGCCCCGCCGCGCCCGCAGGCGCCTGAGCGCGTCACATTCTGCCGGGAGCTGCTGGCCATGATGGTCGTTCCTCGGTTGGCACCGGGCCCGAGCCTAGACGGCCACGCTGTCCCCTCGCAAGACGAGGGTGTTGCGCCCGACCCCGGAGACTGCCATCCTATGTGAACATATGTTCACACGCAAGGCCGGCGGGCGATGAAGGCGGCAGCTTTTCAGGATGGCGGAAAGACGCGGATTTCGGCGGCGGCGATCGAGCTGTTCGGCCGTAAGGGCTATGACGCGACCACGATCCGCGACATCGCCGAGACCGCCGCGATGTCGCTGGGCGCGCTCTACCGCCATTACGCCAACAAGGACGAGCTCGGCCGCGCGCTCTATGCCGAGGCGATCGCGCTCTGGTCCGAGCGGCTGCTCGACTCCGCCGCCGGTCTCGACGACCCGGCATCGCGCCTGCGGGCCATGACCAAATTCTTCTGCCGGGCCTTCGACCGGGACCCGAATCTCTTTGCTTTCCTGCTGCTCAATCAGCATGGTCCGGCGCGGTCGTTCGATCCCAAGGTGGCGAACCCGCTCAAGGTTCTCGAGGCGGAGATCAAGCGCGGCGAGCGGGAGGGCCGGATCCTGCCGGGCAACCGGCATTTGCGGGCGCTCTGCGTCCTGGGCGCCGTGCTGCAGCCGGCAGCGTCCTATTCTCGGGCGGGGAAGACGGGACTGGGGGCGCTCGCGGAGGAGATCGCGGCAGCGGCAGTCCGCGCCGCGGGCGTCATCGAACCAACAAGAAGATCAGGGGCGGTTATCCAATGACGGACGGCAATCACCAGGCCGGGGGCTATGGCGCCCTCCTGCGCCGGCGCGGCTTCCTGGCCCTCATGGTGGCCCAGTTCCTGGGCGCCCTCAACGACAACATCCTCAAGATGACGGTCGTGCTGATCGCGACCGGCGCGGCCGGCACGGATTCGGCGGCGGCCGCCTCCTTCATCGCGCTCGCGGGCGGCGCCTTCATCCTGCCCTTCCTGCTGTTCTCCGGCTGGGCCGGCCAGATCGCGGACCGCAACCGCAAGGACCGCGTGATCGCCTACGTGAAACTCTTCGAGACTCCCATCATGCTGCTCGCGATTCCGGCGCTCATGAGCGGCTATGATTGGGCGATGCTGGGATCGCTGTTCCTGATCTCGACCCAGGCGGCCTTCTTCAGCCCCGCCAAATACGGGATCCTGCCCGAGATCCTCGATACGGCGCAGCTCTCGCGCGGCAATGCACTGCTCGAAGCCTCGACCTTCCTCGCCATCATTCTGGGCGCCGTCATCGGCGGCGTGCTGTTCGACGTCGTGAGCCATGCCACGATCGGCTGGCTCATGGTCGGAATTGCCGTGATCGGCGCCTTCGCCGCCTTCCATACCGAGCGCGCCCCAGCGCCGCGCGAGAAGCGCCGCTTCTCCTTGCGGCCCTCGGCCGATCTCATTCCCGGCTTCAAGGCGATCGCGTCCGACCGTGGCATGATCATGACGGCTGCCGGCATCACCTGGTTCTGGCTGCTTGCCGCTTTCCTGCAGATGATGGCGATCCGTCTCGGCCGCGAGGATCTGGGGCTCGGCGGCGGCGGCACCGGCATGCTCCAGGCCGCCATCGCGATCGGCATCGGGCTGGGCTCGCTCGCTGCGGGCCGTCTCTCCGGCCCCAAGGTCGAGCCGGGGCTGGTGCCGCTGGGCTCGATCGGCATGGGCGCCGCGTCGGTCTGGCTCGCGGGGGCCACCGGCTCGCTCAACGCCGCCCTCCCGGCACTGGCGGCGCTGGGCTTCTTCGGCGGGCTCTTCATCGTGCCCCTGAACGCCGCGCTGCAGCAGAAGGCGCCCGTCGACGAGCGCGGGCGCGTCGTCGCCTGCGCCAACATGATCGGCACGGTCGGCATCCTCCTGGCCTCCGGCCTCGCCTGGGTCATGGGCAGCGCGCTCCACTGGAGCACCAGCGCCGAGGTCCTGGCGGCCGGCATCGGCACCTTCATCGCCACCGCGGTCGCGATCTGGCAGGTCCCCGACTATCTCGCCCGCTTCCTGCTGTGGCTCGCGACCCACACGCTCTACCGGATCCGGATCGAGGGCTCGGAGAACGTGCCGGAGCGGGGCCCCGCCCTCATCGTCTGCAATCACATGTCGTTCGTGGACGGGCTGCTGGTGGGAGCCTGCGTGCAGCGCTTCGTGCGCTTCATGGCCTGGTCCGGATTCTTCAAGGGCGGCTTCGGCTGGTTCCTGCGCCGCATGAAGGTCATCCCCGTGAGCGGCAAGGACGCCGTCGCCGCCATCAAGCGCGCGCGGGCCGAGCTCGAGCAAGGCCATGTGGTCTGCATCTTCGCCGAGGGTTCGATCAGCCGCACCGGCTCCACGCTCCCCTTCAAGCGCGGCATGGAGCTCATCGCCGACGGGCTCGACGTGCCGGTCATCCCGGTCCATCTCGACCAGGTCTGGGGCTCGATCTTCAGCTACAAGGGCGGCCGGTTCTTCTGGAAATGGCCGGACCGGCTGATCCGTCCGGTGACGGTGAGTTTCGGCAAGCCGCTCGCCAAGCCCAGCGCCTGGGCCGCGCGCCGCGCCGTGCTGGCGCTGGGCAGCGACGCCT
Organism: uncultured Alphaproteobacteria bacterium; assembly: GCA_963696655.1. Classification (GTDB taxonomy): domain Bacteria; phylum Pseudomonadota; class Alphaproteobacteria; order Dongiales; family Dongiaceae; genus Hypericibacter. Next base: position 25,328 of record CAVOLB010000130.1, read on the forward strand.
GGGCGCGGCGCCACTCGGCCAACGATTTCCTCCAGATCCGCATGCTCAAGACCGCCAAGCGCCGCTGGCGCAAGCGTGCGCTGATGGACACCACGGGGCGCAAGCTCAGCTTCGGCCAGACCGCGGTCGCCTCGATCATCCTGGCGAAACGGCTGCGTTCGCAGATGCCCATGGTGGGCATCCTGATGCCGGCTTCGGTCGCGGCGGCGCTGCTCAATGTCGGGCTGATGCTGGCCGGTAAGACGCCGGTCAATCTCAACTTCACCGCGGGTCCCGAGGCCATGGCCGCCATGATCCGCCGCTGCGGCATCGAAACGGTCATCACCTCGAAGGCCTTCCTCGAGAAGGCCAAGCTCGAGACGCCGGCGGGCGCACTCTATGTCGAGGATCTGCTGGCCAACATCTCGAAACTCGACAAGCTGAAGGCCGCGGCGATGGCGCTGCTGCTGCCCGCAAGCTTGATCGCGCGCATCCTGGGTGGCGATTTCAGGACGACGAAGCCGCCCGCGACCGTCATGTTCTCGAGCGGCAGCACCGGCGAACCCAAGGGCGCCGTGCTGAGCCACAAGGCGATCATCGCCAATCTCGAGGCGGTGGCGCAGGTGCTTTGGGTCGATCGCGACGATGTCATCGCGGGCGTGCTGCCCTTCTTCCACTCGTTCGGGTTTACAGGCACGCTCTGCCTGCCGCTGGTGGCCGGCATCGGTGCCGCCTACCACGCCAATCCGCTGGACGCCAAGGCGATCGGGCCCCTGGTCAAGAAATCCTCGGCGACGATCCTGCTCGGCACCCCGACCTTCCTCCAGACCTGGACCCGTGCCGCCGATCCCGAGGACATGAAGACCCTGCGCCATGTGGTGACGGGCGCGGAGCATTTGCGGCCCGAGATCGCCGACGCCTTCGCGGCCAAGTTCGGACCGCGGCCGCTCGAAGGCTTCGGCATGACCGAGATGGGACCGGTCGTCGCGGTCAACGGCATGGATGTCGAGGACGGGACGGAGGCGCAGGCGGGTCAGAAGGACGGCACGGTCGGGCGCCCGGTTCCCGGCGTCGCCGTGCGGACGGTCGATCCCGACACGTTCGAGGAGGTGCCCGACGGCACCGAGGGCATGCTGCTGGTCAAGGGCCCGGGCATGATGGATGGCTATATCGGCGATCCGAAGCGCACGGCCGAGGCGATGGTGGATGGCTGGTACAAGAGCGGCGACATCGCGCTGATCGATTCCGACGGTTTCATCAAGATCACCGGCCGGCTCTCGCGCTTCTCGAAGATCGCGGGCGAGATGGTGCCGCATGGAAGGATCGAGGACGCCGTCCTGACCATCCCCGGCGTGCGCGCCGCCATCGTGGTCGCCGCCCCCGACCCCGCCAAGGGCGAGCGCATCGTCGTGCTCTATGAAGGCGAGGCGACGCCCGAAGCCGTGCTCGAAGGACTGGGCGCGTCGGGCCTGCCGAAGCTCTGGCTGCCCAAGCGCGACGGCGTGCGCAAGCTCGACGCGGTGCCGGTCCTGGGCTCGGGCAAGGCCGACCTCAAGAAGGCGAAGGAAATCGCGGCGGCAGCGGCGGAGTAAATCGGTCGAGCGCGCGGCGCTTCCTTATCCCCTCCCCCAGCTTTTGGGGGAGGGCAGGGAGGGGGATGACTCGGTCCAGGATGTCGTCGGGGTGCGAAGGGGCCGATACCGAGCAGCCCCCTCCCCAACCCTCCCCCAAAAGTTGGGGGAGGGGATTAGGTCGAAGCACTTGGCGCTTTTCCTTCCGTTTCATTAATCAATTGCGACCACGCTTGCATCCCTCGCATAGCCTGCCCGCGCATTTCATAGCTGACACCGACCGCGCCTCGGCCCAATATGTGTTCCGAAGCCCTGTCGCATCGCCCCCGGCGATGACGACCGGCTTCAGCCAGATCCGTCCCCTCGGGGGATGAGAACAGGAGCCTTCCATGACCGCCGCCAAAGGCGTTCTCCGCGTCGCCCTCATTCAAGCCAATCCCACCGTCGGCGCCATCGACGCCAATCTGGCGCGGGCGCTGGCCTATTGCGAGAGCCATAAGGACGCCGATCTCGTCGTCTTTCCGGAATGTTTCGCCTCGGGCTATCCGCTCGAGGATCTCGTGTTGCGCCCGGGCTTCCTCGCCCGCGTCGCGCAGGCGATCGAGGGTTTCGCAGCATCGGTGCGCAAGCTCAACGGCCCGGCGGTCCTGATCGGCGCCCCCGTCGCCGGCGCCAACCTTCCCTACAACGCGGCCCATTTCATCACGCCCGACGGCGCGGTCCGGACCATCCTCAAGACCGAGCTGCCCAACGACGACGTGTTCGACGAGCGCCGCGTCTTCGCGCAGGGCAACGATCCGCGGCCGCTGGATCTGAGCGGCTGGCGGGTCGGCGCCATGATCTGCGAGGACATGTGGCATGGCCGCGTGACCCGCGCGCTCACCGACGAGCTGGCCGACTTCCTCATCGTCATCAACGGCTCGCCCTACGAGATCGACAAGATGCCGGTGCGCCTCGCCCATGCGCGCGAGCGCGTGCGCGCCTCGGGCTGCCCGCTGATTTATCTCAACATGGTCGGCGGCCAGGACGAGCTGGTGCTGGACGGTGGCTCCTTCGTGCTCGATGAAGAGGGCGAGATCGTCGCGCAGATGCCGGCCTTCGCCGAGGCCACCCTGCGGCTCGAGCTGACGCGGAGCGGCAGCTGGGCCGAGAACGGCAAGATCGAGATCCAGAGCATCGAGCATGGGGACGGCGACATTCTCGGCGAGGTCGTCCGCTATCCCGACCGCCTCGAATCGATCTATGCCGCCTGCACGCTGGGCCTGCGCGACTATATCGAGAAGAACGGCTTCCCCCGCGCGTTCCTCGGCGTCTCCGGCGGCCTCGACAGCGCGCTGGTGGCCACGCTGGCGGTCGATGCGATCGGCGCCGATCGCGTCGTCGGCGTGATGATGCCGACCCGCTTCACCGGCAGCGAGAGCCTCGATCTCGCCAACGATCTGTTCCAGCGTCTGGGCTGCCGTCACGGGGTGGCGCCGATCGGCGCCATGTTCGATCCCTATGAAAAGACGCTCGACAGCATCGGGCCCGAGCTCATGGGCACGACCCCACCCGCCGCAGCCCGCTCCCTGACATCGGAGAATTTCCAGCCCCGCATCCGCGGCGCGCTGCTGATGGCGCTCTCCAACGCCTATGGCGGGCTCGTCCTCTCGACCGGCAACAAGTCCGAGATGTCGGTCGGCTATGCCACGCTCTATGGCGACATGTGCGGCGGCTTCAACCCGATCAAGGATCTCTACAAGACCACCGCCTTCGATCTCTGCCGCTGGCGCAACGAGAACCACCGCGACTGGATGCGCGGCGGCCAGAACCCGATCCCCCAGGGCATCATCGACCGGCCGCCGACGGCGGAGCTCAAGCCCGACCAGACCGACGAGGCCTCGCTCGGCGCCTATGAGCTGCTGGACACGATCCTGCGGCTCCTGATCGAGCATCTGCTGGCGCCCGACGAGGCGCTGCGCCAGGCCGAGCGGCAGCTCAACACCACGATCGATCCGGCCTATGTCCGGCGGATCGCAGGGCTGGTGAAGACCGCCGAATATAAGCGCCGCCAGGCGCCACCGGGCATCAAGCTCACCGGCCGTCCCTTCGGCAAGGGCTGGCGCTACCCGATGACGAACCGCGCGAGCCTCTGAAGCGACCTCTCGCGCAAATTTCGCATCGCGTTCGCCCCGTCGAGGATCCGTTCATGCCCATCATCGATCTCGCCAAGCGCGCCTGGGATCATAATTTCGAGCTCGATCCCGCCGTCCGCAGCCTGCTCGACACCGATTTCTACAAGCTGCTGATGCTGCTGCTGATCTGGCAGAAACATCGCGACGTGCCGGTGACTTTTTCGCTCAAGAACCGGACCCAGCGCGTCCGGCTCGCGGACGAGGTGCCGGAATCGGCCTTGCGCGCCCAGCTCGACCATGTGAAGGGCTTGCGCTTCACCAAATCCGAACTGATCTGGATCGCGGGCAACAGCTTCTATGGCCGCAAGGGCATCTTCCCCGGCGACTTCATCGACTGGCTGGGGACCTTGCGGCTGCCCGACTATCATCTCGAATCAAGGGACGGGCAGTACCGCCTCGATTTCGCCGGTTCCTGGGCCGAGGTGACGCTGTGGGAGATCTATGCGCTCGCGGTGATCGACGATCTGCGCAGCCGCACGGCGATTGCCAAGCTCGGGCGGCTCGAGATCGACATCCTCTATGCGCGCGCCAAGGCCAAGGTCTGGGAGAAGGTGTTGCGCCTGCGGCCGCTCGCGGAGCTCAACCTTTCTGATTTCGGCACGCGCCGGCGCCACAGTTTCCTCTGGCAGGAATGGGTGATCCAGGCAATGGCCGAAGGGCTGGGGCCGAAATTCACCGGCACTTCCAACGCCTATCTCGCCATGAAGCTCGACCTCGAGGCCAAGGGCACCAACGCCCATGAGCTGCCGATGGTCTATGCGGCGCTCGCCGGCGACGACGATGCGGCGCTGGCGGCCTCGCCCTACCAGGTTCTCGCGGACTGGCAGACGCTCTATGATGGGGCACTCCGGGTGTTCCTGCCCGACACCTATGGGACGACGGCGTTCCTCGCCAAGGCACCGGACTGGGTAGCGGACTGGACAGGCGTGCGCGTCGACAGCAAGGACCCCTTCATCGCGGGCGAGGAGATGATCGAATGGTGGCGGGCGCGCGGCCAGGACCCTGCCCGCAAGCTCATCGTCTATTCGGACGGGCTGGAGCTCGAAACGATCGAGCAGCTTCACGCCAGGTTCTATGGGCGCGTCCAGCTCGGCTTCGGCTGGGGCACGAATCTCACCAACGACTTCCGCGGCTGCGCTCCCAATGGCGAGCATGATTTCGATGCGATCTCGCTGATCTGCAAGGTGAGCGCCGCGGCTGAACGCGGAGCGGTCAAGCTCTCCGACAATCCGAAGAAGGCGACTGGAAGCGCCGAAGACATCGCGCGCTATGCCCGCATCTTCGGCGAGCGCGGGCGCCAGCCCCATGACGTCTTCGTTTGAGACGGGAGATTCAGGCTATGAGCAAAGTGCGCAGCTTCGAATCTCATCCCGACGCCCGAAGCGGCCGGGTCGGCCTCATCGTCGCCGATCTCCAGACCGTCCATTGGGGCCATCTGCGGCTGATGATGGAGATGGCCGGGAACTGCGACATCGGCATCGTCGCCATCGGCTCGACCCAGCTCCATGGCGTCGACGGCCACCCCTTCACCTTCGATGAGCGCAAGGACATGGTCCAGGCGATCTTCGGGCAGCCATTCAAGATCCTGCCGCTGCAGGACATCGATGCCAGCCTCGAGACCGGCGACTGGCTCAAATATGTGCTCTCGCGCATCGCCTCGGCCAGCCTGCCGGCGCCCACCGACTATTTCACCGGCTCGGCGATCGACGCGCGCTTCTACACCGACTATTTCGCGACGCTCGACGACCCCTCGATCTCGAACGGGCCGGTCCGGACCTTCTCATCGGCCAAGGCGGATCGCCGCCTCCATATCGTCGATCGCGCCAGCGCACCCAACCTCTCGGGTCGCGAGATCCGCCATCTGATCGAGGCCCGCGATCCGGAATGGCATAATTACGTCCCGGCGCGGCTTTGGAACTATGTCGAGCGGCACTACCCGCCACATCTCAGGACCGCGATCAAGACCGGCGGCGAGACGCCGGCGGATGTGCCGGTCGGCACGCGCTGGATCGCCGGGAGCGATCCGACGGTGATGGTCCTGCGCGATGACGGGAAATGGCGGCCGCTGCGCGACCGAGGAGACGAGAAGGTCGCTTACCGACGAGGCTAGGAGACGACGAACGCTGGTTCGGAAATTCAATCCCTTCCCCCCTTGTGGGGGAAGGTTAGGAAGGGGGGTGGATCGAAGGTCGCGATTTTCGGCCCCACCCCCTCCCTTACCCTCCCCCATCAAGGGGGAGGGGATAGGAAGTCGGAATCAGATGAACCCGCCATTCACATGGATGACCTGCCCGGTCACATAGCTCGCGTCGCGCGAGGCCAGGAAGGCGATCACGGCCGCGACCTCGTCGGGCTCGCCGACGCGGCCCATCGGCACTTTCTTCGGATAATCCTGCCACTGGTCCTGCGACAGGAACAATTCGCCATGTTCCTTGCGAATCAGGCCGGGCACGACGCAATTGACCGTGGTGCCCGAGGGTGCCAGCTGGACGGCCAGCGCCCGCACCATCACCTCGAGCGCCGCCTTGGCCGCGCCCGAGATCGGATAGATCGGATAGTCGTTGCGGAACACATGGCTGTTGTGGGTTCCGACCGCCACGACGCGGCCCTGCGGGGCCCGTTTCAGATCGGCCATGGCCCGTGTCACCAGCCGGTAGAAGGCGAGCGGAATCGCGTCGAAGCAGGCATCGGCGCTGGCCTGGTCGGCCTCGAAGCCGCCCATGACCGGAAAGCCGGCGACATGGATCAGGCTGTCGATGCGCCCGAAGGCGCTCATGGCGCGGTCGACGATCTGGTCGGCCGCATGCGATTCCGCGAGGTCGGCGCAGAGACCCTCCGTGACGACGCCCTTCTCCTCGAGCTCGCGCCGCAGTTTTGCGACGCCAGCCTCGTTCTCCTTCGCATGGATCAGGATGGCCGTGCCGGGCGCCGCCAGACGCCGTGCCGTCGCGGCCCCGATCCCGCTGGCCGAGCCGGTGATGACGATCGATCTCTCGATGGGCTTGGGCACGGCGCGCACTAACGCAGCTGGATCCAGATGGTCTTGGTCTCGGTGTACTGGTCATGGGCCATCAGCGACTTGTCCTTGCCGCCGAAGCCCGATTCCTTGTAGCCGCCGAAGGGCACGGTGAAATCGCCCTCGGAATAGCAGTTGATCGAGACCGTGCCGGCCCGGATGGCGCGGGCCATCTTGTGGGCGGTGTTCAGATTCTCGGTATAGAGCGACGCCGCCAGGCCGTAGCTGGTGTCGTTCGCGATTTTGATCGCCTGCTCGGCCTCGGAGAAGGTGAGGACCGACAGCACCGGCCCGAAGATCTCCTCGCGCGCGATCCGCATCGAGTTCTTGACGTTGTCGAAGATGGTCGGCTCGAAGAACCAGCCGCCGCTCTCGGGGAAGAGGCGCTTGCCGCCGAGCGCGACCCTGGCCCCCTCCTTCGTCCCGATATCCACATAGGACATGACCTTCTCGAGATGGCGCTCCTCGATCAAGGCACCGATCTTGGTGTCGCTGCGCAAGGGGTCGCCCACGGTCCAGGACTGGAAGGCGGGCTTGAGCCGCTCGAGCAGCTCGTCCTTGATCAATTCATGCACCACGAGCCGCGAGCCGGCGCTGCAATTCTCGCCCTGGCAGAACAGGATGCCGGCCGCGACCTGGTCGATCACCGGCTGCAGGTCCGTCACGTCGCCCATCACAATCGCCGGGCTCTTGCCGCCGCATTCGAGCACGATGCGCTTCATGTTGGAGTCGGCGGCATATTTGAGGAACAGACGCCCGATCTCGCCCGAGCCGGTGAAGCTGACGCAATCGACATCCCTATGGCGGCCGATCGCCTGTCCGGCGGTCTCACCGAAGCCCGGCACGACATTGAAGACACCGTCGGGGATGCCGGCCTCGGCTGCCAGGGCCGCCAGGCGCAGGGCCGTCAGCGGCGTCTGTTCGGCCGGCTTGATCACCATCGAGTTGCCGCCGGCCAAGGCCGGCGCGATCTTCCACATCGCGGTGAAGATGGGGAAGTTCCAGGGCAGGACGGCACCCACCACGCCGACCGGCTCGCGCAGGATCATCGAGACCACGTCGGACGCCGTCGGCGCCACCTGGTCGTAGATCTTGTCGATCGCCTCGGCATGCCAGCGCAGGGTCTCGGCCGTGTCGGGAACATCGACATTGATCGAATCGTTGACCGGCTTGCCGCAATCGAGCGTCTCGGTGATGGCGAGCTCGGTCAGGTTCCTTTCGATGAGATCGGCGAATTTGAGCAGGATCTTCTTGCGCTCGCGCGGCGCCCGGCGCGACCAGGAGCCGGCGTCGAAGGCGCGCCGCGCCGCGGCGACCGCCAGATCGACATCGGCCTTGTCGCCCTCGGCGACTTTGGCGAGCAGCTTGCCCGTGGCCGGATTGTGGGTCTCGAACGTCTTGCCCGACTTCGCATCCACATACTTGCCGTCGATGAAGGCGCGGGTTTCGAAGCGCAGCCTGGCGGCCGCATCATGGAAGCTGGAGACGCGCTGAACGTTCATGGCTCGGATCCTTCGCGGGGGAATGTCGGGAGACGCGAGCGTCGCGTCAGTTGTTCGGCCAGGTGTCGCTGAGCCGATAGCCGGTCGGCAGCGGATCCGAAGGATCCAGCACATATTGATGGAAGGCCGTGATCCAGGCCCGGCCCGTGATCGCACAAGTGACGCCGGCGATGCCGCCGGCCTGCGCCGTCCCCAGCACCTCGCCGATGAAGGTCGTGTCGATGATCGATTTGTGGATGAAGCGCTCGCCGGTCTTGATCTGGCCGCGGGCATGCATGATGGCAAGCCGCGCGCAGGTGCCGGTGCCGCAGGGCGAGCGGTCGATCCGGCCGGGCGAGACGATGACGGCGTTGCGCGCGGTCTTCTGTCCGTCGATCTCGCCGAGCGGCCCCGCCCAAAGCGTCTGGTTGATGGTGTGGATCTCGGGATTTTCCGGATGCACTGCGGGAATCTGCTGCGCCGCCGCGCGCTTGATCTTCTCGCCCATATCGACCAGGTCGCGCGCCTCGGAGGGCTCGATCTTGAAGCCCAGCTTCCGCGCATCGACCATGGCATAGATCATGCCGCCATAGGCGACGTCGGCCATGACGGTGCCGATTCCTTCGACCTCGACCGGGCGATCGAGCGCGAACACGAAGGAGGGCAGGTTGTGAAAGGTGACGCTCTCGCATTTGCCGTTCCTGCAGGCGGCCTTGACCCGGACGAGCCCGCCCGGAGCCTCCAGCGTGATCTCGGTCACCGGCTCCGTCATCGGCAGGATGCCGGTCTCGAGCAGCGCCGTGACGGTGCAGATCGTGTTCGAGCCGGACATCGGCACGTAGTATTCCGACTCCATGATCACGAAGCCCGCATCGGCCTCGGGCACCGTCGGCGGCAGGACCAGGTTCACGCATTGCGTGACCTTGCCGCGCGGCTCATGAAGCAGGAACTTGCGAAGGTCGTCGCCCTCGTCCTGTAGCCAGCGCATCTTGTCGAACATGGTCTTGCCGGGGACGTCGAGCACGCCCCCGGTGATGACCTCGTTCAGCTCGCCTTCGGTATGGACGCCGACGACATTGATCATTCGGCTGAAGCGCATGGGAGCAACCTCTCGACAGGTTTAGGCCGCGAGCGCGCCGATCTTGGCCGCCTTGAGCGACTCATAGAGACGGCGGAACTCGGCCTTCTCCGTCTCGCTCAGCGGCAGCAGCGGCTGGCGCGGGCTGCCCACCGGAATGCCCGCCAGCTCGCAGCCATATTTGACGAATTGGATATATTTGCCGCCCTGCTCGAGCAGATAGAACATCGGCAGCATGGCGTGCATGAGCTTCTGCCCGCGCACGAAGTCCTTCTTCAGCACGCAGGCCTCGTAGAGCGCCATATGCTCGGCCGGGAGGAAGTTCGAGGCGCCGGCGATCCAGCTCTTGGAGCCCCAGAGGAAGCAGTCGACCGCCTGGTCGTCGGCGCCGCAGACGCGCTGATAGCGTCCGTCGAAATGGACGATATGTTCCAGCATGCGGGCGAAGGAGCCGCTCAATTCCTTGATCGCGCAGATCGACTTGACGTCGGCGATCGCCTCAAGGAACTCGCGGTTCATATCGACGCCGGTGCGGGCCGGGAAGTTGTAGAGGATGATCGGCATGCCGGTCGCGGTGGCGATATGGCGGAAATGCTGCGCCAGCTCCTGGGTGCCCGGGAGCGAGTAGAAGGGTGCCGCCAGCATCAGCGCCTCATAGCCGAGGCCCTTGGCGAATTTCGACAGCTCGATCGTGTCGTCGGGGCGCTGGGAGTTGGTGCCGGCCACGAGCTTCGCCTTCTTGCCGACGCGCTCGGCGACGAAGCTCATCACCTTCTTCCGCTCCTCGACCGTCTGCGCGTAATACTCGCCGGTCGTGCCGCCGGGGACGATGGTCCCGATGCGGTTGGCGAGCAGGAAGTCGACATGCTTGCCGAGAACGTCGAACGCGATGGCGCCGCTGGAGTCGAAAGGCGTCGCGACCACGGTCAGGATGCCTTCGAAAGTCGGGATGTTCATGCCGGTCTCCTGTCTGAAGGACACGCAGAAATCAAAAAACGGGATTGCGGTCTTGTAATCGATTTCAGCAAGACTGGCAAGCCCGAGCCGTTCGAGGCGCGGAATTCGCCGCCTAGTCGGGCCGCACGCCGGCCGCCGAGGCCCGCACGATGAGATTGGTCTCGAGACGGACCGACACGATCTTGCGGCGCGTGTTCATGATGCTCAGGAGCGCTTCGCCCGATCGCGCGCCCATCTCGAGGGCGGGAACGTCGACGGTGGTCAGCGGCGGATCGAGCAGCGCCGTGAAATCCTGGTTGTCGAAGCCGGTGACGGTCAGGTCCTTCGGCACATTGAGGCGCAGATTCTTGCATTCCGACAGCACGCCGAATGCCAGCACGTCGCTGGCGCACATGACGGCCGTGGTCGCGGGATGCTCGACATAGATCGAGCGCATGGCGGCCGCCCCTTCGAGCAGCGAATAGGGACGCTCGATCACATGCGTGGTCTTGGCGATGCCGGCATCGGCCGCGGCCTCGCGAAAGGCGCGCACGCGCGCCTGCTGCCGGTCGTTACCGCGGGTTCGGCCCGAGATCATGACCATATGCTTGTGGCCGAGCCGCACCAGGAAATCGGCCAATTGCCGCGTGGCGGCGTAATTGTCGAATCCGATCGAGGGGAAGGGCCCGTCCGGCTGATAGGAATAGGTCAGGACCGTCGGGATCCTTCCGTCCTCGAGGAACTTCAGCAGCCGCGTGTCCTCGATCTTGCCGACGATCAGCAGCCCCTCGGCGCCGCGATCGACCAGCTGGCGCACCGGTTCGTAGAGATTGGTGTTGTCGAAGCCCGCGGCCAGCATGAAGACCATATAGCCCGCGGCCGACATGGCGGCCTGGAAGCTGTTCAGCATCTGCGCGTAGATCGCGTAATCGAGCGTCGGCACCACGGCGCCGACGATATGGGTGCGCTGCATGCGCAGGGCCTTCGCCGCGGGGTTCGGGCTGTAGCCCAGCGCCTGCGCCGCCTCGATCACGCGGCGGCGCACATCCTCTCGCACCGCTTCGGGATTGTTGAAGCTGCGCGAGACGGTCGCGACCGAGACGCCCGCGCGATTGGCGACGTCCGAAACCTTGGTCTTGGCTTTCATTTCCCGATGCTTTCACGGCCGGGCCCGACTTCTCAGAGCTGTCGGTTCGGCCTGACCATCCTCATCCCTTGACAGGGCGGATCAATGCCGCCAACATGTAATCGATTTCAAGAAAAAAACAACTCGTGCCGCTCATCGCCGGCAATGCAGGGTTCGGCGTCAAGCGCTTCGAAGGCGTCCAGGAGCGGCATGCGGCCTCCAATCATCCCTGCGGCAACAGAGGGGAGACGTCCATGAACAAACACTATCTGAATCAAAGCGTAGCGCGGCGGACCTTCATGCGGGCATCGGCCGCGATCGCGGCCGGCGCCGCCGCCTCGCGGGCCCTCCCGGCCCGCGCGGCCGGTGTCACCTTGAACGTGCTCAACAGCAACGTCGCCTGGTCGACTGCGCTGACGGGGAGCGTCGCCGACGCCTACAAGGCGAAGACCGGCGTTACGGTCACCGGCGAATCCAATCCTTACGAATCGCATTACGACAAGATGCTGATCGAGCTCAGCCAGGGCTCGGACACCTTCGACCTGGTGACCTCGGACAGCATCTGGGTGCAGCAGCCGATCCGCAATGGCTGGGCCGCCAATCTCGACGATATGAAGGCGAAGAACCCGGCCTTGCCGGCGCTCCAGGTGCAGAATCTCGAGCCCGGCGCGCTGATCTATACCGAATATAACGGCAAGCGCTGCGGCCTTCCGGTCGCCATGACCACGCCCGTCTTCGTCTATCGCAAGGATCTGTTCGAGAAGGCCGGCATCACGAAAGTCCCGACCAATTGGGACGAGTATCTGGCGGCGGCCAAGAAGCTGCATACGAGCGAGGTCGCGGGCAATACCCTCCTCCTCGGCGGCGTGGACTCCCTCTCGACCGGCGATTGGGGCTCGCGCATCCAGGGCATGGTCAAGCTCGGGCCGGAGGACGATTATGTGCTGAACGAGGCCAAGGAGCCGATCTTCAACTCCGAGGGCCAGGGTGCGCATGCGATCGAGCGGCTGAAGGAGCTGGTCCAGTATTCGCCGCAGGGCGTCCAGGGCTTCGACTATCCCGAAGGCTCGTCGCTGCTGCAGCAGGGAAAAGTCGCCATGCTGGTGACCTGGTCGGACGTGATCGTCGGCATCGAGGACGGCCCGAACAAGGGCAAGTTCGGCTATACGGTGGCGCCGACGGAGAAGTACGAGCAGGAGCAGATCGGCGGCTGGTCGATCATCGCCAACGCCCATTCGCAGAATCTCGAGGAAGCCTACAAGTTCCTGGCCTGGATGACCGAAGGCCAGGCCTATGAGCTGTTCCGCGAGGGCGGCGAATCCTCGCTCTGCCTGAAGAAGGATGTCGAGAATCCCGACATCACCAAGACCGTGCCGATGATGCAGGCCTTCAAGGACTTCGCCGTCCGCGGCACCCAGCCGGTCGCCTTGCCGGCCTACCGCCTGACCAACGCCGTGGCCGTCCAGCGCGTCCTCTATGAGGAGATCTTCGCCGGCGTCACCGGCGGCAAGACCCCGAAACAGGCGATGGCCGACGCCGCCGACCGCGTCGCCAAGACCGTCAAGGGCTGAGCCTTGAACGACGCTGGGGCGCTCGCGGGAAGCGGGCGCCCCAATTTCCATCGAGCCATGGGACCGGATATGGGAATGGCGGAACTCCCGGTAACGGCAGGTCTGGCGAAGGCGGGCAGCAAGGCCACGGCCATGCGCGCCGGCGAGAAGTATGTGCCGTGGGTCCTGCTCGCGCCGACGATGCTGATCATGACCATCGTCGGCATCTTTCCGCTGATTCATTCGCTCTATATCAGCTTCACCTCGATGCGCCCGACCGAGATCGACAAGCCGCAGGGCTGGGTCGGGCTCGACAACTACCTCCATGCCTTCGCCGACCCGCAGTTCGCCCACTCGCTGCTGCTGACCGGGCTCTTCACCATCCTCAGCGTCGGGCTGGCCCTGGTCTTCGCCGTGCTGCTGGCCGTGCTGTTCAATCTGCGCCTGCCGGGCTTCCTCGCCATGCGCACCATCGTGCTGATCCCGATGCTGATCACGCCGATCGCCGTCGGCATCACCTGGCGCATCATGATGATGCCGGATCTGGGCGTGCTCAATTTCCTGCTGAGCCTGATCGGCGTCGATGCGCAGCCCTGGGCCAATTCGCGCACGAGCGCGCTCGCGGCCATGCTGCTGGTCGATGTCTGGCAATGGACGCCCTTCATGTTCATCGTCGTCTTCGCGGGCCTCCGCGCGCTGCCCCGCAGCCCCTTCGAGGCGGCCGCCATCGACGGCGCCGGCCCCTTGCGCACCTTCTTCTCCGTGACCCTGCCGATGCTCAAGCCCGTGATCGTGGTGGCGGCGCTGCTGCGGATCATCGATGCGATGCGCACTTATGACACGGTCTATATCATCACCCGCGGCGGCCCGGATTTCTCGACCGACCTCGTCAGCGTCTATCTGCAGCGCGTCAATTTCAAATTCTTCGATCTGGGCTATGGCGCGGCGCTCTCCTGGCTGACGCTGATCGCCATTCTCGCGATCGTGCTGATCTTCGTGAATCTCACCGGCTTCATGAAGACGCTCGCCGACAAGGAGGCCCGCTGATGAACCGCCGTCCCCGGCAGCTCGGGTCCAGCTTGCGCAAGATCACCTGCTGGCTGATGGCGCTCACGGTCACCGCCTTCTTCTTCTTTCCGATCTATTGGATGGCGACCTCCTCGCTCAAGAGCGAGAACGACGTCGCCACCTACCCGCCGCTCTGGAGCTTCACTCCGTCGCTGCACAGCTACCGCCAGCTGTTCGAGGAGATGAACGCGCTCGACGCCCTCCTCAACAGCTGCCTCATCGTCGGCATGGCGACCTGCCTCGCCATGATCGCCGGCACGCTCGCCGCCTATGCGATGGCGCGCTTCGACATCAAGGGCAAGAATTTCCTCGCCTTCGAAATTCTTTCGATCCGCATGCTGCCGCCGATCGTCAGCGTCATCCCGCTCTTCATCATCGCCAAGCAACTCGGCATCTTCGACACGCCCTGGCTCCTGATCGCGGCCTATACGCTGAGCGGCCTGCCCTTCGTGGTCTGGGTCATGCGCGTCTTCATCCAGGAGATCCCGCAATCGATCGAGGAGGCGGCGCTCATCGACGGCTGCAGCCGCTACCAGGCCTTCTGGCGCGTGACCCTGCCGCTGCTGCTGCCGGGCCTCGCCGCCACCATGGTCATCGTCTTCATGTTCGCCTGGAACGAGTTCCTGCTGGCCAGCATCCTGACCTCGCGCGAGGCCAAGACGCTGCCCGTGATCGCCGCCAGCGCGATCAAGCCCAAGGCCATCTCCTTCGGGCTGGCGTCGGCGGCCGGCGTTCTGATGTCGCTGCCGGTCGTGGTCCTCGTGCTCATGATGCAGCGTTACCTCGTCCGCGGCCTCACCTTGGGCGCCGTGAAAGGCTAGTCGGAGGAATCCCATGAGCGTCGACCTCAACAGCGTCTTCAAGCGCTTCGGCAACGTCACCGCCGTCAACGGCGTCTCGGTCAAGATCGAGGATGGCGAGTTCTTCTGCATGCTGGGCCCGTCCGGCTGCGGCAAGACCACGACCTTGCGCATGGTGGCCGGCCTGGAGCTCCCGACCGAGGGCCAGATCCTGATCCATGGCCGCGACGTCACCTATGAGGAGCCGCGCCATCGCGACATCGCCATGGCCTTCCAGGATTACGGCCTTTATCCGCATATGACGGTGTTCCACAACATCGAATTCCCGCTGAAGGTCCGGGGCCTCGGACCCGAGGAACGGGCCAGGAAGGTGCGCGACACGGCGGAGCGCCTGGGCATCGGCGAGTTGATGGAGCGCAAGCCCGGCCAGCTCAGCGGCGGCCAGCGCCAGCGCGTGTCGCTGGCCCGCGCGCTCGTCCGCAACCCGCGCGTCTTCCTGATGGACGAGCCGCTCTCGAATCTCGACGCCAAGCTGCGCGCCTCGATGCGCACCGAGATCAAGAAGCTGGTCAGCACGCTGGGCATCACCACCATCTATGTGACCCACGACCAGGTCGAGGCCATGGCGATGGCCGACCGGATCGCGGTCATGAGCCGGGGCGACATGGTGCAGATCGCCTCGCCGCTCGAGATCTATGACCGGCCGCGGACCCATTTCGTCGCCGACTTCATCGGCTCGCCCGCCATGAACATGTTCGCGGCCTCGATCGGCAAGACCGGCGAGATCGTCTGCTCGCCCCAGGCCTTCGCCGACGCCCTGCCCTCGTCGGAGCGCGAGCGCGCCAAGCGGGTCGCGGATACGAGCGGCCGGCTCTTCATCGGCGTGCGCCCCGAGAAGCTGGTCATCGGGCCCGCGGGCGGCCCGCATGCCGTCGATGCGCTGGTCGAGTTCGTCGAGCCGCTGGGCCAGACCACCAATGTCTATGTCGATGCCGGCGGCCAGCGCTTCGTCGTCGTCGCCGACCGGGTCTCCGTCAAGATCGGCGACCCCGTCGGCGTCTATGCGGCGCCCGAGCAGTTGCGCGCAGTCGCCCTCAGCAATCAATAACCTCCCGCTTCCCGGAGACGGAGCCGACCTTGACCGCTTCCAAACGCAGCTATGATTACATCGTGATCGGCTCCGGCTCCGCCGGCGCCGTGATCGCAGCGCGTCTCGCGGAAGGCTCGCCTCACTCGGTGCTGCTGCTGGAGGCGGGTCCGGTCGATCGCCATTACTCGCTGCAGATGCCGGCCGCCCTGGCCCTGCCGCTCGGGAACGACCGCTTCAACTGGTTCTATCACGGCGAGCCCGAGCCCCAGCTCGACGGCCGCAAGATCCTCGAGGCGCGCGGCCGCGTGCTGGGCGGGTCCTCGAGCATCAACGGCCTCAACTGGGTGCGCGGCAATCCGCTCGATTTCGACAATTGGGCGGCGTCCGGCCTCGCCGGCTGGTCCTATGCCGACTGCCTGCCCTATTTCAAGAAGGCCGAAACCTTCGAGCAGGGCGCAAGCGCCTATCGCGGCGGGACCGGACCCATGCGGATCGAGACCTGCAAGGCGCAGAACCCGCTCTACGAAGCCTTCCTCGCCGCCGGGCCGCAATATGGCCTGCCGCTGGTCGAGGACCATAACGCCTTCCGCCAGGAAGGCACCCATCGCACCCAGCGCAATGTCCATGGCGGCATTCGCTGGAGCACGGCCGAGGCCTATCTCCGCGGCCCGGGCCCGCGCTCGAACCTCGAGATCCGGACCGGCGTGCGCGTCCGGCGCATCCTTTTCGACGGAACGCGGGCCGTCGGTGTCGAGATCGCCAGCGCAGAAGGTGCCCAGACGATCCAGGCCGAGCGCGAAGTGATCCTCTCCGCCGGTGCGCTCAACTCGCCCCAGCTCCTGACCCTGTCGGGCATCGGCGCGGCCGACGAGCTGCGGCGCCTCGGGATCAAGCAGGTGGCCGACCTGCCGGGTGTCGGCCAAGGGCTCAAGGATCACGTCTCCGCCCCGGTGCAATATCGGGCGCTCAAGAACGCGTCGGTGGCGAAGGACCTCACGCCGCTCGGCCGCGCGAAGCTTGGCTTGCAATGGTTCCTGTTCAAATCGGGCCTGGGCGCCTCGAACTTCTTCGAGGTGGGCGGCTTCGTGCGCACCAAGGGGCCCGATCGCATTCCCACCTTCCAGATCGAGTTCGTGCCGATGCTGGGCGAGATCCAGCATGGCAGCGTGAAGCTCGAGGATGGCTTCCAGTACTATCTCAGCCTGATGCGGCCGACCAGCACCGGTCGTGTCTGGCTCGATTCCGCCGACCCTCTGGCGCCGCCGCGCTTCGTCTTCAACTTTCTCGAGACGGCCGATGACCGCGCGCTGGCGATCGAGGCTGTCAGGACCATTCGCGAGATCGTGCGCCAGAAGGCCTGGGACGAATATCGCAGTGTCGAGGTCACGCCGGGCCCGGAGATCCGAACCGACGACGAAATCATGGCCTGGCTGCGCCGCTATGCCGGCACCAACTACCACCCGAGCTGCACCTGCCGCATGGGGACCGACGCGCAATCGGTGGTGGACGCCAAGGCCCGCGTCCATGGGATCGACAATCTTCGCGTCATCGATGCCTCCATCATGCCCGCGATCGTCACCGGCAACCTGAACGCGCCGACCATCATGATGGCGGAGAAGCTCGCCGACGAGATTCTTGGCAAGCCGCCCTTGCCGCCGGAGCGCCAGCCCTACTACCTGCCGGCGGCCTGACGCCGGCTGCCTTGCCTGACCCTGTCCATCCTTCGATCAATCAGCTTACGGGAGACTCCACTGATGTCCGACCTCAAGGGGATTTGCGTTCCGATCTGCACGCCGTTCGACAAGTCCGGCGACAAGGTCGATGAAGGCGCCCTCGCCGCCCATGTCGACAGCCTGCTCGACGCGGGCGTTCATATAATTCTCTCCTGCGGCGGGACGGGCGAGTTCGCCTACCTGACCGAAGCGGAGCGCCGCCGCATCCACACGCTGGTCGGCAAGCAGGTCCAGGGCAAGGCCCATTTCATCGTGCAGTCCTCGGCCATCAGCACGCGCGACACGATCGAGAATGCCAAGGTCGCGGAGAGCCTCGGCGCCGAGGCCATCATGGTGCTGCCGCCCTATTTCGAAGGGCCGACCATGGACGGCGTGATGTGGCATTACGAGCATGTCGCCAAGGCGATCAAGACCCCGATCGTGATCTACAACATCCCGCAGCATACCAATCGCGACGTGACGCCGGAGCTGTTCGCCCGCCTGCTCAAGATCGAGAACATCCAATATATCAAGGACAGCACCGGCAATCTGACCCGCATCCAGCAGCTGGTGGCGACCGGCGGCAAGGTCTTCAACGGCGGCGACACGCTGATGTTTCCGGCCCTGATGGGCGGCTGCAACCGCGTCATCTGGGGTGGTGCCAACGCCACGCCGCGCGAAGCCGTACAGCTCTACGACCTGTTCGCGGCCGGCAAGCTGGCCGAGGCGGCGGCGCTGTGGAAGCGCATCCTGCCGGCGCAGATCTTCTTCTGGACCCATGACTACAATTCGGCGGTCAAGGCCGCGACCAACCTGCTCGGCGGCAAGGTCGGGATCTGCCGCAAGCCGGCTCTGCCCTTGACCGACAGCGAAGTGGCCGAGCTGCGCCAGGCGCTCTCGGCACTGGGCCGGCCGCTCGCTTCAGCCGCCTGATCGACTGACGTCCGCCGATCCTCTTTGTCAGGGGATCGGCGGTTCCAACCCCGGAGACAGATCCCATGCGCTGGTCCCAGACCTTCACCGTCGTCGACTGCCATGCCGAGGGCGAGATCGGCAAGGTCGTGACCGGCGGCATCTTCGACGTGCCGGGCCCGACCATGTTCGACAAGATGCGGTATCTCGAGCAGCATCGCGACGGCCTGCGCAAATTCCTCCTGTTCGAGCCGCGCGGCACGGTCAACCACAACGCCAACATCATCCTGCCCTCGAGCAATCCGGCGGCGGCGATGGGATTCGTCATCCTGGAATCGACCGAATATCCGGCGATGAGCGGATCGAACACGATCTGCGTGGCGACCGTGCTGCTCGAGACCGGCATCCTGCCGATGACGGAGCCGGTGACCGAGCTGGTGCTGGAGGCGCCCGGCGGCCTCATCAAGGTCACCTGCGACTGCAGGGACGGCAAGGTTCGGCAGGTCAAATTCACCAACCAGCCGGCCTTCGTCTATCACCTGGACAAGGTCATCGAGGTCGAGGGGCTGGGCAACCTCAAGGTGGACGTCGCCTATGGCGGCATGACTTACGTCCATGTCGACGCGACGGCGTTGGGGCTCGGCCTCACCCGCGACGAGGCGCGCGATCTCTGCAGCCTCGGGCAGAAGATCAAGACCGCGGCGGCGGCCCAGCTCGCCGTCTCCCACCCCGAGAATCCGCTCATCCCCGGCATCACCCAGACCCAGTTCATGGGCCCCCTGCGCCGCGAGGGCAACCGGGTCACGGCCAAGAACACGGTCATCGTCTCGCCCGGCCGCAACGACCGCTCGCCCTGCGGCACCGGCACCTGCGCGCGGCTCGCCGTCATGCATGCGAAGAAGCAGATCAAGCAGGGCGAAATCTTCGATCATGAATCGCTGATCGGGACGCATTTCATCAGCGAGATCGTCGGCACCGCCAAGGTCGGCGACTATCCCGCCGTAATCCCGACCGTCGCCGGCCAGGCCTGGATCACCGCCATCTCGCAATTCGGCTATGACCCGAGCGATCCCTTCCCGGAAGGCTTCACGCTGTCGGATGTCTGGCTGAAGGCGCTCTGACGCCAGATCAAAGGAGCGCGCCTCATGCAGATCGATCTTTCCGGCAAGCACGCGCTGGTCACCGGCGGCACGACCGGGATCGGGTTCGCCGCCGCCAAGGCGCTGACCGACGCCGGCGCCCGGGTCATGATCACCGGCCAGAACGAGGAGCGCGTGCGCAAGGCGGCGTCGCAGCTTGGGGCCCAGGCCATCGGCATCGTCGCCGACAACCGCTCGGTCGATGCCATTGCCGAGGTCGCGAGCCGGGCGCGCGAAGCCTTCGGTCGGCTCGACATCCTGGTGGCGAATGCCGGCGTCACCTGGTCGGCGCCGATCGAGCAGGTCTCGGAAGCGGATTTCGACGCCCAGATGGCGATCAATTTCAGAGGCAGCTTCTTCGCGGTCCAGAAATGCCTCCCCCTGATGGGGCGCGGCGGCAGTATCGTCATGACCTCGAGCTGCCTCGATGCCATCGGCATCCCCGGCATGGCCGTCTATGCCGCGAGCAAGGCCGCGGTCCGGTCGCTCGTGCGCACGCTCGCAGCCGAGCTCGCGCCGCGCGGGATCCGCGTCAACAGCGTGGCGCCGGGGCCGATCGACACCCCCATTTATGACAAGCTCGGCCTGTCGCCGGCCGACGCCGACAAGGTCCGCGACGAAGAATCCCAGGCGACGATCATGAAGCGCCTGGGATCGCCCGACGAGGTCGGCCGGGCCATCCTGTTCCTCGCCAGCGACGCGGCCTCCTATGTCACCGGCGCGAATCTGCGCGTCGATGGCGGCTGGACCGATCTCTGATGAGCATGGCCGGGGCCCCCTTCGAGCAATGCCGCTGGCTGAACGAGCCGAGGGCCTGGCGCCTCGACCGCGACGGGCTTGCGGTCACGACCGACGACAAGACGGATTTCTGGCGCGAGACCCATTACGGCTTCATCCGCGACAGTGGCCATTTCTTCGGCTTCGCCACCGTGGGCGACTTCACGGCCGACCTTCGGGTGCGCGCGAGCTATGACGCGCTCTACGACCAGGCCGGGATCATGGTCCGGCTCGACGAGACGAGCTGGGTCAAGGCCGGGATCGAGCTGACCGACGAGAGACCCGGCCTCGGCAGCGTGCTCACCCTCGGGAAATCCGATTGGGCGACCGGAATCTTCGAGGGCGATCCCCAGGATTTCTGGATCCGCGCGAGCATCACCAAGGGCGTGCTGAAGCTCCAGGCCTCGGTTGACGGCAGGCATTGGCCGACCTTGCGTCTCTGCCCCTTCCCCGCGGCCGCCTCCTACCAGGTCGGCCCCTTCTGTTGCACGCCCGAGCGGCGCGGCCTCGAGGTTCGGTTCTCGGATTTCCGGGTCGGGCCGCCTTTGAACAAGGGCCTCCACGACCTCTCCTGAAGCGCCTCCCGCACAACGCGACAAACAGCGAAATGGATATAGCCATGAGAACATACCGCAATTGGATCGACGGCGACTGGCGCAAGCGCGGCGCCAGTGTGATCGAGCGGCGTTCGCCGGCTCACGGCGCGCTGCTGGCGAGTTTCCAGGACAGCGGCGCCGACGAGGTCGTGGCGGCCGTGGCCGCGGCGCGGCAGGCCTTCGACCGGCCCGGCGGCTGGCCGACGATGCCCTCGCCCCAGCGCGCCGCGCTGCTGCAGAAGCTCGCCGATCTGATGGAGCGGGACGCCGAGAAGCTGGCGGTCATCGAGGCGGAGGAAGTCGGCAAGCCGATCCGCTTCGCGCGCGGCGAGGTCGGCGCTGCCATCGAGCTCACCCGCTATGCCTCGGCCCTGGCCTGGCAGATCGCGGGCGACGTCTTCAGCCATCTGGGCGACGACAAGCTGGGCCTGGTCACGCGCGAGCCGCGCGGCGTCGTCGGCATGATCATCCCCTGGAACTTCCCGCTGGTGACCCTGTTCCAGAAGCTGCCCTTCGCGCTGGCCGCCGGCTGCTGCGTGGTGGTGAAGCCATCCGAGCTGACCTCAGGGACAGCGCTGGAAGTAGCCGCTCTCTCGGCTGAAGCCGGTTTCCCCGCGGGCGTCATCAATATCGTGACCGGCTCCGGGACCGCGGTCGGCGAGCCGCTGACCGGGCATCCCGATATCGACATGGTCTCCTTCACCGGCTCGACCGCGATCGGCAAGCGCATCGCCGGCAAGGCCGCGTCGCAGGTCAAGCGGGTGGCGCTCGAGCTGGGCGGCAAGGCCGCCAACACCGTCTTCGCCGATGCCGACCTGGAGGCCGCGCTCGACGGCGTGCTGTTCGGCATGATCCTGAACCAGGGCGAGGAATGCTGCGCCGGCTCGCGCCTGCTCATCGAGAAGAAGATCGCCAAGGAGTTCGTCGAGCGGCTGGTGGCGCGTGCCGGCAAGGTCGTGGTGGGAATGCCGCTCGACGAGCGCACCGACATCGGCGCCCTCATCCATGAGCCGCATCTCGAGAAGGTGCTGGGCTATGTCGCCAAGGGCCGCGACGAGGGCGCCAAGGTCGCCGCCGGCGGCCAGAGGCTGCGCGACGGCGGCCTCGACAAGGGCTGCTTCATCGGGCCGACGGTCTTGACCGGCGTCACCCCCGCGATGACCGTCTTTCGCGAGGAGATCTTCGGGCCGGTGATCACCGTGACGCCGTTCGAGGGCGTCGAGCAGGCGGTGGCGCTCGCCAACGACACCGGCTATGGCCTCGCCAACGGGCTCTGGACCAAGGATGTCGACAAGGCGCTGCAGCTCTCCAAGCGCCTCAAGAGCGGCACCGTCTATGTGAACACCTATCTCGAGACGGCGCCGCAGATGCCGTTCGGCGGCTTCAAGCAGAGCGGGCTCGGCCGCGAGAACGGGCTCGACGGATTGCTGGAATATACCGAGGTGAAATCCACCTTCGTGAAGCTGGGCGCCCGGCCGCCGGCATTGCCGCACCTGGTCTGAGGCTCAGTCTGCGCCGGGATAGGCGATCGCGAGGATCTCGACGGTTTCCTCGCCATTGGGCGTGCGCACGACCGCCATGTCGCCGACCGACTTGCCGATGAGCGCCTTGGCCATGGGCGAGACCCAGCTGATGCGCTTAGGCCCGAACTCCGTCTCGTCGATGCCGACGATGGTGGCCTCGACCTCGCGATCGTCCTCCCGCACCCAGCGCACGGTCGCGCCGAAATGCACCCGGCTCTTCGAGCCCGGCCGGGCGGGGTCGACGATCTCGGCCGCTTCGAGGCGCTTGTCGAGGAAGCGGATGCGCTTGTCGATCTCGCGTAAGCGCTTCTTGCCATAGATATAGTCGCCATTCTCCGAGCGGTCGCCATTGCCGGCGGCCCATTCGACCACGCGCACCACCTCCGGCCGCTCCTCGGTCCAGAGCTTCCTGCGCTCGGCCATGAGCCGCGCATGGCCGTCGGGCGTCATGTAGTTCTTCTTGGGCGGCGGCGGCTGGTCGTCGCGGAGCTTCATGAGGGTCCAAACAATTCGTCGTGGCGGCGTGCGATCCGGGGCCAGAGGCCGGCCGCTTCCGGCAGGCTGATGCCGAACTGCGCGACCAACGCCTCGGCATGGGCCTCCGGCGTCTCCAGGATATGGTCCCGCGCGCCCTCTTTATCGACCATTTTCAGCACCCGACCCACCAGGGCCACCACACCATCGGGCCGGTGGCGGAGGCAGACCAGATTCTGGACGAAGCGCGAATCCGGGTCGGTCTGCAGCCACTGGCATTGCCGTGCCAGCAGGCCCCGATCGGCCGGCTGGCGGCGGAAATCGAACGAGCCGGCGAAGGCGAGCTCATGATTGTGAAAGCGCCACCACTCGCCCTCCAGCCGTTCGAGCCGCACTGTGCGCCACCCCTGCCGGTAGCGGTCCTCGCGCAAGGGGATCGGCTCGGAGGGCCCGTCGCCCAGCCCGACATCGACGAGATAGGGTTGGTCCAGATCGATCGTGAGCGCCAGGTGATTGCCGATGGCGGTATCGCCCCGCTGCGCCCGCAGCACCGCCCCCGTCATCCGCATGACGCGAAAGCCGATCCGCTCCAGCGCCCAGGCGAAGAGGCCGTTCATCTCGTAGCACCAGCCGCCGCGCCCGCCCGTCACCAGCTTGGCGAAGGCGTCGCGGGGCTCGATCGTCACCGGCCGGCCGAGCTGCACGTCGAGATTCTCGTAGGGGATATGTTCGAGATGGCCGCGCTGGATCCGGGCCAGGGTCGCCAAATCGGGCGCCGGGCGGCCGGTGAATCCGATGCGATCGAGATAGGCCTGCAGTTCCATGCGATGTCGACGCCCGGTGTTGGACAGGAACCCCGCCGGGATTCCAGAATAGGCTCCTCCTGTAGTCGAACCCGACCTCGAGGAGAAGTGCGTTTGAGCGGCCTGTCCTCCCTGCGTCTCGCCCTGCTGGTCCTCGCCGGCCTGGAGATCCTGGCCGGCATCGGGATCATGGGCGTCTTCTATAAGGGCTCGGCCGACCCGATCGGGCGCAATATCGCCTATGGGATCATGGGCCTGACCCTCATTCCGCTGGCGCTCTGCGTGATGCCGGCGCTGTTCCTCGCGCTGATCGACCGCTGGCTGCCCTGGGGGCTGCTGCTGGCCCTCGCGGCGATCCCGGTCTGGCTCTTCCTGATGCGCATCGCCTGACGTCGGCACCGCCTCCTTATCATTTGTGAATGATCGCAACCGCCGATTGCTTCGATGATGGCGCCGGCGAGGCCGGCTCGATGCCCCAGGGGCTCCCGCCGTCGAAGCGAGCGATGCGTGCCGGGGACATGCCGGCCACGGGGGAGAGAGTGATGGACCAGCCGGTCTCCACGAACGTCCCGGAACCCCTGACGGCCCCTTCCCTCGTGGTGGACGATTTCATGCCTCCGGATGCCGCCCGCTCGATGCGGACCGATATCGAGGCGCATTTCGCGAACCCGGCGAAGCATCAAGCGGACGTCCATCAGGTCTGGAACTACTGGTATGTCCCCGGTCTCTACACCTATCTGAAGACCCAGCCCGAGAAGGTCATCCACCGCGACAAGGTCGAGCAATTCCTTCGAACTCTGGAGCGCTGGTCGATCGATCTGCTGGGCCTCGGCGGCGTGACCTGGCCGTTTCTCAGCTTCTATGTGAATGGCTGCAGCCAGGGCCTCCACAATGATTCCAAGAATGGCCGCTTCGGCTTCGTCTATTCCCTGACGCCGCCCGAGCGGCGCACCCAGGGCGGCGAAACGATCCTGTTGCGGGAGGGCGATCTCTTCCGCCGCAATCTCCGCTCGGCAAACGCAGGGACCGGGCTCTACGACCTGATCGAGCCCCGCTTCAACCGGCTCGTGCTGTTCGACGACCGCATGGTCCATGGCGTCTCGCGGGTCAGCGGATCGATGGATCCGATCGACGCGCGTTGCGTGATGCATGGCCATATCGAGGAAACCGGGCCGATCGTCACGGGGGCCCTGTCGAAAGAGGCCACCCGGTCGGGTGTCCGTGGCGCGCTGGAGCGTTTCGCGACCGGCCGGACCGCCGTCATCCCCCATTATCATGGGCCGATCGCGCTTCGCTTCACGATCTCGCCCGCCGGCCAGGTCGTTCAGGTCCGCGTCCTGCTCGATCGCGTGTTCCATGAGCTGGATGGCCATGGCGGGTGGGAGCCGATCAGAACCGGCCTGCTCGAAAGCCTCCAGGCCGCTGTCTTCCCTCCCGCCTCGGGCGAGACGAGCGTGACCCTGCCCATGACATTCGGCGGCCCCGTCAGACGGCCCGGCGACTAGGCCCGCTCGACGATCGCCCCCGGAACGAGCCGCCGGCGCCGATCCGGATCGCGTCCACCGGCATAGACGAGGCAAGCACCTTGTCCATGCGGAGAGAGCGCCGGCCAATCAAGCCCTGCATCCCGTCCCGAGTTGCGACGGCCACGTCCTTGGCGGTGCCGCTGCCCTGGTCGCCGCCGCCCGCGCCCGCCTGGTAAAGAATTCATCAATGCGGACAACGGCCCTGCCTGCATATGGCTCAGGGCGTGGGGCAGCGTGCACGCAGGCATTCTCCTTTCGGCTAATGCAACGCCTGTTAATCGTTTTTTTCTGAATTACTCGGCAAAACTCCGTATGCGAATTCCGCGAGGTGGTGCGGCGCCAGGGAGAGGCGCCATGACTTTCGGCACCACGGGCCTGCGGCGATATCGTGCCAATCAGGGGGATGACGACGATGACACTTGGGCGCCAGTCACCGAACAGTTCCTTGAACAAGCGGGTCATGCTGGTGCTGGGCGCCGTGCTGGCCATCCTGCTGGCGGCCAACGGCGCCATCTTCGGCCTCGTCGTCTGGCCGGCCTTCGTCGATGTCGAGCAGACCGCGGGCCAGAAGAACGTCAATCGGGTTGCCGACGCGCTCGCGGGCGAGCAGCAGAATCTGGAACGGGTCGCCCATGACTGGAGCGCCTGGGATCCGACCTACGAATATGTCGTGAAGCCCAACGACGAATATGACCGTCAGAGCTTCACCTTCGACGTGATGCGGGATCTCAATCTCAATCTGCTCGCCATCTACGACACCAGCGGCAAGATGGTCCGCACCGAGACCTACGATTTCGACACCGGCAAGGAGCTGACCGTCGGCACCTTCGCCCCGACGATTCCCGCCGACGACCCGCTGATGCTCCATGCCGAGGATCAGCAGGTCTCCGGGATCCTGCTCACGGAACACGGCCCGATGCTGCTGGCGGGCTACCCGATCCTGCAGAGCACCCGCGAGGGGCCCGTGCGCGGCACCCTCTTCATGGGCCGCTTCGTCAACAAGGCGATGGTCGACGGGCTGGTCAACCAGACCCACGTGCAGTTCGACGTCTTCCAGACGGACCAGACGGCGCTGCCCGCCGACCTCAAGGACGTCTCCAGCCGCTTGCTGAGCGGCAAGGATGACATCTTCAAGATCGCGGACAGCAAGACGCTCGTTGCCTTCCATCTGCTGCCCACCATGCGCGACGGCGCGCCGCTGATGATCCAGGTCGAGACGCCGCGCGCCATCACCGGCATTGCCCGGACCACGCTCAGCATCGCCGGCATTTCCACCCTGGTGGCGGGCTTCCTGCTGATGGGGATGATGTGGCACATGCTGACCCGCCATATCGTGGTGCCGCTGAAGAAGTTGACGGCGCATGTGCTGGAGGTCGGCCAGACCGGCGACCTCACCAAGCGCCTGACGCTCGACCGCGACGACGAGATCGGCGTTCTGGCGCGCGAGTTCGACGCCGCCAACTCGCAGCTCGACAATGCCCGCAGGCGGCTGCTCGAGCAGTCCTATATGAGCGGCATGGCCGAGATCGCGGCCGGCGTGATGCATAACATCCGCAACGCGTTGAGCCCCGTGGCCGTGACGCTCTGGAAGCTCTCCGAGACCGCGAGCGAGCCGCCGCCGGCCCATCTCGAGACGGCCCTGACCGAATTGAAGTCCGACGCGCCGGCGCCCGAGCGGCGCGGCAAGCTGCTCGAATATGTGGAGGCGGCACTCCGCAAGCTCTTCGCCGAGCGCAAGCGCCTGGCGGAGGATCTCAAGGCCATCGGCGACCAGAACCGTCATATCGAGCAGATCCTGCAGGACCACACCGCCCTCAGCATGGGCGTCCGCCAGGCGGAGCCGGTGGCTCTGTCCAAGGTGGTCGAGGAATCGGCCAGGCTGCTGCCGGCCCGCGGCAATGCGGATATCCAGGTGACGTTCGGCCCCGGCCTGGCATCGCTGCCGCCGGTCCTCGGCAATCCGATCGTCCTGGCCCAGCTCCTGGGCAACCTCATCATGAACTCCGCCGAGGCGATCGCCGAAACCGGCCGGGGCACCGGCCGCATCACGATCGACGGCACGCTCGACAACAGCGGCGACCGGCCGATGGTTCGCATGACCGTCGGCGACGACGGCGTGGGCATCGACAAGGCCAACCTCACCAACGTCTTCGAGCGCGGCTTCAGCACGAAACGCGACAAGACCGGCGGCCTCGGGCTGCACTGGTCCGCCAACAGCGTCGCCGCCATGGCGGGGCGCATGTATGCGGAAAGCGACGGCCCGGGCAAGGGCGCACAGATCCATGTGCTCCTGCCGACGGCAAGCCAGGCCCTGGGTGTGGCAGCATGATGATCCCGGCACGCCCCATCTACCGCGTCCTGATCGCCGACGACGAACGCTCGGTTCTCGATGCCTATCGCACCGTCTTCGGCGACATCGCCGCGCCCCACGGGAACGACAACCGGCTGGCCGATCTCGAAGGCGAGCTCTTCAACGCGACCGCGTCCGCCGCTGCGGATTCGACGCCGTTCTTCCAGCCGGTGCTTTGCCGACGCGGCGAAGAGGCGATCGACACCATCATGTCCGCCCGGCGGGATCGCATCGAGTTCCCGGTGGCCTTCCTCGATGTGCGCATGCCGCCCGGTATCGACGGCATCGAGACGGCGGCGCGCATCCGGGCGCTCGACCCCGCGATCAACATCGTGATGGTCACCGCCTATGCGGACAAGCATCCGCGGCAGATCGCCGAGCTGGTCCAGCCCTTCGACAAGCTGTTCTATATCAACAAGCCGTTCCAGGCGACCGAGATCCAGCAGTTCGCGCTGGCGCTGAGCGAGAAATGGAAGGCCGAGCAGCAGCTGCGTCAGGTCAACCAGGATCTGCTGCTGCGCTGCCGCGAGCTCGAGGCCACGCATGCCAATCTCCGCGAGGCGCGCGAGCGGGCCGAAGCGGCCAGCCGGGCCAAGAGCATCTTTCTCGCCAACATGAGCCATGAGCTCCGCACGCCGCTCAACGCCGTCATCGGCTTCGCCGATGTCATGCGCAAGGAGACGTTCGGGCCGATCGGCAACGAGCGCTACAAGGAATATCTCGACGACATCAGCCACAGCAGCGAGCATCTGCTCGAGGTGATCAACGACCTGCTGGATTTCTCCAAGATCGAGGCCGGCAAGCTCGAAGTCGTGGTCGAGGATGTCGATCTCGTCGACATGCTGATCAATGTCGCCAACATGCTGCGGCCCCAGGCCGATCAGCGGAAGGTCGCCCTCGACTACATCCCGCCGGCGGCAAACCTCGTCATTCGCGCCGATTCCTACCGCCTCCGGCAGGTCCTGCTGAACCTTCTCTCCAATGCCGTGAAGTTCACGCAAGCCTCAGGCCGCGTGACCGTCTCCGCCAGGATCCAGGATACGGGCGAGCTCTCCCTCTCGATCGCCGATACCGGCATCGGCATGTCGCCGACCGACCTTTCGGCGGCGCTGGAGCCCTTCCAGCAGGTCGACCAGGGTCTGGCCCGCCGCTACGAAGGTACCGGCCTCGGGCTTCCGCTGGCCCGGCGCCTGTCCGAGCTCCTGGGGGCGAAGCTCGACCTGACCAGCGAGGTCGGCAAAGGCACCGAAGCGGTCGTCACCTTCCCGCGGAAACTCTATGCCGCGGCGGCACGCCCGACGGGCAATTCGCCGGCGGCCGCGGAGTAACGGCCGCCCGGCTTCCCGATCGGCGTTTGCCGGTTCAAGGCACTTCGATCCTGTGCTACGCCCGTCCGGCCGATACCCGACGGGCCGTTCGAGTCTTCGAATGCCGCGCGGGCCACGGACGCAAGACGTCTCCCGGTCGACCCGCGGTGGAGAGCATCACTTGACCTCGACAGCCTTGCCGTCCATCGCCTGGCGCGGGCTCGCTTTGTCGATCGCCGGCGCCACGCTCATCAGCTTCGAGACGCTGCTGATTCGCCTCGTGCAGGCGGATCTCTGGACCATCGTCTGGTGGCGCGGCGTCCTGCTGGGCGCCACGATCGCGCTCTATGTGATCCTGTCGCAACGATCCCTGCGGTCGTTCCGCCTGCAAGGGCGGGCGGAAGCGGTCGCCGTGATGGCCTTTGCCGCCGCCGTGTTCTGTTTCGTCGCCGCCCTGCAGGCCACGACCGTGGCCAATACGCTGGTCATCGGCAGCGCCGCCCCCTTCATCGCGACGATCTTCAGCTGGGTCTTCCTGCGGGAACGGCCCCCGGCCGCCACCTGGGCCGTCGTCATCGGGCTGGTTGCGGGGCTCTTCATCATCTTCTTCGACAGCCTCAGCACCGGGCACTGGGCCGGCGATGTCTTCGCGCTGGGCTACGCCTCCTGCCTCGGCGCCTATTTCGTCGCTTTGCGGCGCTGCCGGGGCGAGGCCTTCTTCCCCATCATCGGCTATGGCGGGCTGCTCTCCGCCGCCCTGGCCTGGCCGCTCGCCTCGCCGGCTGTCATCTCCGCCAGCGACCTGAAGTTCCTGGCCCTGCTGGGCGTCCTGGTCGTGCCGCTCGCGACCATGCTCCTTTCGCGTGGGACCCAGCATCTCTCGGCCCCCGACGTCACCCTCATCCTGATGCTCGAGACGATCCTGGGGCCGCTCTGGGTGTGGACCGTTCTGGACGAGACCCCCGACGACGCGACGTTCGCCGGCGGTGCCTTGATCGTGGCCACGATCGTCGGCCATGCCTATATCGCGGCACGAAGGTCCGGCTGAATCGCGTCGCCGTCGGAGTCCAGGTGCGGTCACGAACGGTTAACCCTACCAAGGCGTCAATGCGCTCCGCCGCTTGTCGCCCGCGATGAGATCGAACGAATAAATGTCGATAAACATTGGATTCGTCGCGATTCGGTTTACGGGCTATTAAGCGAAATATGGTGGCATGGGAGTCTGTCTAATCCGACAAAATCCTTTCGGGGGCGACCATGTCAAATCCCAGCTATGAACGCGGCAAATCGATCGACAATTCGCAGTATGCGCATGTCTCGATGCCGATCAGCGACAACATCGTCGCCCTCAAGGATGCGGTCTTCTCGCATCCGGCCGTCGGCATTCTCAAGAAGTTCGAGGAGAACCTGAAGTCGCGGCTCCTGACCCGCGAGGAGATCCGCGTCCTGCTCGCTTCCGAGGGCATGTTCGTCCTCGAGGTGCCGCCCGGCATCGTCGCGCTCGCCAGCCGCATGACCGACGAATGGTTCAAGAAGGAGCCCTTCGCCGCCACCGGTCGCGCGGCGCGCATCCTCTTCGCCGCCGTCGACGAATACGGCCTCAACGACATGGAGCATGGTCTGCTGCCGAGCCATCACCAGCTCTATGTCGATATGGCCGCGCACTGGACCATCACGGCCAAGGACCTGCTCGACGACCGTAACATCGTGCCCACGGCCAAGGAATTCTCCGCCACGATCGGCGACTATTACCGCACGCGCCCGATCATCGAAGCGCTGGGCTTCCATGTCGCGAACGAAGCCACGGCGCCGCTCGATTTCGGCGTGTTCCTGGCGACCTTCCGCGAATATCGCGAGCAGTATGGGCTCAAGGCGCAGAACGACCCGCATCTGAACTTCCTCCTCGTCCATGACGATGTCGAGGTTTCGCATCGCGAGATGGGCGTCGAGGCGGTCCAGCTCTATACGAATGGCGACCCCAAGCTCGTCTCCCAGGCGCGCCGCGGGGTCTTCGCCTATATGGAATGCTATGGCCGCTTCTTCGCCCAGCTGAACGACCGGATCTTCGGGCAGCAGGACACGCGCGCCCGCGCCCGCGCCTGACGAGATCTTCGTGACCTTCCTGGACAGCACACCGGAGGACGTGTTCGCCTCGGGCGCCTATTGGCGGGAATATTACGCCGAGCTGGGCCACGAGAACGCGGCGGCCGGGGAGTTCCTGCATGAGATCGCAGGGCCTCTGGCCCGGACGCGACGCCTGCGCGTGCTCGATGCCGGCTGCGGCCCGACCGCGCTCTACTGGACCCTGTTCGTGCCCGGCGACAACGAGGTCGAGGGCTTCGATCTCAACCCCGCCAACATCGCGGCCGCGCGCCTGCAGCTCGAAAACGCCAAGCGCGGCGACACCGATGCGGCCCTCGCGCTGGCCGCGGAGCATGCCGTGGGGCTGCTGCGGCTCGAGGACAACGCCGCCGGCCATATCCGCCGGAAGGCCAAACAGATCAAATCCCTCGCGGTCGGCGATCTGACCCAGCCCTGGCCCGCCGCCGACGACCGGTTCGACTTCGTCCAATCCGTCTTTGCGCTCGAATGCCTGCCCCGTTGGGAGGAGTTCGAGCTTGCCCTGGGCGAAGCCTGCCGCGTGCTGAAGCCGGGCGGTCGCCTGGCGCTGGTCAATGTCTCGCGCACCGACGAATGGCATTGCGACGGGCGGGGCTTTCCGACCCTGAACTTGACCTGCGAACGGATGGAAGGCTGCATCGCGAAGGCGGGTCTGCGCCTGCTCCAGTGCCGCGAGGTCGAATCCCAGGACGTCTCCGTCCGGGACCAGGGTTATGGCAGCATCGTCCTGACCGCGGCCGAGAAGAGCCCGGGCCGACGACCCCGCGCCTGAGCCGTCACGCCGGCGCCTTAGCGCCTTTCCCGCAGAGTCACGGCCAGCTTTTCGACCCGCCCATGGCGGAGCACGGCGAGCTCGACCGCGCGCCCGATCCGATCGGCCCCCAGGAGCCGGATCAGATCGTCCGCACCCGTGACCGGCACGCCATCCAGCATGAGGATGATGTCGCCCGCCTTGAGCCCGGCCAGCTCGGCGGGGCCCTTCGGTTCGACCTCGCCGATCCGGACCGCCAGCGGTCCCGCCCCGGTCGCGACGGCGATCCGGCGCGGCAGCGGCAGGGTCTGCGCGGCGATGCCCAGATGGGCGCGGCGCACCCGGCCATGACCGATGAACTCGGTCACCACGAACAGGGCCGTGTTGCTGGAGACGGCGAAGCAGAGGCCCTGGGCGCCGCCGATCATGGCGGTGTTGATGCCGACCACCTCGCCCGAGGCCGACACCAGCGGCCCCCCGGAATTGCCCGGATTGAGCGCCGCGTCGGTCTGGATCACGTCCTCGATCAGCCGACCCTTCTGCGAGCGCAGCGACCGGCCCAGCGCCGAGACCACGCCGGCCGTGACGGTCGACTCGAATCCCAGGGGATTGCCGATCGCCACCACCAGATGGCCGCGCTTCAGCTTCTTGGAATCGCCCAGCGCCGCCGCGGGGACCCCGCGTGGCAGCTCGGCGCGCAACAGCGCCAGATCGGTGTCCGGATCGTCGCCCAGCACCTGGGCTTCGGTCTCGCGGCCCTCGCTCAAGGCCAAGCGCACGCGGGACGCGCCGGCGACGACATGGCTGTTGGTCAGGACCAGCCCGTCATGGGCGATGATGACGCCCGATCCAATGCCGCCGCGCCGATCCTGGCCGCCGCTTTCCACGCGCACGACCGCCGGGCCGACGCGGTCGGCAATGTCGGTGACGACGCGCGAATAGGCATCGAGCGGCGTTTCTTCCGAGCCCGGGGTGGCAGCATCGTCGGCCTGAGCGAGGTTGGTATCATCCAGCATGGTCGTCTCACAGATGGATCACACCCGGCCGCGCCGCGTGAGCGACGGCATCGGTGCGGCCGGTCGCGTCGAGCTTGTCCAGAAGCGAGCCGACATGGAGTATGGCGGTATGAACCGAGATTCCGAGGCGTTGAGCGATCGACTTGTTCGATGCGCCCTCGGCCAAGAGCGTGAGGACCTTGAGTTCCCGAGGCGTGAAACCCGCCTCGCCGTCGAGAGATGGTGACGGCTCCGGCAAGGTCAAGACGGCGTCGTCCGGCTCGCCTGGCGCGGCCAGCCGCAGGCCCCTATGTGAGCATGCCCGCGCCGATCACCAACTGCCCGGATGGACAGGCCGGGAAAGAGGCGAAGATCCCGCCGCCCGTCAGATCGGCCGCCATAGCCATGGCCGTCGGCGGCGATCCCGTCGGCCGTGGGGGCAGCGGCGGTGTTCTTGATCCTGGTCAATGCGCCGGCGTCTGGAACCCCGCATTTTATAAGCCATATTGGGAGTCGGGCGATGAACAAGCAGATTGGGACACGGGCGGATTTGCGCGTCGCGGTCGCGCCGGGATCCGACTCCACCCCGGTCCGCGGCAAGCGCCACGGGCGCTCGCTGTTGATCGCCGGTATCCTTCTGGTCGTCCTCCTCGTCCTTGGCGGCGGAGCGGCGTGGTGGAGCCTGCGCGGGCCGGCCCCCGTTCGCTATCTGACCGTTCCGGTCACGCGCGGCGACGTGGCGCGCGCCGTCACCGCCACCGGCACCGTCAATCCCGAGCTCACGATCATCGTCGGATCCTATGTCTCCGGCGTGATCCAGAAGCTCTATTGCGATTACAACACCCAGGTGAAAGCGGGGCAGATCTGCGCCAAGATCGACCCGCGCCCCTACCAGATGATCGTCAATCAGGACGAGGCCATTCTCGACGTCGCCAAGGCGCAGCTCGAGAAGGACAAGGCAAACCTGACCTATGCAAAACTCAGCCTGGATCGGACGGTCACGCTGACTCACCGGGAATTCTCCTCCCAGGACGCTGCCGACAGCGCCAGGAATGCCTACGACCAGGCCGTGGCGCAGATCGGGCTCGACCAGGCGATGATCGAGCAGCGCCAGGCGGAGCTCGACGCGGCCAACGTCAACCTCGGCTATACCGACATTGTCTCGCCGGTCGACGGTACTGTCGTGTCCCGCAACGTGACCCAGGGGCAGACTGTCGCCGCCAGCTTCCAGACGCCGACTCTCTTTCTGATCGCGACCGATCTCACCAAGATGCAGGTCGACACCAATATCAGCGAAAGCGACATCGGCGGCGTCAAGGAGGGCGACAGAGCGAGCTTCACCGTCGACGCCTTTCCCAACCGCGTATTCGAAGGAACGGTGACCCAGGTCCGTCAGTCGCCGCAGTCGGTGCAGAACGTCGTGACCTTCGATGCTGTCGTCAGCGTTGACAATGGCGATCTGGCGCTGAAGCCGGGCATGACCGCCTCGACGCGGATCGTTACCGAACAAAGAAAAGACGTGCTGCGCGTCCCGAACCAGGCCCTGCGCTACGTGCCCGGCGGAGTCATAGATTCCACGAGCGCGGCGACCGGCGATGCGCCGGGCTCGCCCCCCTCGAACGGTACCGGAGAGGCGCAGCTCTGGGTGCTGCGCGACGGAACGCCTGTCGCGATTTCGGTCGTCATCGGTCTCGACGACGACAGTTTCACCGAGATCGCCAAGGGCGCGCTCGAACCCGGCGATCTGGCGATCGTGGCCGCGGAACAAGGCAGCGATCCGGAGCTGCAACCTTTGCCGCGGCCCTGAGGCAAGGCTCCGCCCCCGCATGCCCGAACCCATTCTCAGGGTCGAAAATGTCACCCGAACGTTTCGCCTCGGCAATGTCGAGGTGCATGCACTTCGCGGGGTCGACCTTCGGGTCGAACCCGGCGAGTTCGTCGCCATCATGGGTTCGTCGGGTTCCGGCAAGTCGACGCTCATGGCCATCCTCGGCTGCCTCGACCGGCCGAGCAGCGGCCATTATTTCTTCGAGGGGACGGATGTCGCGCGCCTCGGCGAGCCGGAGCTCGCTCAAATCCGCAGCCGGCGCCTCGGCTTCGTCTTCCAGAGCTTCAATCTGCTTCCACGCACGAGCGCGATCGAGAATGTCGGCTTGCCACTCTATTATTCGGCAACCGACGCGGCGCATCGTACGGCGCGCATGGTGCGCGCGCATGCGGCATTGCGCTATCTGGGGCTTGAAGAACGCGAGCGCAACACGCCAAGTCAATTGTCGGGTGGCGAACAGCAGCGCGTGGCGATCGCGCGGGCGCTGATCAACGAGCCGGGCCTGCTGCTCGCGGACGAGCCGACCGGCAATCTCGACACGCGGACGTCGCACGAGATCATGGAGACCCTGATCTCGCTCAATCGCGATCAGGGCGTCACCGTCATTGTCGTGACGCATGAAAGCGATATTGCCGCTTACGCTGACCGTGTCCTGACCATGCGGGACGGACAGATCGTGTCGGACGAGAGGGTGCGGAAGGCGGATCGCGCGGTTCCTCTCCCCCATGCCGCATCCATGGGCGGCGGCGCGCCGCTTCGCCAACCCTACAAAGCGCCGGGTGGGATGCCCGCGGTGTCGTCGGCCAGATTCTGGGCCTTCGGGCTGATGATCCTGGCGGCCGCGGCCCAGGCCATCGGCCGCAACAAGATGCGCTCCGCCTTGACCATGCTCGGCGTCTTCATCGGGGTCGCGGCGCTGATCGTGATGGTCGCCGTGGGCCAGGGTGCCGACCAGGCGGTCCGCAAGCAGATCGAGAGCCTTGGCACCAATGTGGTGATCATCCTTCCGGGTGCACTCTCGTCCGGTGGGATTCGCGGCGGGTTCGGAAGCGCCAGCACCCTCACGGTCGCCGATGCGCAGGCCATCCAGCGCGAGGCCCCCGCGGTCGCCCAGGTCGGCTATCTCATCCGCCAACAGGGACAGGTGCAGTACGCCAACAGGAACTGGACGACGAACATACAGGGCGTCAGCGACAACTATCCGCCGATCACCAACTGGCACATCGCCACCGGGCGCGCCCTTTCGGCCGAGGACGAGAGCAAGGCCGGCCTCGTCGCGGTCATCGGTCAGACCGTCTATCGCCAGCTGTTCGGCCCGGGCGAGAACCCGATCGGCGCCTTCATCCAGGTCAAGAGCGTTCCGCTGCGCGTCGTCGGCGTGCTCGCGGCCAAGGGGCAGTCGCCCTTCGGCCAGGACCAGGATGACATTCTGATGATTCCGTTCACGACCGCGGAGCGCAAGGTCCTCGGCGTCGCCGTGCCGATCCGGGATCAGACGCCCATCAACTGGGCCTATCTTCCCCCACCCAATCCTTACAATCTCCAGGCTCGCCTCACCGGTCTGACGAACATGATCTTCATTCAGGCGATCAGCCCCGAGCAGGTTCAGCCGGCGATCCGTCAGGCGACCGAGACGCTCACGCGGCGCCATCGCATCAAGCCGGGCGCGACGAAGGACTTCGACGTCCGCAACCTCAGCCAATATGTCGAGACGGCGAAAAGCAGCAGCCGCGTGATGGCTTTGCTTCTGGCCGCCGTGGCCTCGATATCGCTCCTGGTCGGCGGGATCGGCATCATGAACATCCTGCTCGTCTCCGTGACGGAGCGAACGCGCGAGATCGGCCTGAGAATGGCCATCGGCGCCCGGCGCCTGCAGGTGCTCCTGCAGTTTCTCGCCGAAGCCGTGTTTCTCAGCGTCACCGGCGGCGCTGCGGGAATCGTCATGGGCATCGCCTTCTCCGCCGCCATCTCCTACATCTTCGGCTGGCCGGCGCCGATCTCGTTGCCGGCGATCGGTGGAGGCTTCCTCTTCGCCGCCGCCGTGGGCGTCTTCTTCGGCTTCTATCCGGCCCGGAAGGCGGCCCACCTCGATCCCATCGCGGCCCTGCGGTATGAGTGACGCGCGGGCCCACACCCGGTCCGCCGCCGGCCCCTGAACCGCGTCCCGGTGCTCGGAGGCGCCTTCGCGCGGCCCCGCGGGTGGCCAAGACCCTGCGAGAATTGGGGCTACACAAGGGGCGGCGCGGTCGCTAGTTTGCCCCCGCGGTCGGGGGCCGGCGGACGCTTTCCCGAAACGCCCCGGGAGCCAGGGACGCCGGCGAACAAGGGTCCCTCACTTCGCCTCGTCTTTGGGTCTCCGCCACCCCATTTATGGGCTCACCGACTGACCCCAGACTCAAAGGATTGCCATTTTGACGGCCGCGCCGACCCACCTCACCGCTTCCGCCGCCCCGACCGCGTCCGAATCCCGGCGGACTTTCGCGATCATCTCGCATCCCGACGCGGGCAAGACCACGCTGACGGAGAAGCTGCTGCTGTTCGGCGGCGCCATCCACCTCGCCGGCCATGTGAAGGCCCATGGCGAGCGGCGGCGCACGCAGTCGGACTGGATGGAGATGGAACGCGCCCGCGGCATCTCGATCTCGAGCTCGGTCATGACCTTCGAGCGCGACGGCCTGACCTTCAACCTGCTCGACACGCCGGGCCACCAGGATTTCAGCGAGGACACCTACCGGACCCTGACCGCCGTCGATTCCGCGATCATGGTGATCGACGCGGCCAAGGGCATCGAGAGCCAGACCCGGAAGCTGTTCGAGGTCTGCCGGCTGCGCGACATCCCGATCATCACCTTCATCAACAAGATCGACCGTGAAGGCCTCGACCCCTTCGCGCTGCTGGACGAGATCGAGAGCACGCTGGCCCTCGACGTCTGCCCGATGACCTGGCCGGTCGGCATGGGCGGCGATTTCCGCGGCGCCTTCGACCTGCGCGCCCATCGCTACCTCAAATCGGAGAGCCGTCCCGGCACCGCCGATGGCCATGTCGTCGCCTGCAGCGGCATCGACGATCCGACGCTGGACAAGCTGGTGCCGGAGAAAATCCTCGCCTCCTTCCGCGAAAGCGCGGCGCTGGCGGTCTCCGCCTATCCGGACTTCGATCTGGGCTCCTATCGCGCCGGCCATCTGACGCCGGTCTTTTTCGGCAGCGCGCTCAAGGATTGCGCGGTCACCGAGCTGCTCGAGGCGCTGGCGACCATGGCCCCGCCGCCGCGGCCGCAGCCGGCCGAGCCCCGCACCGTCTATCCGGACGAGAAGGCCGTCACGGGCTTCGTCTTCAAGATGCAGGCGAACATGGACCCGAACCATCGCGACCGGGTGGCGTTCCTGCGCCTCTGCTCCGGCCGGCTTCGGCGCGGGATGAAGCTGCGCCAGGTCCATTCGGGGAAGATGATCTCGCTGCAGAACCCGATCTTCTTCTTCGCGCGCGAGCGCCAGCTGGCGGAAGAAGCATTGCCGGGCGACATCATCGGCATTCCCAACCATGGCACCTTGCGCGTCGGCGATACGCTGACCGAGGGCGAGGAACTCCGCTTCACCGGCATTCCCAACTTCGCGCCCGAGATCCTGCGCCGCGTGCGTCTCGACGATCCCATGCGGGCAAAGCAGCTGCGGCGCGCGCTCGAGGACCTTGCCGAGGAGGGCGTGACCCAGGTGTTCCGCCCGATCATCGGATCGCAATGGATCGTCGGCGTGGTCGGCCAGCTCCAGCTGGAAGTGCTGGCCTCGCGGATCGCGACCGAATACAAGATCGCGGTCGGCTTCGAGATGGCGCCCTTCGAGACCGCGCGCTGGGTCGCCAGCGACGATCCCGCGCAACTGAAGCAGTTCATCGAGCGCAACAGCGGCAGCCTCGCCGAAGATCGGGACGGAGCGCCCGTCTTCCTCGCCCGCGACACCTGGGACCTCAACCGCACCATCCGCGACTGGCCCAATCTGCGCTTCCTCAAGACCCGGGAACGGACCTAGGCAGTCTGCCGGCTTATTCGCTAGACGACGCCGTGGATCTTGGCGAAGGGATCCCAGCTCGCGTTGCGGTGCCACTCATACTCGGCCCAGACTGCCACTTGCCGGGCCTGCTCCTCGCCGCAGAGCCGTGCGATCACGGCGAGGCTCATATCGATGCCGGCCGAGACGCCCGATGACGTCGCGAACTTTCCATCCTCGACCCAGCGCGCCTGGGGCTGCCACAGGACCCGCGGTCCCTGCGCGTTGACCCAGGCGAAGGCCATCTTGTTTGTCGTCGCCTCTATGCCGTCGAGCAACCCCGCCTTGGCGAGCAGGGCGCTCCCGGTACAGACGGAGGTGACCAAATTCGCCGCCGCGGCCTTTTCCCGCAACCAGGACAGAAGCGCCGGATTGCCGACCTCGCGGCGCGTGCCGCGGCCGCCCGGGACGAGCAGGATGTCGTAACGACCGTCATCGGCGAACAGCGCGTCGGCGACCGAACGCGGACCCTGGGCGCTGGCGACGGTTCGTTCCCGCTCGGCCACCAGCCGGATCTTGAACTCCTCCGGCATCATGCCGAACATCTCCAGAGGGCCGAAAACGTCCAGCAGCTCGAATTCGGGAAAGATCAGGACGCCGAGGGTTCGCATGGGCTTCTCCTTCCGCTGGGGACCTGTCGCCACGCCATTCCAACTCGGTCTTACCGGATGGCACTCCGGCCCGATGGACGTGATAAGATCATGGCACCCGATCATTGCCGGAAAACAGGGAGCTTCGCATGGATCTCTCGAAAATCGCCATCGGCCGCGATCCGCCGCGGGACGTCAACGCCCTGATCGAGATTCCATTGGGCGGACCGTCGGTCAAATATGAGATCGACAAGGAATCCGGCGTCCTGGTGGTCGATCGCTTCCTGCACACGGCCATGTTCTATCCGGGCAATTACGGATTCATTCCGGGCACGCTGTCCAGCGACGGCGATCCCTGCGATGTGCTGGTGGTGAGCCAGGTGCCCGTGGTGCCGGGTTGCATCATCCGCTGCCGCCCCGTCGGCGTCCTGCTGATGGAGGACGAGGCCGGCGGCGACGAGAAGATCCTGGCGGTGCCGGTCGAGGCGCTGCATCCCTTCTATACCGGAATCCGCAACCATGAGGATCTGCCCCCGATCCTGCGCGAGCAGATCGCCCACTTCTTCCAGCACTACAAGGATCTGGAACAGGGCAAATGGACCAAGATCACCGGGTGGAAGGGACCCTCGGTGGCCGAGCAGCTGATCCTGGAAGGCATCGAGCGCGCGAAGGCGAAGAAGGCGCGCTGACGAGCGCGGCACACCGGAAAGGTCAGCACCGCGCGCAATGCGCTTTCAAGTCGGCCAGCGAGATGCTGAGGGAACAGCCGCCATATTTCTCGGCGCTGCGATCCCCCTCCTCCACGAGAACCGTTTCCCAGCGCTCATAAGGATCGGGCTTGGCACCGACCGCCGTCGCCTGGGGCGGCGGCTCCATCAGGATCACGAATTCCAACCCGGCCGGAAGACTCCGACGGCTCCCGCCCGTATAGGGCGCCAGCCAATGAGTCAGCACCCCGGCTTCGAACTCGGACAGGACGACATAACGGGCGCCCTCTTGGGGCGGGGCATCGTCAGCGATTTTCGACTCTGAGGTTGACATCTTCTTGCGAACCTAACAACGGCAGGCTCCCGGCGCCACAGGAC
Source organism: uncultured Alphaproteobacteria bacterium (assembly GCA_963696655.1). Lineage (GTDB taxonomy): Bacteria > Pseudomonadota > Alphaproteobacteria > Dongiales > Dongiaceae > Hypericibacter. Next base: position 65,729 of record CAVOLB010000130.1, read on the forward strand.
CCGCTCCGGTATTGCCAAGGTCGATCTCCGGGAGCAAGTTGCCAGCGGGCTTTCGCGAGGAACAGACTCATGCAGCCACAGGCGCAGCCGGCAATCGCAATCGGCGGTCTCGAGATCCGCTATCTGATGGACGGCACCGTGAACGGCGCCGGCGTCGGGATGTTCGAGCTCACGGTGCAGCCCGGCGCGCGGGTGCCGCCGGCCCACAGCCACACGAACAACGAAGAGATCGTCTATGTGCTGGAGGGGACGCTGCGCTACTCGGTCGATGGCGAGGTGCGCGACCTGGAGCCCGGCGAGCGCATGTACACGCCCCGCGGTTCCGTCCACGCCTTCAGCAATCCGCATGACCGCACGGCGCGCGCGCTGATCGTGCTGACGCCCGATATCGGCGCGCAATATTTCCGCGACATCGCCGCGGTCGTCGGCGCGCCCGGCGGCCCCTCCCCTGTCAAGATGGCGGAGATCATGACCCGCTATGGGCTGGTTCTGGCACCGCCGCCCCGGAGCTAGCGGCCTCGCCATGAGCCCGGCTTTCCCCGATTTGGAGATCTCGTGATGGCCGGCGATGGCGGTTTCGTCCGTAAATATGTCCAGAAGTTCCAGACCCTCGCGACTCGCACCCAGTTGAAGCAGAAGGTCGACGACGAGCTGACGGCTCTGGTGGCCGAGACCCGGCAGCAGGCCCTGGCCTGGAAGAGCGACCTGTCGGCGGAGCAGTTGCTGGCCGGCATCGCGGGCCAGCTGAATCTCCTGACCCGGATGTCCGACCCCCAGGATTCCCGGCAGTCGGACATGAATGCCCGCATCGCCTTTCTTCGAGCCGCGCGGAAGATGCTGCTCGAGAAGTGAGCCGCCCGGCCGGCTCCGGCGGAAGCCGGCAATCGGAAAAGCACGAATGCGGAACGCCCCCGGAATGAAATCCTTCATGCCGGGTGTTGCAAGGCGTCCTCAGGGAACTATTTGACCCCTCGGCTGTTCACGATGAAGCCGGCGGGCTAGACTGACCGCCATATTGATTCAATCAAACCTGGAAATAATGGAGAAAGCGTCATGATGGGGAAGCGTATTTTGGGACTGGTCGCCGCCTTGCTGGCCGTAGCCACGATCAGTTCTGCCGCCCTTGCCTGGGATCCCGCCGCCGAGAAAAAGGCGCACGACACGATCGCGATGTTCAAGAAGACGGATCCCAGCATCCAGGCCTTCTTCGACAAGGCCTATGGCTATGCGGTCTTCCCGGAGATCGCCAAGGGTGCCATCGGCATCGGCGGCGCGCGCGGCGAAGGGACGGTCTTCGAGGGCGGCAAGGCCATCGGCTCGACCGTCATGTCGCAGGTCACGATCGGCCTGCAGCTCGGCGGCCAGACCTACAGCGAGATCATCTTCTTCCAGAACAAGGCCGCTCTCGACGCTTTCACCAAGGGCAACTATGAGTTCTCGGCCAACGCCTCGGCCATCGCCGCCAAGGAAGGCGCTTCGAAGACGGCGAACTACAATATGGGTGTCGCCATCTTTACGGCGGGCACGGAAGGGCTGATGTTCGAGGCCAGCGTCGGTGGCCAGAAGTTCAGCTACACGCCGCGGTAACGCTCTACGGACGACGAGACCTGCCTGCAACAGGCGCCGGCAAAACCGGCGCCTGTTTTGCGTCCAGCTTCGCTCCGGCCCTCAGTCATGCTTCATGACGAGCGTCTTCAGGGTCGTCAGCTCATGGAGCGCCGCCATGCCCTTCTCGCGGCCATGGCCGGATTTCTTCATGCCGCCGAAGGGCAGCTCGATCCCGCCGCCGGCCCCATAGGCATTGATATAGACCTGACCCGCCTTCACCTTGCGGGCGACGCGCGTGGCGCGCTTGGTGTTCTGGGTCCAGATGCCGGCGATCAGCGCGAAGTCGGTTGAATTGGCCAGTGCGATCGCATCGCTCTCGTCCTCGAACGGAATGGCCGCCAGGACGGGGCCGAACACCTCCTCGCGGGCCAGCATGTTGGCGCGCGCCACAGGGCCATAGAGCTTCGGCGTGACGAAATAGCCCTCCTTCGGCACGCCGTCGGCGATCCGGCCCTCGGCCAGCAGCGGAATGCCGTCGGACGCCGCGTTCGCGCAGAAGGCCTCGACGCGCTTCTTCTGGCGCGGATTGATCAGCGGCCCGAGATCGAGATCCATGGCCGGCGTCCCGGCCCGCAATCCTGAAAAGCGGTCGATCACGGCGCCGACGATGCGGTCATAGCCGCTGCGCTCGATCAGGAGACGTGAACCCGCCGAGCAGGTCTGCCCGGCATTCTGGACGATGGCATTGACGAGGCTCGGCAGCGCCGCCTCGAGATCGACATCCGCGAACACGACCTGGGGCGACTTGCCGCCGAGCTCGAGCGTGCAGCCGATATGGTTCTTCGCGGCCGCCGTCTGGACCAGCACGCCCACCTCCGGGCTGCCGGTGAAGGCCACGAAGTCGATCCCGCGATGGGCGATCAGGGCCGCTCCCGCTTCCGTGCCCAATCCCGGCACGATGTTGATCGCGCCCTCGGGGAAGCCGGCCTCGACCGACAGCTCCGCCAGGCGCAGCGAGGTGAGGCAGGCATCCTCGGCCGGCTTGAGCACGGTCGCATTGCCGACGGCCAGAGCGGGCGCCAGCGTCCGCGCGAACATCTGCACCGGGTAGTTCCAGGGGATGATATGGCCGGTCACGCCGTGCGGCTCATGTTCGGTGGCGACGAAATAGCCGTTGAGGAAGGGGATCGTCTCGCCATGGAACTTGTCGGCGGCCCCGCCATAGAACTCGAAATAGCGGGCGCAGGCCTGAACGTCGGCACGTGCCTGTTTCATCGGCTTGCCGGTGTCGCGCGCCTCGATCAGGGCCAGCTCTTCCGCATGATCGAGGACGATCAGACCCATCTTCGACAGGAGCCGGCCCCGCTCCGCGGCCGAGAGCCGGCCCCAGGCGCCCGTCTCGTGCGCCTTGCGGGCGGCGGCGACCGCGGCATCGATATCGGCCGCATTGCCGGCCGCGATCTGCGCGTAGGCGATGCCCTCGGCGGGCGCATAGACATCGACGGTGCGGCCGGAGGCCGAGGGTCGCCAGCGATTGTCGATGAATACGCCCCGGGCGGATTCCATCGCGGCGGCGCGTTTGACGGTTTCGGCGGTCATTTCCGGTTCTCCCGGCTTGCGGATGTCATGAAAAGGCGACCCTGGCTTCCATATGGACCTGGCCCGTGGGCCCTTGCGTCCAGAACAGGTTTTCCTCGCCGGCGCCGCCGGCACAGACCGCCAGCGGCTCGCCGACGATGGCGGGCGACAGCCCGCGATAATCGAAGCGCTTCGGCACCCGCCCGGCTTCGATGGCGGCGCGATTGAAGAGCAGCGTGGCCTGGAGCGGGCCATGGACGACCAGTCCCGGATAGCCTTCGACGCCGGTGGCATAAGGCTGGTCGTAATGGATGCGGTGCCCGTTGAAGGTGATGGCCGAATAGCGGAACAGGAATGTCGGCGTGGTCTCGATCGGCCAGGACCGACGCGGCACCCGCGGCGACCCGCTCTTGTCGCCCGCGGACTCCGTCGACGGGAGTTTCGCCGCCTCGCGATAGACGGCGTCCTGCCGGTCCCGGATGGCGAGGCCGCGCTCCGTCAGATAATCGTGGCTGACCGTCACGAAACAGAGCGTGCCGCTGCGACCCTGCTTGAAGGTCACGTCGGTGATGGTGGAGACCAGGCGGACCTGATCGCCGACCCGGAGCGAATCGAAGGTCTCGATCGCACCGCCCGCCCACATCCGCCGGGGCTGCGGGACCGGCGGCAGATCGCGGTTCTTGGCGGGATGGCCGTCGGGCCCGAGCTCCGCCATGCCGGCGATCCGGGGCGAAAGGCACCAATGGAGACCGAGCGGTGCCGCCCCAGCCTCGACCGCGGCCAGATGCGGATCGAAGACCGCGCGGTAGCTCGCATCGAGGCGCGGGGTGACGATGTCCTGCTGCTCGGTGCGCCGCCCGATCCATTCGGCGAAGGGTTTCCCGATGCCGTCCGTCGCCTTGGTATCTCCGTTCACGCGAACGCCCTTCGGTCAGTAGGAGCGCGGCATGCCCAGCACATGCTCGGAGAGATAGGACAGGATCAGGTTGGTCGATATGGGCGCCACCTGATAGAGCCGGGTCTCCCGGAACTTGCGCTCGACATCATACTCTTCGGCAAAGCCGAACCCGCCATGGGTCTGGATGCAGGCATTGGCGGCCTCGTTCGAGGCGTCGGCCGCCAGCATCTTCGCCATGTTGGCCTCGGTCCCGCAATCGCGCCCCGCCTCATAGAGCCGCACGGCCTCCTTCACCATCAGCTCGGCCGCCCGCATATTGGCGTAGGCGCGCGCGATCGGGAACTGAATGCCCTGATTCATGCCGATCGGCCGGCCGAACACGACGCGCTCCTTGGCATAGCCCGAGGCCTTCTCGATCAGCCATTTGGCGTCGCCGACGCATTCGGCCGCGATGAGGATGCGCTCGGCATTCATGCCGGAGAGGATGTAGCGGAAGCCCTTGCCTTCCTCGCCGACCAGGTTCTCCGCCGGCACGCGGACATTGTCGAAGAAGACCTCGGTGGTCGAGTGATTCATCATCGTGCGGATCGGCCGGATGGTCAGGCCGGCCTCGAGGGCCTCGCGCATGTCGAGCACGAAGACCGAGAGCCCGTCGGTCTTCTTGGCGACCTGGTCGCGCGGCGTGGTGCGGGCGAGCAGCAGCATCAGATCGGAATATTCCGCGCGGCTGGTCCATATCTTCTGGCCGTTGACGACATAATGGTCGCCGTCTTTGCGCGCGAAGGTGCGAAGCGAGGTCGTGTCGGTGCCGCTGCCGGGCTCGGTCACGCCGAAGGCCTGGAGCCGGAGCTGGCCCGACGCGATCCCCGGCAGATAGCGCGATTTCTGGTCCGCGTTGCCGTGCCGCAGCACCGTCCCCATGATGTACATCTGCGCATGGCAGGCGGCGCCGTTGCAGCCGGCGCGCTGGATCTCCTCGAGGACGGCCGCTGCGGCGGAGAGCGTCAGCCCCGCCCCGCCATACTCCTCGGGGATCAGGGTCGCGAGATAGCCCGCCTCGGTCAGCGCTGTGACGAACGCCGCGGGATAGGCCCGCTCCGCATCGAGCTTGCGCCAATAGTCGCCCGGAAACTGCGCACAGAGCTTCTGCACCGCGTCGCGGATCTCCTTATGGTCTTCCGCCTCGAGCATCGATCAGGCGCTCCGCCGCCGCGCGACCGGCGGCTCGCCGCCGCGCCGGAAGAGGCCCAGCTCCGCGACCGGCCGGTCGTCGACAAGCGCATTCACCGCGGCGATGAAGCGATCCGCCTCGTCGGCCGGTATGCCGCCCGCGGTCAGATGCAGCCGCGCCTTGACCGCCAGCTCGGCGTCCGTCACCGGGTTCTCCGGGTCGCCCTTGCAGGCGCGCCGGATGGCGTTGAACTTCCGGCCGTCGGTGGTCTCGACCGAGACCTCCGAGCCCCAGGCGTCCGGATAGGCCGCATCGATCGAGGGCGATTTGGCGACCGTCACCTTGCTGCGCCATTCCGCGGCCCGGGCGCGCGAATCCTTGTCGAAGCTCGATTGCACGACGCGTCCGTCCATGAGCGCGATCGCGACGCAATGCTGCAGCGAGAATTTGGCGCTGTAGGGATCTTCGGGCATGGGCCGGTCGCAGACATCGAGCGCCGCCTGATAGGTGCCGACCGCGATGCGCGCGGGTGTCGCACCGCCCAGCTCGGCATGCAGCCCGATCGCGGCGTCGATCGTCGGCTGGGCATGCCGGCAGCAGGGCCAGGGCTTGATCGAGGTCCGCGTCAGCTCCCAGGGCCCCTCGGGCTGCGCGGTCACGGCCGCAGGGACCGGGTCGGGGCAGAGGCCGGCGAAGAAGCCCTTCTCGCCCTCGAGAATCCGATCGGCGCCGGTAAAGCCTTCCTTCGCGAGATAGGCCGCCAGCACGCCGGATTCGGCGCCGCGCGCGGTGTGCAGATGCTTGCTCATAGCACCCGCGGCGAGGAACTCCCAGAGACCCGAGGATTGCGTGCCGGCATTGCCGAGCGCCCAGACCGCCTGGTCCTCGCTCAAGCCGATCAGCTCGGCCACCGCCATCGCCGAGCCGAAGGGCCCGCAGGTCGAGGTGTTGTGCCAGATCCGGTAATGCGCCTTGCCGACGGCGTTGCCGACACGGCAGCAGGCCTCGTAGCCCGCCAGCACGGCCTTGAGGAACGCATGTCCGCCCAGGCCGCGTTCCTCCGCGACCGCCCAGGCCGCAGGGACCACGATGCAACCCGGGTGGGTCACGGAGTTGCGATGCAGATCGTCCATCTCGAGGATGTGCGCGATGCCGCCGAGATAGAAGGCGCGCCGCGCGGTGTCGCCGGTCTCGGGCGGAGCTACCGCCTTCAGCATGCGCGCCGGCTCCGTCTTCAAGGCGCCCAGCGCGCAGCTCAGCGTGTCGAGCACGAAATAGGCCGACCAGCGCAGATCCCGCTCCGAGACAGGCTTGGTCCGGACGATGCGGACGAGTTCGCGCGTCAGACTCACGATTTGGTTCCTCCAGCAGCGCCGCGCCTGATCGCGTCAGGGCGGCCACGGAATTCATGGCGCAAGGCCTGGTCATGCTCGCCGAGCTTCGGTACGGGGCCGAGGGCGGGCCGCTGCCCGTCGACGATGACGGGCGGCGCCAGGAGCTCGACGGCACCCGCCGGCGTCTCGACCCTCGCGGTCGTGGCGCTGCGATGGTGCATCAGATCCTTCATCGTCGACACCCGGCCATAGGCGATGCGCACCTCGTTCAGCAACTCGCAGAGGCCCTCCGTCGAAAAGCGGCCGATCCGGTCCTGCACCTGCCGGTCCAGGACCTCGCGGTTGCGCACGCGGGCGGTGTTGCTGTTGAAGCGGGGATCGGCGGCGATCGCGGGGTCGCCCAGCAGCTTCTCGCAGAAGACCTTCCATTCGCGCTCGTTCTGGATGGCGATCAGGATCTCGCCGTCGCTGGCCTGGAACACGCCATAGGGCGCGATCGAGGGATGGGCGAGGCCGATCCGGCGCGGTTCCTTGCCGCCATAGCGCTGGGCCAGATAGGGCACATTCAGATACTCGGCGATGGTATCGAACAGCGAAAGCTGCAGATGGCTGCCCTGGCCGGTGCGTTCGCGCTGGAGCAGCGCCTGCAGGATCGCGGCATAAGCCGCCTGCCCCGTCGCGATGTCGCAGATCGAGATGCCGACGCGCGAAGGCCCTGAGGTTTGCGACCCGGTCACGCCGGCAAGCCCTGCCTCGGCCTGGACCAGGAGATCGTAGGCTTTGCGTTCGTGATCGGGCGTACCGGGCGCATAGCCGCCGACATCGCAGACAATCAGCCGCGGATAGCGGGCCCGAAGCGCGGTGCTGCCCAGCCCCAGCCGGTCCGTCGCGCCCGGCGCCAGGTTCTGAATGAAGACATCGGCCTCCGCCAGCATCGCTTCGACCAGCGCCAGATCCTCGGGCCGCTTCAGGTCGACGGTGCAGGATTCCTTGCCGCGATTGTTCCAGACGAAGTAGCTGGACTGGCCGTGGACATAGTCGTCATAACCGCGGGCGAAATCGCCCTCAGGCCGTTCGAGCTTGATGACGCGCGCACCCGCATCCGCCAGCCGCGAGGTCGCCAGCGGCACGGCCACGGCCTGCTCCAGGGCGACGACAACCGTCCCCTCCAGCGCGCCGGGCGTGGCTCCAGTCCTTGCTCCCATCGGCAAGACTCACGCGCCGGGAGCGCTTCAAGTCAAATATGATTTTGCAATGGCGGGTATAGCGATTTTAGCGGGAGCGGGCCCCGCCGCGAGAGGCGTGGCAAGGCTGGGAACCCTTTGAACTCCCACCCTTATTGGTGCACCAATTACTGGAACAGAGTCGGCCGCTGGCTCTCGTCGGACAGCTCCGCCGTCCACTCGCCCTCGCGCACCAGCCGGCGCAGGATTTCCCAGGAGAGCTGGCCGATCGCGCGCGGCGCGTTGAGCAGGGGCCGCTCGGTCGAGTAGGCCAGATAGACCTTGCGCGTGATCGTCGGCTTCTCGAACCGCCAGATCCGGAAGATGCCCGCCTCGGCCTCCTTGTCGACCGCCATCCGGGGCAGGATTCCGTAGCCGAGCCCGCGCCGGACCAGCTTCTTGATCTGACCGTAGGAATCCACCTCGATCGCGGGGCTGATGGGAACCTGGGCCGAGAGCGCGGCGGCGTCGATCAGCTCGCGCAGGCCATGGCCGGGTCCCGGCACCACCACCGGCAGCCGCGCGGCATCCGCCATGTCGACGCTGTCGCCGTCGAGATCCGCCTGCCCCTCCATCGACGGGCTGGCGAAGAGACAGATTTCTTCCGACAAGGCGTGATGGACGGCGAGGCCTCGGGGATCGGAGGTCGCATAGATCATGGCGAGGTCGACATCGCCGCGTTTGAGCCAGCCCAGGATGAAGCCGCTCATGGCCTCCACGACGCGGATGCGGGCGCCGGGATAGCGCGCCCTCGCGGATTCGATCAGCGGGGCCGCCAGCAGCTCGCTCACCGTGCCGGGCATGCCGAAACGGACCTCGCCGCGCAAGGCAACCGCCTCGCCCCTGACGCTGTCGGGAATTTCGGCCACCTCCGCCAGGATGCGCTTGGCGTGGCGCAGGAGGCGCTCGCCGGCTTCGGTGGTCGCGACGCCCTGCGTGCTGCGGTGAAGCAGCGTAATGCCGAGCTCATCCTCCATATGGCGCACATGCTGACTGAGGGCCGGCTGGGCGACGTGAAGCTGGTTGGCCGCCTTCGAGAATGAGCCGGTCTCGACCACCTTGGAGAAGTATCGCAACTGTCGCAGATCCATTCGGACCTCCCCCTGGGCGCTTTGTTGCCACCTCGGCCGACAAGCGGCACGGGTGATCTAATTGCTTTAGCAAGCTAGACAAATAACTTATGCCGGTTCAAATTTTGTTGCCATAGCCGTCTAGCCCACGCGCATGTCTTGCACCGGTATAAGCGTGCGCTGCAGCAGAACCGGTAACCCGCTGATTGGTTGACCGGATCGGCGGAGACTGCGATTGGTTCCTCGGCGACGCCATGTGAATTGTCTGCGCGCAGGCCGCCGCTTCCGTCTTCATGCGTGCGCGGGCGACGGGCTTGCGTCGGCGCGACGGCGTCGATGCACAGACGACCATTGAGCGATGAAGCCGTCCCCGCCTGCCAGCGATACGAGCATGACGATCGCCATCGAGAGCGCGACTGAGCGATATCAGAACAAGGTGTCGTGCCGGGCCTTGAGCTCGGCCGCGTGCTGGCGGACATAGTCGACCAGCAGCGCGGAGACGGGAAGATTGCGCGCGCTCTTCGGCGCGACCATCGCGACGGTGCGCTGCATCTCGCGCTCGTCGATCTCGAAACAGGAAAGCGCCCGATCCTCCACCTCGCGCTTGACGCTGTGATAGGGGAGGATCGTCGCATAGGGCGTGACCCGGCCGGTGATGACCGATTTCACCGCGTCGAGGGAGTCCAGCTCGAGCTCAGGCTTGAGCGCGATGCCATGGCTGCTGCAGGTCCGGTCGATGATCCGCCTCAGCTCGTGGATGGCGCTGGGCAGAACGAGCTTCAGCCGCTCGATCTCGGCCAGGCTGCGCGGACGGCGGTTGGCGCCGGGCGAAGCGGCGGTCACCAGCACGAGCCGCTCCGAGAACAGCTCGATGCAGTCGACATCCTTACGCGCGCTGGACTGATAGGTCAGCGCCAGATCCAGCTTGTTCTGGCTCATCAGGTTCTGGAGGTCGCCGGGATAGGCTTCGATCACCGTCAGCGTCAGGCCGGGGTGGTTCTCATGGACATGGACCACGAGGTCGGCCAGCAGCAGCGGCGCGATCGTCGGACAGACGCCGAGGACGACCTCGCCCTTCAGGGTCGAGGATCGGTGCCGCAGCTCCTGCACCAGCTCGTCGAGGCCGTTGAGATGCCGGCGCGACTTGGCCAGGAGGAAGCGCCCCTCCTCCGTCGGCTCGGCGCCGCGTCCGGTCCGGTTGATCAGCGACAGGCCGATCTCCTTCTCCAGGAGCTTGATCTGGCGCGTGAGGGCCGGTTGCGCGATTCCGATCGAGCTCGAGGCGCGGGAAAAGCCGCCATGCTCGCACACCGCGATGAAGTATCGCAGACGCCGGAGATCGATTGCGGCCTTTTCCAAATCAATCCGTCCGTTGTGTCGTCAGTTCAAATCTTTCGTCCGTCAGCGCTCCGCCAGGCGGCCCAGCAGCCTTGCGATCCATCCGGGAGTGGGCAGCCGTTCGAGCAGGCTCCCGGGAAGCTTGAGCGACAGCCTTCGTCGCGGCACCGTCTCGATGATCGACAGGCGGTCGTGATAGGCCAGCCACCAGACGATGAAGACGCCGATGAACCAGAAAAAGACCTGCCAGACGAGAAGCGAGGGAATCCCGAGCGCGATCTCGGCGCCGGTGAAGATCGGGCGGCTGAAGAAGCTGTTGCCCAGGATCGCGCCCGGCCCGAGGGCCAGGAAGGCCCAGATCAGGGTCAGCGACCATTTCGCGGTCCTGGCCGCCCGGCGGCCGGGCTCAGGCCCCTGAACCGCTTCCAGCTCGTCATGCAGCCGCTGGCGATGATCCCGCTCCTCGCCGGCCCGCGTGAACAGCGACACCAGCAGGCAGGCCCCGACATTGAAGAACAGGCCCCAGCCCGCCGAGTGGATCGTCAGGGGCCAGCGGCCCCAGGGCAGCGCGATGAAGAGCCGCTCGAACAGGATCAGGCCGAAGGGCTCGGTGAAGACGACGATGATGATGCCGACGATGAGCCCCGCCAGCACGCCGCTCCGGCTCACCCAGGGCAGCCAGCAGAGGCCGAGGAAGGCCGGCAGCAATTGCGCGGAGAGGCTCAGGGCCAGCGAGGAGAAGACCGAGGCGCCAAGCGGCGCGAAGCTGGCGGTGAGGCCCACGGCAAAGAAGATCGCGGCCAGCGCGATGCGGGCGGCGAGCTTGCGTCCCGCCTCCGAGAGATCCGGCAGGACATAGCGGCCGATCAGCTCGATGGTCACGATATTGGCGCCCGAGGCGGCGAAGAAGGCGATGCCGATCTGGAGCGCCGTGACCAACAGCATGAGGAAGGCGATCCCCATGAGCTGGTCCGTGGCGCCCAGACGCGCGATGAAACCCGCGAAGGCCGCCGGGGTTCCGACGATATCGGGGGTGGCGGCCGCGGCGATCTCGGCGCCGATGACGGGGGCGATCAGCAGCAAGGCACCCGCCATGAGGCCGCCGGTGATCCAGACCTGCTCGAAGGCGAAGCCCTTCCTCGTGGAGGTGCTGATGCCGAGCAGGCCGAAGCCCGGGCTGAGCACGAGACCGATCATGGCGAGCGCGAAGGAGAGAATGGCCACGGTGGTCCAGAGACCGCCGATGGGCAGCTGCCTGCCGATGCCGTTGGAGAACTGGATGACGCCGGGAATCTGGTCGGGGAGGATCCCCGCCGGCGTGGCGATGCCCTTGGCGAGCAGAGCGAGGCTGTCGAAGCTGGCCCCGGCGAAACTGCCGGTGAAGAGCACCAGGGCCAGCACCAGGAAGCTCTGGGCCGCGACCACATAGACGACCGCCCGCCAGCCGCCGATGACGGCATAGAGGAAGAGGAAGAACGCGGTGATCCAGATCACGAAGCCTGAAGGCAGGCTGCCGCCGGTCGCCGCCTCGACCAGGCTGCCGATCTCCGCCAGGCCATAGGCGGCGAAGGGGACCGAGAACAGGAACAGGATGACCAGGAAATAGATCCGGAGGGTCACGCTGTCGAAATACTCGCCCATGAGATCGCCGATGGTGCGCAGGCCCGTGATGCGCGAGGCGAGCCAGACCCGCTTCTGGATCAGCGCGCCGCAGAGCGCGACCAGCACCAGCCCCACCGCCACATGGCTGTATTGCAGCCCATAGAGCGAGATCAGCAGGAGATGGTCGGGAAGCCCGAGGCCCGCCAGCACCACGCCGGCGCCGGCGAAGATATAGCCCCAGGAGGGAATCTCGCGGCCCGCATCGAGGAAATCGTCCGTCCGGCCGCCGGCCCGCGCGCAGATCGTCGCCACATAGATCGCATAGGCGAAGAACAGCCCCGCGATGATGGCGAGGGGCGCCGTCACCGCGAACCTCGCCGGCGCGCCCGGGGGGCCACGTCGCCGTCGGCCCGGAAATCCCGGATCACGTCGAAGCCCTCGAAGACGCGGCGCACCCCGAAATGCGTGACCATGTAGAAGATCACGCCGACGAAGACGACGGCGAATCCGAGGCTCAGCGGCAGGAAATTGCGGGCGCCGAAACCCGGCACGAACAGCGCCGCCAGACCGCAGGCCACCACGCTGCCCGCATAGAAGATCAGGCCCAGCCCCAGCTCGCGGGACGTGAAGGTCGTGTCATAGACGGCATTCACGATGACATGGCCGATGAAGGCGGCCAGCACCACGCCGAAAGCCGCGAGCATGTAGCCCCACCCGCCCGCGCCGCTCCCGTAATGGAACAGCAGGACCGCGACGAAGCCGAAGGCCAGCCAGATCGCCATGACGAGGGCATGGCGATCCAGGGCCTGGGTCTTGGTCAAAGGATCCACGATCTCCTCACCTCGCCCGGCTCACGCCACCCGGATCAATCGTCGCCGTCCTTGCCCTTGTCGGGCTTGTCAGGCGATTGGAAATTGCGGAAGGACATGCCGCCGGCGCTGCCGAGATTCTCGATCGGGAGCCCGATATCCTTCATCAGCCCGTCGACGAACGCGACCTGGGTGCGATACTTCATCGCCGAGTTCACGACGCGATCGGTCATGCTGCCGCTGTTGCCGCCACCCCCGCTCCCGCCACCGCCGCCTTCGGCGGTCTCGGACGGGCTGTTGAGGCCGGGGAGCCCGTCGACCTGGAGGATCTTGATCGACTCGATCCGCTCCATCGGCTTGACCAATTCGCGGATGATGTTCTGCAGGTTCCGCACCAGGGTCTCGTAGATGGCGCTGCGCCGGCTGGCCTCGGACCGCGTGTTCTCGGCTTCGTTGAGCATCTTGTGGCCGGCGGCGTCCTTGGCGTAGCGCACCTCGGCCGCCTTGGCCTCGGCGATCTCGGCAAGCGCCCGAAACTCCACCGCCTCCTTCTCGGCCTTCGCGGCCGTCACGACGCGCTGCGCCTCTCGCTCGGTCTTCGCCGAGGCGGCGATGAGCTCGATACGTTTCTGGCGGTCGGCGATCTCTTCCTCTTTGGCGCTGGTGACCTGCTCCTCAAGCGCCGCATGGGCTTTCCAGGCCTCCGCGGCCTTGGTCTTGGCATAGGCCTCTTCGATCGACTTGTTGACGACCTCGATCAGCCGCTCCTTGTCGACGATCTCCACTTCCTTCTGCTGCTCGATCTCGAAGCGGTCGATGAATTTCCGGGCGGCGATGCGAAGCTCGTCGAGCTCGCGGTTGGCCGCGATGCTGGCGTCCTCGATGCTGCGATAGGCCGAGGTCTCCGCGATCTTGAGCTTCTGGTTCTTGCTGATCTCCAGATGATCGATCTCCTCGTCCTTCTTGAGGCGCTCGAGATTGACGTTGTAGCGCCGCAGGATCCGGGCCTTCTCCTCCTCGGCGCCGGCCAGCTCGTTGGAGATGCGGACCTCCTTGTCCTTCTCGACCGCCCGGATCTCGATCGCGCGCGCCGTCTCGATCCGGCTCGACTCCACCTCGCGCTCCTTGTCGAGCTTGGCGCGATCGATCTCGCCGCTGGCTTGCGTCTCGGCGATCTGGATCTCCTGCCGGGAGCGGATCTCGAGCTCCTTGACCTTGCGGTCCTGCTCGATCCGCTCCGCATCGATGCCCTGCTGGGTCATGATGCGCTCGGTCTCCAGCGTCTTGCGCGAGTTGATCTCGGTCAGATCGGTGTCGCGCTGCCGCTCGATCTCGAGCGTCTTGATCTCGGTGGCGGCCGTGATGCGCTCGGCCTCGACCAGCCGCTCCTTGGCGATGCGGATGCGCTCGCCCTCCTGCTCGGCCCGGACCTTGGCGTTCTGGACGGTGATGGCCGAATTGGAGCGCTCCTGCTCGATCGCCGCCTGCTGCGCGGCTTTCTTCGATTCGATCTCGCGCACCTGGTCGATGCGCGCATATTCCAGGTCGCGGTCGATCTCGATGGCGCGCTGCTCGGTCTCGTAATCCTTGAGCTTGATGACGATGCGCGCGTCGTTCTCGATCTGGTTGCGCAGCTTGCGCCGCTGCTCGATCTGTTCGGTCAGCTGGGTCAGGCCTTCGGCGTCGAAGGCGTTGGCCGGGTTGAAGACCGAGATGTCCGACTGGTTGAAGCTGGTGAGGGAGGCGTTCTCGAGCTCGAGCCCGTTGGCGGCCAGCGTCTTGGTCACGGCCGCGGCCACCTCGCTCATGAAGCGGCTGCGGTTGGCGTGGATCTCCTCCATGGTCATGGTGGCCGCCACCGCCGACATCGCGTCCATGAAGCGGCTCTGCACGATCTCCTTGAGCTCGACCGCGTTCTGCGTCCGGTCGCCCAGCGTCCGCGCCGCGGTCGAGACCCCGTCCTTGGTGGGCTGGACCCGCACCGAGAACTCGGCGATGACGTCGACGCGCATCTTGTTCTTGGTGATGAGCGACTGTTCGCCGGTGCGCCGGATCTCCAGCGGCATCGCGTTCATGTTGACGCGGGTGATGGTATGGACGATCGGGATGACGAGGGCGCCCCCGCCCATCACGATGCGCTCGCCGCCGAGCCCGGTCCGCACGAAGGACTGGTCCTTCGAGGAGTGCCGGTAGAGCCAGTGCAGCAGATAGACACCAATCGCGATGAGAATGATGGCCAGGATGACGATTGCGATTGCGTCGGTGCCGGTCATTGTCTTGTCCTCCCCTGTCCCATGATGCCGCGTGCCCGCGGCAGCCGGACCTGATGGCTCAGAAACGCTCCTTGCCGGCGACGGCAAGGACGATCATGGAAACGGTTATGAGATTCACGAAGTCGGCGAGCGTATAGAGCAGGATGACGCCGCGCTGGTGCCCCGCCCCGATCACCACATCGACGAAATGCAGGATCGGCAGGATGGCCCAGCCGATGGTCATGATGAGGCGGATCCAGAAATAGCCGAGACGGATCGGCCCTGAGGATTTGCGGACCGCGTCGTTCATGGCGCCGAAATACATCTCGCCCAGGATGTAGAGCCAGAACGCCATCGACAGCAGCACGCCCAGGGTCGGGTTGAAGATCCCGCCATCGCCCAGGAAGCGGCTCAGCACCATCAGGATGGCCCCGACCGTGATGCGCCAGAAGACGCCCACCGGCACGGGGCCGGCGATGCGGGCGAAGAAGAAGACCGAGGCCACCTGCAAAGGCTGCACCACGAACCAGCCGGCATAGCGGGGCCCGGCCGTCATCTGCTGCGTCGCGAACCAGGTCTGCGACGCCTCGAAATAGAAGAAGGCCGAGGCCAGCAGAGCAGCACCGGAGAGGGCCACCGGCAGCCGCCAGCGCTCCGACACCCAGCTCAGGCCGATCAGCGCCAGCAGCGCCGTCGTCAGGGTCGCGATCGTCGCCACCTCGAAGGAGGAGCTGACCAGGTCGCTGGATGGGAACGCGGTTCCTAACATGAGTTTCCCTTCAGATTTGCGATCGGATATGCGGGGCCCGGCCATAGAGCGCCACCATCGGCAGGATCAGCAGGCCGAAGATGAATTGCTGCCACTCATATTTGAGGCCGATGCCGATCAGGAACGAGCTCAGCACCTGGAGCACGAGCACGCCGATGATGGTATAGCCATAGCCGCCATAGCCGCCGACCAGCGAGGTGCCGCCGATGACGACCGCGGCCAGCGTGGTGAACAGATAGGGATCGCCCACCCCGATGAAGCCGCCGCCGCTCCACCCCAGCAGGAGCGAGCCGGTGAGCGCCGCGAAACAGCCGCTGATCGTGTAGGCCAGCGTCCAGTATTTGAACTCGGAGACGCCGATCAGCTTGGTCGAGCGCCGGTTGCCGCTGAGCGCATAGATGTAGCGACCATAGGCGGAATAGCGCAGGCCGACACAGACGATGATGGCGATCAGGATCCAGAGCAGGATCGTCGGCGGCAGATCCAGGCCGAAGGTCTCGCCGTTCATGGCGGCGAAGTTCTGCAGCCAGGGCGGCACGGTTCCATAGACATTGCCGCTGAAGGAGGAGCCGATGCTGGTCAGGATCTGGGTCAGGCCGGCGATGGCGAAGCCCATGCCGAGCGTCAGGATCAGCGCCTGACCCTGCAGGCGATAGGACAGCACGCCGTTGAGGAAGCCGATGAGCCCGCCGATCGCGAGCACCATGGCGAAGGCGAGCCAGGAGGGGACGCCGAGGCCGATCAGATAGAGCAGCCCGATATTCGAGGCGCCGATCATGAAGGGAATCGAGAGATCGAGACCGCCCATCAGCGCCACCAGGGTCTGGCCGACGCAGGCGATCCCGAGGAAGGCGGCGAACAGCAGCACCGCCTTGACGTTGGCACCCGAGAGGAACCCGTCGATCGCGAAGGAGCTGATGACGATGAGGGCGCCCAGCACGATCAGCCCGATGAAGGCGCTGCGGCCATGGGTGAAGACCCGGCTGACCTTGAAGGCGAAGATCAGGATGGCCTCGAGGACGAGGAAGGCGATCAGGTTCTGGATCGAGCGGAAAGACGGCACCGTCGCCGTCAGGATCAGATAGCCCAGCAGCAGCAGGGCCATGACGACGATCAGGACCCTGTTGTTCCGCCACAGGCCCTTGGCGCCGACCGCCGATTTCTGCTCCTCGGCCTCGTCCTTGGAGACGGCGCGGCCCTGGCGGCCCTCGAACACCACCGAGATGTAATTGATCACCCAGAACAGCACCGCGATCGAGATCACGGTGTAGAGGATGACGATCTGGGCGCTCAGGCCCTGGGCGAAGCCGAGGCCGAAGCCGATGGCGGCGATGATCAGCGTCACCGCCAGATTGAGCCAGATCAGGAACGGCGATTTCGGCACGAACATCAGTGCCCCGCGGTCGCGGTCCTTCGCCATGTCGGTCATGGGTTCGCCCCCGTGACTTGCGCCGCCGGCGCCTGCGGCCCGGCATGACTCTCCTGCGCGACAACGAAGAAGAGCAGCAGGATCAGGACCGAGACGAAGACATAGACGAAGACGCCCAGGCGCGAGGAGCGCGCTTCCGCCACCACCAGGCGGAAGGTGACGGTCAGGAGCAGAAGGGCCGCCACCGCGCCGAACGCCATCTTCTGCAGCGGGCTGAAGCTCAAGCCGGCGCCGCCAGGCGGGACTGCTCCCGGCAGCAGAAGATAGCGCGACATCAGGTCCCCGGTGGGCGCCGCGGGGACCGTCGCTGCTGCCGCGGTCGCGGCGGCGGCGTGGGGACCGGCATTGCTGATCTGCAGCATGATGCCGACGACGACGCAGGCCAGCACGATGAAGGCGGCGAAGGGCGAGATGAAGGAGATATGGCGCCCGATGATCGGCACCAGCAGGGCCAGGAGCAGCGACAGCACCAGGATCAGCCCATAGATGAGCTGGATCACGAAGGCCTGGCTCGCGCCGAAATTGAAGGTTGCGAGCACATAGCCGATCAGGAACAGGTTCAAGGCGCCGAGCAGGGACCCGGTGACGCCGCCCCGCCCGCCGGCGAGGCTGGCCCCGCCCAGCACCAGCGCCGTGACGGAGGTGAGCGTCATGGTGGTGCCCTGGGTCGGGTCGCCCGACGCGATCAGCGCCGTATAGCAGATGGCGCCCAGGCCGACGAAGATGCCCGAGATCACATGGGCGCCGATACGGGTGATGACGGTGCGCGTCCCGCTCGCATAGGCCGCGCGCTCGTCATAACCCATCATCCGGAGGTTCCGGTAGAACGGCGTCAGGGTGAAGAGCAGCCAGCCGCCGGTCGCGAGCAGGATGATGAGAAGGATCGGCGAGAAGATCGTGTTGCCGAGGCCCCAGCTCCCCATCCAGTCGGGCGCCACCCCGCCCGGCCGCGGCAGGATCACGCGGTTGATCCCCGACAGGGCCAGGAAGCCGCTCAGCGCCACGATGATCGGCTGCACCCGGATATAGATGATCACGAGCGCGAAGAGCAGCTGGTAGACGACGCCGATGCCGAGCGCCAGCAGGAAGACGCCGAGCGGCGAGGTGACGATCCCGAGGTCGCTCAGCTTGATGATCGAGACATTGATGAAGGCGAGCAGAGGACCTACGGCCAGATCCACCGTTCCCCGTCCCGCGACCGCCACCGCCATGAGGGCATAGGTCGCCATCACCAGCGGCGCGGCCACGATGATGGCGCTGCCGAATCCCGCCAGCGAGACGAGGCTCGGCCCCCGGATCGCCGCGGTGCTGAGCAGCACGGCGATCAGCAGGATGGGCACCAGCAGATATGTGTTTTGCGAACCCTTCTGCTCTGGCATCTCGATGGTTCTGCGGTTCCGGCCTCCCTAGAAGCGGACGGTCATCTGTTGGCCCGCCCGCTCAGAGCTCGATCACGCGGCGCCCGCCCGAGGGACGGTCGTTGCGCCCGCTCGCGCGCAGCTCCAGGCTCGACCGACCGGGCCCGCCGCCCTGGCCGCGCCGCTCCGGATCGAGGCTCAGGATCTTCTTGAGCACCGGCGTGATCACTTCCTTGAACTTCACCGGATCCTCGGAGGTCGGGAAATGGCCGCCGCCGAAGATGACGCATTCGGAGTTGCGGACCTTCTCGGCCGTGCGCTCGGTCATCTCAGGCGTGCAGGCGAAGTCGTACTCGCCCGTGAGGAAGAAGATCGGCACCTTGCCGGAGATCTTCTGGCACTGGTCGCGGAAGTCGGAATCGACGCTGTAGAAATAGAGATCGCCCTTGAAGATGCCGGGGCCGCCCTGGGCGTAGTACCACCAGGTCTCCCAGCGATAATCGTCCGGCGATTCCGGCGACATCAGGCCGAAGACCGAGGTCGCCACCACCTCGCCGCCATGGATATGCGGGTGATGCAGCGGATCGATCCACCAGCCGGGGGAATAGTCGCAAGCCTCGAGCGCGATCAGTGCCGAGAACTCGTTCTCGTATTTGAGCGCCAGCGCCAGGCACACATTGCCGCCCATGGACTGGCCCATGATCACCGGCTTGACCAGCTCGAGCGCGCGGCAGAAGGCGACGATGAACTCGCAATAGAAGCGCGTGGTCAGCTTGTACTCGTCTTCCATCAGATGGAAATCGGCGGGCGGCAGCGACTTGCCGTGCCAGGGCAGGTCGAAGGCGATCACCCGGTAATTGCTGGTGATGTCGGGATCGCAGAGCTGGTGGCGGTACTGGCGCCCGTCGGTGCCGGCCGTATGCAGGCAGACCAGCGGGATGCCCTCGCCGTGTTCCTCGTAATAGGTGCGATAGGTCTTGCCCTCGCACTGGACATAGACATAGCGCCCGACGATCGGATCATGGGTGTTCATGTTGCGTGTCTCCCCGCTCTCACACGTTTCTCATCAGCGAGAGCATTCGCGTCAGCGCCCGCAGATTCTGCCAGAAAGGAAGGGTGTTCCCCTCGATCACCAGCTGCTTGTGCAGCGGATGCGCCATCGCCCAGATGTCGTTGAACATGGGTGGGGGGATGCGCTGGGAGAACTTCGTCCAGGCGCTGCTCGGCGCCTTGAGCCCGAAATCGTAGCCCATGTCGTTGGCCGTCAGGCCCTCGGCGATGCGCTGGATCTTGCCGCCGCGGACCTCGATCAGATACTCGGTCTCGTCGACGCCCAGCACGAACCTGCTGGTGAAGAAACGTCCGATCACCGGCAGGATACGGTCGTCATTGACGGCGCGCGCCCAGCGCTCGATCCACTCCAAGTCGAAGCTCGTTCTACTGCCGGATCTGCTCATGCGGTCCTCCTGTCATGTCGCGAAGACAATCGCTGGTTCCTAATTCGTCGGGAGCGGCTTCTTCGCCGGGCCATAGACCGCGACGAAGGAAGCCATGTCGATCGCCACCGGCATCACCGCCGCGGCGAATTGGGTGAGATCGGCGTCGGGCGGGAGCGCGAGATGCTCGGTCTTCAGCGCGTAGATCGTGAAGACATAGCGATGCTGCCGGTCCGGCGGCCAGGGCCCGCCATAGCCGCGCCCGAAGCCCGGGATGCGGAAGGTGACGAAGTCGCTGTTCAACTCGACGACGCCCTTGGGCAGAAGCGCGGTGCCGCTCGCCCCCTCGGGAAGCTCGCGCACCGTCGCCGGGATGTCGTAGGCGAGCCAATGGGCGAAGGCGCGCGGGAACTTGAACTCCTCGGGCAAATCGGGATCGGTGATGGCGAGCGCGAAGCTGCGGGTGCCGGCGGGAACGCCCGACCAGACCAGGCGCGGCGAGCGCTTGTTCTCCTCGGCGAAGCGCTCCGGGACGATCTGGCCGGGGGCGATGTCCGGGCATTGCAGCATGAAGGCGCTGGCGGCGGTCGCGGGCGGCGGCGATTTGCGGGCGGAGCTCGTCACGGGCCTCGGCATCGGGCGGCCCTGCTCGAAGCGCAGCCCCACCGGCGCCGGACGCTCCAGGGCCTCGATGATGCCGTCCTCGTCCGTCCCATGGGCATTGCCCTCGCCCGGCAGCCGCGAGGTCGCCTTGCGGCCGAACATGGCGTTCAGCAGCACATGGCCGTCATAGGGCGGCTCGAACTGTGCCGAGATGGCGCCGTTGCGGAAGACCTCGACGCGGGTGCAGAGATTGAGGAACTCCTCGATCTCGCTCGACAGGAACACCACCGCGTTGCCGCGCGAGGCGAAATCCCGGAGATTGCGATAGAGATCGAGCTTGGCGCCGATATCGATGCCGCGCGCCGGATCGTTCAGCACCAGCACCACGGGCTTCTCAGCGAAGGAGCGCGCGATCAGGACCTTCTGCTGGTTGCCGCCGGAGAGCGAGGTGATGAGATTGTCGCGGTCGCCCATCTTGACCGCGAGCTTGCCCGATTCCCATTCGAAGATCGGGGCGAGCTTGGCCTTGTCGATCAGATTGAGCGCGCCGCCCATCCGGTATTCCCGGTAGATCGGCATCAGCAGGTTCTCGAAGATGCTGAGGTTCGGGAAGATCCCCTCTTTCTTCCGGTCGCCGCTGACATAGCTGATATTGTTCTCGCGCGCCGAATGGAGGTCGATGATGTCGGTCGCGGTGCGGTCGCGGATGATCGAGATGCGGCCCGAGATCAGGGACTGGGTCCCCGCCAGGCAGCGCACGAAATCCGACTGGCCATGGCCGTCGAGGCCCGTCACGCCGACCACCTCGCCCGGATAGAGCGTGAAATTGATGGGCGCCGACTGGGGCCAGACGCGGCCTTCCAGCACGCGCAGGACCGGGCTGGGGCTGAGCCGCTGGACCACGGACTGGCTGTGCTGGGTCTTGCCCCGCTCGACGCCGGCGATCAGCTCGAGGATGCGCTGCTCGGTGATCTCCACCTTCTCGAGGCTGCCGACATCCACGCCGTCGCGCAGGATGGTGGCCCGGTCGGCGATGCGGACCAGCTCCGCGATCCGGTGCGTCACGATCAGGATGCTGACGCCGGCCTTCTTGAGCTGGCGCATCTTGTTGAAGAGACGCTCGGTCGAATCGAAATCGAGGGCGGCCGAGGATTCGTCGAGGATGAGGATCTTGGGATCGGCCAAGAGCGCCCGGCCGATGGTCACCCATTGCTTGACGCTGAGCGGCAGCTCGCCCACGAGCGTATAGAGGTCGAGGTCGTAATCGAGCAGCTCGCGCATCAGGGCCTTGCCCTTGCGGAGCTTCTCCTCCTGGCTCATGGCCGAGCCGAACGGTCCGTCGGCGCCCAGATAGAGATTGTCGAGCACCGAGCATTCGTCGGCGACCAGCACCTCCTGGAACACGTTGGAGATGCCGAGCGCCCGCGCCTCGTAGGGCGAGGTCGCGGATTTGCCGAGGATCGAGACCTGGCCGCTGTCGGGAATGAGGACGCCCGAGATGACCTTGGCGAGCGTGCTCTTGCCAGAACCATTGCCGCCGACGATGGCATGGACCTCGCCGGCATAGGCTTTCAGGTTGCATCCTCCCAACGCCACGGTCGGCCCGAAGGTCTTCCTGACCGAGGAGATTTCAACCGTGGGATAGACCATGGGCTGCCCGAATTCCGATGGGGCCGGGTCGGCGAGATTTCAGGGTTTCTGCCTGAACGGACGCCGCCCCGTCGGATGACGGGGCGGCGACGCGATCGTCACGTGAGAGGATTACGGCTTGTAGGTTTCGGGATCGGCCGGGTGCAGGAAGAACTGGTCGAGATATTCTTTCCCCGCCCACTTCTCGATGCCGACATTGTACCAGGCGCCGGATTCCTCATCGCAGTTCTGGTCGAGGACCTTGGCCAGCTCGTCCTTGCTGAGCGTCTGCGGCCGGGTCAGGATCGACTGGACCTTGGGTCCCTGCCCCTCGAGCGTGCGCATCATGATGTTCCAGGACATCTCGAAATCGTCGCCCGGAGGCCAGGCCTGGACCGAGGAGGAGATGAAGTCGGGATTCTTCCGCCAGTAGCAGAGGGCGCCCAGCTCGCCGCCGATGGTGATCGGCGGAATTTTCCGGCCGCTCTGCTTGAGCGCGCGCACGGCGCCGAGCTCGGAGGCCGACTGGATGATGACGCCGTCGAGCTGGCCGGGGTTGGTGGCGAGCCAGCGCTGGATCTCGGACTGCGCGACCTGGTCGGTCCACATGCCCGCGACCGAGCCGACCACCTTGACGTCCGGATAGTTCTTGAGGGCGTTCTGGATGCCGAGATTCTGCGAATCCGAGGCGGAGGCGCCCGGGATGCCTTCGACATTCAGCACATTGCCCTTGCCGCCGATCTCCTTGGCCATCCATTCGCCGAGCATATAGCCGCCGACGACGAAATTGGCCGAGGAGTTGACCGAATAGGGCGAGGTCAGATAGCCGGTCGTCGAGAAGACCGGAATGCCGCGCTCATAGGCATATTGGACGGTCTGGTTGAGCGCTGTCGGGTTCGAGCAGCAGACGATGATCGCGTCCACGCCCTGGTCGACCAGCTGGCGCATCTGCTGGATCTGGACCGAATCGTTCAGGTTGGACTGGGTGATGATGACGTCGGAGATCAGCCCCAGCTTCTTCCATTTCGGGATGATCTCTTCCTGGAGCCGCTTCATCACGGCCGCGCGCCAGGTGTTGCCGGCGTAGGAGCTGGCATAGCCGATCTTCCAGGGTGGCGGATTCTTCGGCTTCCAGTCGCGATAGGCGCTTTCGCCGATCGGCTGCATCGGGTCGATCATCTGGGGGTTATAGAGCTCGTCCCGGATGTTCTGCGGCAGCTCGTCGACACCGGCGGCCATGGCCTGGGTGCCGACGACGAGCGCGGCGGCGAATGCTGCAACGCGCAAAAATCTTGCATATGGTTGTGTCAAATTCCCCTCCCGGTGAGGTCGCAGTTCTGCGCTGCGAGCATGAGCCCGTTTGAGCCCTTGGCTGGACTATCAGCCAAGGGCGGGACCCCGGGTAATACAATTTTACTATATTCGGTATATGCGCCCGGCATGGATCGCCGGTGGATAACTCGAACCGTCACGCGCGCGCGACGCCGGCCGGGCTGACGAACCGAGATCGCTCGGCGCGAGCCCGCCGCTTCGGATTCGACGCGTTCAGCGAACGTCGATGTGCCGTCTCAATGGCCGGCGCGCTTGAAATATTGCACGGCACGCTCATGCTTCTCGGCCGCAGCGCGCGTCTTGAAAGTGCCGAGATTCCGGCGCTTGCCGGTCGCCGGATTCTTCTTCCGGGAATAGAGCCGGTATTCGCCGGACTTGAGCTTGCGGATCATCGCCTCTCCTTTCTCGACGGATCTTTCCGCCGCCGACCTGTAGGGCCGCCAGGAGGAAACCGCAGAAAGCGGGCGACGGTTCCCGCCCCCTACTCCGCCGCGATGGTCTCGCCCGTCTCTGGCTTGATCACCTGGTCGACGATCCAGTTGGCGAGCCCCTGCACATCCGTCTCCTGGCTGCAGAGCCGCGCGATGCGGGCATAGGGCGACTGGATCCCGGCATACTGGCGCAGCGCGATCTCCTTGTCCTCGACCACGACGATGTCGTTGCGGCGGTAGTAGTTCTGCGACAGCCGCGCGAAATCCTCGCGCTCGAGATAGGATTTCGGGAACAGCGAGCTCACCGTCAGCCGCGACTTCTTCGCCGAGATCGGCTCGCTCTGGAACAGGAGCGCCCCGTCATTGCCGAGTGTCATCATCATGCCCGGCTTCAGGGTCACGAAATAGGTGCCCTTGACCCGGTCCGGATCGATCTGCGGCATCGGCGGGAACCCGTCATAGCCGGGGAACGGCAGGAGCAGCTGGCTGCCCTCGTCATGCCGCACGAAGACGACATATTCCTGGCCCCGGGACGGCACCAGGATCGACTCCTTGGACTTCCATTGCGCCAGCGAATCCTTGTGTACATAGGGGATGTGATAGGCGTCGATATAGTTCTCGACGAAGCATTTCCAGTTGGCGTCCATCTCGTAGACGACCTTGCGGGCGCAGGCCATGTCCTCGAGCTTGTGCGAGGCCAGGCTCTCGACGAAGGATCCCAGATGCTGCTCGAGGGTCTGCGGGCCTTCCTTGAAGCGGATGAAGATGAAGCCGCCCCAGCTGCCGCTCTCGATCTCGGCGAGCCCGAACTCTTCCTTGTTCGTGCTGTCGATCAGCGGACGGCCATCGGGGTCGTTGTAGTTCGGCGCGCCGATGAAGCGCCCGTCGAGGCCGTAGGACCAGAAGTGATAGGGACAGCGGAAGGCCTTGCAGTTGCCGGAGCCGGTCGTGAGCATCGCGCCGCGATGGCGGCAGGTATTGGCGAAGACCCGCACCTTCTCGTCCTTGCCGCGCACCACGATCATCGGCACGCCCAGGAAGGACATGGAGTGATAGTCGCCGACCTTCGGGACGATCTCCTCGCGCTCGATCAGGTTCCAGCTGCGCAGGAAGATCCGTTCCTTCTCGGCCTCCCAGAAGCGCTCCGAGGTGTAGCACCAGAGCGGCAGCGACCGCATGAGTTGCCCGCCCCGGCGAACGGCGGCATAGTGACGGGGGGAAAGGATATCCTCCGGCTCGACATTGCCGAGATCGGCACGATCTTCGTAACCTGCGTGCGTTGCCATGGCCCTCTCCCAGATCTATTTATTGGGTCGACTAACGTTTGACAGTAGACTAACGTTTTTTGATGGTCAAGCTGCGGGTGAGCCGGTTCAGGCCGCTTCCATCGGAGGGATGGCGTGACGGGACTGAGGGAACGCAAGCGCCAGGAACGCAACGACGTCATCATCGACGCGGCAATGGACCTGTTCGAGGCCCGTGGCTACGAGCAGACCACGATGGAGGAGATCGCGGCCCGCGCCGACGTCTCGCCGCCGACGCTCTATCGCTACTTCCCGCGCAAGACCGAGCTCCTCGTCGCGCTCTTCTGGAAGGAGCGCGAACGCATGGACACGGTGCTCGAGGAGTTCCACCGCAAGTCCGTCTCCTGGGACGCTGTCAGCGCGATGGCGGGACTGCTCTATCTCAACAACAGCGGTGCCCACACCAAGGCGCAGCGCAAGCTCTGGCGCGAAGTGATGGCGGCGCTCCTGCGCATCCATGACGAAGCGACCGACGAGTTCCGCAGCATCAAGGAGCATTTCGAGAAGCATGTCGAACGCATGCTCCGGCGCCTGCAGGATGACGGGCTGATCGCGAAGGACGCGCCCCTCGCGACAATGATGTATGTCCTCTATGCCGTCGCGGCCGAGAACTATTACCGCGTGATTGCCAACGAGTTCGAAAGCGCCGAAGAGGAGAAGCGGGCCATGGAGGAGCAGGTGGCCCTCGTCTTCAAGGGCTGGCTGACCTGACCGACGCCAGGATAGAAATTCCGAATCCTCCGAATCTCCGCTCCGGAAATCCCGGTTCTCTCTTCCTATCCCCGGACGACCGCCGCATGATCGGCACGCGGGGTTTCATCCATGAGGGGATGGTGTCGAGATGAGCGGCGGCAAGAGCTGGAATGGCGAAGCCTTCTGGGGCGTGGGCTTCGAGTACGATCCGCAATGGCTGTTGACCGAGGAGCAGCAGCGGCTGCAGGCGCGGTTGATCGAGCTGTCGGCAACGGCGATGCGCGCGAATGCCGAGGAATCGGACCGGGGCTTCGTGTTCCCGCGCAAGAACTTCGAGCTCCTGGCGAAGGAAGGACTGCTGGGGCTGATCGTCCCGAAATCCCTGGGCGGACGCGGCGAGAGTC
>CAVOLB010000131.1:0-48486 GCA_963696655.1 uncultured Alphaproteobacteria bacterium
AGGTTAGGGTGGGGGGTGATCGAAGAACGCGATGACGACGGAGCCTTGCGCCACACGAGCTTGGCGAGCATCGAGTTCGTGGCTACCCCCCACCCCAGCCTCCCCCTCAAGGGGGGAGGGGAAGAAAGCGGAGCAATGAAATTCTCCTTCGATGGCGCCAACCGGACAGCCGTGGATTAAGTCCGGCGATGACAGGAACAGCGGAGGGCGTTTTCCGACCGAATTCCGCCGGCTTCCGCCTTGACCGGTTGAAAGCGGCCGACGCATTCTCCCCGGCGCCGGGATGTCCGGGACGGCTCCGCCCCCCCGGGATATCCTTCCCCCATCGGCCGGCCTGAGGCACCGAAAAGGTCGCCCGGGCGCGGCGCCCTTCAGCGTTCCAGCGACTATCAGGAAAGAACCACTCGGATGAAATCCCATACCCAGGTCGCCGTGATCGGCGGTGGCGTCGTCGGCTGCAGCGTGCTGTACCACCTGACCAAGGCCGGCTGGAAAGACGTCGTGCTGATCGAGCGCGACCAGCTCACCTCGGGCTCGACCTGGCATGCCGCAGGCGGCTTCCACACCCTCAATGGCGACCCCAATGTCGCCAAGCTGCAAGGCTACACCATCGGCCTCTATGACGAGCTCGAGAAGATCTCGGGCCAGTCCTGTGGGCTGCACCGCTCGGGCGGGCTGATGCTGGCCGACACGCATGAGCGCATGGAATGGCTGAAGATGGCCCATGCCCGCGCGCGCTATCTGGGCCTGGAGACCGAGCTCCTGACCGCGAAGGAGGCGCAGGATCTCTTCCCGCTGATGGAGGCCAAGCATTTCGTCGGTGCCATGCTCGACAAGGCCGACGGCAATCTCGATCCCTCCGGCACCACGCACGCCTATGCCAAGTCGGCCCGCATCGCCGGCGCCGAGATCTATCTCAAGACCCGCGTGAAGGAACTCAAGCCCCGCAAGGATGGGAGCTGGGACGTCATCACCGAGCAGGGCAATATCCATGCTGAGCATGTCGTCAATTGCGGCGGCCTCTGGGCCCGCGAGGTCGGCCGCATGGTGGGCTTGGAGCTGCCGGTGCTGGCGATGGAGCATATGTATCTCGTGACCGACGAGATGCCCGAGGTCGTCGCCTTCAACAAGGAACGCGGCCATGAGCTGCCCCATGCGATCGACTTCAAGGCCGAGATCTATATGCGCCAGGAGCGTAGCGGCATGGTGCTCGGCACCTATGAGAAGGATTGCCGTCCCTGGCAGCCGCGCGAGACACCCTGGGACTTCGGCACCGAGCTGCTGGAGCCCGATCTCGAGCGTATCGCGCCCTCGCTCGAGCTGGGCCACAAGCATTTCCCGGCCATGGCCAAGGCCGGCATCAAGCGCATCATCAACGGCCCCTTCACCTTCTCGCCCGACGGCAATCCGCTGGTGGGGCCGGTCCAGGGCCTCAAGAATTTCTGGTGCGCCTGCGCCGTCATGGCGGGCTTCAGCCAGGGCGGCGGCGTCGGTCTCGCCCTCTCGCAATGGATGGTGAATGGCGATCCCGGCTTCGACGTCTGGGCCATGGACGTCGCCCGCTTCGGCGAATGGGCGACCCGCTCCTACACCAATGAAAAAGTGCGCGAGAACTATTCGCGCCGCTTCTCGATCCGCTTCCCGAACGAAGAGCTGCCGGCCGCGCGGCCGCAGCAGACCACCTCGCTCTATGACGTGATGATCGCGCAGGGCGCCGTCATGGGCGACAGCTGGGGCCTCGAGACGCCGCTCTGGTTCGCACCCAAGGGCACCGAGCCCAAGGACATCGTCTCCTTCCACCGCTCCAATGACTTCGCGCCTGTCAAGGCGGAATGCCTGGGCGTGCGCAACGCCGTCGGCGTCACCGAGATCGCTAATTTCGCGAAATACGAGTTCAAGGGCCCCGGCGCCGAGGCCTTCCTGTCGCGGCTTATGACCAACAAGATGCCCCGCACCGGCCGCCTGATCCTGACGCCGATGCTCAACCCCGAGGGCAAGCTGATCGGCGACTTCACGATCGCGAAAGCCTCGGACGAGCGCTTCATCATGTGGGGTTCGAGCCAGGCGCAGAAATATCACATGCGCTGGTTCGAGAAGCATCTGCCGGTCGACGGCTCGGTCGAGATCCGTCGCTACGACATGGATCTGGTGGGTCTCTCGATCGCCGGCCCCAAATCGCGCGAGCTGCTGCAGCGGCTGACCGACGAGGATGTCTCCAACGCCGCCTTCAAATTCATGGATCACCGCGCCATGGACATCGCCAACCTGCCGGCGATGATCAATCGCGTCACCTATTCGGGCGATCTCGGCTACGAGATCTGGGTGGCGCCGGAATATCAGCGCCGCCTGTTCCTCGCGATCCACGAGGCCGGCAAGGACCTGGGGTTGATCAATTTCGGCATGCGGGCCCTGCTCTCGCTGCGGCTCGAGAAGAACTTCCCGACCTGGTATCGCGAGCTGCGGCCGATTTACGGGCCCTTCGAGGCCGGGCTCGACCGCTTCGTCGATCTCACCAAGAACGACTTCATCGGCCGCGAAGCGGCAGTGAAGGAGAAGGAGACCGGCGGCAAGCTGCGCCGCGTGACCATGGTGGTCGATGCGTCCGATGCCGACGTGCTGGGCGACGAACCGATCTGGCACAAGGGCCAGGTGATCGGCTGGGTCACCTCGGGCGGCTATGGACACTTCGTCGACAAGTCGCTGGCCCAGGGCTATGTGCCCAAGGAGCTCGCGACCGACACGGCCAAAAGCGCCTTCGAGATCGAGATCCTCGGCGAACGCCGCAAGGCGACCATCATCACCGATCCGCTGTTCGATCCGGAAGCGAAGCGGATGCGGGGGTGACGGGTCCAGACATTGCACATGAATAACCCTCTCCCCAACGAAGTGGGGGAGAGATGCTATGGGGCGGGCGGCGAGGTGATGCACCATTGGTGCTGCAAAGCCAACCGATGGAGCGCGTCCCATGCCAAGATTAAATGACCTGAGCCGATCCCTCACCGCCCTGAACCAGGATAGCACGCTGATTGCGGTTATCGAGATGGGGCTGAAGAGCTGGTTGGTGGGGGCGATTTGCCTGGTGTTGATCGTCAGCCGCTGAAGAAGCTCGATCCGGATGAGGAATTGTTGCTGGAGCTGTTGCATCGTTGGCGCGAAGAGGCTGCCCGGGCCGGGCGTCCTGTCGCTCGCCTGTGCGTGGCTTATGAAGCGGGCCGGGACGGGTTCTGGCTGGCGCGGTGGCTGGGGATGCGCGGCATCGAGGCTTATGTGATCCATCCGACCAGCATCCCGGTGTCGCGCGAGCATCGGCGGGCGAAGACCGACCGTCTGGATGTCGGCCTGCTGCTGCGCGCCTTTCTGGGGTGGCTGCGCGGGGAGGCGAAGCATTGCAGCATGGCGGCGGTTCCGACGCTGGCCGAGGAAGACGCCAAGCGGCCGAGCCGGGAGCATGAGACCCTGGTGGGCGAGCGCACGCGCATCGTCAACCGGATGAAGAGCACGCTGATCCGCTTTGGGGTTCGGAACTTCAAGCCGACGCTGCGCAAGGCGGCGGCGAAGCTCGAGGCGTTGCGCACGCCTGAAGGCGTGGCGTTGCCGCCCCACACGCGGACCGAGCTGGGCCACGACATGGCCCGCCTGCAGCTCCTGAAGGAGCAGATCAAGGCGATCGAGGCGGCCCGGCTCGAGCGGCTCGAACGGACCCCCGACGAAGGGCCCCACGCGATGATCCGTCTGCTGGCCCGGGTGATTGGGGTCGGGGTCGAGACGGCGGACATGCTCGTGACCGAGGTGCTTCAGCGCAATTTGCGCGATCGCCGCGCTGTGGCGCGCTATGCCGGCCTCACCGGCTCGCCCGACGAGAGTGGTTCCAAGCGGCGAGAGAAGGGATTGGCCAGGGCCGGGAATGCCCGGGTCCGGCGCGCCATGATCCAGCTGGCCTGGCGCTGGCTGATGTTCCAAAAGGATAGTGGCTTGGCGCAGTGGTATCGGGCCCGAACCGCCGACGCACGCGGCGATACGCGCAAGACCCTGATCGTGGCGCTGGCGCGCAAGCTGCTGATCGAGTTGTGGCGCCTGGCCACGACCGGGCAGTTCCCGGCCGGCCTGGCCCTGCACCCGGCCCCATGATCGCGCACACGCTCACATTCCTTCGGATTGCCGTCGCGGGCAGATCCCTACCCGGACGGGCCTCGCGATCCGAGATGGCGATGACCCGCCGCATCCCATGGCTGTCATGCCGAGGGAGAGAATGGGCTCGCCACCTCGGAGCCTTCCCGCCGATGCGCATGACTGCATCATGGTTCGGGTCTTTCCAGACCCACCGAATACAAGGTTGTGACGCGAAGCCTCGCGTCCGGGCACCGGCTCCCCTCGGATCGCTAACCATGGAGACCCAGATGGCCTTGACAGGAAAAGTCCCATACAAGGGATGCGTAGGCTTGGTGAGACGAAGCCGAACCTAGCCGGAGCTGGGTGAGGGGGCGCTCGCTCGGCGGCCACCGCACCCCTCACCCTCCCGTCGCTTCGCGACGGGGCCCTCCCTCTCCCCGCAAGGCGGGGCGAGGATGAAGAAACTACTTCACGATATCATACCCGACCGGCAGCGCCGCGTCGGTGAGCCATTCCCAGATCGAGTGGGCGAAGGTTCGCATCGCGTAGATCTCGTAGCGGTCGGCGGCGCTGCGATGGACCAGGACCGGCGTGTGATGCAGGCCGGTCAGGGCGAACTGGCCGACCTTGACGACGTTCGGATCGAAATCGAGCGGGATGCCCTTGGCGAGCACCTCGCGCGCGGCCGCGCCCTCGATGAAGATCCGGGTGCGGCTGTGCGAGAGCGGCAGGATCGAGCCGACCGCGGGCGCGACGGCCTGCGACAGGCGCTCGGCCAGATCGTCCTTCTCGGGACCCACGATCCAGAAATGCTCGGGGCCCACACGCATGATCGTGCGGCCTTGAGCGCCAACGCCGTCGCCGACCTTGGCCGGCAGGCTCGCGCCGAGCTGCGACGTCAATGCCGCCTCGAAGGCCGCCCCCTGGTCCGGAAAGCCCGAGGCCTGGACCAGCGACCAGCCGCGGACTTCACCCAGTTTCACGCCCCGCTCGCCCTTGGCGCCCTCATGGCCGCCCTGCTGCAGGTCCTTCTCCAGCGCCGATCGCCGCTCAAGCATAGAGGCGCTCTCCCTTGGGATCGATGAAGTGCGGCGAGACGATGCGCGCGCGCACCTGCTCGTTCTTGACCGGATAGGCGCAGAGGATCTCCGCGCCTTCGTGGCGAAGCCCGCCGCTGAAGAGGCCGAGCGCGATGTATTTCTTCAGCTCGTTCGACCAGGTGACCGAGGTGATGTAGCCGCGGCCATGGCCCTCGATCTTGTCGTCCTTGAGGAACAGGATCGAGCCGCCGCGCAGCCGCTTGTCGGATTCGAGGCATTCGATCCCGACCAGGCTCCAGCGCTCCGGCGCCTGGAGCAGCGGGCGGAAGCGCAGCTCCTTGCCCACATAGGCCTTCTCCTTGCCGGCCATCTTGCCCAAGCCCAGATCGTCGAGCGAGGTGCGATGATCGAGCTCGAGCCCCGCAACATGGCCCTTCTCGATGCGCAAGGAGGCCAGCGCCTCGAGCCCATAGGGCTTGATGCCCAAGGGCGCGGCGGCTTTCAGGATATGCTCCCAGAGCGCGATGCCGTAATCGGCCGGCGTATAGACCTCATAGGCGAGCTCGCCCGAGAAGCTGAGACGGATCAGCCGCACCGGCACGCCGTCATGGGTGAATTCGAGGGCACCCATATAGGGCAGCCGATTGTCGCCGACCTCCTGGCTCGGAAAAGCCAGCGCCAGCGCCTGGCGCGCCTTGGGACCCGAGACCGCCATCGCGGCCCATTCGTCGGTCAGCGACGCGACATGCACCTTGAGCTCGGGCCAGGCCGCCTGCAGCAGGAACTCGACCCAGGACATGACCTCGCCGGCCTGGGCCGTCGTGGTGGTCATGAAGAAACGCGTCTCGGAGAGCCGCGTGGTGGTGCCGTCATCCAGCACAAGCCCGTCGTCGTTCAGCATCACGCCATAACGCGCCTTGCCGACCGGCAGCTTGGCGAAGCCGTTCACATAGATGCGGTTGAGGAACTCGGCCGCGTCCGGGCCCTGCACGTCGATCTTGCCGAGCGTCGAGACGTCGGCGATGCCGACGCCCTGGCGCACGAGATCCATCTCCTTCACATAGGCCTCGGCCGCATCTTTGCCGGCCCAGTCGTAATACCAGGCGCGCAGCCAGGGCCCGGCCGGCGTCATCCGGCCGCCATTCGCGAGATGCCAGTCATGCAGCGGCGAGAGTCGCACGGGACGGAAATGATGGCCGACACTGCGTCCCGCGATGGCGCCCAGCGCCACCGGCGAATAGGGCGGGCGGAAGGTGGTGGTGCCGGCCTCGGGGATCGTTACGTCGCGCAGGCCCGCCATGATGGCGAGCGCGTTGATGTTGCTGGTCTTGCCCTGGTCGGTGCCCATGCCCAGCGTGGTGTAGCGTTTCAGATGCTCGACCGATTCGTAGCCTTCCTGTTGCGCCTGGGCGATGTCCTTCACGGTCACGTCGTTCTGGAAATCGACGAAGGCCTTGCCATGGGCGCTCGACTTCACTTCCCACTGCGGGGCGATGGCATAACCACCCTCGCCTTCGATCGCAGGCGCCACCGGCCTGGCGGCGGTGATCGCATGGCCGGCATGGGAGGCGGCTTTGGCGCCGGCCTCCGCGCCCTCGCCGATCGCGGCATCGAGCGCCAAGGTGCCGACGACCGCACCGGCGCCGAACTGGCCCTTGGCGAAACCGCCCGGCACGAAGGCCGCGATCTCCTCGCGATAGACCGGTTTGATGCCGCCATGCGAGGTCAGATGTACCGCCGGCGACCAGCCGCCCGACATGCAGACGAGATCGCAGGGGCGCCGCTCGCCCGAGCCCTCGCGCCCCACCGGACCCAGCCGGGCCGCCTTGACCGACTTGCCGCCCTCGACTTCGAGGATCGCGTTGCCGGGACGAAGCTCGATGCCATGACGCGCGGCCAGCGCCTGCAGGCCCGGGGCGATCTCGCCGCGCAGATCGGCGATCGTGACCTTCAGCCCCGCCGCCGCCAGATCGAAGGCCGCGCGATAGGCGCTGTCATTGTTGGTGGCGACGATGGCGCGCTTGCCGGGCGCCACCGCAAAGCGGTTGAGGTAGGTCCGCGCGGCCGAGGCCAGCATCACGCCCGGCCGGTCGTTGTTGGAAAAAACCAGCGGCCGCTCGATGGTGCCGGTCGCGAAGACGATCGCCCGCGCCCGCAGGATGGTGACGATCTGGCGGGCCTCGCCCTTCTTCGGATCGGGCGAAAGATGATCGCGCCGCTCGATCAGCCCGACGGTATTCCCGTCATAGACGCCGAAGGCCGTGCTGCGGGTAAAGATGCGGAGGTTCGGCAGGGCTCCGAGCTCGGCCTTGCGATCCTCGATCCAGCTCGCGCCCGCGCCTTGGCCCGGCTCCGACAGCAGGCTGCCGCCCAGGTCGGAATCCTGCTCGGCCAGCACCACGCGGGCGCCGCTGCGCCCCGCGGTCAACGCCGCTGCCAGCCCGGCAGGGCCCGCGCCGACCACCAGCACGTCGGTGAAGTCGTGGCGCGTCTCGTAGCGATCGGGATCGGGCGCGTAGGTGCCCTCGCCCAAGCCGGCGGCCTTGCGGATAAAGGGCTCGTAGAACATCCAGGAACCGCGCGTCGGTCCCATGAAGGTCTTGTAGTAGAAGCCCGCCGTCAGCAGCGGGGCCGCCAGCGAGTTTACCGCCATCACGTCGAACTCGACCGAGGGCCAGCCATTCTGCCGGCGCGCGACGATCCCTTCGACCAGCTCGGTCATGGTCGCGGGAATGTTCGGCTCCTGCCGACCGCCCTCGCCCAGCGTGAGGAGCCCGTTCGGCTCCTCGATGCCGGCCGCCATCAGCCCGCGCGGCCGGTGATATTTGAAGCTGCGGCCGACCAGCGCCACGCCGTTGGCCAGCATCGCCGAAGCCAGCGTGTCGCCGGCAAAGCCGTTGAGCCGCGTGCCGTCGAGCGTGAAGGAGAGCGGCTTGCTGCGATCGATCCGCCCGCCCTGCGGCAGACGACGGGAATTGCCCTTCATCATCGGCCGGCTCCGCCTTTGGGCATGGCGTCGCGTGCCGGTCGCGCCACGCCGGGCGTGTTCGTCGCCGTGTCGCGCTCCAGCACCAGCCATTGCCGGCAGCCCAGCACATGCTGCCAGTATTCGCGATGCGGACCCTTGGGGTTGTCGAACAGGAAGACATGGTCATGCCAGGTCTTCAGATCGCCCGTGCCGTGCGCCGGCCGCGCCTTGCCGGCATCGCTGCCATAGCGGAACTCGGAATAGTCGCGCTCGCCGCACCAGGGGCAGGTGATTCTCAGCATCGTCGAAGAGCCTTACTGCTTGTAGTTCCAGTTGCCGGAGCCGTGATCGTCGAGCTCGCCGCCCTTCTCGAACCGGTCGAGGCTGAAGCAGCGGTTGAGCTCATGCTCCTCCCCGTTCGCGACCGTATGGGCGAAGGTCCAGCCCGAGGCCGGGATGGCCTTGAAGCCCTGATAGCACCAGCCGCCATCGAGATAGAGATTGGGGACCGGCGTCCGGCAGATGAAAGGCGCGCCGTCGGGCGTCATGTCCATGATGCCGGCCCAATGGCGCAGCAGCCGCAGCCGCGACACGGCCGGAATCAGCGAGACCGCGCATTCCGCCACGGTCTGGATCTTCGGCAGCTGGCCGCGCTGGGTGTAGTTGTTGAAGCCGTCGATATGGCCGCCGAAGACGAGGCCGCCCTTGTCGGATTGGGAGATGTAGAAGAGCTCCGCGCCGAACGAGACGACGTGATGGATCAGCGGCTTGATCGGCTCGGAGACGAAGGCCTGCAGCAGATGGCTTTCGACCGGCAGCCTCAGGCCCGCCTTGGCCGCCACATGCGAGCTGTGGCCCGCGACCGCGATCGCCGTCTTGCCGGCACGGATGCGACCCTTGGTCGTCTCGATGCCGGTGACCTTGCCCTGCTCCATGGCGAAGCCGGTCATCTCGCAATTCTCGATGATGTCGACGCCGAGCTCGCTGGCCGCTCGCGCATAGCCCCAGGCGACCGCGTCATGGCGCACCGTGCCGGCGCGCTGCTGGATGATGCCGCCCACGACCGGGAAGCGCGCCGCATCGCTGTAATCGAGATAGGGCAGCAGCTTCATCACCTCGCCGCGATCGAGCAGCTCGGCATCGATGCCATGCAGCCGCATGATGTTGCCCTTGCGCGCCAGCACGTCCATCTGCGACGGGTTGTGCGCCAGGCCGATCTGGCCGCGCTGCGACAGCATCACGTTGAAATTGAGCGTGTGCGACAGCCCTTCCCAGAGCTTCAGCGAGAACTCGAAGAATTTCGTGTTGCCGCCGATCATGTAGTTGGAGCGCACGATCGTGGTGTTGCGCCCGACATTGCCCGAGCCGATATAGCCGCGCTCGATCACCGCGACATTCTTGATGCCGTGATTGGCCGCCAGATAGTAGGCCGTGGCCAGCCCATGCCCGCCGCCGCCGATGATGACGACGTCATAGCTCGATTTGGGCGCCGGCGACCGCCAGGCACGCGGCCAGGGGCTCGAGGGAAGGAGGGCGTGGCGGAGAAGGGAGAGGGCCGAATAGCGTTTTGCCAAGGCGGAAACCCGAACTGATGCTTTAGCGCGGGATGATAGGGACATGAGAGACGCGCCGGCTGTCAATAGCGACGGGCATTAGCGATAGGGCGTCGCCAAACCCGTCATTTTCAAAGGGCGATGCCGCCCCCTGCCGGGCTATGCCCGGCCGGGCCCCCTGGCCGGACCGCGGCCCCCCAAACGGCGCGCCAGCCCGGCCTTGAGCAGCCGTCCGCTCTTGGCGGCCGCGCGTTTCAAGGTCAGCGTGTCGAGCTCCTCCCGGACCGCCTCCCGGCCCAGGGCGTCGGCGGCCTGGCGCCAGATTCCCTCCCGGAATCCCGGTTCCTCGAATCGGGTCCGCCAGGCGGCCAGCTCGTCGGCCCGTTCCCGGTCGGTCAGGTTCGTCCGCGCGCTGCTGGCGGTGCAGATGCAGGTCGGCACCATGGCCGACCGGGCCCGGCACCAGGGCTCGGCCAGGAACTGCCGCCACATATAAAGGTCGGTCCAGGGGAACTCGGGTGGGGTGGTACGCCAACCGTGGGGCAGCTTCCGATAGGCTTCCAGCGTATGGCCGGCGAAGGTGAAATCGAACCGGTTGAAGAGCTGCGTCAGCATCAGCCGGCGGAAGTCGGGATTCTCCAGATCCGCCGGCAGAAACCGCAAGGCGCCCTCCTCGTCGATGCCGATATGGAGCGTGTGGCCGAAATCGACCTCCCGCAGCAGCCGGTCCAGGGTCTCAAGATGCTGCGGCATCCAGGCATCGTCATCGCCGAGATAGGCGACAATGCGCCCCGTGGCCTGCTTCAGCGCCTCGTGGCGATGGATCTCGCCTTTGCGCGGCCCCTTCGGAAAGTCGAAGAAGCGGATCCGGCGATCGGCCGCGCCCAGCTCGCGCATCATTTCCCGCGTGGCGTCGCCGACGCCATCGCCCACCACGAACAGCTCGAAATCCTGCAGGGTCTGGCTCTGCGCACCGGCGATCGCGTGGCGCAGGGGCGCCACGTGATTATGGGTCGGGATCAGGATGGTGGCGGACGGCATCGAGGTCGGGTCAGCGCCTCATGACCGCAGCGGCACCCCGCCCGCGGCCTCGAACTGGCGCAGGAGGGTCGCAAAATCCGGCAGGTCGGCGTCGCGCGGCAGCAGGATCGGAGCGGGCGACGGCCAGTCGATATCCAGGTCAGGATCGTCGAACCGGCATCCAGCCTGATCGACGCCATCGTAATAGGCGCTGAGGCCGTAGAGATAAGTGACGGAACCATGGGCATAGATGCCATGCGCCACGCCCGGCGGGATGATCAGCACCTGCGGCGTCTCACCATCGGCCCGCAGCGTCATGCCGCGACGAAAGCTGGGTCCGGTCCGTCGCAGATCGGCCAGGCCGATCGTGGCCCGGCCCCCGACAACAACGATGTAGTCGTGGCGCAACCGATGCACATGCACTCCACGCAAGACTCTGGCCCGGGTATTGATGAAATCCCACTGCAGGGGCCGCGCGGCCATTGCCCAGGAGTCGCGATGGATCTCGCACAGGCTGCCGCGAAGATCGTGGGCCGGCGCCAGAGGGCGCAGACGCACACCGGCAATCGCATCGAGTCCCAGCTTCGGGTCGGTTATGGTGACGAGACGGCCGTCCATTTTTCGTCCCCGACGAATGGCCGGCACCCGCGCCCCGCGAAGCGGCCTTGGAACTTACGGCTTTCCCTGCGGTTAGAAGGATACCGCGTTCGCCCCTCCCTGCCCAGCGGCCCTTTCCTGATCACTGGATTCGAGACTTTCGGCCATTTAACCGATCACTCTTGGCCGGCTGCCGCCGCCCCACCGTACGGAGACTTTCTGGCTGCCAGCTTTCTCAGCATCAGCACCGCAATCACGATGCGGCACCGGCAGGTTGCGGCCGGCATTTTCGCAGCCATGCTCGGCCTTGGCACGGCCCCGCAAGCCCGCGCCGACGAGTTCGAAGACGGCACCTTCAACCTGGTGCTCGAGAACGACATCGTCTCCGGCTTCGACCAGGACTATACGAACGGCATTCAACTGACCTGGACCTCGGGCCTGGGCGGAGCGCCCTCCTGGGCGGTGGACGCGGCCCGCTGGCTGCCCTTTTTCGCCGACCAGGGCGATGTGCGCGTCAGCTACGGCATCGGCCAGAACATCTACACCCCCAGCGACATCACGCTTGCGGACCCGCCTGCCGACGACCGGCCCTATGCGGGCTGGCTCTATGGCTCGATCGGACTGATGGAAGAAACCGGCACGCGGCTCGACCAGCTGCAATTGCAGATCGGCATGGTCGGACCCGCCTCGCTCGCCGACAAGACCCAGAGCTGGGTTCACGGCATCATCGGCGCCGACAAGCCCCAGGGCTGGGATCATCAGATCAACAACGAGCCGGGTGTCGTTCTCACCTATGAGCGCAGCTGGCGCGCCTTCGTGTCCGGCGACATCTGGGGGTTCTCCTTCGACGCCACCCCGCATATCGGTGGCGCGGTCGGCAACGTCTTCACCTATGCCAACGCCGGCGCCACCCTGCGGCTCGGCTGGAACCTGCCGGACGATTATGGCCCGCCGCGAATCGAGCCGAGCCTGCCCGGTTCCGGTTTCTTCGAGCCCCAGGACGATTTCGGGTTCTATTTCTTCGCCGGACTGGATGGACGGGCGGTGGCGCGAAACATTTTCCTGGACGGCAATACCTTCCAGGACAGCCGGAGCGTCGATCGGAATATCTTTGTCGGCGACGCGCAGGTCGGCGTGGCCTTTACGATCCGGACCGTGCGCCTGGCCTACACCCATGTCTTCCGGACGCCGGAATTCGACGGGCAGCACAACGTCGACAAATTCGGCGCGCTCAGCCTCACGCTCCGCTTTTGACACTGGCGGATCGGTTGATCTCCCTCCAGGGCGGCCTTAGACTCGGGACCCAACGTCGCAACGGTATCGGATTCGCAAGAGAGGATCGCCCCTTGGCCGCCCTCAGGAAAGAGAGCCCCAATGCGGGCCTCATCGTCATCGACCTGCAGAACGATTTTTGCCCCGGCGGCGCGCTCGCCGTCGCCGGCGGAGACGAGATCGTGCCGCTCGTCAACCGCCTGATCGGCTCGTTCGAGCATGTGGTGCTGACGCAGGACTGGCATCCCGCCGGCCATTCGAGCTTCGCCTCGACCCATCCCGGCCAGGCACCCTTCGCCGCGGTCCAGATGGCTTACGGCTCGCAGACGCTCTGGCCCGATCACTGCGTTCAGGGAACGCCCGGCGCCGAGTTCCACCGCGATCTGGCCTGGACCAAGGCCGAGCTCGTCATCCGCAAGGGTTTCCGCAAAGCGATCGACAGCTATTCGGCCTTCTACGAAAACGACCGCAAGACCCCGACGGGCCTCGCCGGTTACCTGCGCGAGCGCGGCCTGACCAAGCTGGCCCTGGTCGGCCTCGCGACCGATTTCTGCGTCGCCTATTCGGCGCTGGATGCGGCACGCCTCGGCTTCGAGACGACGGTGCTGCTGGATGCCTGCCGCGCCATCGACCTCAATGGCTCGCTGGCAACGGCCCGCCGGCAGATGCAGCTGGCGGGCGTGAGCCTCGGCGAGGCCGCGCGGCTCGTCGCCTAAGGCGTTCGGACTTCAAATCGATCGCAAGCCGACCCCGACATAACGCTGCAGGGGCGTCGGATCGGACCTCAGGCCGGGAACGTCGCAGGTCTCCTTCACCATGCCGTTCTCGATGAAGGCGACCCGGTCCGCGACCGACAAGGCCGCCTCGACCCGCTGCTCGACCAGGATCGTGGCGACGCCCTGGGTCCGAAGGAGCCTGACCGTATCGAGAATTGTCGCGATCATGCTGGGCATCAGCCCCTCGGTCGGCTCGTCCAGCAGCAGAACGGCCGGTTCCAGGCAAAGGGCACGGGCGACGGCCAGCATCTCCTGCTCGCCGCCGGAGAGCGTTCCGGCGGCTTGAGCGAGGCGCTCCTTCAGTATGGGGAATAGAGCCAGGACGCGTTCGCGCACCGATGCGCCCCGGTCCCGGGCCATGAGGCCGATCGTCAGATTCTCCTCGACCGTCAGCTCGGCGAACAGGCGGCGGCCCTGCGGCACATAGGCGATGCCGCGGCGCGGGATCTCATGCGCCGGGAGCCCGCTCAGCTCGACATCCCCGAAGAGCACCCGCCCCGAGCGCGGCTTGAGGAGGCCCATGATGGTCTTGAGCGTCGTGGTCTTGCCGGCGCCGTTGCGGCCGAGGAGGCAGAGCACCTCGCCCGGCGCCACACGCAGCGAGAGATCGCGCAGCACCTGGACTCGCCCATAGAAACAGTTCACGGCGTCGAGGGTCAGGATCATGTGCCGAGATAGGCCCTCTGCACCTCGGGATTGGCCCTGATTTCCTCCGGCGTTCCCTCCGCCAGGATCCGCCCGTTGTCCATCACGGTGATGAGATGGGCCAGATCCATTACCACCGGCATGTTGTGCTCGATCAGGAGTACGGTCGCGTCAGCCGCGATCTCGCGGATGAGCGCGCAGAACCCGACGATCTCCTCCTCGGACAGGCCTTGCGTCGGCTCGTCGAGGATCAGGAGCTTGGGCTCGAGTGCGAGGCCGATCGCGAGTTCCAGCAGTCGCTGATGGCCATAGGGCAGGGTCGAGGCCAACACCGGCCCCCGGCCTTCGAGCCCCACGCGAGCGAGTGTCCGATCGACCTTGCTCATCAGCTCGGCCTCGCCGCCTCTGCAGGGAAGGCCACGCTGGGCCGCCAAGGCGACATTGTCGAAGCAGCTCAAGTTCTGGAAGATGCTGGTGATCTGGAAGGTATAGGCGATGCCGCGCTCGACCCGCGACCAGGGACGCAAGGTCGTGATGTCCTCGCCCTCGAACAGGACGCGTCCCGAGCTCGCCGGAATCCGGCCGCAGATCATGCCGACCAGCGTGGTCTTGCCGGCGCCGTTGGGGCCGATCACGGCGCGGATCTCGCCGCGCTCGACCGACAGATCGACGGCGTCGACCGCGCGCAGGCCGCCAAACTGTCGGCTCAGTTTCGCCGTGGACAGAATCGCCGCGTCGGCCCCGGTCACGGCAACCATGGCAGCCATTTCTGCCGCAGGGTGCCGAGGATGCCCTTGGGGAACCAGAGCACCAGCAGCACCAGCGCCACGCCGACGATCAGCATGTAGCTCGAGGTGTATTCGCTGGAGAAATCGATCAGGTAATACATCAGGGCCGTGCCCAGGAGCGGCCCCAGAATCGTGCCCTGGCCGCCCAGCAGCACCCAGAGCAGCGGCAGGATCGAATATTGGATGCCGGCGAAGGTCGAGCCCACATAGGAGAAGAGCAGCGCGTAGGTGGCGCCGGCCGCGGCCGACAGCGTGCCCGACAGCACGAGCGAGCCCAGCTTGTAGCGGAAACTGTGATAACCCAGCATCACGGTCCGGGCCTCGTTCTCGCGGATCGCCACCAGCACGCGGCCGATGCGCGAGCGGACCAGGAAGAGCGAGACCAGCAGGCTGATCGCGAAGAGCAGCAGCGCCAGATTGTAGCGGATCGGCGGAGAAACCAGGGTGAGCGGCCCCTCCTCGCTGCCCGTGTCCCAGCTCCAGGCGCTCAGATCGATGACGATGCCCTGGTCGCCCTGCGTGATCTCGTTGAAATAGAGCGTCAGCAGAAAACAGGCCTGCGCGAACATCAGGGTCACGATCATGAAGGAGACGCCGCTGGTGCGCAGCGCGATCATGCCGACGAGAATCGAAAGAGCGAGGCCCGCAAGCAGGCCGGCCAGGAGGGCGGAGAGCGGATCGAATCCCAGATAATAGACGCTGAGCCCCGCGCCATAGAGACCGGCGGCGAAGAACATCGCATGGCCGAGGCTCATCAGGCCGGTATAGCCCAGCAGCAGGTTATAACCCATGGCGTAGCTCGCCAGGATCATGATCCGGCTCATGTTGGTATGGTCATAGGCCGGCAGCAGGAACTGCAGCGCGAACAGCGCCGCGATCACGCCCAGATGCAGCCAGAGCGGCCGCCGATCGTCGTGCCGGGAGGCGACGGCGGGCAAGGCCGGCGCGCTCATCGGGCACTCCGGGCGAACAGCCCTTCCGGCCGGAACACCAGCACCAGCGCCACCAGCAGGGTCGCGATGATCTTGGAGAGCGTGCCGGAGAAGAAGACCGAGATCATGCCGTCGGAAAGCCCGATCACGAATGCCGCGATCACCGTGCCGCGCAGGCTGCCAAGCCCGCCGATGATGACGGTGATGAAGGAGAGCAGCAGCGGGTCGAGCCCCATCAGGTAATGGGCTTGCTGGATCGGCACGATCAGCACGCCCGCGACCGCCGCCAGCATCGCGCCCAGCGCGAAGATCATCGCATAGACGCGGGCGACGGGAATGCCGAAATTCTGCGCCGTCTCGCGATCGAACTGCGTCGCCCGCATGACGAGGCCGATGCGCGTGCGCATCAGCAGGAACCAAGTCAGCAACAGCAGAACGGCGGAGGCCGCGACCACCACCAGCTTGTAGCCGGAATAGCCGAACCAGGGGAACAGGATGCGGAAGCTGATCGGCGGCTCGACCGGATGGGCGTCGGGCCCATAGAAGGTCAGGACCAGCTGCTGGATGATATAGAGCATGCCGATGGTGGCGACGATCGTCGCCTCGGGATTGTAATTGAGCCGGGCCAGGACCAGCCGGTCGGCGCTCCAGGCGATGGCGCCCACCACGACCGGGCTCAGAACCAGCGCCAGCAGGAAGCCCAGCGCCGGAATGCCGGGAACGAGGCTGCTGAAGCCATAGGCCAGCACCGCCCCCAGCATGAAGAACTCGCCATGCGCCACATTGACGATGCGCATGACCCCGAACACCAGCGACAGCCCCAGCGCCGTCAACGCCAGCACGAAGGCGG
The DNA here is from genome assembly GCA_963696655.1 of uncultured Alphaproteobacteria bacterium. Classification (GTDB taxonomy): domain Bacteria; phylum Pseudomonadota; class Alphaproteobacteria; order Dongiales; family Dongiaceae; genus Hypericibacter. The sequence goes on from CAVOLB010000131.1 coordinate 16,552, forward strand.
AGACGGTTCCTTCCAGGAAGGCCAGGAGGAGATGGGGACCGAGACTCATGAAGCTGAGAAGTGGGGAGGCGTGGTGATCCGTCTTCGCTCGTTGCTCGGAATCGTTCGCCCGTGAGTCACGGAAGCTCCCCCCTCACCCCTACCCTCTCCCCCCGCTTCGCGTGGGGAGAGGAAGATAATTTCTGAAAGCCCGGCGTCGGCTTCACCATTTCTTTCCTCTCCCCCTCCTTGGAGGGGGAGAGGGTAGGGTGAGGGGGAGCCGCTCCGCTCGTCGAGCCACCCAATCGTCAAACGCCCACGGCCAACCGCGTCAGAGCGGCTTGGTCGAGTAATCCGTTTCGGGAGGATAAAGCCCATCCTGGATCGCCGTCTTATGGACGACGTTCAGCCGGCCGCCCTCGACCTTCGAAATATACTGGTGGCCGTAACACTGATGGAGCTTGCCGTTGAAGGTCTTGTCGCCCTGCGGATGCTCGTCGCCCTCGGCGAACACCGTCATCGCCTCGACCGCCTGGATCAGCATGCCCTTGTCGTGGAAGGTCGGCTTCTGGTAGCCGCTCTTCTCCATGCCGGCCTTGATGACATAGAGCGTCTCCCAGCAGCCGAACATGTGGGAGTAGGTCGAGACCTCCTTCGGATCTGCGGTCGAGGCGCCATTGTCGTCGACGCCGACCGCCGCGCGGTAATGCTTGTCGAATTCGGTCTGGTCCTTCTGGGCGTAGCGTGGGAAAGCCTCCCAGAAATAGGTGCCGTCCAGATATTCGAGGCCCGGGCTAGCCATATCGGTGGCTTCGAGCGAATCGATGAAGCCGAAGATCTGCGGCCGGGTCGAGCCGAAATGATCGCCCATCTCCTTGACGAAGGTCAGCACGCCGGGGCCCACCATCACGTGATAGATGACCTCGGTGTCGGCCGGGATCTGCGCGAAATATTTCGAGTAGGAGGTCTCGGTCGGCGCCACCGGAATGAGCGCCGAGATCGAGCCGCCCTGCTCCTTGATCGCGGCCGAGAAGAAATCGCGATGGTCGTAGCCGAACGCGTAGTCGGGATAGATCATCGACACCTTCTTGCCGAGATTGTTGGCGATCCAGGGCGCCATCGCGATCACCTGCGACTTCACATCGGTAATGCCAGGCTGGAAGGTGTAGCGGTTCAGGGCGCCCGACGCGACGTGATGGCCTTCGCTGACGACGAAATAGGGCATCTTGAGCTGGCCCGCGGTCGGCGCCGATCCCATCACCACATGGGAGAACAGCGTGCCGAACACCGCATCGACCTTGTGCTTGGTCGCGAACTTCTCGACCACCTCGGCCCCGCGCTTCGGATCGGTGCCGTCGTCTTCGGCGATGATCACGACCTGCCGGCCATTGATGCCGCCGGCATCGTTGATCAGCTTGACCGCGGCGGTCGTGGTCTGCTCATACCAGCGCCCATAGGCGGCGCCGATGCCGGTGCGATGCACCTGGAAGCCGAGCTTGATCGGCTCGGCCGCATGCGCCTGGATGAAGCGCATCGGCGTCGGCAGCAATCCCGACGCGGCGGCGGCACCGGCAGCAGCGCCCAGTCCCCTGACCAGGCTGCGGCGCGTGATGAGCGAGCCGTTCGATTTCTTGGTGGTCCCCTTGGCAGTCATCGTCGCGCCTCCCCAGCGTTGAGCGGTCGCCAGCACGCTTCTCCCGCGCGGGCACCGGTTCTTGTTATGGCGAACGTTTGCATAGAAATGAAATCATGCGACCCGGCAAAAGGCAATATGCGGCCCCCTATCCAATGGTGGGAGCCGCCAGCAGCCAGAGCCCGAACAGCGTGTAGCCGATCATCAGCAGCGCCAGAGGCCATTGGCTCGCAAGGGCGGCGCGCTTGTCGGGAAAGCGCTCGATCGCGATCAGATGCGCCAGCAGCACCGCCAGGATATGGACCAGCACCACGGCCCCTGCCTGCGCCGAGAAAATGACCCACACCGAATCCATGTCCGACAGGAAAGAAACCCTGACATGGGGATCTGCGATGCCCAGCAGATGCCAGCCCCAGCCGAACGGATCGTCGATCGAGACCACCGCATATTGGGCATTCACCAGGAACGACGTCAGGTAATGGGCGAAATGGTAGCCGATCGAGATCGGCAGGATCGACAGGACGAAGGCGCCCAGCAGCCTGCCGACATCGATCCGCCCCCCGGCCAGCCGCCTACCCAGCCCCATCGCCAGACCATAAGCGGCGGCGAGCAGCAGCCAGGCCCCGACCAGCCCGAGGCTGTTCGCAGGCATGAGGACGGTTCGCCCCGGAAACTCCAGAGGATTGACGTCCCAGATGCCGAGCCACCAGAAGGTCTTGTCGAGCCCGTCGAAGGAAACGGTCGCCAGGGTCAGCAGCACGAACAACGCGCCGCTCAGGGGCAACGGCCCGAGTTGTGGGATGGCCCGCCCCGGCAGTCCTAGCGTCAGGCGGTGTCGCCTGCTTAGACCGGTCGCGGGATCCGGCGCGACCGGTTCGGCGCGCAACGGCGCCAGCAGGGCCACGAAACGAAAGAAGACCGCGAAGCCATCGCCCTTGGCGAGCCAGGCCCGCTCGCCGAACAGGACCATGCCGGCCAAGGTGATCGCCGAATAGATCAGGATCGCCTCGGCCAGCCGGGCGGGGTCATCGGGCGCCGGGTCGACCAGCTCGAACCAGGCGAACCCCAGAAACAGCAGGATCGCCGGCCCGTAGCCGAACCAAGGCGGGTAACCGAGAAGTCCCGGCGATGAGCCCGTATCGCCCGAAAGCCGCCGGATCAGGCGATAGGGCGCCAGCCAGGGATTGAGAAAGCTCCAGAGATTGCCGAACAGCGGCTGGGCGATCGTGAGCCCACCCCACCAGACCGTCCAGATGAAGAGCGGCAGGGGGTTCGACAGGGGATCGCGGCTGCCATAGATGCCGGCGATCAGGAGCAGGACCAGGAGCAGGAAGCTGACCGCGCTGATCGCGGTCCGGGGCAGCGCCCGCCAGACGCCAAGATCGAGCCGTGCCGTCGCGAGGCGGCGCAGGAAGCTGTCGGGAACCGCCAGCAGCAACAGGAAAGAGGCGGCCACGGCGAGCGCGCCGCCGACGATGTAGTAATGCGTCGGCAGCAGCAGCACGAAGCCCTTGTCGGAGGCGTGCGCCCAGGCGGGAGCTGCCGCCGCGAGCGAGAGGAGGCCGCTGAGCGACAGTCGCGAGAACCAACGATTCGCGAGATTTCCGGACGGAGGCTTGTTCAAACGGACGTTCACAATGTGGGGCCCAGCTAACGAAGATCATGACCGAGCCGAATGCTTGGGAATAGGCTCGGCTTGACAGTTTCGGGCCTCCCGGAGATCATTTGCATACGAACGAACCCCTGCGGGCCGCGGGGTGCGAGGGCAGTGGAGAGACGGGCCCCATGTTCAAATTTTCATGTTCCTGAGACCGACAAGCCTGCGCGAAGCGGTCGATGCCTTGGCGACGCCCGGGATCCAGATCCTGGCGGGTGGCACCGACTTCTATCCGGCGCTGGGCGACCGTCATCTCTCCTCACCGGTGCTCGATATCACCGCGGTGCGCGAGCTGAGCGGCATCCGCGAGGAGCCCTCCCAGTTCCGCATCGCGGGTGGCACGACCTGGAGCGAGCTGGTCGCCACCCCCCTGCCCCGCTGCTTCGATGCGCTGAAGGCGGCCGCGCGCGAGGTCGGCTCGATCCAGATCCAGAACCGCGGCACCGTCGCCGGCAATCTCTGCAACGCCTCGCCCGCCGCCGACGGGGTGCCGCCGCTCCTGGCGCTCGACGCCGAGGTCGAGCTGATGTCGCGTGCCGGCACGCGCCGCCTCGGGCTCGGCGATTTCATCACCGGCAACCGCAAGACCGAGCGCCGGCCCGACGAGCTGGTCTCCGCCATCCTGGTGCCCCGCAGCATCGAGGGGCCGTCGGTGTTCCTCAAGCTCGGCGCGCGGCGCTATCTGGTGATCTCGATCGCGATGGTGGCCGTCATTCTCGAAGCGGATGACCAGGGCCGGGTGGCACAGGCGCGGATCGCGGTCGGTTCCTGCTCCGCCGTGGCGCGCCGGCTGACTGAGCTCGAGAATGCGCTGCGGGGTACCGCGATGGCTGCCGGGATCGGCGATTGTGCGGAGCCGTCGCATCTCTCGGCTTTGGCGCCGATCGACGATATCCGCGCCACCGCCGCCTATCGCCGCGACGCCGCGCGCACGCTGGTGGCGCGCGCCCTCGAGCGATGCGTAGCGGGTTGACCGCCATGGACCGTCCCGCCACCGGCATCGGCTTCACCCTCAATGGCCGCGCGGTCAGCGTCGCCACGGCGCCCGGCCAGCGCCTGACCAAGGCCCTGCGCGACGAGCTAGGATTGACCGGCACCAAGGTCGGCTGCGATGCCGGCGATTGCGGCGCCTGCACCGTGCTGCTCGAGGGCGAGCCGGTCTGCGCCTGCCTGGTCGCCGTCGGTCAGGTCGAAGGCCGGCGCGTCGAGACCATCGAGGGCCTCACCGCCAGCTCGCTCGTGACGCAAAAGCTGCAGGATTCGTTCCTTCGCCATGGCGCCGCGCAATGCGGCATCTGCACGCCGGGCATGCTGGTCGCGGCGACGCGCTTGTTGGAGCAAAACCCGCGACCGACCGAGGCGCAGGCCATGGATGCGGTCGGCGGCGTGCTCTGCCGCTGCACCGGCTATCGCAAGATCGTCTCGGCCATTCTCGATCAAGGCGAGCCCGGCGTCGCCGATTCCGATCCCGCCGCCGGGAGCGCCGTCGGCAAGCGGCTGCGCCGCCTCGACGGCAAGCCCAAGACCGACGGCACCGAGATCTTCGGCGCCGACGAGACGCCGGCGCATTCGCTGCTCCTGCGCGCCATCCGCAGCCCGCATCACCATGCGCGATTCACGTTCGGCGATCTCGACCGCTATGTCGCGAGCCATCCGGGTATCGTCAAAGTCGTGACCGCCAAGGACGTGCCGGGCGTCGATTGCTACGGTCCGATCCCGCCCTTCGCCGACCAGTCCGTTTTCGCCCGCGACGAGGTTCGTTTCCGCGGCGAGGCCGTGGCGGCCGTCGTCGGCCAGCCGGCCGCGATCGCGGCGCTCGATCTCGCGAAATTCCCGGTCGCGTGGGAGCCCTTGCCCGCCCTCACCAGCATGGCGGCGGCGCTCGAGGAAGCCGCGCCGCTGGTCCATGACAAGCGCCCCGGCAATATCCTGACGCGCGGCCGCGTCGTGAAGGGCGATGTCGAGGCGGCGCTGGCCTCGGCACCCGTCACGGTCGAGGGCGAGTTCGAGACCGGCTTCGTCGAGCATGCCTATATCGAGCCCGAGGCGGGCTTCGCGCGGCGCGTCGGCGACCGGATCGAGATCCAGGTCTGCACCCAGGCGCCCTACATGAATCTCGAGGACATCGCCAGGATCCTCGGGATCCCGCAGAGCGCGGTACGCATCATCCCGACCGCCGTCGGCGGCGGCTTCGGCTCGAAGCTCGACATGTCAGTGCAACCCTTCCTCGCGGTCGCGGCCTGGGTCACCGGCCAGCCGGTGCAGATGGTCTATACGCGGCCGGAATCGCTCATGGCCTCGACCAAGCGCCATCCGTCGAAGATCCGCGCGAAGATCGGCGCCGCGCGCGACGGTTCGCTGCTGGCGATCGATGTCGTGGCCGACTTCAACACCGGCGCCTATTCCTCCTGGGGTCCGACCGTCGCCAACCGCGTGCCGGTCCACGCCTCGGGTCCCTATTTCGTGCCGCATTATCGGGCGCTGACGCGCGCGGTGCATACGCATCTGGTGCCGGCCGGCGCCTTCCGCGGCTTCGGCGTGCCGCAGGCGACCCTGGCGCAGGAACAGCTCTTCGACGAGCTCGCCGACAAGCTGGGCATCGACCGCCTCGAATTCCGCATCAAGAACGCGCTCAGCGGCGACCAGCCGACGGCGACCGGCCAGGTCATCGGCGAAGGTGTCGGCATCCGTACCTGTCTCGAGGCCCTGCGCCCGCGCTGGCGCGCCGCCCGCACGCAAGCGGCTGCCTTCAACCGCGGCACGAAGACACCGATGCGCCGCGGCGTCGGCGTCGCCGGCATGTGGTATGGCTGCGGCAACACCTCGATGGCCAATCCCTCCACCATGCGGACCGGCCTCAAGCCCGATGGCAGGGTGGCGCTGCATCAAGGCGCGGTCGATATCGGCCAGGGTTCCAACACCGTCATTCTCCAGATCTTCGCGGACGCGCTGGGGGCGCCGATCGATCGCATCGATCGCGTCGCCGCCGATACCGATCTGACGCCCGATTGCGGCAAGACCTCGGCCTCGCGCCAGACCTTCGTCTCCGGCAAGGCGGCGGAGCTGGCGGCCCGGGGCCTGCGCGCGCAGATATTGCGCGCCGCCAATGCCGGCGAGGATGCCAAGATTCATTTCAATGCCGGCCATGTCACGGTCCAGGACGGCGCCCGCGAGCGGCGGATCGATCTGGCCGTTCTGCCGGTCGATGGGCGCGGCTATGTCTTCGCCGAGGAGGCGACCTTCAATCCGCCGACCACCGGCCTCGACGAGAACGGCCAGGGCGTGCCCTACGCGGTCTATGGCTTCGGCGCGCATCTGGCCGAGATCGAGGTCGATATGGATCTGGGCACGGTGAAGCTGACCGCGCTGACCGCCGCCCACGATGTCGGCCGCGCCATCAACCCGACCCTGGTCGAGGGCCAGATCGAAGGCGGCGCCGCGCAAGGGCTGGGTCTCGCCCTGATGGAGGAGTTCCTGCCTGGCCGCGGCGAGAATCTGCACGACTATCTCATCCCTTCGGTCGGCGACATGCCGAAGGTCCATTCGATCCTGATCGAGGATGCGTCGCCGGTCGGCCCCTTCGGCGCCAAGGGCATCGGCGAGCAGGCGCTGATTCCGACGGCACCGGCGATCTTCAACGCGATCTTCGATGCCACCGGCGCCCGCATTCACCGCGCCCCCGCGACCCCGGACCGGGTGCGCGCGGCGATCCTGGCCACGCGACTGCGGGTCATCGGAAAGGAGGGCGGCTGACATGTCTGCATCTCCGACGAGCGCCACGGGACCCGCGGGGGCCGATGGCAAGATCCGCTGCGATGCCTGTCCGGTCATGTGCTACATCAAGCCCGGTGCCGTCGGCGCCTGCGACCGCTATGCCAATCATGACGGCCAGATCGTCCGCGTCGATCCGCATCTGCTGCTGAACCGCACGGTCTCGCAGGGCGGCAGCGTGGTGCCGTTCGAACGCGCCGGCTGGGACGGACAGCTCGTCAACAGCGGCGGCACCTTCGTCACCGCGATCGGCGCCGGCACGACCTATCCCGACTACAAGCCCGCCCCCTTCATCGTCTCCTCGGAGATCGACGGCGTCGACATGGTCACGGTCGTGACCGAGGGCATCTTCAGCTATTGCGGCGTGAAGATCAAAATCGACACCGACCGGCATCTGGGGCCCGAACGGAATCTCGTGCGGGCCAAGGGCGAGGCCGTCGGCCATGTCACGACCGGCGAATATGGCTCGCAGATGCTGTCGCTGGGCGGCGTGCATCATCTGACCGGCGGCAGCAAGAAGGAAGGCCGCGTCACCTGCGAGACCCTGCTCGATCTCTGCAACGGCAAGGCGGTCGAGCTCACGGTCGATGAGGGCGCCTCGGTGCGGGTCCAGGCCGGCAAGCCGCCGGTCGTCAACGGCACGGCCGAGGAGCGGATGCGGGTGGGCTGCGGCTCCGCCACCATCGGCATGTTCGCGCGCCAATGGTTCGGCAAGGTCGACGAGGTGGTGGTGGTCGACGACCACATCACCGGCGTGCTCTCCGAGCATCAGGCCGGCAAATATCTCGGCATCGGCGAGACCGGCATCCGCATGAAGGGCCGGCGCTCCACGCCCGGCCGCTATTTCCAGGTGGCCGAGCCCGGCACCGGATGGGGTGGCACCAACATCTCGGACCCGCTCTCGATCCTCGAGCCCTTCGACAAAAAGGTGGCGAAGCCCGGCACCTCGATGCTGATGGTCAGCACCACGGGCGAGCAATATGGATTCTATCGGCTGAACGAGGCCCTGCAGCCCGTCGAGGAAGAGCTGCCCGAAGCCTTGCGCGTCTCGGTCGAGCGTATCCGCGAGAATTGCGAGCCGGCACTCTGCACCGTCCTCTTCATGGGCGGCGCCGGCGGCTCGCTGCGCGCCGGCGTCACCGAGAATCCGGTGCGGCTGACGCGCTCGGTCAAGGACTCACTCACCCGCGTCACCTGCGGCGGTGCCCCGGTCTATATCTGGCCCGGCGGCGGCATCACCTTCATGGTCGATGTGACGCGCGTGCCCGAGAACGGCTTCGGCTATGTCCCGACCCCGGCCCTGGTGGCGCCGATCGAGTTCACCATGACGCTCGAGGACTACGCCGCGCTCGGCGGGCATCTCGACCAGGTGCGGCCGCTGGCCTCGCTCGATCGCGGCAGCGACCGGCGCGAGGTGACGCCCCATGCGGAGAATCCCTGGCCCATGGCGCCGCTGAACGGGAGCGGCCGATAACATGGCCCGCGCGCAGATCGCCCTGTTGCCCGACGGCCGCCGGCTGCATCTGCAGGACGGGCCGATCGATCTGATCGTCGAGACCTGGGGCACGTCGGAAGCTGTCGAAGCCGCTTATCGAGCCGCCGCCGCCCGCTTCGTCATGATCCTCGACGAGCTTTGCGCCGAGCTCCCGTTGCTCCGCAGCGCCGCCAATGCGGGTCGGGACGACCTCACCGGCATCGTGGCGCGGCGCATGCATGCGGCGGTCGCGCCTTTTGCAAACGACATCTTCATCACGCCGATGGCGGCCGTCGCGGGGGCCGTCGCCGAGGAAATCCTGGGCGCGATGACGGCAGCGGCTCCGCTCGCCCGTGCCTATGTCAATAACGGCGGGGATATCGCCCTGCATCTGGCGCCCGGTGCGAGCTTCAAGGCCGCGATGATCGACCGGCCCGACCGGCCCTCGCTCTTCGGCACCGCGACGATTGCAGCCCGGGACCCGGTGCGCGGCATCGCCACCAGCGGCTGGCGCGGCCGCAGCTTCTCGTTGGGAATCGGCGATGCGGTGACGGTGCTGGCGCCGAGCGCGGCGATGGCCGATGCTGCCGCGACCGTGATCGCCAATGCAGTCGATCTTCCCGGCCATCCCGGCATCCTCCGCGTCCCGGCGACCGATCTCCAGCCCGACAGCGATCTGGGGGCGCGGCTCGTCACCCGCTATGTCCCGGAATTGACGAGGGATCAGATTGCTGCGGCGCTCGACGCCGGCCAAGCGGCGGCCCTATCGTTGCAGGCGCGAAGGCTCGTCACGACAGCAGCCCTGCATCTTCAGGGCCAGACACGGCTCGTCGGCAGCCCTGCCGTCTCAGTTCCAGACCCGATTCCAGCGAAGGCGATTGCCCATGCATGACGTGATCCTGCGAAAATATCTGATCTCGGTCGAAGAGATCTATCACGAAGGCGGCCCCGCCCCGGCCAAGCCCCTGAAGCGGGGGGCGGCGCTGGCCGTGATCCACAATCCGTTCGCCGGCCGCTATGTCGAGGACATCGCCGGCTTCATGGACGATCTCAAGCCGCTCGGCACGCGGATGGCGAAGGATCTGATCGCGGCCATGGGCGGCAACGCCAAGGCGATCGAAGGCTATGGCAAGGGTGCGATCGTCGGTGCGGGCGGCGAGCTCGAGCATGGCGCGCTCTGGCATGTGCCGGGCGGCTATGGCATGCGCGAGATGCTGGGCGGCGCCAAGGCGATCGTGGCCTCGACCAAGAAGGTCGGCGGCCCCGGCACGCGGCTCGACGTGCCGGTCACCCATATCAACGCCTCCTATGTGCGCAGCCATTTCGACGCCATCGAGGTCGGCATCGCGGACGCGCCGCGCGCGGACGAGATCCTGCTGGCGCTGGTGATGACCACGGGACCGCGCATCCATGCCCGCGTCGGCGGGCTCAAGGCGAGCGAAGTCAAGGGAGAGGACGGCCTCAGATGAAAGCCAGGATCCGCAAGATCGTCACGGTCGTGGAAGAGACCAGCCAGGAGCTGGGCCATGAGGTGAAACCGCCGGTGCGCCGCGCCGCCGCGGTCGCGATCATCGAGAACCCCTTCGCCGGACGCTATGTCGAGGATCTGGCGGAGCTGATCGATATCGGCGAGGAGCTGGGCGGCCTGCTCTCGGAGCGCGCGGTCGCGGCGCTGGGGATTCCCGGCGCCAAGGTCGAAAGCTATGGCAAGGCCGCGGCCGTCGGCGAGAATGGCGAGCTCGAGCACGCGGCGGCGATCCTGCATCCGAAGCTGGGCGCGCCCTTCCGCAAGACGCTCGGCAAGGGGGCGGCCCTCATCCCCTCCTCCAAGAAGCGCGGCGGGCTGGGCGTCGCCCTCGACATTCCGCTGGGCCATAAGGACGCCGCCTTCGTGCGCAGCCATTTCGACGGCATGGAGGTGCGGGTCCCTGATGCGCCGCGTGCCAATGAGATCATGGTCGCCGTCGCGGTCACCGACAGCGGACGGCCCTTGCCGCGCGTGGGCGGCCTGACCAAAGCCGAGATCAAGGGCGAGGACGGCCTGCGGTGAGGGCCCGGGCCGCTGCGACCCTGGCCTTGGTCGCCGAAGGCGTGAGCGCGCCCCGGTTGCGCAAGAGCGGCCGGGCCACGCCGATCGCGCCTTACCGGCTCGACGACCAGGTGGGATTCATGCTGCGCCGGGTCAGCCAGCGCCATGTCGCCATCTTCGCCCGCCATATGGACAAGGACATCACGCCCACGCGCTGGGCGACCTTGGCCAAGCTCTATGAGGAGGGACCGACCACCCAGAACCGCCTCGGCCGGCTGACCGCCATGGATGCGGCCACCATCAAGGGCGTGGTGGACCGCCTCATCAAGCGCCATCTGATCGAGACCCGTGCCGATCCCGAGGACGGCCGCCGGCGCGTCGTGGCTCTGACCGGGGCTGGGCAAACGCTGGTCGAGCGCTCGCTCGCCCATGCCAGCGCCATCAGCCGCAAGACACTGGAACCGCTGAGCACCCGCGAGCAGACGGCCCTGCTGGAGCTGCTGCGCAAGCTGGCGTGACGACCCCCTGGTCCTTGTGCTTGAGTGCGCCCGGCTGAGGCGCTGCCCCGCGCCCGATCAGCGACCCTGAGGAGCCTTCGCGACCCCGCATGACCCAGACTGCATCCCAGGACGGCCCGGCCGGCTCTCCCGACCGCTACGACTACATCATCGTCGGCGCCGGCTCGGCCGGCTGCGTGCTGGCCAACCGCCTCACCGAGAACGGGCGCCATAAGGTGCTGCTGCTCGAGGCTGGCCCTTCCGACCGCCGCTTCTGGGTCCAGGTGCCGATCGGCTATGGCAAGACCTTCTACAATCCCGACCTCAACTGGATGTACCAGTCGGAGCCGATCCCCGGCCTGAACAACCGCACCAACTATGTGCCGCGCGGCAAGATCCTGGGCGGGTCCAGCTCGATCAACGCCATGGTCTATTCGCGCGGACAGGCGGGCGACTATGAAGACTGGGAGGCGATGGGCAACAGCGGCTGGGGCTGGAAAGAGGTGCTCCAGACCTATCGCAAGATGGAAGACCATGCGCTGGGTGCCGGTCCCTTCCATGGCGCCGGCGGGCCGGTCCATGTCGACGATATCAGGAACGCCGTCCACCCGCTGAGCCACCTCTATGTGAAGGCGGGCCAGGAGGCCGGGCTGAAATACACGCCCGACCTCAATGGCGAGACGATCGAGGGCGTCGGCCTCTACCAGATCACCACCAAGAACGGGCTGCGCTGGTCCTCCGCGCGCGCCTATCTCTGGCCGGCGCAAGGCCGGGCCAATCTCCGCGTCGAGACCGGCGCGCTCGCGACCCGGATCCTGTTCGAGGGCAAGCGCGCGACCGGGATCGCCTATCGCCAGAACGGCCGCGAGACGAAGGCCTTCGCGGCCCGCGAGGTCATCCTCTCCGGCGGCTCGATCAACACGCCCCAGCTCCTGCAGATTTCGGGCGTCGGTCCGGCCGATCTGCTGAAACGGGTCGGCGTCGCCGTCCATCACGAGAGCCCGGCGGTCGGCCGCTATATGCAGGACCATGTCTGCTACGACTATATCTACCGGGCCTCGCAGCCGAGCCTGAACAACGTTCTCTATCCCTGGTGGGGCAAGCTGCGGGTCGGGCTGCAATATATCCTGACGCGCAAGGGGCCGCTCTCGCTCAGCGTCAATCAGGGCGGCGGCTATTTCCGCTCCCGGCCCGATCTGGATCGGCCCAACATCCAGCTCTATTTCTCGCCGCTCACCTATGAGAAGGCGCTGCCCGGCGTCAAGAAGCTGATGGGCCCCGACCCCTTCCCCGGCTTCATCATCAGCGTCTCGCCGACCCGGCCGACCAGTCGCGGCTATCTGGAGATCAAATCGAGCGATCCCAGCCGGGCCCCCGCGATCCAGCTCAACCTGATGTCGACCAATCACGACATGCAGGAGCTGGTCGAAGGCATCCGCTTCATGGCCAAGCTGGCAAAGGCGCCTTCGCTCGCCTCGGTCATCGCGGAACGGCTGCATCCGGGCCCGGGCGGCACCACCGACGACGAGATCACTGCCGACATCCGCGCCCGCGCCTATTCCGTCTTCCACCCGTGCGGCAGCGCCCGCATGGGGCCGGACCCGAAGGAGTCGGTCGTCGATCCGCGGCTGCGCGTGCATGGGCTGTCGGGCCTGCGGATCGTGGATTCGTCGATCTTCCCCACCGTAACGTCCGGCAACATCAACGCGCCCACGATCATGATCGGCGAGCGCGGCTCGGAGTTCGTGCTGGCGGATGCGAAATGACGAAAGAGGAGCGTCGACTAAATTGACGCTCCTCTTTCGTCATGCCGGCGAAGGCCGGCATCCATGAACACGGACCGTACTCATTCTTGCACGATGGGTGTTCATGGATCCGCTGAGTTTTCAAACGAAGTGCAACACCAGATTAGGGTGTTGCCATGGGAAAGACGTATGAGCAGCTCTCGCCTGAAGAGCGCGCCATCATTGCCGACCTTCGTGCCAAAGGTCGCTCGATCCGCCAAATCGCTGCAGCTCTGGATCGCCCGGCATCGACGGTTAGTCGGGAGCTGAAGCGCAACAGCGGCCGGCAGATCGGCTACCGCGCGGCCTATGCCCAGCAGCAAAGCCGGGCCCGACGCTGGCGCGGCTCGCGTCTGGAACGCGACGAGGTTCTGCGCCGGCAGGTGCTGAAGGGCCTCAAAAAGGGCTGGTCGCCCGAACAGGTCTGCGGCTGGCTCGAGCGCCGCTCAGGCCATCCCCTCCTCAGCCCGGAGAGCATCTACCGCTTCATCCAGGCCCAGATCACCCGGCACAACGACTTCCGCTGGCGCCACTACCTGCCCCGCGCCAAGTTCAAACGCGGCTTTCGCGGCCGCAAGGGCGGCAGCCCCGCCCTCCATATCCAAGGCCGTGTTTCCATTGACGAAAGGCCGGCTGCCGTCGAGGACCGCTCAAACCCGGGCCACTGGGAGGCCGACCTCATGATGTTCGCCAAATACGGCCAGGCGCTCCTCACCCTGCATGAGCGATCCTCTCGCCTGCTCATCGCTATCAGGCCCGACAGCAAGCATGCCGAGCCGATCGCCGACATCATTGCCGGCCTCCTCGAACCTCTGCCCCAGTCCCTGCGCCAGACCATCACCTTCGACAATGGCACCGAGTTCGCCCGCCACTACCAGCTCCACCGCCTCGACATTCAGACCTTCTTCTGCGACCCCCACGCCCCCTGGCAAAAAGGTGGCATCGAGAACGCCATCGGCAGAATGCGCCGGCGGATCCCTAGAAAAACCGACCTCGCAACCCTCACAACCCGACAGATCTCAGGCCTGCTCTCCGCCTACAACAACACCCCGCGCAAGTGCCTTGACTGGCGCAGTCCTGCCGAACTCTTCTGGCAGCAGGTGTTGCACTTGGAGTGTGAATCCACCTCCCCGCTTTCGCCGGGATGACAGTAGAGTCCTGTGGCGGATTATCCGCCTAAGTAGCTCTTCAACGCCTTCCCTATCCGCTCCATCGGCGCGACCTTCGGATCCGGCCAGGCGAATGTCTGTCCCGTGATCCGCTCGAACGCCTCGATATAGACCGCGGCCGTCTTCAGCCGCATCTCGCGGGGGATCTCGGGGATCGGGTCCCTGTAGGGATCGCAGCGCGCGGTGACCCAGCTGCGCACGAAATCCTTGTCGAAGCTCTCGGGCCGCTGGCCGGCGGCGACGCGCGCCTCGTAGCTGTCGGCGAACCAGTAGCGGCTGCTGTCGGGCGTGTGGATCTCGTCGGCGAGGATGATCCTCCCGCCCTCGTCGAGACCGAACTCGTATTTGGTATCGACCAGGATCAGGCCGCGCCTGGCGGCCATCTCGCGGCCGCGCGCGAACAGTGCCAGCGCGTAGCCCGAGAGCTGGTCCCATTGCGCGCGGGTCAGCACCTTGCGCTCGACGATCTCGGCCGCCGAGAGCGGCTCGTCATGGCCGGCGTCGAAGGCCTTGGTGGTGGGCGTGATGATGGTCTGCGGCAGCTTCTGGTTCTCGCCCATGCCGTCCGGGAACCGGATCCCGTACATTTCGCGCTTTCCCGCCTTGTACATCGGCCAGATCGAGGTGCCGGTGGTGCCGGCCAGATAATCGCGCACCACGATCTCGACCGGCATGATGGTCAGGCGCCGGCAGGCCACGACATTGGGGTCGGGATAGGCCAGCACATGGTTGGGACAGATGTCGCCGGTCGCCTCGAACCAGAAGCGTGCGGTCTGGGTCAGCACCTGGCCCTTGAGCGGAATCGAGGTGAGGATCCGGTCGAAGGCGCTCAGCCGATCGGTCGCGACGATGATGCGCCGCCCGTCGGGCAGATCGTAATTGTCGCGGACCTTGCCCTTGTAATGGTTCGGCAGCTCGGGAAAGGAAACCTCGGCGAGAACCCGGTCGAGATAGGGTTCCACGGACTTCGGATCGATCATGAAAAGGACTTCGTCTCTGGCCTGAAGGAAAGGATCGCGGCCGCGCTCAATGCGCGGCGAGCTCGGGAATGCGGGTCGCGGGCGGCGTGTTGCGGCTGCGCTGGGTGCGGACGATGCCGTCGATCACGGTCATGCCCACCCCCGGCAGGTCGCCCAGCCTTATGCTGTCGAGCATGGTCTTGCCGGGCGAATGCTGGGCCTTGTCGAGGAAGACGAAGTCGGCCGCCCGCCCCTTCTCGATCAGGCCGCAATCGAGCGAGCGCATCCGCGCGGTGTTGCCGGTCGCAAAGCAGATCGCGATCTCGGCGGGAACATCTCCCAGCGAGGACAGCATCGAGATCATCCGCAGGATGCCGAGCGGCTGTACGCCCGAGCCCGCCGGGGCGTCGGTGCCGAGGATGACGCGCCCGAGCTGCCCCATCTCCTTGGCCGTGCGCAAGGTGAAGAGCGCCGAGCGCTCATTGCCGTTATGGACCAGCTCGAGCCCGCGCTGGCAGCCCTCGCAGATGCAGCGGATCTGATCGTCCGGCAGGGCGGTATGACCGCCATTGATATGGCCGACCACGTCGGTGTCGGCTTCCAGCACCACATCCTTGTCGATCAGCCCAGAGCCCGGGATCGAGGGGCCGCCGGTATGGATCGTGCTCTGGATCCCGTATTTGCGGGCCCAGGCGACCATCTTCTTCGCGGTCGGCCCGTCCTTGACGCCCCCCAGTCCCGACCTCGCCCAGATATTTGACGCCGGCGGCGCCGAGCTCCTTGAAATCCTCCTCGCTCATGCCGGTCTCGATCACCGGCGCGCCGCCATGGACCTTGACCCCGCTGGGACGGAAATTGGCGAAGGCGCGCTGGGCGAAGATCGCCATCGCCTTGAGGCCGACGATGTCCTTGGGCCGGCCCGGCATATGGACTTCGCCGGCCGAGATCATGGTCGTGACGCCGCCATGGAGATAGCTGTCGATCCAGTTGATCTGGTTCTGGCGCGGCGTCCAGTCGCCGGCCACGGGATGGACATGGCTGTCGATCAGCCCGGGCGCCACGGCCGTCTCCTTGGCATCGATCACCGTCCCTGCACCCGAGAGGTCCAGATCCTTCGCCCGGCCGACCGCCGAGATCCGGCCGTCGGTCGCGACGATCACGTCGGCATCGAGGATGGGCTTCTCGAGGTCGCCGCTCAGCAGCAGACCGATATTGCGGATGACGAGCTTGCTGGGCCCGCCGGCCGGCTTGGCTTCCTCGGCTGCCATGATCGCGCTCCCGGGAGGTCTTGAGGTTGGGAGCGCCAGTATTCAAAGAACCGGCCCCCGCCGCAAGGCCGGTGGGCGGCAATGCGCTGCGTCAAGAACGGCGCAGCCCCCTCCCTAACGCTCCCGCTTGAAGGGGGAGGGGACAATTGAATCAACCGCATTTCGATTCTTTGCCCCCTCCCCCAGCTTCTGGGGGAGGGTTGGGGAGGGGGCTGCGCCATGCCGGCCAGCCGCTGTGCCGGCCCTCAGATCGAGATCAGGCGACCTTCCGCGGCAGATTGGGAGCGGGGTCGCCTTCGGTCGTCTGCGATCTCAGGATCTCGGCGCATTCGGCAGCCGATATGGCCTCGCTGAAGTAGTACCCCTGGAATTCATCGCAGGCATGCTGGCGCAAGAAAGCGAGTTGGCTCGCGGTTTCGACGCCTTCGGCGATCACCGTCAAGCTCAGCGTCCGGCCCATCGCAATGATGGCTTCGGTGACTCCTCGATCGTCCGCATTGGTCTCGAGATCCCGAATAAAAGACCGATCGACCTTGATCGCGCTGAGCGGAAACCGCTTCAGGTGCGACAGCGAGGAATAACCGGTGCCGAAATCGTCGATGGCAATCATGACGCCCATGTCCCGCAGCGAGGTCAGGGTCTTCATGGCTTTCTTGACGTCGTGCATGAGCATGCCCTCGGTGATCTCGAGCTCCAGCAACTCCGGAGTCATGCCTGTTTCTTCGAGGATGGCCGCGATATCGCGCAGCAGATTCTCGTCTGAGAATTGGCGGGGCGAGAGATTCACCGCCATGCACATCGGCGGCAACCCATCCCTCTGCCAAGCAACGTTTTGCAGGCACGCTGTCCTCAGCACCCACCTGCCGATCGACAGGATCAAACCCGTTTCCTCGGCGATCGCCATGAACTTTATCGGCTGCACGATACCAAGAACCGGATGCTGCCAGCGGAGCAGCGCCTCGACGCCCGTTATCCTGTTGGTGCTGATGATCAGCTTGGGTTGATATTGCAGAATGAACTCATCCTTATCCAAGGCGAGGCGCAGGCTGGATTCCAGAGCGAGCCGCTCGAAGGAATGAGAATTCATGGCCGCGGAATAGAACTTGAAATTGTTCCTCCCCTCCTCCTTTGCCAGATACATGGCCACGTCGGCGCGCTTCATCAGCGTTTGCTCGTCCTCCCCGTCCACGGGATAGAAGCTGACCCCCATGCTGGCGGTGACGCGGAACTCCTGGCCGAGGAGCGTGATAGGCTTGAAGATGGCCGCCAGCACATTGTTCGCAACGAAGGCCACATCCTTTTCATTGCCCAGCGCGGGCAACAGGATGACGAACTCATCGCCACCGAGGCGAGCCACGGTATCGCTCTCGCGCAGGCTCCCTTTGATTCTCTGGGCGATCTCCTTCAGCAGCAGATCGCCGGCCCCGTGACCGAGCGTGTCGTTGATATTCTTGAATCGATCGAGATCGACGAAAAGGACGGCGAGCTCCTTCTTGAAGCGACGCGCCTGGACAATGTCCCGCTCGAGGAGCGTGCCGAACATCCGGCGATTGGGGAGCGCCGTCAGGCTGTCATAATAGGCGAGGTACTCGCTCTTCTTGTTGGCCTCGGCCAGCTCGGTCGTTCGCTCGATGACCCGTGCCTCGAGCGTCTCCTGATGCCGAAGCAGGGCCTGGCGGGCGCAATCGAGGTCGACGCTCATCTTGTTGACGGCGCCACCAAGCTTGCCGATCTCGTCCTTCGGCTCCTCGGGCATCCTGATCTGATAGTTTCCCGCCGCGACCGAGGCGACCCCCGTTTCCAGCCCTTGGAGGCGAAGCGCCATTCCGTTGGCAAGACGCAACCCAAAAAAGAAGATCAGCAGGGTGGCCGCCGTCCCGATTCCGAGAATTGGAATCAGAGCGGTCCGTTCCACCGCCATCATGGCGTTATAGAGCCCCGTATATTCGAATATCACCGCGCCGACGATAGGACCCCCGGGTTCACCGTCCTTTTCCCGCAACGGCACGACGATCTGCATGATTCCCGCCGGGTGGAATGCATTCTTCTCCTCGAAGACTCGAACCTGGCCATCCTTGATCGTGTTTCCCACCTCGTTGTGAGGGTCATACCCGTAGAACGTGCCGAGCTCGGTCGGATCAGCGTCGGCGATCCCCATTTTCGTTTCGTCGACAACGACAACATCCTGTTTGTAGGCTCGCCCGACATGCACCACATAATCCTGCAGACCCAGCACCTCGCTCTTCCCGTCTCTGCCGAAGACGGACGAAAGGAGTGCCGCGATATGCTCCGCCTCATGGGAGGCCGCACGCCTCACCATCGCAAATTGCTGCCAGATCGCCGCGCCGACCAGCAGCAGGACGATCAGCAACATGACGAGAAATGCCGTCATCAGCCTGAACCGAATGCTCTTGACGGAGGTGAGGACGGTCATGGCGTGCTTCCCCCTGCCGGTTTCGGCCGGCGTTTCATGGCCCGTGGAACGAGCATTGGCGTCTTTATCCGACAGCCGTCTGTTTTCAGGGATAAGTGAGGCGCCCCGGCAAGCCGGGACCGCGCAGCGCGATGCCGAGAGATTACATCAGGTCTA
Organism: uncultured Alphaproteobacteria bacterium; assembly: GCA_963696655.1. GTDB lineage: Bacteria > Pseudomonadota > Alphaproteobacteria > Dongiales > Dongiaceae > Hypericibacter. Next base: position 35,362 of record CAVOLB010000131.1, read on the forward strand.
TCTCTGGCTGACGGCTCTGATGTGTCTATTCGGGAAAGTTGTACAGGGAAACTGCCATACTGGGCTGTTCTCTCGCCGCGGTCCGGCCAAGACACTCAACGCTTGGCGCGTCTATAAGTTCCGCAACTTGCGCCGCTAATGTCCCCGGATAGACCTTCGACGCACACCCTGGGCAGCGCCGTCCGCCGGACCGCTCCCACCTCACTCGCGGTGAAAGAGTTCCTTGAGCTCTGTCTTCGCCCGCTCGAGAATTCTCTTCCGAGAGGCCGACAGATTGCGACCGCCACGATTGATATAGAAATTCAGCATCGACATGGCGGATTGGTAGGGCCCGGCCTTGCGCCGGCGGCTGACCTCGGCTGAGTGCTTGAGCGAGCGGGCGATATGTTTCGGATCCGTCCCTTTGAACACCGCGGGGGTGAGGTCCAGGGCATCGCTCTCGGCCATCACGCCCGCGGACCAGCGCTTGGTCTTGCGCGCGGTCGTGCCGGCCCTGGTTCGGGCAGCCTTGGAAGCGGTTTTCTTGCGGGCTGCCGTCTTACGGGTCGCCATCGCCGGCTCCTTTCAGGGTGCAGAAAACGACATAACGTGCCGCAGAGGAGTCATGTTCCGGCAAGAAGCCCCCTCCCTGGGGTTCTTCCCAGGAAGGAGTCGGCGGCCCCCGAGCCTTCGAAGACGGTGCGATCCTATCCGCCAGGCTGGCCCCTGACGCTGTTCATCGGGCAGGCAATGATCTCGTGTCCGGTGCCGACTCCCAATGCCATTGGCCAAAAAGCTTTGTGATCACAAGCGACGCTGTTCTGCTATTCTCGTCCGGCGGTCAGGTGTCGCTGCGTGACCCTGGTATCGCCTGCCGCCCAGCCCTCTTTGTGATGACGGGCGGGAGCGCCCGTGCCGAAACCATTGCCGTTCGCCGGCCCAGGCCGATCGGAGCTCGTCGATGACCAACTATCCCGCCAAGAAGCCTGCCCGCGCAAGCCTGTCGCTCGACGCGGTGGCGGCGGCGCGCCCCAAGCGCGCCGGGAACGGACCGTTCGAAGTGCCGAAGCTCCAGCGCAACACGCTGAATGACGAGGTCTATCTGCAGTTGAAGCAGGCGATCATGGCGGGCCGGCTCGAGCCCGGCGTGCGCATGACGATCCGCAGCCTCGCCGCCGCCTTCGGCATCAGCCTCATGCCGGTGCGCGAGGCGCTGCGCCGGCTGGTGGCGGAGCAGGTCCTGGAAATGCTGCCCAACCGCTCGGTGGCGCTTCCGGTCATCACGCGCGAACGCTTCTACGAAATCACGCAGATCCGGATTTCGCTGGAGAGCCTGGCCGCCGAGGAAGCGGCGGCCCGCATCACCGATGCCGATATCGAGGCGCTCGACCGCCTCAACGGCGTGATGGAGCGCCCCAACGCGACCCAGTCGCCGGGCTATCTCGAGAGCAATCGCGAGTTCCATTTCTATCTCTATCGGAAATCCGGCCTGCCGATCCTGGTCTCGCTGATCGAATCGCTCTGGCTGCAGATCGGGCCGCTGCTCACGATCCAGCAGGCGGCCTATGCCAAGTCGACGGCCGTACCGCCGCAGATCCATCATCATGCGCTGCTCAAGGCGCTGAAGAAACGCGACGGCAAAGCCGCCGGCCGCGCCATCGGCACGGATATCGACGACGCCGCGAAGATCATCGCCAAGGCGCTGTAATCCCCGCTCATGACCATCGAATTCGCCGACATCGCATGGGACGGCCGCCGGCTGCGGCTCGAATATCGCTGGATCGGGCGCGAGCGCCAGGGCGCGCCCCTGGTGGTGTTCCTGCATGAGGGGCTGGGCTCGATCGCGGCCTGGCGCGACTATCCCCTCACTCTGTGCGAGGCCGGCGGCTTCCGCGGCCTGGTCTATTCGCGGCCCGGCTATGGCCGCTCCACGCCGCGCCCGCCCGGCGAACGCTGGACGCCCGATTATCTCCATCGCCAGGCCCGCGAGGTGCTGCCCGCCCTGCTGCGGGCCGCCGGCGCCGGCGCGGACAAGCCCTGGCTCTTCGGCCATAGCGACGGCGGCACGATCGCACTGCTCTATGCAGCCTCGATGCCCGACGCGCTCGAGGGCGCCATCGTCGTGGCGCCGCATTATTTCGTCGAAGAGAAAGGCGTGAAGGGCATCGCCAAGGCCAAGCTCGCTTACGAGACCACCGACTTCCGCGACCGGCTCTCGACCTATCATGTCGATCCGGATTCGGCCTTCTATGGCTGGTGCGATGCCTGGCTAAGCCCTGAGTTCCGCGACTGGAACATCGAGAAAGAGCTAAACGCCATTCGCTGCCCGCTGCTCGCGGTCCAGGGCAACGAGGACGAATATGCGACCATGCAGCAGATCGACGGCATCAAGGCGCAGGCGCCGCAGACCGAGCTCCTGAAGATCCCAGCCTGCCGGCACTCGCCCCATCGCGATCAGCCGGAGATCCTGACCCGCGCGACGGTGGATTTCATCCGCCGTCGCGAAGAAGCCCGCTAGGTCAATTCCGCAGCAGCAACCCGCCATCCACCGGCAGCTCGACGCCGGTGATGTAGCTGGCATGGTCGGAGAGCAGGAACATCGTCGCCCGCGCCATGTCCTCGGCGGTGCCGATGCGCTTGATCGGGACATAGTCGGCGACTTGGCGGCGCACATCCTCGGTATCCCAGCGCGCCTGCAGCGGCGTCAGGGTGGCGCCGGGCAGGATGCTGTTGGAACGGATCTTGTCGGCCGCGAGCTGCATCGCCAGCGAGCGCGACAAGGCACAGACCGCGGCCTTCGAGGCCTGATAGGCGTCCTGCGGATGCGGATCGCCGCGCATCCATTGCACGGTCGAGACATGGACCATGGCGCCGCCGCCGCTCTTGCGCATGAAGGGCACCGCCGCCCGCGCGGTATGGACCATGGTCTTGAGATTGATCGCCATCACCTCGTCCCACACGCCCAGATCCATCTCCAGCGCCGACTTGTCGCGCCCGAACCAGAGCACGCCCGCGACATTGGCCAGATAATCGAGCCGGCCGGCGCGCTGGTTGGCGCCGGCGATGGTCTTCTCCACGAAGGCGAGGTCGCGCAGATCGCCCTGCGCGAAATGGATCCGGTCGCCGGCCGCCGCGAGACTGTCGGGCTTGCCCTTCATGTCGATGGCCGTGACCTTGGCACCGGCCTGGGCCAGCGCCAGCGCAATCGCCTCGCCCATGCCGCCGCCCGCACCCGTGACCACCGCTGACTTGCCGCTGAAATCGTAGGCGAGCATCGCGAACCTGCCTTTGCCTGCTGACCGTTCTTCCCGGCTGGCGGAGCCGATGAACGCGCGTTCCCGCGCGGGGGCCACCGCCGCCATGCAGGGAAATCATACAACCGGCCTTTTGGGCTGAATACGAAAAAATTTTCCAAATCGGATAATCACGCTAGACTTGCCTCAGCGACGGGCGAACGCAGGGATGCGGCAAGCCCACCCCCTTTCGAATTCGGCATGTCAGGAGCCAGGATGAATATCGCGGTCAATGCCCAGGGCGGTCAGGCCCTGGAGGTCGTCTCCCCGGTCGACGGCAAAGTCTATGCGCGCCGGAGCTATTCCAGCGGTGCCGAGATCGAGGCGGCGCTGCTGCGCGCCGAGGCGGCAGCCCGCGACTGGGCCCGCACGCCGCTCGAGGTCCGGGTGGCGCTGGTCGCGCGCTTCGGCCAGGAAATGGTCAAGCGCGCGCCGCAGCTGGCCGAGACGCTGGCCTGGCAGATGGGCCGCCCGCTCTGGCAGGCCGACGAGACGCCGCGCCTGAAGCTGGTCGGCGAGCTGGCCTCGCAAGCCGCCGGTGCCGCCCTGGCCGAGGAGGGATATCCCGCCGATCCCGGCATCCGCCGTTTCGTGCGCCGCATGCCCCATGGCGTGACGCTCGCGATCTGCGCCTGGAACTATCCGGTCGCGATGATGGGTTACCTCGTGACGGCCCCGCTGATCGCCGGCAATGTCGTGATCTTCAAACATTCACCGCAGACCCCGCTCACGGCCGAGATCGCGGCCGAGGCCTTCGCCGCGGCCGGGCTGCCGGAGGGTGTGTTCCAGGCGGTCCATATGACCCACCCCGATGCCGAGAAGGTGATCGGCACGGGCCGGCTGCGCGCCGTCAATTTCATCGGCTCGCTCGCCGGCGGCAGGCGTGTCCATGCGGCCGCGGCCGGCACGCTGACGCAGGTCCATCTCGAGCTCGGCGGCAAAGACCCCGCCTATATCCGCGCCGACGCCGATATCGAGCGGGCGATCCCGCTCATGGTCGAGGGCTGCTATTCCAACGCCGGCCAGTCCTGCTGCTCGGTGGAGCGGATCTATGTCCACAAGTCGGTCGCCAAGCGGTTCACCGAGGCCTTCGTGGCCGAGGCGCAGAACGTGACCCTCGACCATCCGATCACTGGCAAGCAGCCCTATATCGGCCCCGTCGTGCGCGCGACCTCGGCAGCCACGATCCGCAATCAGGTGGCGGACGCCCTGGCCAAGGGCGCCAAACAGGCAATCGCGACCGGCCGCAGCCCCGCGCGCGATCTGGGGCCCGCCTATGTGGAGCCCGAGGTGCTGATCGACGTGAACCACTCGATGGCGGTGATGCGCGACGAGACCTTCGGGCCGGTGGCCGCGATCCAGACCGTCAGCGGCGACGAGGAAGCGGTCAAGCTGATGAACGACACCGAATATGGCCTGACCGCCAGTGTGTGGACCGCCGACAGCGAGACCGGCGTGGCCTTGCTCGATCGGGTGGAAGCAGGCACGGTCTATCTCAATCGCTGCGACCATGCCGATCTCTATCTGCCCTGGGGCGGGTTGCGGAATTCCGGCACCGGCCGGGTCAACGGCCGCGAGGGCATCCTGCAGGCGACGGAGACCAAATCCTTCCATGTCCGCACCCGTTTTGTCTGAGGCGGATACCGAAAGACTGGCGGCCTCATCGGTCCGGACGATCGACGGCGACACGAAGCCCGGCATTCTCCTGATCTGCGAGCATGCCGGGCGCGCCGTTCCCGAGGCCTGGGCCGATCTCGGCCTGCCGCGATCGCTGCTCGACACGCATTTCGGCTGGGACGCCGGGGCCGGCGCCCTGACCGAGGCGCTGGCGCAGCGGCTGAAGGCGCCGGCCGTCCTCGCCAGCTATTCGCGGCTCTTCCTCGACATCAACCGCTTCGAGACCGACTGGGACGTGATGCGGCCCGACCTGGCCGGCATCCCGGTGCCCGCCAATCTCGATCCCGATCCGGAAGATCATGCTTTGCGCGAGCGCGTGGCGCGCCAACCCTTCGACCAGGCGACGCTGGCGCAGATCGCCCGCTTCCGCGCGGAGACGCGTCCGGCCGTGATCTCGATCCACAGCTTCACGCCCCTGGTGAGCGGCAAGCCGCGGCCGACCGAGATCGGGGTGCTCTGGCGCGAGACCTGCCGCATGGGCCCGCCGGTGCTGGAATCGCTCCGCCGCGAGGGACGCTACAATATCGGCGACAACGATCCCTATGACTGGCAATTGGTCGAGGGCTATACCCTGCGCCGCTACGCGCTCGACCGCGCGCTTCCCTGCCTCTATCTCGAGATCCGCAACGACCGGCTGGCGACGGCGCGCGGCGTCGACGAGATCGCCGACAGCCTCGGCCCCGCGCTGGCCGACTGCGTTGCCGGACTCCCGGCCTGAAACCCATCCCCCGGCGGCTTCTGCGCTCGACGCGGCCATGGACAGGCTGCCGACCGCAACGCTAGCTTGAGGGAGGATTTGCCAAATCGGAAAGGGAGGCTTGCGTCACCCGTGCGTCGGCCCATCGTCCTCGCCAAGATTCGCGAAATTCGCAAGAGCAAAGCCCTGACTCTGGAGCAATTAAGCCAGGCCAGCGGCCTTTCGGTTTCGCAGCTTTCCAAAATCGAGAACGGGAAAGCACGCCTCACCTTCGATACCGCGCTGATGCTCTCGGGCCTCCTCAAGGTACCGGTCACGGCCTTCCTGTCGAGCCCGACCTCGGCGCCCGTCGCGCGGCGTTCGATCACGCGGGCCGGCGGCGGCATCGTCCATAACACGCCCGGCATGAAGTTCGAGGTGCTGTGCAGCGATTTCCGCGAAAAGCGCAATGTTTTCTGGCGCGTGGTGGTCACGGCCAAGACCGTCGAAGAAGCCGGCGGCTGGCGCCATCACCCGGGCGAGGAATTCCTCTTCGTGCTGGAGGGAACGCTCGAGATCCACACCGAGCATTACGAGCCGGTCCGGCTCAAGCCAGGCGACAGCCTCCTGTTCGACGCCAACATGCCCCACTCCTATGTCTCGCAGGGCAAGCGTGACGCAGTGGTGCTGATGTCCAACACCGTGCCGGCCGAGGGCGAGCCGCCGGCGGTCGTGACGCACCGCTGACCGACCGTCCGGATTGACTGAACCGGTGGTTTTTCCAAAAAAGAAAATCACCTTGCGGATCGGAAAAGCGGCTCCTACCATCCCGCCAGCGGAAAGGGTTGGCGCAGGGTGCTGTCGGTCCAGGGTGTCAGCAAGAGTTTCGGGGGCGTGCATGCGCTGCGCGATGTCACGGTCGCCTGCGGCGCGGCCGAGATTCTGGGCCTGATCGGCCCCAACGGCGCCGGCAAATCGACCCTGGTCAACGCCATCAGCGGCGTGCTGCGCCCCAGCCGCGGCAGCATCTCGCTCGGTGACGAGGATCTCACCGGCCGCGGGCCCGAGCATGCCGCGCGCCAGGGCGTCGGCCGCACCTTCCAGAATCTGCGCCTGTTCCCGTTCATGACCGCGCGCCAGAACGTCGAGGTCGCCTATATCACCTGCCGGCGGTATCGCCCCGACAGCGCCGCCGCGATCGATGTGGAGGGGCTGATGGCGGAATATGGCCTGGACGTCGTCGCCGACCGGCCGGCCGGGACTCTTCCCTATGGCCAGCAGCGAAGGCTCGAGATCGTGCGCGCACTGGCGCTCGGACCGCGGCTGCTGCTGCTCGACGAGCCGGCGGCCGGCCTCAACGACTATGAATCCGAAGAATTGGCCCATGCCGTCCAGCGCATCCGTGACCGGACGCAGGCCGCCCTCATCGTGATCGACCATGATCTGCGCTTCATCATGTCGGTCTGCGACCGCATCTGCGTGCTCGATATGGGCGAGGTGGTCGCGATCGACGTACCGGCTGCGATCCGCGCCAACCCGAAGGTGATCGAAATCTATCTCGGCCAGATGAATTGAAGGTCCGGCCGATATCCGAGCGTGACGAACAGACTTCGAACAAAGAAAAACACGTGGGAATAGGGAGGATGAATTCATGAAAGCGGTAAGACTCATGCCGGCGGCGGCGCTGGCGATCCTGGCGGCGGGTTTCGGCGCAGCGCCCGCCTCGGCGGACAACACGGTCAAGATCGGCGTCGCCGTGGCCCTCACGGGTCCGCTGGCGCCCTATGAAGAGACCGAGGGTGCCCGCTGCATGGCCGACAAGCTCAACAAGGCGGCCGGCCCCAACGATCCGAAGATCGAGGTGCAGACGGCCGACAACCGGTCGGACGCGCAGCTCTCCGTGTCGCTGGGCCAGAAATTCCTCGATGACGGCGACCAGGTCATCGCCGGCCTGCCCTTTCCCGACGCGCTCATTCCGATGACCACCATGGCCAAGAGCTATGGCGTGACGGTCTTCTCCGCGCCGAACACACAGGTCGAGATGCAGGAGTTGGACACCGACAACTTCATCGCTGGCGCCGTGCCCGATCCGATCAATGCCGCGGCGACCGCGGCCGTGGTCTACGCCAAGGGCGGCCGCAACGCCGTGCTGCTGACCTCGGAGGATGCCGGCTCCTGGTCGGCCAAGCTGCCGGAATGGTTCGGCGAGGCCTTCACCGCCTGGGGCGGCAAGGTGCTGGGCAAGTTCAATTACAGCTTCGGCATCACCGACTGGTCGCCGCAGATCGCCAGCATCAAGGCGCTGCCGGAAAAGCCGGACGTGGTCCATGTCTGCGGCGTGCTGCCGGACGTCGGCATCCTGATCCGCCAGCTGCGCGCCAACGGTTATGACGGCTGGGTGGTCGGCTGCGACGGCTTCGACGATCCCTCGCTCGAATCCACCGTCGGCAAGCCGGAAGACCTGAACAAGGTCATCTTCGCGACCCACGGGCTCGTGGGCATGGGCGGTCCGATCGATACGTTCCTCGCCCAGTGCAAGGCCGACGGCTTCAAGGTCAACGGCATCTTCGACGCGCTCGGCGCCGACATGGTGATGGTCGTCGCAGGCGCCGCCAAGAAGGCGGGCAGCACCGATCCGGTCAAGCTGCGCGAGGCGATGCGCGCCGAGGGCGGCTATCCGGGCCTGACGGCGCCGACCATCTCCTTCTTCGAGCATAAGAGCTATCCGGTGAAGACGGTGCCGGTGATCGGCTTCGAGAACGGCAAGCGCGTGCTCCTGACCGACGCGATGCCGACCAAGATCCCCTACCTGAAGTGACGGTTCGGCGGGCTGGCGGCGGCTGCCGGTGACGGCGCCCGCCGCCCGGCCCGCCCTTCCCTCGCCTCAGGCTCCACCCGAGCGCCCATGCTATCCGTCGAAGGTCTTTCGGTCCGTTACGGCGCCATCCGTGCCTTGCATGGCGCCTCCATCCGCGTGGGCGCGGGCGAGTTCGTCGCTTTGCTCGGGCCCAACGGCGCCGGCAAGACCTCGCTCATTTCCGGCATCGCCGGGCTGGTCGCCGCCGAAGGCAGCGTCGTCTTCAAGGACAAGCAGATCCTGCGCCTGCCGACGGAAGACCGGGTCCGGCGCGGTCTCTCGATGACGCCGGAAGGCCGGCATGTCTTCGCCAACCTGACGGTCGCCGAGAATCTCCGGCTGGGGGCGGCGATCCAGACCGACCGTGCCGCCTTCGCCGCCGACATCGAGAAATATCTGACGCTGTTTCCGATCCTCAAGGCTCGCTACAACCAGCTGGCCGGGACGCTGTCCGGCGGCGAGCAGCAGATGCTGGCGATCGCGCGCTCGATGATGTCGCGCCCCAGCCTCCTGATGCTGGACGAGCCCTCGCTCGGCCTGGCGCCGCGGATCGTGGCGCAGATCTTCGACTACATCGCGATCCTCAAGGCCGAAGGCGTGACCCTGCTGGTGGTGGAGCAGAACGTGATGCAGGCGCTGAAGATCGCGGACCGCGCCTATGTGATCAGCTCGGGCGTGATCCGCCACGAGGGGCCGGCGCAGGAGCTGCGCGAGGATCCGCGGCTGATCGATCTCTATCTGGGCGGGTGAAGCGGACAAGATGGATTATGCGGTCCAGCAATTCGTCAATGCCCTGGCCTTCGGCGCCGAATATGCGCTGATCGCGCTGGGCCTTGCGCTGGTCTATTCGATCATGAACCTGATGAATTTCGCCCATGGCGAGATCATCGCCTCGGCCGGCTATGCCATGTATCTGGCGATCCTGATCGGCTTCGATTCGCCCTGGCTGGTGGCGCCCGTCGCCATCATCGCCGGCGCCGTCACCGCCATGCTGTTCGAGCGGATCGCCTTCCGGCCGGTGCGCCATGCGCCCGCGACCACCGGCCTCCTCACCGCCTTCGGCGTCAGCATCGTGGTGCAGAATCTCTTCACCCTGCTGGTTTCGCCGCGCCCGCGCGCTGTCCCGGCTCTGACCAGCCTCAATCAGACCATCTTCATCGGCCCCTATGCGATCTCCTCGCTGCAGCTCCTGGAGCTCGTCACGGTCGCGATCTCAATCACCGGCCTGGTGCTGTTCCTCAAGCGCTCGACCCTGGGGCTCGCCATCCGCGCCGCCACCCGCGAATTCTCAACCGTCCGCCTCATGGGCGTGCGCGCCAACCGCGTCATCGCCACCGCCTTCGCGCTCTCGGGCCTGCTCGCCGGCATCGCCGCGATCTTCATGGTGGCGCGGCGCGGCAGCATCGACCCCGATTTCGGTTTCCAGCCGGTGATCAAGGCCTTCGTCGCCTGCGTGCTGGGCGGCTTCGGTTCGCTCGGCGGCGCCGTCTTCGGCGGCATGCTGCTGGGCTTCCTCGACGTCGCCATCGTGATGCTGCTGCCGCAGGATATGGGCGGCCTCAGCGACGCCATCACCTACTCGATCATTGCCGCGCTCCTGGTCTGGCGGCCCGACGGGCTGCTGACGCGCCGGATCGAGCTGGGCGATAAGGAGATCTGATGGCCATAGGAACCTCGATGCGATGACGACGGCCGTTCCCGAACCCGCTGCTCCGATGGCCGCCACCGCCAAACCCGCGGGAGGAAAGGCGCTGCTGCGTTCGCTGGCCGGCGGCCTCCTGACCGCGGTGCCGATCGTCATCATCGGTCTCCTGATCCTCGAGTTCGCGCCGGCCTATCTCGTGCGCATCACCTTCGCGGCCTATGTCAATCTGCTGATCGTGCTGGGCCTGCAGATCTTCATGGGCAATTCCATGGTCGCCAATCTGGGCCAGGGCGCCTTCGTCGGTATCGGCGCCTATAGCGTGGCGATCCTGGCGACCCCGATCGCCATGAAGAAGATGTCGATCCCGAACGCTCCCTTCGGCCTCTCCCATATCGCGATCGACCCGCTGCTCGCGGCCGGCGCCGGGCTCGGGATCGCCGGCATCGTCGCATTCCTGACCGGCATCGTGGTGGCGCGGGTCTCGGGCGAGGCGGCGACTATTCTCACCTTCAGCCTCCTGATGATCGTCCATTCGGTCTTCATCCATTGGACCGACCTGTTCAAGGGCGCCCAGGCCTTCTTCGGCATCCCGCAGGTCGTCAATCTGCAGATCGCGGTGGCCCTCTCGGTCGTCGGCATCGTGCTGGCGCGGCTCTTCAAGGACAGCCGGGTGGGACTGCAGCTGCGCGCGAGCGCCGAGAGCCTGCTGGCCGCGCGCGCCTTCGGCGTCGACGTGGTGCGGCTGCGGCTGATCGCCTGGGTGGTCGGCGCCATGTTCTGCGCGACGGGCGGCGTCCTCTACGCCTACTTCATGGGCACCATCAACGCCCGCGCCTTCCATTTCGAGCTGGTGCTGACGACGCTCGCCATGCTGATCCTCGGCGGCCTGCGGACCGTCTCGGGTGCGGTCTTCGGCTGCGTGCTGCTCTCGACCGTGCTGGAGGTCATCCGCACGCTGGAGAACGGCGTCACCATCGGCAACTGGCAGACCCCGCCTTTGCTCGGCCTCTCCGGCCTCGCCATGGGCGGCGTCATCGTGTTCAGTATGATCTTCCGCCCCAAGGGCATGATTTCCCGCCTCGAGTTCGACGAGCTGCTGCGGCAATGGTTCGGCCGCCGGACTTCCGTCGAGGCGGCTTCCGGATCGCAAGGCGATCCCGGCGACAGGAACGACGCGAGCAAGGCGAGGTAGGATATGACGACGGATTTCGAGAACGCGGTTTCGGCGCGCAAGGCGCGGCTGCAGGAACTCCAGCGCGAGCTCGCGGAGAAGGGCGCGCGCTTCATCCATGTGCATATGCCGGAGATCAACGGCGTCTATCGCAGCAAGACCACGCCCTTCAAGCTCTCCTATAACGGCGACGCCCTGAACGCGATCCTCTATTGCGTCGCCCATAGCGACGGCAACCCGCTGCCGGTGCCGGTCTTCAGCGGTCCGATCAGCAACGACGACAATGGCTATCCCAACATCATGGCGCTGCCCGACCCGGCGACCGTGCGCCACCACGGCTGGGATCCGCGTTTCGCTTCGGTGATCCTCAACTCCTTCATGCTGGACGGGCGGCGCTGCGGACTCGATCCGCGCGCCATTCTGCAGGCGCAGGAGGATCGTTCGCGCAAGCTGGGATACGAGCCGATCTTCGCGCTCGAATACGAGTTCGGCATCTTCCATGCCGACCACGACCTGATGCGGGCGGGCCGCTATCGCGAGCTCAAGCCCTGGGGCCATTCCTTCGTCAATTACGACCTGGTCCGCAGCGGCGACTACCAGTCCTTCATGGCCGAATTCATCGACCGTCTCGCCAGTATCAATATCGGCGTCGCCTCGGTCGTGACCGAGTATGGCTATGGCATGTACGAGTTCGCGCTGGCGCCGAAGCCGGCGCTCGAGGCCGCCGATGACGCGATGCGGGCCAAGCTGCATTTGCGCGAGATCTGCGCCGAGCGCGGCATGGTCGCGACCTTCATGACCCGCTTCCAGACGCCGGGCCGGGAGAGCGCCTGCGGCGGCCATCACCATCAGAGCCTCTGGCGCGACGGCAAGAACAGCTTCGCCGCCGGCGCCAACAAGCTCTCCGAAGTGGCGCAGCACTATCTGGCGGGCCTCCTGGCGCGGCTGCCGGAATCGCACCTGCTGTTCCGGCCCACGGTCAATTCCTACCGCCGTCTCGATCGCGGCGCCTGGTCGCCGGAGGATGCGTCCTGGGGCTACGAGAACCGCACCGCGGCCGTGCGCGCCATCACCACGCCGGTCGCCGATGCCGCGCGGTTCGAGCATCGCGTGCCGGGGGCCGACATCAACCCCTATCTCTCGGTCGCGGCGATGCTGGCGGCCGGGCTCGACGGTGTCGAAGAGAAGATGGCGCTGGAGCCGGCGGCCCCCGGCAATCCCGGCGCCCTCAACCGGCCGGCCCTGTCCCGCACCCTGAGGGGTTCGATCGAGAGCTTCACCGGATCCGCCTTCATCGACCGCGTCTTCGGCGCGGAGTTCAAGGCGCATTACGCGTTGAGCCGCCAGGCCGAGCTCGACGCCTTCGACAGCTGGATGGCGGCCCAGATCACGGACTTCGAGTTCCAGCGCTATTTCATCGGGACTTGAGGCGGCGCAGCGTCGCGGCGGCTTCCTCTATCGGATCCGTCGCGCGCCGCTATTTCGCCTTGCGCGGAATGGCGTCCAGCAGGCGCTGCGGGACTTCCTACGCCCACTACACGGGGGCTAGAGCCCTATTTGATTAAAACATCACGCGATGCAAGCACTCTGGATGGTTTGGGGCTCGTTCTTTTTTGCCACCATGGCCGTGGGCATCAAGATCGCATCAAATGAGTTCAACCTGTTTGAACTGGTGTTTTACCGTGGTGTGGTGAGCGTGATTTTTATGGCGCTGGTGTTGCGGGCGCGCGGCACACCCCTGCGCACGCCGGTGCCGATGATGCATGCCTGGCGTACCCTGATTGGTGTGCTGTCACTGGGCGCCTGGTTCTATGCCATTGCGCATTT